>NZ_JBGDUQ010000034.1:0-515 GCF_046552175.1 Salmonella sp. SAL00672 | reverse complement strand
CCAGTCACGTCAGTAGTACGGAAGTAGAACTGCGGACGGTAGCCTTTGAAGAACGGAGTATGACGGCCGCCTTCATCTTTGGACAGAATGTACACTTCAGATTCGAACTTGGTGTGCGGCTTGATGGTGCCCGGCTTAGCCAGTACCTGACCACGTTCGATTTCTTCACGTTTGATACCACGCAGCAGAACACCTACGTTCTCACCGGCACGGCCTTCGTCCAGCAGTTTGCGGAACATTTCAACGCCAGTACAGGTAGACTTCTGAGTCTCTTTGATACCAACGATTTCAACTTCTTCGCCCACTTTGATGATACCGCGTTCTACACGACCGGTAACAACGGTACCACGACCGGAGATGGAGAATACGTCTTCGATCGGCAGCAGGAACGGCTTGTCAATCGCACGCTCTGGTTCCGGGATGTAAGAATCCAGGAAGCCAGCCAGTTCGATGATTTTCGCTTCCCACTCTGCGTCGCCTTCCAGCGCTTTCAGAGCAGAACCACGAACGATCGG
>NZ_JBGDUQ010000033.1:0-525 GCF_046552175.1 Salmonella sp. SAL00672 | reverse complement strand
TGTAAATAGACCCGTTTTAGTTCCAGGCATTTTTTGAGATCCCGGCCAAATGATTGTGTTGCCGATATTCCTCCGGCGTCATATTGTTCAGTGATTCATGAGGGCGTTCACAGTTATATTCTGACACCCATCTTTCCGTGATTTCCCGCGCTTCATTCAGCGTTCTGAACAGATAAAAATCGAGTATTTCTGTACGGTATGTTCGGTTAAAGCGCTCAATAAAAGCGTTCTGCGTCGGCTTACCCGGCTGAATAAATTCCAGTTTTACTGCATGTTGCTCTGCCCATTCAGCCAGTGCAAGTGAGATAAATTCCGGACCATTATCCATGCGTAGCATGACCGGATAGCCACGATTTGCCGCGATCCTGTCGAGTACACGGACCACTCGTGGGGCTGGCAGATTCAGATCTATTTCAATCGACAACGCCTCACGGTTAAAGTCATCAACGACATTGAACGTGCGAAAACGACGCCCACAGACCAGGGCATCATGCATAAAATCGACAGACCAGCTCTGGTTCAGCG
>NZ_JBGDUQ010000032.1:0-544 GCF_046552175.1 Salmonella sp. SAL00672 | reverse complement strand
CTTTGTGATTCATGACTGGGGTGAAGTCGTAACAAGGTAACCGTAGGGGAACCTGCGGTTGGATCACCTCCTTACCTTAAAGAAGCGTACTTTGCAGTGCTCACACAGATTGTCTGATGAAAAACGAGCAGTAAAACCTCTACAGGCTTGTAGCTCAGGTGGTTAGAGCGCACCCCTGATAAGGGTGAGGTCGGTGGTTCAAGTCCACTCAGGCCTACCAAATTTTCCCTGAATACTGCGTTGTGAAATAACTCACATACTGATGTATGCTTCGTTATTCCACGCCTTGTCTCAGGAAAAATTATCGGTAAAGAGGTTCTGACTACACGATGGGGCTATAGCTCAGCTGGGAGAGCGCCTGCTTTGCACGCAGGAGGTCTGCGGTTCGATCCCGCATAGCTCCACCATCTCGTGAGTGTTTACGAAAAAATACTTCAGAGTGTACCTGAAAGGGTTCACTGCGAAGTTTTGCTCTTTAAAAATCTGGATCAAGCTGAAAATTGAAACACAGAACAACGAAAGTTGTTCGTGAGTCTCTCAAATT
>NZ_JBGDUQ010000031.1:0-611 GCF_046552175.1 Salmonella sp. SAL00672 | reverse complement strand
GAAGCCATGAAGATGGAAACCGAAATCCGCGCCGCGCAGGCCGGGACGGTACGCGGTATCGCGGTGAAGTCCGGGGATGCGGTTTCCGTCGGCGACACCCTGATGACGCTGGCGTAAGGACGAGGAGCGGAAATGGAAAGTCTGAACGCCCTGCTTCAGGGCATGGGGCTGATGCACCTCGGCGCAGGCCAGGCCATCATGCTGCTGGTCAGCCTGCTGTTGCTGTGGCTGGCGATAGCGAAGAAGTTCGAGCCGCTGCTGCTGCTGCCGATTGGCTTCGGCGGGCTGCTCTCCAACATCCCGGAAGCGGGCATGGCGCTGACCGCGCTGGAGAGCCTGCTGGCGCATCACGACGCCGGGCAGCTGGCGGTGATTGCCGCGAAGCTTAACTGCGCGCCGGACGTGCACGCCATTAAAGAGGCATTAGCGCTGGCGCTGCCGTCGGTGCAGAGCCAGATGGAGAACCTGGCGGTGGACATGGGTTACACGCCGGGGGTGCTGGCGCTGTTCTATAAAGTGGCGATTGGCTCCGGCGTCGCGCCGCTGGTCATCTTTATGGGCGTGGGGGCGATGACCGACTTCGGCCCGCTGCTGGCCAACCCGCGCACCCT
>NZ_JBGDUQ010000030.1:0-662 GCF_046552175.1 Salmonella sp. SAL00672 | reverse complement strand
TTTGCTCTTTAAAAATCTGGATCAAGCTGAAAATTGAAACACAGAACAACGAAAGTTGTTCGTGAGTCTCTCAAATTTTCGCAACACGATGATGAATCGTAAGAAACATCTTCGGGTTGTGAGGTTAAGCGACTAAGCGTACACGGTGGATGCCCTGGCAGTCAGAGGCGATGAAGGGCGTGCTAATCTGCGATAAGCGCCGGTAAGGTGATATGAACCGTTATAACCGGCGATACCCGAATGGGGAAACCCAGTGTGACTCGTCACACTATCATTAACTGAATCCATAGGTTAATGAGGCGAACCGGGGGAACTGAAACATCTAAGTACCCCGAGGAAAAGAAATCAACCGAGATTCCCCCAGTAGCGGCGAGCGAACGGGGAGGAGCCCAGAGCCTGAATCAGCATGTGTGTTAGTGGAAGCGTCTGGAAAGGCGCGCGATACAGGGTGACAGCCCCGTACACAAAAGCGCATGTGCTGTGAGCTCGATGAGTAGGGCGGGACACGTGGTATCCTGTCTGAATATGGGGGGACCATCCTCCAAGGCTAAATACTCCTGACTGACCGATAGTGAACCAGTACCGTGAGGGAAAGGCGAAAAGAACCCCGGCGAGGGGAGTGAAAAAGAACCTGAAACCGTGTACGTACAAGCAGTGGGAGC
>NZ_JBGDUQ010000029.1:0-681 GCF_046552175.1 Salmonella sp. SAL00672 | reverse complement strand
TGTAAGTATCCCGCATAATCGTGCCATTCACATTTAGAGATCATCCGGCATAATCAATCTGCCAACGAAGGAGATCGCTATGCGTAAAGCCCGTTTTACTGAGCATCAGAGCATTGCCGTAATTAAATCGGTTGAAGCCGGACGAACCGTTAAAGATGTCTGCCGGGAGGCCGGTATCTCTGAGGCCACCTACTATAACTGGAAGTCCAGATACGGCGGCATGGAACCTTCTGATATTAAAAAGATAAAAGATCTTGAGGACGAGAACCGACGCCTCAAACAGATGTTTGCCGACCTGAGCCTTGAGAACCGGGCGCTGAAAGACGTTATCGAAAAAAAGCTTTAAAACCAGCCTTTAAGCGTGAGCTGGTCACTCATCTGATAACGGCATTCGGACTCAGTATCCGTCAGGCCTGCCGGAGCCTGAACCTGAGCAGAACGGTTTATCATTACCGTCCGGATAACACACGTGACGAACCCGTTATTACCGCACTGCAGGCGGCAGCTGAACGGTATCCACGATACGGTTTTCCGAAGCTTTTTCAGGTTCTGCGGCGGCAGGGATACATGTGGAATCACAAAAGGATCCACCGTATTTATTGTCTGCTGAAGCTGAATTTTCGCCGTAAGGGCAAACAACGGCTGCCGGTGCGTAACCCCTCGCCACTGGCCACGCCGGAA
>NZ_JBGDUQ010000027.1:0-833 GCF_046552175.1 Salmonella sp. SAL00672 | reverse complement strand
CCTACACGCTTAAACCGGGACAACCGTCGCCCGGCCAACATAGCCTTCTCCGTCCCCCCTTCGCAGTAACACCAAGTACGGGAATATTAACCCGTTTCCCATCGACTACGCCTTTCGGCCTCGCCTTAGGGGTCGACTCACCCTGCCCCGATTAACGTTGGACAGGAACCCTTGGTCTTCCGGCGAGCGGGCTTTTCACCCGCTTTATCGTTACTTATGTCAGCATTCGCACTTCTGATACCTCCAGCATGCCTCACGACACACCTTCACAGGCTTACAGAACGCTCCCCTACCCAACAACACCTGAGTGTCGCTGCCGCAGCTTCGGTGCATGGTTTAGCCCCGTTACATCTTCCGCGCAGGCCGACTCGACCAGTGAGCTATTACGCTTTCTTTAAATGATGGCTGCTTCTAAGCCAACATCCTGGCTGTCTGGGCCTTCCCACATCGTTTCCCACTTAACCATGACTTTGGGACCTTAGCTGGCGGTCTGGGTTGTTTCCCTCTTCACGACGGACGTTAGCACCCGCCGTGTGTCTCCCGTGATAACATTCTCCGGTATTCGCAGTTTGCATCGGGTTGGTAAGCCGGGATGGCCCCCTAGCCGAAACAGTGCTCTACCCCCGGAGATGAATTCACGAGGCGCTACCTAAATAGCTTTCGGGGAGAACCAGCTATCTCCCGGTTTGATTGGCCTTTCACCCCCAGCCACAGGTCATCCGCTAATTTTTCAACATTAGTCGGTTCGGTCCTCCAGTTAGTGTTACCCAACCTTCAACCTGCCCATGGCTAGATCACCGGGTTTCGGGTCTATACCCTGCAACTTAACGCCC
>NZ_JBGDUQ010000026.1:0-938 GCF_046552175.1 Salmonella sp. SAL00672 | reverse complement strand
AAGCCTGTTCAGTACGACGTGCTGAAACAAATGGTGTTGTGGGGCCCGTCCACACTAACTCGGTAGATTGCTCTGAAGTGGCTTTTGAATAGACATGGCTGGCAGTAAGGAGCATTGCAGCCAACTCACTAGAACTGACAGACGTTTTTTGCCAGGCCATAGTGAGTTGTTTGACTATTGTTACAGCTATTGGAGTATTGACCACATTGTATAATGTGGCCATAGATTTATTATCATCAATATGGCTAATATTTTCAGCGATAGCTCTTATTTTTTCAGATGATATTAGAGAGCTCAGCGCTGTAATAGCGTCCAGAAGATCATCCATTTAATAAATCCTTGAAGAAAGCTGCTTCAGTATGCTCCAGTGTTGGTACAAGCAGGGCTCTATCCACCCTAGAGTGATTATTTTCGATGAACCACGACAACAAGAAGCAAACAAAGTGAGCTTTGCTGAATTGCTCAGAGATGCAGCAGAATCAACAAAGATCAGTGGCCAAATTATCTTTGCCACATCTGAGGATGAGAGTGTTTTAGTAGAAGCGCTAAATGGCTATGATTATACAATTGTATCCTTCGATAAAAAAGACGGAAAATTGATAAGGAAGTTATAAATCGAATTCGCGTCTTAGCGCATTATCTCGCATTCTTTTTTAAGTTATGTATTCCCAGCTAGCGTTACGCCGGAAGCTGGCTGGGAATGGTGATGCATCTGCATCAGAACCGACCCATAAAACTGGTTGGCGTGGCACAGATACATTGCGCGCTGAGCGTAGCAATCCTAGTCTGAGAGCAGCGCTACAGCTTTTAAGTGGTTGTTAGGTGGGTAACGAGATGCGGAGCGACAACGGCGGTGTGTACTGGCAGTGAGAGTAATAAACAGTATGCCGGAAGAGCTCTAAAAGTGAATGGTTCATTTTAACAGGCTACTTACCCCC
>NZ_JBGDUQ010000025.1:0-1312 GCF_046552175.1 Salmonella sp. SAL00672 | reverse complement strand
TGACCCGTCCTGAATAGCGTTGACACGTTCCAGACTTAAATCCGGAGAACGTGATGATGACTGAGTTCAAACGCACCCAACGCGATTATCCTCTATCCTTTAAAATAGCCGTCGTTGAGCAGGTCGAAAAAGGCGAGATGACCTATAAACAGGCCCAGCAGCGATATGGCATTCAGGGGCGCTCCACCGTACTTGTCTGGCTGCGTAAATATGGCCGGCTTGACTGGAGACCCGGACTTCCTGACCTGGTGAAGAGGAAACTGCCTGTGGCTCAGACAACTATCCCGCTGACACCCGAGCAAAGAATCAGGGAACTTGAAGAACAGCTTGAGCTGGCAAACCAGAAAGCTGAGTTTTTTGAGTCCGTTATCAACGTCCTGAAAAATGATTACGGGGTAAGTGTTGTAAAAAAGCGGCCCGGCAAGTCCTCACGCAAAGTCAGGCCCCCAAAATAACAGTTACGCGTGCATGTCAGTTCCTGGGGCACAGCAGACAGGCGTGGTACCAGTACAATACAAGATGTAATAAACGGCAGGAGCATCATGCTCAGGTTCTTGATTTTGTTGCCCGTACCCGGTGCCGCCAGCCGCGAATCGGTACGCGTAAACTGCACTATCTGCTGAACATGCAGGCCGATAAAACGCTGAATATCGGACGGGACCGTCTGTTTAATCTGCTGGGTGAATACCGGCTCCTGGTACCCGTGAAACGGGCATATCACAAAACCACCAACAGCCATCATCGCTTTTACCGGCATCCTAATCTGCTGAAACCCGGCCCTGAACAGGTTACCGCCCTTGAGCCAGAGCAGGTCTGGGTCGCCGATATTACTTACCTTCCACTACGCAGCGGCACGGCCTGTCTGAGTCTGGTCACCGATGCCTGCTCCAGAAAAATCGTGGGTTACCATGTCGGGGAAAACCTGCAGACAGAAAATGTGGTAAAGGCGTTCAGGCAGGCTCTGAGGCGGAGAAAAACGACAGGTCCGCTGGTACATCACTCTGACAGAGGACTGCAATACTGTTCGGTACTTTATCAGTCAGTTCATGAGCGAAACGGAATAACCTGTTCAATGACCGATGGTTACGACTGCTACCAGAATGCGCTGGCTGAGAGAATAAACGGGATACTGAAAAATGAGTTTTTACTCTCGCGTCCTGCAGACCTGGAGCAAGCGCGGGAAATAGTAAAAGAGTCCGTGGCAATTTATAACCATGAACGGCCACACCTGGCCCTGAAATACAAAACGCCCGATGATGTTCATCAGGCGTTTTACAGACAAAAAACTGTCAACCTATATCAGGACTAGTCA
>NZ_JBGDUQ010000024.1:0-1360 GCF_046552175.1 Salmonella sp. SAL00672 | reverse complement strand
ATGTGATTTATTTATGATAATCCAATCGTATCGATTTGAAATCGGAATCCCCAAAATACAAGTGAATTATTTGGTATCAATGAGCCACAATAAGACATTAATCATAAATAAGACTTAAACAGTTTAAGTTATAGTATTGCGATAAGAATGTTGTTAAGTATAAGTACTGTATTCAATAGTGGAACATAAAATTGATAGAGTAGTTTGTTATTTTATAATTTGTTATTTTTCATGAAAATTTCATAATAGCAAACTAAATTATATTTACGCAGGTTATTTTATTGCAAGGCCGTCACTGATATACATGTGATTTGTGTTGGCGTTATATTTTTTATCAGAGATGACTTTGAGTGTGGATGTATATTTGACTATTAATCCTTTAAATTTCACTTATATAAAATCAGGGGTATGTAAACATGAATAAAGTAAAAACTGTGAGGAATGATATATCAATAGGTTTTTACTCATCTAATATAGATGATTTAACACAAGATATATATATTGAAACACCGTTGCCTTTTTTTTATTTCATATATACAAAAGGCAATGACTTTAAGTTATCTATTAACGGACAAAAATTTTTTTGCAAAAAAAATCAAGGGGTATTTATCAACAAATCGGTACCTTTTGCTATACTGTTGCATTGGTCAGATCATAATATTCTAAGATCTGATATAAATATTGTTCGTCTTACATCAAGTGATATTAGTGAGCATAATTTATGGTTTGATCACGATTTTATAAGATTAAAGGAGATGTCTTCAGGAGTAATCGATAAAAATTATTTTTTATTTGATTTTAGTGAATTGGATGACACTGGTCTAATGGCTGTATCTTGGATAATTTCGCAGTGCTCACAGGAGTACACATGCAGAGAGGAGATAGCATCAGAAAAATTATATAGAAAAATTAAAGTGAGTTTTTTGTTGTCATACTTCATGAATATCAACAGTGATGTTTCGAATATATTTCATTCAGCGTCAGTAACACTAACATCTGAAAGGGTTGCCAGCTTAGTTATGAGTGATTACTCAAAAAATTGGTCGTTGGAGGAATTAGCTGATAATCTACTTATGAGTTCCTCATCCCTTAAGAAAAAAATGTATAAAGAGATAGGATCTGTTACCGCTTTTATCAATAAGCTAAAGTTAACCGAATCCTTGAGAAGGTTAATCAGAACAAATGATTCAATATCAACAATTGCAAACTCTTTAGGATATAAGTCACCGTCTTATTTTACAAGAATTTTTAAAAAATATTTAAAACTACATCCAATGGAGATTCGATTAAGAAAAAAACGACATAGTTAGCTTACTCACTGTTCAGTATGAGTTCGTTGGAGTGCCTCAAGTCTCAAAAG
>NZ_JBGDUQ010000023.1:0-1596 GCF_046552175.1 Salmonella sp. SAL00672 | reverse complement strand
GAGTGAACACGTAATTCATTACGAAGTTTAATTCACGAGCATCAAACTTTTAAATTGAAGAGTTTGATCATGGCTCAGATTGAACGCTGGCGGCAGGCCTAACACATGCAAGTCGAACGGTAACAGGAAGCAGCTTGCTGCTTCGCTGACGAGTGGCGGACGGGTGAGTAATGTCTGGGAAACTGCCTGATGGAGGGGGATAACTACTGGAAACGGTGGCTAATACCGCATAACGTCGCAAGACCAAAGAGGGGGACCTTCGGGCCTCTTGCCATCAGATGTGCCCAGATGGGATTAGCTAGTTGGTGAGGTAACGGCTCACCAAGGCGACGATCCCTAGCTGGTCTGAGAGGATGACCAGCCACACTGGAACTGAGACACGGTCCAGACTCCTACGGGAGGCAGCAGTGGGGAATATTGCACAATGGGCGCAAGCCTGATGCAGCCATGCCGCGTGTATGAAGAAGGCCTTCGGGTTGTAAAGTACTTTCAGCGGGGAGGAAGGTGTTGTGGTTAATAACCGCAGCAATTGACGTTACCCGCAGAAGAAGCACCGGCTAACTCCGTGCCAGCAGCCGCGGTAATACGGAGGGTGCAAGCGTTAATCGGAATTACTGGGCGTAAAGCGCACGCAGGCGGTCTGTCAAGTCGGATGTGAAATCCCCGGGCTCAACCTGGGAACTGCATTCGAAACTGGCAGGCTTGAGTCTTGTAGAGGGGGGTAGAATTCCAGGTGTAGCGGTGAAATGCGTAGAGATCTGGAGGAATACCGGTGGCGAAGGCGGCCCCCTGGACAAAGACTGACGCTCAGGTGCGAAAGCGTGGGGAGCAAACAGGATTAGATACCCTGGTAGTCCACGCCGTAAACGATGTCTACTTGGAGGTTGTGCCCTTGAGGCGTGGCTTCCGGAGCTAACGCGTTAAGTAGACCGCCTGGGGAGTACGGCCGCAAGGTTAAAACTCAAATGAATTGACGGGGGCCCGCACAAGCGGTGGAGCATGTGGTTTAATTCGATGCAACGCGAAGAACCTTACCTGGTCTTGACATCCACAGAACTTTCCAGAGATGGACTGGTGCCTTCGGGAACTGTGAGACAGGTGCTGCATGGCTGTCGTCAGCTCGTGTTGTGAAATGTTGGGTTAAGTCCCGCAACGAGCGCAACCCTTATCCTTTGTTGCCAGCGGTCCGGCCGGGAACTCAAAGGAGACTGCCAGTGATAAACTGGAGGAAGGTGGGGATGACGTCAAGTCATCATGGCCCTTACGACCAGGGCTACACACGTGCTACAATGGCGCATACAAAGAGAAGCGACCTCGCGAGAGCAAGCGGACCTCATAAAGTGCGTCGTAGTCCGGATTGGAGTCTGCAACTCGACTCCATGAAGTCGGAATCGCTAGTAATCGTGGATCAGAATGCCACGGTGAATACGTTCCCGGGCCTTGTACACACCGCCCGTCACACCATGGGAGTGGGTTGCAAAAGAAGTAGGTAGCTTAACCTTCGGGAGGGCGCTTACCACTTTGTGATTCATGACTGGGGTGAAGTCGTAACAAGGTAACCGTAGGGGAACCTGCGGTTGGATCACCTCCTTACCT
>NZ_JBGDUQ010000022.1:0-4389 GCF_046552175.1 Salmonella sp. SAL00672 | reverse complement strand
GTGAAACGCCGTAGCGCCGATGGTAGTGTGGGGTCTCCCCATGCGAGAGTAGGGAACTGCCAGGCATCAAATAAAACAAAAGGCCCTGTCGGAAGACAGGGCCTTTTGTTTTATCTGTAGTCTGCCGGATGGCGGCTCCGCCTTATTCGGCCTACAGGGACGCGCCGATCTACCCTCAATATAACCACAAGCCTTCCCAACACAGATACGGTAAACTATTGCCGATTGAGTATCAGGAAAGCAGCCATGACCCACTCCCTAAAACCCTGGAATACCTTCGGCATTGATCATTGTGCAAAGCACATCGTATGCGCTGAAAACGAACAACAACTACTGAGCGCCTGGCAGCAAGCAACTCGTGAGGGACTGCCGGTTATGATCCTGGGTGAAGGAAGCAATGTCCTGTTTCTGGAAAATTACGCCGGCACCGTGATCCTTAACCGCCTGAAAGGCATTGAGGTGAATGAAACCGCGGACGCCTGGCACCTACACGTCGGCGCAGGCGAAAACTGGCATCAGCTGGTTCGCTACGCGCTGGACAACAACATGCCCGGCCTGGAGAATCTGGCGCTCATCCCTGGCTGCGTTGGTTCCTCGCCTATACAGAATATTGGCGCGTATGGCGTAGAACTACAGCGCGTCTGCGACTACGTTGACTGCGTTGAACTGGAAACGGGAAAACGTCTGCGTTTGTCCGCGGCGGAATGCCGTTTCGGCTATCGTGACAGTATCTTCAAAAATGAATATCAGGATCGCGTTGCGATCGTCGCGGTGGGTCTGCGTTTGTCAAAGCAATGGCAGCCGGTGTTGACCTATGGCGATCTTACTCGTCTGGACCCGAAAACGGTCACCGCGCAACAGGTGTTTGATGCTGTATGCCATATGCGCACCACAAAATTGCCGGATCTTAAAGTGAATGGCAATGCGGGCAGCTTTTTTAAAAATCCCGTTGTCGCAGCCGATATCGCTATGGAACTGTTAGAACTATTTCCCAACGCGCCGCATTACCCTCAGGCAGACGGCTCAGTGAAGCTGGCGGCAGGCTGGCTGATAGATCAATGTCAGTTGAAAGGCGTCACCATTGGCGGCGCTGCGGTGCATCGCCAACAGGCGCTGGTATTGATTAATGCGAATGATGCGACAAGTAAAGATGTGGTGGCGCTGGCGCATCATGTCCGGCAAAAAGTGGGTGAAAAATTTAATGTCTGGCTGGAGCCTGAGGTTCGCTTTATTGGTCAGTTCGGAGAGGTGAACGCAGTGGAGAGCATTGCATGAAAGATACTACCGTTCCCCTGACGCTGATCTCACTACTTGCCGACGGAGAGTTTCACTCAGGCGAGCAGTTGGGTGAACGGCTGGGAATGAGCCGCGCGGCGATTAATAAACATATCCAGACATTACGCGACTGGGGAGTAGATGTATTTACCGTTCCCGGGAAAGGATATAGCTTACCGGAACCCATCCAGTTACTGGATGTTGACCGTATTCATAGCCAACTGGATAGCGGAAACGTGGCGGTATTGCCTGTTATCGATTCAACCAATCAGTATTTACTTGATCGAATTGGTGAGCTGCGCTCAGGCGATGCCTGTGTAGCAGAATACCAACAGGCAGGGCGTGGTCGTCGCGGGCGTAAATGGTTCTCACCGTTTGGCGCGAATCTATATCTTTCAATGTACTGGCGTCTGGAGCAGGGGCCTGCGGCGGCAATAGGCTTGAGTCTGGTCATTGGAATTGTGATGGCGGAAGTGCTGCGTGAACTGGGCGCAGATAAAGTTCGCGTGAAGTGGCCTAACGACCTTTACCTACTGGATCGCAAACTGGCGGGCATTCTGGTTGAGTTAACCGGTAAAACGGGCGATGCCGCACAAATAGTGATTGGCGCTGGTATTAACATGGCAATGCGTCGCGTAGAAGAGGACGTGATAAATCAGGGATGGATCACGTTGCAGGAGGCCGGAATTACGCTCGACCGCAATATGCTGGCCGCAAAGCTGATTTATAAGTTACGTGCTGCGCTTGAGCTTTTTGAGCAAGAAGGACTTTCTCCTTATCTTTCGCGCTGGAAAAAACTGGATAATTTTATTGATCGTCCGGTAAAACTAATTATTGGCGACAAAGAAATATTTGGTATTTCCCGCGGCATTGATACTCAGGGCGCATTATTGCTTGAACAGGATGGCGTGATTAAACCCTGGATGGGCGGAGAAATATCGCTGCGAAGCGCCGAATAGTAAAAAAGGGGAGTCGGTACTCCCCTTTTTTCTGTTATTTTCGCAATCTTACCTGTTCCACCGCATGGTTAGCACTCTTGGTCATAATAAGGCTGGCACGTTCTCGCGTAGGTAAGATATTTTGTTTTAAATTCAACCAGTTAATTTCTTTCCAAAGCGAAGCTGCTGTATTAACAGCTTCTTCTTTAGATAATTTCGCATAATTGTGGAAATAAGAGTCAGGATCGGTAAACGCCCCTTCGCGGAATTTCAGGAAGCGATTGATATACCACGTCTGAAGAAGTTCTTCTGGCGCATCAACGTAAATAGAGAAATCAACGAAATCAGAGACAAATACATGGTGCGGATCGTGAGGATAATCCATACCGCTTTGTAAAACATTCAAACCTTCAAGAATCAATATATCAGGCTGAGCGACGGTTTTATCCCCTTCAGGAATAACATCGTAAATCAAATGAGAATAGACTGGCGCCGTCACGTTCGGTACGCCCGACTTGAGGTCAGAAACGAATTTCACCAGTCGGTGCATATCATACGATTCGGGGAACCCCTTTTTCTTCATTAACCCGCGTTCTTTCAACACCTGGTTTGGGTGGAGGAAGCCGTCTGTGGTAATCAATTCAACACGGCGGTGTTCCGGCCAGCGACTCAGCAACGCTTGCAGAACGCGTGCTGTCGTGCTTTTACCCACTGCGACGCTGCCCGCGATACTGATGATGTAAGGGATTCGCTGGCCGTTAGTGCCCAGAAACTGTTCCAGGACAGCCTGACGACGCAGATTTGAACTGATATAGAAATTTAGCAAACGGGAGAGAGGTAAATATATTTCTGCAACTTCTTCCAGCGATAAATCTTCATTAATGCCTTTTAACTGCGCGATCTCATCCTCGGTCAGGGTCATCGGCACAGAATCGCGAAGCGCAGCCCACTGGCTGCGATCAAACTGTAGGTAAGGCGTCATTAACGATTGCTCTTTTATACTCATAAGCATGTTTCTGGCTGCTATTGCTACATCAGTTCAGCGATGAACGAGGGCCATCCCTGACATGCAACGGCACGTCACATTTAAGTTAATTTGGACAATGGGCAGGAGGGTAACACCAGATGGGGAGGAATAATAAGAAAAAATCTCGCTGTGAAAGCTATCCCTGAGAAGCAATGTGACGAATATACCAGATACAGAAGATTGCTTTCTATCGACGGAACGTTGAAATGCCGCGTCGTATCCTGGTCAGACGGTCGGTAAAATGCCGAAAATTTATGCTCTCTTGTTTGAAATTAGAGCATTTTTGTCTTTTATAGCGCAAAATGTGAGCGATAGAACATTTTATGCAATTTTTTAGTTGCATGAGCACGCAGGTCTCCATAGAATGCGCGCTACTTGATGCCGACTTAGCTCAGTAGGTAGAGCAACTGACTTGTAATCAGTAGGTCACCAGTTCGATTCCGGTAGTCGGCACCATCAAGTCCGGTGGGGTTCCCGAGCGGCCAAAGGGAGCAGACTGTAAATCTGCCGTCACAGACTTCGAAGGTTCGAATCCTTCCCCCACCACCATTTTCGGCCGCGCGATGGCGCAGCCCGAGACGATAAGTTCGCTTACCGGCTCGAATAAAGAGAGTTTCTCTCGATATTCAGTGCAGAATGAAAATCAGGTAGCCGAGTTCCAGGATGCGGGCATCGTATAATGGCTATTACCTCAGCCTTCCAAGCTGATGATGCGGGTTCGATTCCCGCTGCCCGCTCCAAGATGTGCTGATATAGCTCAGTTGGTAGAGCGCACCCTTGGTAAGGGTGAGGTCGGCAGTTCGAATCTGCCTATCAGCACCACTTCTTTTCTCCTTCCTGTTTTTCTCTTCTGTTTATTAGCATTCAACAAGTCGGGCGTGTTGCCTGGTTGATGTGGTGATATCACCGATTTATCCGTGTCTTAGAGGGACAATCGATGTCTAAAGAAAAGTTTGAACGTACAAAACCGCACGTTAACGTCGGTACTATCGGCCACGTTGACCATGGTAAAACAACGCTGACCGCTGCCATTACTACCGTACTGGCTAAAACCTACGGCGGTGCCGCTCGCGCATTCGACCAGATCGATAACGCGCCGGAAGAAAAAGCGCGTGGTATCACCATCAACACTTCTCACGTTGAATACGA
>NZ_JBGDUQ010000021.1:0-6311 GCF_046552175.1 Salmonella sp. SAL00672 | reverse complement strand
AGCCAGGCCCGATGGCGCCACGCCACCGGGCCGTCAGGGTCTTATTTCTCCTGCGCCAGCCGGATACTGCGCTCTATCACCGCCCGCCGGGTATCGTCTGCCGGCAACAGTTTCAGCATCATCTCCCAGGCCGCCACCGCCTCGCCAAAGCGCTGCTGCTCAAAGGCGCTGAACGCATACAGGCTTAACACCCGGATATCCGTGTGGTCGCGGCTCACCAGCCGGCGCAGCAGCTCCCCGCCGCGGCGGTTATCCTCCGGGTCGGACGAGCGCGTCAGCGCCTCCGCATAGCCCAGCGCCGCATCGCGGTTTTTCGGGTCCAGCCGGTACGCGTTCGCATAGGCCCCGGTGGCGGTACCGGCATTACCCAGTACCATACCGGTGCGCCCCAGCATGAGCCAGCCCTCAACATTGCCGGCATCATTCTGCAGGCGGGTGCGCAGCCCCAGCGCCAGCCGCGCCATCTCCTCCTCATTCAGCGGCTGCGCCTGCGGGTCCAGCGCCCGCGCCAGCAGCCCGGGCGTCTGCGCCGTTGCCTGCTGCCAGGCCCTCACCTGCGGATAGCTGCCGGTCAGGGCGTAGCTGCCGGCGCCGACCGCCAGCGCAATGACGGCCCCCGGCACGTAAACGCCCCACCCGGCGCGCGCGCCGTAAACCGGGGTGTCCGCCGGCAGCGGCTCCCGGCGCAGGCGCACCCGCCGGCGCGTCCGGGCGACGATTATCCACCCGCCCGCCACGATGGCGGCCAGCGGCAGCACCCACAGCAGCACCGTCAGCGGGGTCAGCGGCGGGTCGTAGGTGACGAAGTTGCCGTAGCGCGCCACCATGTAATCGATGATTTCCTGGCGGCTCTTCCCCTCCTGCATCAGGTCATACACCCTGCGGCGCATGTCGGTGGCTATCATCGCGTTCGAGTCCGCAATGCTGTTGTTCTGGCATTTCGGGCAGCGCAGCTGCTCCGTGAGCTGGCGGAACTGCTGCTCCTGCGCTTCATCTTTAAACGGCATCACGTCGGTGGTCGCCCGCGCTGACCCGGCGATAACCAGCGCCAGCATCAGCATCACCATGCCCGGTAACAGTCTCATTGCGCCGCCTCCCGGCTGTATCTGTCCCACAGCGGTTTCAGTTCACTCTCCCACACCCGGGCATTCAAATCGCCCGCATGGCGGTAGCGGATAATCCCCCTGCCGTCGATGAGGAAGGTTTCCGGCGCGCCGTACACGCCCAGGTCCAGCCCCAGCATCCCGTCGCTGTCCGATAAACTCAGCG
Organism: Salmonella sp. SAL00672; assembly: GCF_046552175.1. Classification (NCBI taxonomy): domain Bacteria; kingdom Pseudomonadati; phylum Pseudomonadota; class Gammaproteobacteria; order Enterobacterales; family Enterobacteriaceae; genus Salmonella; species Salmonella sp. SAL00672. The sequence goes on along the minus strand of NZ_JBGDUQ010000021.1, from coordinate 5,042 downwards.
CATACGGGTTGCCCAGTTCCTTTAACCAGGCCACCGCCTTCGCCCGGTCGTCCTTATAGTTCAGCCCGACCACCCGGATACCCTGCGCAGAAAGCTGGTTCAGGTACTGATGCTCGGCACGGCAGGTCGGGCACCAGGTGGCCCAGACGTTAAGCAGCACCGGTTTCCCCTGCGTCAGTACCTCCGCCTCATAGTACTGACCCGGTGTCTCCAGCGATTCCAGGCGGAACGCCGGCACCGGCTTCCCGGTCAGCGCCGATTCGAGATTCGTCGGGTCATCCCCCTGCGCGTTGCGCGCCAGCTGCCACAGCAGCGCCGCGGCAATCAGCAGAAAAATCAGCAGCGGTAATAACAGTACGTTGCGTTTCATCCGGCCTCCGGCAATGGTTTACGGCGGCGGTAGCGCGGGTCCGCCAGGCACAGCAGCCCGCCCAGCGCCATCAGCAGTCCCCCGGCCCATATCCAGCGGACAAACGGTTTGTAGTACAGGCGCACGGCCCACGCGCCGTTGTCCAGCTCCTCCCCGAGCGCGGCGTACAGGTCGCGGGTCAGCCCGCCGTCAATCGCCGCCTCGGTCATCACCATCCGGCTGGTGTTGTAGAGCCGTTTCTCCGCGTGCAGCACCGCCTCCGGCTCGCCGTGGCGCGTCACCCCGATGAGGGCCACCCCGCCGCGGTAGTTGGGCCCGGTGATGTCCCGCACCTCCCGGAAGGTGAAGCGGTAGTCGTGAATGGTCACGCTGTCGCCCGCCCGCATCCGCACGTCACGCTCCACGCTGTAATTCTGGCTGAAGGCGATGCCGGTAATCGTCACCGCCAGCCCGAGGTGCGCCGCCACCATCCCCAGGTAGCTGAGGGAAATCCTGGCGCCGCGGGACACGCGCTGTACGGCTTCGGCCACCGCCAGCACCGCAATCCAGCAGGCCATCGCCATCCCCACCGCCGTCATGGCGATGATTTTATCTTCCAGCAGCCATGGCAAAAGTACCGACAGTACCAGGGTGGAGACCAGGGCGGTGAGCAGCAGTTTCCTGATGTTACGCGGCCGGTCCCGGCCCCAGCGCACTAAAGGCCCCACCCCCAGCAGCAGGGCAAAGGGGACCATCAGCCAGGTGAACATGGTGTTAAAGAACGGCTCCCCCACCGAAATGCTGCCCAGCCCCAGCTGTTTGTGCACCAGCGGCAGCAGGGTGCCCAGCAGCACCACCAGCATGGCGGCCATCAGCAGGACGTTGTTGCCGAGCAGCAGCGACTCGCGCGACCACAGCGCGTTGTTCACCCGCGAACGCACCCTGTGCCCGCGCACGGCGAACAGCAGCAGCGAGCCGCCGGTGACCAGCACCATAAAGGCGAGGATAAACATTCCGCGCGCCGGGTCGGAGGCGAAGGCGTGCACCGACACCAGCACCCCGGAGCGCACCAGGAAGGTGCCCAGCAGGCACAGCGAGAAGGCGCAGATGGACAGCAGCAGCGTCCACGCCTTAAAGCCGGCGCGCTGTTCCGTGACCGCCAGCGAGTGCAGCAGGGCGGTGCCCGCCAGCCACGGCATAAAGGAGGCGTTCTCCACCGGGTCCCAGAACCACCAGCCGCCCCAGCCCAGCTCGTAGTAGGCCCACGCCGAGCCGAGCACGATGCCCAGCGTCAGGAACACCCACGCCGCCAGCGTCCACGGGCGGGCAAAACGGGTGAACGCGCTGTCCAGACGCCCGCTCAGCAGCGCGGCGATGGCGAAGGCGAAGGCCACCGAGAAGCCGACATAGCCCATGTACAGCAGCGGAGGGTGGAAAATCAGCCCCGGGTCCTGCAGCAGCGGGTTCAGGTCACGCCCCTCCACCGGAAAGGCCGGCAGCGTGCGGGCGAACGGGCCGGAGGTGAACAGGATGAACGCCAGAAAACCGGCGCAGACCATCCCCATCACCGCCAGCACCCGGGCGACGATATCCGCCGGCACCCGCCGGCTGAACACCGCCACCGCCAGGGTCCAGCCGCTCATCAGCAGCACCCACAGCAGCAGCGAGCCCTCGTGCGCCCCCCAGGTGGCGGCCACCCGGTACCACACCGGCAGCTGCGTGTTCGAGTTGCCGGCGACATAGGCCACGGTGAAGTCGTTAACCACAAAGGCGTGCACCAGCACGAAAAACGCGCCCGCCACGCAGATAAACAGCAGCCAGGCGAACACCCCGGCCGACGCCATCATCCGCGCGTCGCCGCGCGCCACGCCCCACAGCGGGTAAACGGACAGCAGCAGCGCCACGCCGAGCGCCAGGCACAGCAGCGCGTGGCCGTATTCAGGCATCATGATGAGGTGTCCTTATCAACGCGTTGCGGGCGGCGGTGGTTTTCCTGCATCGCCTTTTCCACTTCCGGCGGGGTGTAGTTCTCGTCATGTTTGGCCAGCACCTCGTGCGCCAGGACGTGGTTGCCCTTCTCCAGGGTGCCCTGCACCACCACCCCCTGCCCCTCGCGGAACAGGTCCGGCAGTATCCCCTCATAGCTCACCGTCACCGACCCTTCGGCGTCGTAGAGGCTGAAGTTCACCTTCAGCGAGTCCGGGTCGCGCCTGACGCTGCCGGGCATCACCATCCCGCCGACGCGCAGGCGCTGGCCCGCCGCCGGCAGCTGCTGCGTCTCGCGCTTGCCGTAGAGGATTTCGCCGGGGGTATAGAACAGGTCGATATTCGCGCGCAGCGCGTACAGGACCAGGGCGGTGGTCAGCCCCAGGCCCGCCAGCACCGCGCAGACCACCCATAGCCGGTTTTTACGTCGCAGGTTCACGCGGCCTCCTGTTGCGCCTGTGCGGCACGCATCCGCGCCTCGCGCGCCCGCTGCAGCGCCACGCCGCGCAGAATGGCCCGGCGCTGCAGCACCGTGTGCAGCGCCAGCAGCACCAGCGGCGCCACGGTCATCGCCACCGCCAGCCAGACAAAAAAGGCGTACCCGCCCATGGCGAAAAAATCGCTCCACGATGAAAATGCCGGACTCACCGGTGCCCCCTTTTCAGTATCAGTTCGCTCACCCACGGGCGGCGTTTTTCCATCAGTAAAATCAGGTTGCGCATCCGCATCAGCGAAAGCGTCATAAAGAGCAGCAGGAAGCCGGCGATGGCCCAGCGCAGCGGCGAGCGCATCGCCGGGTCGATGCTCTGCTGCATCCGCGTCGAGCCCTGGTGCAGGGTGTTCCACCACTCGACGGAATAGTGGATAACCGGCAGGTTCACCACGCCGACCAGCACCAGAATGCCCGCCGCGCGCCCGGCCATTTTACGGTCGTCAAAGGCGTGCCACAGGGCGATGACCCCGGCGTAGAGAAACAGCAGCACCAGCTCCGAGGTCAGGCGCGCGTCCCACACCCACCAGGTGCCCCACATCGGTTTGCCCCACGCCGCGCCGGTGACCAGTGCGATGAAGGTGTACACCGCCCCCACCGGCGCCATCGCCGCGACGGCAAGGCTGGCCATTTTCATCTGCCAGACCAGCCCGGTGAACGCCGCCACCGCCATCGCCGCATAGATACCCATCGACCAGATGGCCGCCGGGACATGCAGGTACATAATGCGGTAGCTCTCCCCCTGCTGGTAGTCCGCCGGGGCGAAACCAAAGCCCCGGACCCAGCCGGTGGCCAGCGCGATGATGCCGGCTGCCGCCAGCCACGGCACGAGCCTGCCGCAAATCTGATACAGCCGGGGCGGCGCCGCCAGCTGATGAAGGGTTTTCCACATAGTCGTCACCTGACCTCCTGAAACCAGTAAAATGTCCGTCGTGCCGGGGCGCTACTGCGTACTGATGCGCAGCGCCGCCGCGGTGGCGAACGGGCTTAACGTCGCGCTGCCCGCCAGCAGCGCCCCCAGCACCGCCAGATAGCCGTCAACGGGTAAATGCATCGATGCCGCGTCCATCGCCGCGGCGGCGAAAATCAGCACCGGAACACTCAGCGGCAGCACCAGAATGCCCAGCAGGACGCCGCCGCGCCGCAGCCCGGCCGTCAGCGCGACGCCCGGCGCGGCGAGAAACCCCAGCGCCGGCGTGCCGAGCAGCAGCGTCAGCGCCATGATTTTCCAGCCGTACACGTCCATCCCCAGCAGCAGCGCCACCAGCGGGGAGAGCATCATCAGCGGCAGGCCGGTCACCGCCCAGTGGGCCAGCACCTTCGCCAGCACCACCGCCGGCAGCGGCACCGGCAGCAGCATCAGCTGCTCCAGGCTGCCGTCCTGCAGGTCGTCGCGAAACAGCCGCTCCAGCGCCAGCAGCGAGGCCAGCAGCGCCGCCACCTGGATGATGCCCGGCGCGATACGCGCCAGCAGCTGCGGCTGCGGCCCGACGCTTAACGGAAACAGGGTGATGACCATCAGGAAGAACCACAGCGGGCCGGCGATGTCCGCGCCGTGGCGGAACGCCACGCGCAGTTCGAGACAGAAGACACGCCACATCACAGCCCGGCCCCCCCGCCGGTCAGCGCCAGGCGGCGGACGGTGTCCGCGGCCCCCGGCAGCGGCTGGTGGGTGGTGAGAATGACCATCCCGCCCTGCGCCGTGTGCGCCGCCATCCGCCGGGTGAGGCGCGCCACGCCGTTAACGTCAATGGCGGTGAACGGCTCGTCGAGCACCCACAGCGCGGCGCGGGTCAGCCACAGGCGGGCCAGCGCCACCCGGCGCTGCTGCCCGGCCGAGAGCTGAGCGACCGGCACGTCCTCAAATCCCGCCAGCCCGGCCTGCGCCAGCGCCTCCGGGAGACGCGCGCCGTCGCCGGGGTGGAAGAAGTGCAGGTTCTCCCGCGCCGTCAGGCGGGTTTTTATCCCCGGCTGGTGCCCTATCCACAGCAGGCTGCGATGGAAGCTGTCGCGCACGCGGCGCAGGGGCTCGCCCTGCCAGTACACCTCCCCGCCGTCCGGGCGCGCCAGCCCGGTCAGCAGGCGCAGCAGGGTGGTTTTTCCGGCGCCGTTGCCGCCGGTGACCTGCACCCACTCCCCGGCCTCCACGGTGAACGACAGCCCGCGAAACAGCGTCCTCTCGTCCCGCTCGCAGTACAGATCTCTGGCTTCAAGCAT
>NZ_JBGDUQ010000020.1:0-10807 GCF_046552175.1 Salmonella sp. SAL00672 | reverse complement strand
GAAAATCAGCAGGAACAGAAACGCCAGCACGAACCCCATGCCGAGGAACATCAGGGTGAAGCCTTCACCTAATAGCACCGAACTATTCATAATAAAGTCTCAAATTTAATAATCTAAAATAGAAAAGTAATATCAGGCATTAATAGAAGGGATAAAATATCGGTAGTAAAATCATACTAACGATAAAACAAACCAAACTAATCGCCAATCCGGGTTTTAAGAAATCTTTAAATTTAACATTCCCCGGGCCAATAATCATTGAGTTTGCTGGAATAGCCATTGGGGTACAAACAGCAACACTACTCGCAATAAAAACAGCAATAACAACTGCACGAGGGTCTGCGCCAATAGACTGTGCGATAGTCCATCCTACCGGGCATAACAACGTACATGCTGCAGTGTTACTCATTACTTGAGTCAAAGCCCATGTAAGTATCCACAATGACGCCATAATAATCATAACGCCAGAATCTCCGGTTACTGAAATAACGGCATTGGCAATCATTTCTCCAGCACCAGTAGAATTAAGCGCGGCACCTAAAGGCATCATAAACGCAAGCATGAAAACAGTTAGCGTTTCAAAAGAATTAAAAGTTTCCTTTTGTGTTAAAACGCCAGCGAATACAAGAATAATAGCCGCACAACATGCAATAATATGCATTGGAGGCAGAAACTTAATATAATCAGTTGCCACCATTCCAGCGATAGACAGAATAAAAACGGCTAAAGTTAAATTTCTATGCCAGGCCGGAATTTGGCTATAATCCATTTGAGAATCAGATTGTGTATTTCCATCACGATCTGCGATGAGTTTTGAACCGAAGAAATAGAGAAATATAGAGCATGCAATCAGCAAAGGAATACCAATTTTAGCGTATTCGAAAAATGGCACCGACAGACTTCCCTTACTAAAAGTTTCAATAGTATTTTTAGCAATCAGATTTCCTGGCGAACCGATAATAGAAATGTCAGCACCGATTGTTGCCCCAAAAACCAGAGGCATAAGAAGTTTAATAGGCTTAATCTGACTACTGGCGGCAATACCTAAAACAATAGGAATTAGCACAGCAACTGTTCCGCTATTAGAAACAAAGGCAGACATAACTCCACCAATAAGAAAAATCAATACACTAAGGCTTCTTTCTGTTTTAGCATATTTTAGTAAAATTTTACTTGATTGCCATGCCAAACCTGTTTTAAAAAATGCCGCACCGAGTACACACATGGCGACGATAAGAATAACATTCGCATTTACGATTGAAGCAAAAATATCCTTAGCATCGATAACACCGGTAAAATAAAGTGCCATTGGGACCATAAATGCAACTAATCCCATAGGAAGACGATCGCTAACAAAGATAATTATTGCAACCACTAAAACCAACAAAGTAATAATCGCTGGTGACATGTATACGTCCTTATATTATTAGGGTACAAAAACAACTCATTACAGTCATGAATACAACTGCAACAAGCATAAATCACATGTTATACTAAAATTACATCTAATTAATTTCTATTGAGAAAGAATACACTCACATAAATAACAACACTTACCCGACAAAGGCATAACATATTCTTACTGCTTTTGTTTCTGTTTAATCAAATAATTTCCTCTTAAAATCTGTCTGTGTATAATGCTACTTATATAAATGAAACTCATCCAATGCTAATAAGGTTGCAGCTTATGCAATATCGGCATCACCTCGAACTAACATGGCTCGAAGACTGTCTGGCTCTAAAAGAAACGTTAAATTTCTCAAAAGCGTCTGCCTCAAGATATGTGACTCAACCCGCATTTAGTCGTCGGATACAATCTCTCGAAGAATGGGTGGGTACGCCCCTTTTTGAAAGAAGTAAACGGGGAGTCACCCTTACCAAGGCCGGAGAAGTATTTACAGACCAGCTTCCCGAACTGATCCACTCCTTGTACACATTGAAAAGTGATACCCTTGAGGCCGCAGGTAATAAACAACCTAGTCTTGTTTTTTCAGCAACGCATGCTTTGTCTTTCTCTTTTGTACCGCATTTGTTAAAACAGAGTGATAAAATTGCAAAATTTGGTTCATTTCGTCTTTTATCTGACTCATTGAATGCGTGCGAAAAAATGATGCGGCAGGGAGATTCACAATTTTTGCTGTGTCACCATCACCCACATATGCATCTAAATTTAAATAAAAATAACTTTATGAGCATTCGTCTTGGGTTTGATACATTAATTCCATTCAGTAAACCAGACTCAGAAACGTTAAAACCGTTGTGGAATATAAATAATAATATTCAATTCCCTTACCTTTCTTTTTCATCACAATCAGGTCTGGGAAGAATAATAGCAAATACAGCGTCTATTAACAGAATTACCCATAATATAAATGTTGCCTTTGTGGCCGATCTGGCAGCAACACTATTGGCAATGGTCAGATCTGGCGATGGTGTTGCCTGGATACCTCAAAGCCTTGCCAGGCAAGATATAGAGGCTAAAACTATTGTTACTGCAGCGGAAAAAGAAAGCAATTTATGGGTCCCCATAGAAATAAGACTTTATAGACCAGCCAAGAGAATGCCTCCAGATGCCGAAGATCTATGGGAAATTTTTGTTGAAGAACAAATATAATTATTTAATTGTAAAATGTTCTTTAATATAATCCTCAATAAATTTAATTAACGCTCTGGTTGCATATGATAAATATTTATCTTTCTTCCAGGCCAAACCAATCGTAACATAAGTCGGCTCAGTCATGGCCTTGGTTATTACTTTTTCGGCTTTAAGATCGACAGCGTCCAAAATGAAAGAAATTCCTTCATTTTTAGCAACCAGATCTATGTTGGTTTGAACCCTGTTTGATGATAGAAAAATATGTGTATGAATTCCTCGCTTTGTACATTCTTCAATAATCGTTTTTCTATGCCAGGAATCTTTTTTCATTAGTATCAATGGCTCATATTGTAGATCTTCCCAATCGATACTATCCTTTTTTGCCAGGGGATGTTTATCTGACATACATACCACGTGCTGCTGAGTCATTAATGGTACCGTAACTAATTCTTTTGGACAGTCATTAATAATAACAATAGCAAGATCCAGCTCTCCAGCAGAAAGTTTATCATGTAAACCAAAAGTCCCCTCTTCAACAAGAGAGAGTTCCATCTCTGGATAAATCTCTCGGAAATGCTTGAAGAGCGGTGAAAAAAGAAACAAACTTATCATCGGTGGGATCCCCAAAGTTACTATGCCACCATTTTCATTACGATAATCTTTCATTTCCGCTACGCTATTTTTTAACGCAATAAGGATAGGTTCAATTTTTTGTAAGAAAAACATGCCCTCCTCAGTAAGGACAAGTTTATTTTTCTTTCTATCAAATAATGTCACCCCTAATTCAGTCTCTAACTTCTTAATAGCAATGGTGATATTAGGTTGAGAAACAAAATGCCGCTCAGCAACTCTGGTTAAGTTACCTAACAAAGAAGCGCTTACAAAATATTCTAATTGTCTAATTTCCATCTATTTTCCACTACTATAAATAAAATTTATCATTTAATAAAAATAACATATTTCCTTCCTACAATGAATACGAATATCATGAAAATGTGATCAATGGATAAAACAATGCAACATAGCACTGGAGGGAGTATGAGTCGTATATTAAATACAGAAATTATCATTCCGGTTATCGAAAAACTTGTAAAAAAAGCTTGTTATGAACTGGATGATAATCTCATGTGTTCTTTTCGTAAAGCATATGATAAAGAAGAGTCAAAGATCGGCAAGGAAACCATTAAGATATTAATTGATAATGGAGAGTATGCAAAAAAAGAACAACTTGCATGCTGCCATGATACCGGCACTTGTATCGTTATAATGGAAATTGGACAACATGTATGCTGGGAAGGTAAGCCGCTTAAAGATCAGGTGAACCAGGGTGTTCGCCAGGGCTATGAAAATGGATACTTAAGAAAATCCATGGTTGCAGATCCATTAGAACGTATTAATACTAATGATAATACTCCTGCAATTTTACATACTGAAATTGTTGATGGTGACCGAGTGACAATTACCGTTATGCCAAAGGGCGGCGGTAGCGAAAATATGGGAACTTTTAAAACATTGCTTCCCGGCGATGGTATTGATGGTATAAAAGATTTTGTTCTGGAAACTGTCCGTCGTGTAGGAGGCAATCCATGCCCTCCTTATATTATTGGTATCGGCGTTGGCGGTACAATGGATCACTGTTCGTGGATGGCTAAGAAAGCATTATTACGCCCTCTTGGTGAGTTCAATGCTAAACCACTTTATGCCCAGCTCGAAGCTGAATTATTAGAGGCCGTGAATAATACAGGGATCGGCCCTTTAGGTATGGGCGGGCGTATTACGGCGTTAGGCGTGCATGTCGATTACTATCCTTGCCATATCACTGCACTGCCAGTCGCAATCAATTTCCAATGTAATGCAAGCCGCCACGCTAGTGAAATCATTTAATACCTGGAGAAGCTATGATGGAATTAACATTACCATTGACTAAAGAGAAAGCGAAAACTCTTAAGGTCGGCGATATATTATTTCTCACTGGATTTGCTTACACCTGCCGTGACGCCGCGCATAAAAAAATCGAAGTAGCGCTTAGTAACGGAGAAAAATCACCGGTCGATTTTCAAAACCAAACGATTTACTATGCTGGCCCCTGCCCTGCCAGACCTGGTTTACCTATTGGCTCCAACGGTCCTACAACGGCCGCGCGTATGGACCCATTTGTAGAAATGATGTTTCAACAAGGGGCAACTGCGTTTCTTGGCAAAGGCGATCGTGCTGATTATGTCGCTGAGCTTTGTAAAAAATACGGTGGGGTTTCGCTACTCGGGATTGGAGGAGCGTCTGCAATTAATACAAAACATGTTAAATCAGTAGAAATTGTTGCCTACGAAGAATTAGGAACAGAATCCATTAAGAAGTTATATTTTGACCGCTATAGAGTCATTGTAGGAATTGATTCGGAAGGAAATACTCTCCAGAAGCAGGAAGTACCCAAGTACGCCAAATAATAATACATTAATATTGGCAATATCGGTCCGGTAGGCTGTTACCGGACCGATATGTTTTCTATCCTGCACTTCACCACAGGATAGAAACTAAACTTAGCCGCGACGGGCTTTTACCGCTGCCGACAACTGACGAAGCAGCGCATCGGTATCTTCCCAGCCAATACAGGCGTCAGTAATGCTTTTACCGTAGGTCAGCGGCTGACCGCTTTCCAGACTCTGGTTTCCTTCTACCAGATGACTCTCTACCATCACGCCAATAATCGCTTTTTCACCGCCCGCTATCTGCTGACAGACATCGGCGCAAACCTCCATCTGCTTTTGAAATTGCTTACAGGAGTTGGCATGGCTGAAATCGATCATGACCTGCGGCGTCAGTCCCGCTTTGATGAGGCCTTCTTTCACCTCAGCAACATGTTGCGCGCTATAGTTTGGCGCTTTACCGCCGCGCAGAATGATATGGCAGTCGCCGTTGCCGCTGGTATTCACAATCGCCGAATGACCCCATTTAGTGACGGAGAGGAAGCAATGCGGCGCGCCGGCGGCGTTGATGGCGTCAATGGCGACTTTAATCGTGCCATCAGTACCATTTTTAAAACCGACCGGACAAGAGAGGCCAGACGCCAGTTCGCGATGAACCTGGGATTCAGTAGTCCGCGCGCCAATGGCGCCCCAGCTCATCAGATCGGCCAGATATTGCGGCGTGATCATATCGAGGAATTCGCCGGCGGCAGGCAGGCCGCTGTCGTTAATATCCAGCAGCAGTTTGCGCGCAATACGCAGACCGTCGTTAATCTGGAAGCTGTTATCCATGTGCGGATCGTTAATCAGCCCTTTCCAGCCGACGGTAGTACGCGGTTTCTCAAAATAGACGCGCATGACAATTTCAAGCTCGCCTTGAAGCTCATCGCGTAGCGCCAGCAAACGGGCGGCATACTCTTTCGCCGCTGCCGGATCATGAATTGAACAAGGACCGATCACAACCAGCAGACGATCGTCATTGCCTTTGAGAATTTTATGGATGGCTTTGCGCGCGTGAGCAACGGTATTCGCTGCATTTTCCGTAGCGGGAAACTTTTCCAGCAGCGCGACCGGAGGTAATAACTCGTTGATTTCTTTAATGCGTAAATCGTCGTTCTGATAATTCATGTTTATTCCAGTGTTGCCGTACTTATCCCAATGAATGCAATCCCTCCAATCTATCTCTTCAATTAAATAGTGTAAACGGGCTTTTACACTTTGAACGGAATAATCCTGGAATTCAGGAAAAAAACGCACAAATGTAGCGAAAAATGGGATCTAACCTACACTTTTTAACTGTAACCACTCTGTTTATGAATTATTGCAAGATTCTCTGCTGCGTTAACCCGCGGCGGCGAACGCTTTTTATCCCTTATTTGAGGATTTGACTGACACGTGCACTGTTGGAAGAGGTTATCCGACATATCCACCATAACAGGAGCATCTTATGAAAATGACAAAACTGACTACGCTTTTACTCACCGCTACCCTCGGCCTTGCCAGCGGCGCAGCGTTAGCTGCTGAATCTAACGCGCAATCCAGTAATGGCCAGGCGAACTCGGCGGCAAATGCCGGTCAGGTTGCCCCGGACGCCCGCCAGAATGTAGCGCCGAATGATGTGAATAACAACGACATCAATACCAACGGCAATACTAACAGCACGATGCAGCATCCAGACGGTTCAACCATGAATCATGACGGAATGACCAAGGATGAAGAGCATAAAAATACCATGTGTAAAGACGGTCGCTGCCCGGATATTAATAAAAAAGTGGAAACCGGTAATGGCGTCAATAATGACGTGAATACCAAAACCGACGGTACCACACAGTAATGCAGAAAAAAGTCTGATAACGGGAGAGCTTTCGCTCTCCTTTTTATTTTGTCAGCGAAAAATCAGTATGATGTCTACAGTATTGATGAGAATAACAAAGGAATGACGTTATGGCGCACTCACACTCTCATGCCGATTCACACCTGCCGAAAGATAATAATGCTCGTCGCCTGCTTTTCGCCTTTATCGTCACTGCCGGATTTATGCTCCTTGAGGTGGTGGGCGGGATACTCTCCGGCTCTCTGGCGTTGTTGGCGGATGCGGGACATATGCTCACCGACGCGGCGGCCCTTCTCTTTGCGCTGCTGGCGGTTCAATTTTCCCGTCGTCCCCCGACTGTTCGCCACACTTTTGGCTGGCTAAGACTCACCACACTGGCGGCTTTTGTGAATGCCATTGCGTTGGTGGTCATTACCCTTCTCATTGTCTGGGAAGCGATAGAGCGCTTTTACACGCCACGTCCGGTGGCGGGCAATCTGATGATGGTGATTGCGATCGCGGGTCTGCTGGCGAACCTGTTTGCGTTCTGGATTCTCCATCGGGGAAGCGATGAAAAAAACCTGAACGTGCGCGCTGCCGCGCTACATGTGATGGGCGATTTGCTGGGTTCCGTCGGCGCAATAGTCGCCGCGTTGATCATTATCTGGACGGGCTGGACGCCAGCGGACCCGATTCTCTCTATTCTGGTTTCGGTACTGGTACTACGCAGCGCCTGGCGTTTGTTAAAAGATAGCGTCAACGAATTGCTGGAAGGCGCGCCGGTTTCACTGGATATTAATGCCTTACAGCGCCATTTAAGCCGGGAAATCCCCGAAGTCCGTAACGTACACCATGTGCATGTCTGGATGGTCGGCGAAAAACCGGTCATGACATTGCACGCTCAGGTCATTCCGCCACACGACCATGATGCGCTGCTGGAACGTATCCAGGATTTCCTGATGCACGAATACCATATTGCGCACGCTACGATTCAGATGGAATATCAAGTGTGTCACGGCCCGGACTGTCATCTGAATCAGACGCCATCCGGGCATGTTCATCACCATTAACGGGAAAGCGCGCGCGATCCTCGCTCCCGCGCGCTGTTTATCCACAGGCGACTACCATTCACGGCGATAAATGTCAGGATCAGATATTCCAGCGACATCGCATAGACGCCCTGCAAAGCAAAAATCACCACACTGATTACGTTGATTATCACCCACAGGAGCCAGTTTTCGACATATTTGCGTGTCATCAAAATCATCGCCACGATAGACAGCACCATCATGCAAGAGTCCCAGAACGGGAAAGCGTCCGGTTGCAGTACAGGCATTGTCACCTGTAACCCCAGCATCTGCATAATGGCGACGGCCACGCGCGTCAGGACGGCGAATACGGGATCGATATATCGCGTCATCAAACCGATAGCTATCACACATATCGCCAGCCATGCCATTGCTTTTGGCAACGGCAGCCAGCGGATTTTAAGCTCGGCCTCATTATCCTTTGTTTGCCGCGACCACGCATACCAGCCATAAATATTGGCGGCAAAGAAAAAGAGTTGCAGCAACAGGCTGGCATAAAGCTGGATCTGAAAGAAAATAATCGCAAACAGGGTAACGTTAACCAGTCCAAAAAAGTAGTTGCTGATCTTCTCCAGACTGGCAAGCCAAATACAGAGCAGGCCGGCGATGGTTCCTACCGCTTCGATCCACGAGAGATCGTACCCGCCAGCGCCAATCGGAATATGAATCAGTATGTTGTGCGTACTAAAAAAATCCATTCTCTCCCCCAAAGATTTCCGTCTTTACGCCCGAAGTGTAGCCGCAAAATCCAGCATCCGGTTGAGGGGCAGTAATGCGCCCTCGCGTAGCGCCGCATCAACCTGTATTTCATGCGCCGCGCCTCCCTGCTCCAGCCCTTCAGCAATGGCTTTCAGGCCATTCATCGCCATCCACGGACAGTGCGCGCAGCTACGGCAGGTCGCCCCCTCGCCAGCCGTGGGCGCTTCAAGCAGCTCTTTTTCAGGCACCGCCTGCTGCATTTTGTAGAAGATGCCGCGATCGGTCGCCACGATAAGCTGTCTGTGCGGCAGCGTTTTTGCCGCCTTAATAAGCTGACTGGTGGAGCCCACCGCATCGGCCATCTCGACAATGGACTGCGGCGATTCAGGGTGAACCAGAAGAGCGGCATCGGGATAGATTTTTTTTAAACGGGTCAACGCCTGGGTTTTAAACTCATCATGCACGATACACGCCCCTTGCCAACACAGTACATCGGCCCCGGTCTGTTTTTGCACGTAATTCCCCAGGTGTCTGTCCGGAGCCCAGATAATTTTTTCCCCCAAACTATCCAGATGCTCAATCAATTCTACGGCGATACTGGAGGTCACAACCCAGTCCGCACGCGCTTTAACAGCAGCCGAGGTGTTAGCATAGACCACGACGGTTCTTTCAGGATGCGCATCACAAAAAGCGCTAAATTCGTCTATTGGGCAGCCTAAATCCAGCGAACATTCCGCCGCCAGGGTAGGCATAAGAATGGTTTTTTCCGGGCTGAGGATTTTGGCGGTTTCCCCCATAAACCGTACGCCCGCTACCAGCAGCGTGGATGCGGCGTGCTTCGCGCCGAAACGGGCCATTTCCAGTGAGTCGGAAATACAGCCGCCGGTTTCTTCTGCCAACTGTTGAATTTCCGGATCGGTGTAGTAGTGCGCCACCATGACGGCATTGCGCTCTTTGAGCAACCGCTTGATTTTCTCACGATAAAATTGCTTTTCGTCGTCGTTCAACGGCGTTGGTTTCGGCGGGAACGGGTAGATTGCGGCTTGTGGGTCAAACATTACGCTCATCGTGGCTTCTCGTTTTACTGACTTAACGAAATGCGCGTTTTAAGGTGTGCATTCACCATTACCACGGAAATATGTTTTATATGCTAAACAAGATAGCCGATTATGGGAGAAATGTCGTGATGAATTTTGTTCCCTTCCGGAATCGGTGCTTCGCACCGATTCCGCGCTACCCTAATCTATCCATCCGCCAGAATAATAGAGTTGATAGGCGAGAACTTCGTCCTGCCAGATCTGTTCGTGCCCGCTAAAGAAATCAATATCGCCTGTATAGAGATTGGTATAGCGAAGACCATTATCGCCGTAAAGAGTCAGCGGCCCTCGGAACGGCGCTTCTAAAGTCGATTTTAATAATGCCTGTCGTAAAAAATCATAGATGATTTCGGGGCTAATTCCTTCGGAACACTTACCGGAATAACTCATCGACCAAACAGAATTCCCCTTTTGGTAAATAACCTCCTGACCACTGAACTGCAGGGAACCAAAATAGAGATCCCGATAAAACAGCTCACCTTCTTCGTACTCCAGGATTTTTGCTCCGTTAAATGGAGAAACTTTGTTTGTGATG
Source organism: Salmonella sp. SAL00672 (assembly GCF_046552175.1). Lineage (NCBI taxonomy): Bacteria > Pseudomonadati > Pseudomonadota > Gammaproteobacteria > Enterobacterales > Enterobacteriaceae > Salmonella > Salmonella sp. SAL00672. The sequence continues at coordinate 517 of NZ_JBGDUQ010000020.1, read as the reverse complement.
CCACCCGAACTTGCGTAGGTGCATTGTTTCGCCTTCAGAAGAAAACTAAGTAATTGCCGCAAATTTTCTGTCATCAGAATTCCCTCCAACAGCCATGTGTACATGTATATTTGATCAGGTGTTGTGAAATGAACAGAGCCGAAATCGTACCTATTTGGCTCCAGGAGAGAGGATGGAATAAAGGAATAAATGACTGATAGCAAAAAGGCGCCTTTAGGGCGCCTTTTTACACTGGTGGGTCGTGCAGGATTCGAACCTGCGACCAATTGATTAAAAGTCAACTGCTCTACCAACTGAGCTAACGACCCCTTGGATAAGGGTTACTGCTTCAATCATTCAGGATGGTGGGTCGTGCAGGATGACTCGGCTTCGCCTCGCCCTTCGGGCCGTTGCTAAAGCAACGTTAACCTTCACGTTCTCTACCAGTTACCACCTTGTATATTGGTGGGTCGTGCAGGATTCGAACCTGCGACCAATTGATTAAAAGTCAACTGCTCTACCAACTGAGCTAACGACC
>NZ_JBGDUQ010000019.1:0-26089 GCF_046552175.1 Salmonella sp. SAL00672 | reverse complement strand
TGAAATACAAAACGCCCGATGATGTTCATCAGGCGTTTTACAGACAAAAAACTGTCAACCTATATCAGGACTAGTCACTGCTATTTAGCCGCTGTTATATTTATTAGCCTTTTTTAACGCTTCTCCCGTGGCGTAAATCGCTTTGTGCTATTGTAATCATAACCATTCTCATTTACACTTTGTGCGGAAATTGAACGGGAGCGATCATGTACGTTTGTTTGTGTAATGGTATAAGCGATAAAAAAATCCGCCAGGCTGTACGACAATTTCATCCGCAGTCATTTCAACAGTTGCGTAAATTTATTCCTGTGGGAAATCAATGTGGTAAGTGTATTCGCGCCGCGCGAGAAGTGATGCAGGATGAGTTAACGCAAATGCCGGAATTTAAAGAGATCGCCTGAGTCACACTCTTTTTTTTGACATCCCTGTAGCCCCATCTACGCTCTAGAGAGTGGAAGCGGAGGGACTATAAAATGAAAGGTGATGTTAAAATCATAAATTATCTCAATAAACTATTGGGAAATGAGCTTGTCGCAATTAATCAGTATTTTCTTCATGCCCGTATGTTCAAAAACTGGGGGCTGACCCGGCTTAATGATGTTGAGTACCATGAATCCATTGATGAGATGAAACACGCCGATAAGTATATTGAGCGTATTTTATTTCTGGAAGGCATACCGAACCTACAGGATCTGGGCAAGCTGGGCATCGGTGAAGATGTCGAAGAGATGCTACGATCGGATCTCCGGCTCGAACTGGAAGGCGCAAAAGATCTACGTGAGGCAATAGCCTATGCCGATAGCGTTCATGATTATGTCAGCCGGGATATGATGATTGAAATTCTTGCCGACGAGGAAGGCCACATCGACTGGCTGGAAACTGAGTTGGATTTGATTGCCAAACTTGGTATGCAAAATTATCTGCAATCACAAATTAAGGTTACCGATTAACCGTCTGGAAAGAAAACTTTCCAACCTGTTATGAAACCCGCCACCGCCAGCCATGGCCCAAAAGGTAGCGGGTTTATTAATGCCGATTTACCTCTCACCAGTAGCGCGACGCCAAACCCGCCACAGGCCAACATAGCGGCAAGGAAAACCAGTAACGGCAGTGTTTCCCAACAATGCCACGCCCCTAAGGCAGCGAGGTACTTGACGTCGCCATATCCAAGCCCCTCTTTCTGATAACGCAGGCGATAGCCCCAGTAAATTAACGCGAATCCGCCATAGCCGGCGATAGCGCCCCAAAGCGCATCCGGTAAACGCTCCGGCAGGCAAATCTGGTGATAAAGCAGACCACCCCACAGCAATGGACAAGTAAACCGGTCAGGTAGCAGACCGGTACGCGCGTCGTATATGCCAAGTAATAAAGAGAACGACGCATAAAAAATGAGAAAGGGGAGGGCAACAAACATAAGCAAATCCTCGTCAAGGCTTGTGCTCACCTTTGTAGATTTATGCGACAGCGGCAACGACGTATTGCCAGGTTTGCCTGATGCCTTCCAAAGAAAAGATGCGCGTTGCCATTCCATGCGTACCATCTGGAATCATGCTCGCATAAGAATAAAGCGCTTAATTTCTATCCGACACTTGCGTCAGGCTGAGATTTACGTATAATGCGCGGGCTTGTCGTAATTGACGGCAGGTTCGATTTGAACCTCGAATAGCCGATTTGGCTATTTAACAATGCTCCCAATCGGGGAGCTACGTAAGAACGGTTACACTCTCCCATCAATCGTAATGGGTGTGAGGAGTAATCATTTTCGTTTATAAAATAATTGGAGCTCTGGTCTCATGCAGAACCAAAGAATCCGTATCCGCCTGAAAGCGTTTGATCATCGTCTGATCGATCAATCAACCGCGGAAATCGTCGAGACTGCCAAGCGCACTGGTGCGCAGGTTCGCGGTCCGATCCCGCTGCCGACCCGCAAAGAGCGCTTTACCGTTCTGATCTCTCCGCACGTTAACAAAGATGCGCGCGATCAGTACGAAATTCGCACTCACAAGCGTCTGGTTGACATCGTTGAGCCAACCGAGAAAACCGTTGATGCTCTGATGCGTCTGGACCTGGCTGCCGGTGTAGACGTGCAGATCAGCCTGGGTTAATCAGGTCATCGAGCGATTGAGAGGTTGATACAATGATTGGTTTAGTCGGTAAAAAAGTGGGTATGACCCGCATCTTCACTGAAGATGGCGTCTCTATCCCAGTAACCGTAATCGAAGTTGAAGCAAACCGTGTTACTCAGGTTAAAGACCTGGCTAACGATGGCTACCGCGCTGTTCAGGTTACTACGGGTGCTAAAAAAGCTAACCGTGTCACCAAGCCGGAAGCGGGTCACTTTGCTAAAGCTGGCGTAGAAGCTGGCCGTGGTCTGTGGGAATTCCGTCTGGCTGAAGGCGAAGAATACACCGTAGGTCAGAGCATCAGCGTTGAACTGTTTGCTGACGTTAAAAAAGTTGACGTAACCGGTACCTCTAAAGGTAAAGGTTTCGCTGGTACCGTTAAGCGCTGGAACTTCCGTACCCAGGACGCTACTCACGGTAACTCCTTGTCTCACCGCGTTCCGGGTTCTATCGGTCAGAACCAGACTCCGGGCAAAGTGTTCAAAGGCAAGAAAATGGCAGGTCAGATGGGTAATGAGCGTGTAACCGTTCAGAGCCTTGACGTAGTACGCGTTGACGCTGAGCGCAACCTGCTGCTGGTTAAGGGTGGTGTTCCGGGTGCAACCGGTTGCGACCTGATCGTTAAACCAGCTGTGAAGGCGTAAGGGGATAGCAATGGAATTAGTATTGAAAGACGCGCAGAGCGCGCTGACTGTTTCCGAAACTACCTTCGGTCGTGATTTCAACGAAGCGCTGGTTCACCAGGTTGTTGTTGCTTATGCAGCTGGTGCTCGTCAGGGTACTCGTGCTCAGAAGACTCGTGCTGAAGTAACTGGTTCCGGTAAAAAACCGTGGCGCCAGAAAGGCACTGGCCGTGCGCGTTCAGGTTCTATCAAGAGCCCGATCTGGCGTTCCGGTGGCGTGACCTTCGCTGCTCGTCCGCAGGACCACAGTCAAAAAGTTAACAAGAAGATGTACCGCGGCGCGCTGAAAAGCATCCTGTCCGAACTGGTACGTCAGGATCGTCTGATCGTTGTCGAGAAGTTCTCTGTAGAAGCGCCGAAAACTAAGCTGCTGGCACAGAAACTGAAAGACATGGCTCTGGAAGATGTGCTGATCATCACCGGTGAGCTGGACGAGAACCTGTTCCTGGCCGCACGTAACCTGCACAAGGTTGACGTACGCGATGCGACTGGTATCGACCCGGTTAGCCTGATCGCCTTCGACAAAGTCGTAATGACTGCTGATGCTGTTAAGCAAGTTGAGGAGATGCTGGCATGATTCGTGAAGAACGTCTGCTGAAGGTGCTGCGCGCACCGCACGTTTCTGAAAAAGCGTCTACTGCGATGGAAAAAACCAACACCATCGTTCTCAAAGTTGCTAAAGACGCGACCAAAGCAGAAATCAAAGCTGCTGTGCAGAAACTGTTTGAAGTCGAAGTCGAAGTCGTTAACACCCTGGTCGTTAAAGGGAAAGTTAAACGTCACGGACAGCGTATCGGTCGTCGTAGCGACTGGAAAAAAGCTTACGTCACCCTGAAAGAAGGCCAGAATCTGGACTTCGTCGGCGGCGCTGAGTAAGTCGGAGGAGTAATACAATGGCAGTTGTTAAATGTAAACCGACATCTCCGGGTCGTCGCCACGTCGTTAAAGTGGTCAACCCAGAGCTGCACAAGGGCAAACCTTTTGCTCCGCTGGTTGAAAAAAACAGCAAATCCGGTGGTCGTAACAACAATGGCCGTATCACCACTCGTCATATCGGTGGTGGTCACAAACAGGCTTATCGTATTGTTGACTTCAAACGCAACAAAGACGGTATCCCGGCAGTTGTTGAACGTCTTGAGTACGATCCGAACCGTTCCGCGAACATCGCGCTGGTTCTGTACAAAGACGGCGAACGCCGTTACATCCTGGCCCCGAAAGGCCTGAAAGCTGGCGACCAGATTCAGTCTGGCGTTGATGCTGCAATCAAAGCAGGCAACACCCTGCCGATGCGCAATATCCCGGTTGGTTCTACCGTTCATAACGTAGAAATGAAACCAGGTAAAGGCGGTCAGCTGGCACGTTCCGCTGGTACTTACGTTCAGATCGTTGCTCGCGATGGCGCTTATGTCACCCTGCGTCTGCGTTCTGGTGAAATGCGTAAAGTCGAAGCAGACTGCCGTGCAACCCTGGGCGAAGTTGGCAATGCTGAGCATATGCTGCGCGTTCTGGGTAAAGCAGGTGCTGCACGCTGGCGTGGCGTTCGTCCTACCGTTCGCGGTACTGCGATGAACCCAGTAGACCACCCACATGGTGGTGGTGAAGGTCGTAACTTTGGTAAGCACCCGGTAACTCCGTGGGGCGTTCAGACCAAAGGTAAGAAGACCCGCAGCAACAAGCGTACTGATAAATTCATCGTACGTCGCCGTAGCAAATAATTTTAGAGGATAAGCCATGCCACGTTCTCTCAAGAAAGGTCCTTTTATTGACCTGCACTTGCTGAAGAAGGTAGAGAAAGCGGTGGAAAGCGGAGACAAGAAGCCCCTGCGCACCTGGTCCCGTCGTTCAACGATCTTTCCTAACATGATCGGTTTGACCATCGCTGTCCATAATGGTCGTCAGCACGTTCCGGTATTTGTTTCCGACGAAATGGTCGGTCACAAACTGGGTGAATTCGCACCGACTCGTACTTATCGCGGCCACGCTGCTGATAAAAAAGCGAAGAAGAAATAAGGTAGGAGGAAGAGATGGAAACTATCGCTAAACATCGCCATGCTCGTTCTTCTGCTCAGAAGGTTCGCCTTGTTGCTGACCTGATTCGCGGTAAGAAAGTGTCGCAGGCTCTGGATATTCTGACCTACACCAACAAGAAAGCGGCTGTACTGGTCAAGAAAGTTCTGGAATCTGCCATTGCTAACGCTGAACACAACGATGGCGCTGACATTGACGATCTGAAAGTTACGAAAATTTTCGTAGACGAAGGCCCGAGCATGAAGCGCATTATGCCGCGTGCAAAAGGTCGTGCAGATCGCATCCTGAAGCGCACCAGCCACATCACTGTGGTTGTGTCCGATCGCTGAGACTCTGGAGACTAGCAATGGGTCAGAAAGTACATCCTAATGGTATTCGCCTGGGTATTGTAAAACCATGGAACTCTACCTGGTTTGCGAACACCAAAGAATTCGCTGACAACCTGGACAGCGATTTTAAAGTACGTCAGTACCTGACGAAGGAACTGGCTAAAGCGTCTGTATCTCGTATCGTTATCGAGCGTCCGGCTAAGAGCATCCGTGTGACTATTCACACCGCTCGCCCGGGTATCGTTATCGGTAAAAAAGGTGAAGACGTAGAAAAACTGCGTAAGGTCGTAGCGGATATCGCTGGCGTTCCTGCACAGATCAACATCGCCGAAGTTCGTAAACCTGAACTGGACGCTAAACTGGTTGCTGACAGCATCACTTCTCAGCTGGAACGTCGCGTTATGTTCCGTCGTGCGATGAAGCGTGCTGTACAGAACGCCATGCGTCTGGGCGCTAAAGGTATCAAAGTTGAAGTTAGCGGCCGTCTGGGCGGCGCGGAAATCGCACGTACCGAATGGTACCGCGAAGGTCGCGTACCGCTGCACACTCTGCGTGCTGACATCGACTACAACACCTCTGAAGCGCACACCACTTATGGTGTAATCGGCGTTAAAGTGTGGATCTTCAAAGGCGAGATCCTGGGTGGTATGGCTGCTGTTGAACAACCGGAAAAACCGGCTGCTCAACCGAAAAAGCAGCAGCGTAAAGGCCGTAAATAAGGAGCGTCGCTGATGTTACAACCAAAGCGTACAAAATTCCGTAAAATGCACAAAGGCCGCAACCGTGGTCTGGCTGCAGGCGCGGATGTTAGCTTCGGCAGCTTCGGCCTGAAAGCTGTTGGCCGTGGTCGTCTGACTGCCCGTCAGATCGAAGCAGCACGTCGTGCTATGACCCGTGCAGTTAAGCGTCAAGGTAAGATCTGGATCCGTGTATTCCCGGACAAACCGATCACTGAAAAGCCGCTGGCAGTGCGTATGGGTAAAGGTAAAGGTAACGTGGAGTATTGGGTTGCCTTGATTCAGCCGGGTAAAGTCCTGTATGAAATGGACGGCGTACCGGAAGAGCTGGCCCGTGAAGCATTCAAGCTGGCAGCAGCGAAACTGCCGATTAAAACCACCTTTGTAACTAAGACGGTGATGTAATGAAAGCAAAAGAGCTGCGTGAGAAGAGCGTTGAAGAGCTGAACACCGAGCTACTGAACCTGCTGCGTGAGCAGTTCAACCTGCGTATGCAGGCTGCAAGTGGCCAGCTGCAACAGTCTCACCTGTTGAAGCAAGTGCGTCGTGATGTCGCACGCGTTAAGACTTTACTGACTGAGAAGGCGGGTGCGTAATGACCGATAAAATCCGTACTCTGCAAGGTCGCGTGGTTAGCGACAAAATGGAGAAATCCATTGTTGTTGCTATCGAACGTTTTGTGAAACACCCGATCTACGGTAAATTCATCAAGCGTACGACCAAAATGCACGTACATGACGAGAACAACGAATGCGGTATCGGCGACGTGGTTGAAATCCGCGAATGCCGTCCGCTGTCCAAGACCAAATCCTGGACTCTGGTTCGCGTTGTAGAGAAAGCGGTTCTGTAATACAGTACGCATTCTCAACGAATAAACGGCTCAGCGATGGGCCGTTTATTTTTTCTACCCATATCTGATTTGCGGTGTTATAATGCCGCGCCCTCGATATGGGGTTTTTTTAACGACCTGATTTTCGGGTCTCAGTAGTAGTTGACATTAGCGGAGCACTAAAATGATCCAAGAACAGACTATGCTGAACGTCGCCGACAACTCCGGTGCACGTCGCGTAATGTGTATCAAGGTTCTGGGTGGCTCGCACCGTCGCTACGCAGGCGTAGGCGACATCATTAAGATCACCATCAAAGAAGCGATTCCGCGTGGTAAGGTCAAAAAAGGTGATGTGCTGAAGGCGGTAGTGGTGCGCACCAAGAAGGGTGTTCGTCGCCCGGACGGTTCTGTCATTCGCTTCGATGGTAATGCATGCGTTATTTTAAACAATAACAGCGAGCAGCCTATCGGTACGCGTATTTTTGGGCCGGTAACTCGTGAACTTCGTAACGAGAAGTTCATGAAAATTATCTCTCTGGCACCAGAAGTACTCTAAGGAGCGAATCATGGCAGCGAAAATCCGTCGTGATGACGAAGTTATCGTGTTAACCGGTAAAGATAAAGGTAAACGCGGTAAAGTTAAGAATGTCCTGTCTTCCGGCAAGGTCATTGTTGAAGGTATCAACCTGGTTAAGAAACACCAGAAGCCGGTTCCGGCTCTGAACCAACCGGGCGGCATCGTTGAAAAAGAAGCTGCAATTCAGGTTTCTAACGTTGCAATCTTCAATGCGGCAACCGGCAAGGCTGACCGTGTAGGCTTTAGATTCGAAGACGGCAAAAAAGTCCGTTTCTTCAAGTCTAACAGCGAAACTATCAAGTAATTTGGAGTAGTACGATGGCGAAACTGCATGATTACTACAAAGACGAAGTAGTTAACAAACTCATGACTGAGTTTAACTACAATTCTGTCATGCAAGTCCCTCGGGTCGAGAAGATCACCCTGAACATGGGTGTTGGTGAAGCGATCGCTGACAAGAAACTGCTGGATAACGCAGCAGCAGACCTGACAGCAATCTCCGGTCAAAAACCGTTGATCACCAAAGCACGCAAATCTGTTGCAGGCTTCAAAATCCGTCAGGGCTATCCGATCGGCTGTAAAGTAACTCTGCGTGGCGAACGCATGTGGGAGTTCTTTGAGCGCCTGATCACTATTGCTGTTCCTCGTATCCGTGACTTCCGTGGCTTGTCCGCTAAGTCATTCGACGGTCGTGGTAACTACAGCATGGGTGTCCGTGAGCAGATCATCTTCCCAGAAATCGACTACGATAAAGTCGACCGCGTTCGTGGTTTGGATATTACCATTACCACTACTGCGAAATCTGACGAAGAAGGCCGTGCTCTGCTGGCTGCCTTTGACTTCCCGTTCCGCAAGTAAGGTAGGGTTACTAAATGGCTAAGCAATCAATGAAAGCACGCGAAGTAAAACGCGTAGCTTTAGCTGATAAATACTTCGCGAAACGCGCTGAACTGAAAGCGATCATCTCTGATGTGAACGCAACCGACGAAGATCGTTGGAATGCGGTTCTTAAGCTGCAGACTCTGCCGCGTGATTCCAGCCCGTCACGTCAGCGTAACCGCTGCCGTCAAACTGGTCGTCCGCACGCTTTCCTGCGGAAGTTCGGGTTGAGCCGTATTAAGGTCCGTGAAGCCGCTATGCGCGGTGAAATTCCGGGTCTGAAAAAGGCTAGCTGGTAATTGTCACCAATTGAATCACGGGAGTAAAGACAGATGAGCATGCAAGATCCGATCGCGGATATGCTGACCCGTATCCGTAACGGTCAGGCCGCGAACAAAGCTGCGGTCACCATGCCTTCCTCCAAGCTGAAAGTGGCAATTGCCAACGTGCTGAAGGAAGAAGGTTTTATTGAAGATTTTAAAGTTGAAGGCGACACCAAGCCGGAACTGGAACTGACTCTTAAGTATTTCCAGGGTAAAGCTGTTGTAGAAAGCATTCAGCGTGTCAGCCGCCCAGGTCTGCGCATCTACAAACGTAAAGATGAGCTGCCGAAAGTTATGGCCGGTCTGGGTATCGCAGTTGTTTCTACCTCTAAAGGTGTTATGACTGATCGTGCAGCGCGCCAGGCTGGTCTTGGTGGCGAAATTATCTGCTACGTAGCCTAATCGGAGGAAAAAATGTCTCGTGTTGCTAAAGCACCGGTCGTTGTTCCTGCCGGCGTTGATGTCAAAATCAACGGTCAGGTTATTACGATCAAAGGTAAAAACGGCGAGCTGACTCGTACTCTCAACGATGCTGTTGAAGTTAAACATGCAGATAATGCACTGACCTTCGGTCCGCGTGATGGTTACGCAGACGGTTGGGCACAGGCTGGTACCGCGCGTGCCCTGCTGAACTCAATGGTTATCGGTGTTACCGAAGGCTTCACTAAGAAGCTGCAGCTGGTTGGTGTAGGTTATCGTGCAGCGGTCAAAGGGAATGTAGTAAACCTGTCTTTAGGTTTCTCTCACCCGGTTGACCATCAGCTGCCGGCAGGTATCACTGCTGAATGTCCGACTCAAACTGAAATCGTGCTGAAAGGCGCTGATAAGCAGGTGATCGGTCAGGTTGCAGCAGATCTGCGCGCCTACCGTCGTCCTGAGCCTTACAAAGGCAAGGGTGTTCGTTACGCCGACGAAGTCGTGCGTACCAAAGAGGCTAAGAAGAAGTAAGGTAACACTATGGATAAGAAATCTGCTCGTATCCGTCGTGCGACCCGCGCACGCCGCAAGCTCAAAGAGCTGGGCGCAACTCGCCTGGTGGTACATCGTACCCCGCGTCATATTTACGCACAGGTAATTGCACCGAACGGTTCTGAAGTTCTGGTAGCTGCTTCTACTGTAGAAAAAGCTATCGCTGAACAACTGAAGTACACCGGTAACAAAGACGCGGCTGCAGCTGTGGGTAAAGCTGTCGCTGAACGCGCTCTGGAAAAAGGCATCAAAGATGTGTCCTTTGACCGTTCCGGGTTCCAATATCATGGTCGTGTCCAGGCACTGGCAGATGCTGCCCGTGAAGCTGGCCTTCAGTTCTAAGGTAGAGGTGTAAGATGGCTCACATCGAAAAACAAGCTGGCGAACTGCAGGAAAAGCTGATCGCGGTAAACCGCGTATCTAAAACCGTTAAAGGTGGTCGTATTTTCTCCTTCACAGCTCTGACTGTAGTAGGCGATGGTAACGGTCGCGTAGGTTTTGGTTACGGTAAAGCGCGTGAAGTTCCAGCAGCGATCCAGAAAGCGATGGAAAAAGCCCGTCGCAATATGATTAACGTCGCGCTGAACAACGGCACCCTGCAGCACCCGGTTAAAGGTGTTCACACGGGGTCTCGTGTATTCATGCAGCCAGCTTCCGAAGGTACCGGTATCATCGCCGGTGGTGCAATGCGCGCCGTTCTGGAAGTTGCTGGGGTTCATAACGTTCTGGCTAAAGCATACGGTTCCACCAACCCGATCAACGTGGTTCGTGCAACTATTGATGGCCTGGAAAATATGAATTCTCCAGAAATGGTCGCTGCCAAGCGTGGTAAATCCGTTGAAGAAATTCTGGGGAAATAAACCATGGCAAAGACTATTAAAATTACTCAAACCCGCAGTGCAATCGGTCGTCTGCCGAAACACAAGGCAACGCTGCTTGGCCTGGGTCTGCGTCGTATTGGTCACACCGTAGAGCGCGAGGATACTCCTGCTGTTCGTGGTATGGTCAACGCGGTTTCCTTCATGGTTAAAGTTGAGGAGTAAGAGATGCGTTTAAATACTCTGTCTCCGGCCGAAGGCTCCAAAAAGGCGGGTAAACGCCTGGGTCGTGGTATCGGTTCTGGCCTCGGTAAAACCGGTGGTCGTGGTCACAAAGGTCAGAAGTCTCGTTCTGGCGGTGGCGTACGTCGCGGTTTCGAGGGTGGTCAGATGCCTCTGTACCGTCGTCTGCCGAAATTCGGCTTCACTTCTCGCAAAGCAGCGATTACAGCCGAAGTTCGTCTGTCTGACCTGGCGAAAGTAGAAGGCGGCGTTGTAGACCTGAACACGCTGAAAGCGGCAAACATTATCGGTATCCAGATCGAGTTCGCGAAAGTGATCCTGGCTGGCGAAGTCACTACTCCGGTAACTGTTCGTGGCCTGCGTGTTACTAAAGGCGCTCGTGCTGCTATCGAAGCTGCTGGCGGTAAAATCGAGGAATAAGTAGCAGATGGCTAAACAACCGGGATTAGATTTTCAAAGTGCCAAAGGTGGCTTAGGTGAGCTGAAACGCAGACTGCTGTTTGTTATCGGCGCGCTGATTGTGTTCCGTATTGGCTCTTTTATTCCGATCCCTGGTATTGATGCCGCTGTACTTGCCAAACTGCTTGAGCAACAGCGAGGCACCATCATTGAAATGTTTAACATGTTCTCTGGTGGTGCTCTCAGCCGTGCTTCTATCTTTGCCCTGGGGATCATGCCGTATATTTCGGCGTCGATCATTATCCAGCTGTTGACGGTGGTTCATCCAACGCTGGCAGAAATTAAGAAAGAAGGGGAGTCTGGTCGTCGTAAGATCAGCCAGTACACCCGTTACGGTACTCTGGTGCTGGCGATATTCCAGTCGATCGGTATTGCTACCGGTTTGCCGAATATGCCTGGTATGCAGGGCCTGGTGATGAATCCAGGCTTTGCATTCTATTTCACCGCTGTTGTCAGTCTGGTTACAGGAACCATGTTCCTGATGTGGCTCGGCGAACAGATTACTGAGCGCGGTATCGGTAACGGTATCTCAATCATCATCTTCGCTGGTATCGTTGCGGGACTCCCGCCAGCCATTGCCCATACTATCGAGCAAGCGCGTCAAGGCGACCTGCACTTCCTCGTGTTGCTGTTGGTTGCAGTATTAGTATTTGCAGTGACGTTCTTTGTAGTATTCGTTGAACGTGGTCAACGCCGTATTGTGGTAAACTACGCCAAACGTCAGCAAGGTCGTCGTGTCTATGCTGCACAGAGCACACATTTACCGCTGAAAGTGAATATGGCGGGGGTAATCCCGGCAATCTTCGCTTCCAGTATTATTCTGTTCCCGGCGACCATCGCGTCATGGTTCGGGGGCGGTACTGGTTGGAACTGGCTGACAACAATTTCGCTGTATTTGCAGCCTGGGCAACCGCTTTATGTGTTACTCTATGCGTCTGCAATCATCTTCTTCTGTTTCTTCTACACGGCGTTGGTTTTCAACCCGCGTGAAACAGCAGATAACCTGAAGAAGTCCGGTGCATTTGTACCAGGAATTCGTCCGGGAGAGCAAACGGCGAAGTATATCGATAAAGTAATGACCCGCCTGACCCTGGTTGGTGCGCTGTATATTACCTTTATCTGCCTGATCCCGGAGTTCATGCGTGATGCAATGAAAGTGCCGTTCTACTTCGGTGGGACCTCACTGCTTATCGTTGTTGTCGTGATTATGGACTTTATGGCTCAAGTGCAAACTCTGATGATGTCCAGTCAGTATGAGTCTGCATTGAAGAAGGCGAACCTGAAAGGCTACGGCCGTTAATTGGTCGCCTGAGAAGTTACGGAGAGTAAAAATGAAAGTTCGTGCTTCCGTCAAGAAATTATGCCGTAACTGCAAAATCGTTAAGCGTGATGGTGTCATCCGTGTGATTTGCAGTGCCGAGCCGAAGCATAAACAGCGCCAAGGCTGATTTTTTCGCATATTTTTCTTGCAAAGTTGGGTTGAGCTGGCTAGATTAGCCAGCCAATCTTTTGTATGTCTGTACGTTTCCATTTGAGTATCCTGAAAACGGGCTTTTCAGCATGGTACGTACATATTAAATAGTAGGAGTGCATAGTGGCCCGTATAGCAGGCATTAACATTCCTGATCAGAAACACGCCGTGATCGCGTTAACTTCGATCTACGGTGTCGGCAAGACCCGTTCTAAAGCCATCCTGGCTGCAGCGGGTATCGCTGAAAATGTTAAGATCAGTGAGCTGTCTGAAGAACAAATCGACACGCTGCGTGACGAAGTTGCCAAATTTGTCGTTGAAGGTGATCTGCGCCGTGAAATCAGCATGAGCATCAAGCGCCTGATGGATCTTGGTTGCTATCGCGGTTTGCGTCATCGTCGTGGTCTCCCGGTTCGCGGTCAGCGTACCAAGACCAACGCTCGTACCCGTAAGGGTCCGCGCAAACCGATCAAGAAATAATCGGGGTGATTGAATAATGGCAAAGGCACCAGTTCGCGCACGTAAACGTGTAAGAAAACAAGTCTCTGACGGCGTGGCTCATATCCATGCTTCTTTCAACAACACCATCGTGACTATTACCGATCGTCAGGGTAATGCGCTGGGTTGGGCAACAGCCGGTGGTTCCGGTTTCCGTGGTTCTCGCAAATCCACTCCGTTTGCAGCTCAGGTTGCAGCAGAGCGTTGCGCTGACGCCGTGAAAGAATACGGTATCAAGAATCTGGAAGTTATGGTTAAAGGTCCGGGTCCAGGCCGCGAATCTACTATTCGTGCTCTGAACGCCGCTGGTTTCCGCATCACTAATATTACTGATGTGACTCCGATCCCTCATAACGGTTGTCGTCCGCCGAAAAAACGTCGCGTATAACGCTTCGTTTTCCAGGTTAGTTGGAGAAAGAAAATGGCAAGATATTTGGGTCCTAAGCTCAAGCTGAGCCGTCGTGAGGGCACCGACTTATTCCTTAAGTCTGGCGTTCGCGCGATCGATACCAAGTGTAAAATTGAACAAGCTCCTGGCCAGCACGGTGCGCGTAAGCCGCGTCTGTCTGACTATGGTGTGCAGTTGCGTGAAAAGCAAAAAGTTCGCCGCATTTACGGTGTGCTGGAGCGTCAGTTCCGTAACTACTACAAAGAAGCAGCACGTCTGAAAGGCAACACCGGTGAAAACCTGTTGGCTCTGCTGGAAGGTCGTCTGGACAACGTTGTATACCGTATGGGCTTCGGCGCCACTCGTGCAGAAGCACGTCAGCTGGTTAGCCATAAAGCAATTATGGTAAACGGTCGTGTTGTTAACATCGCTTCTTATCAGGTTAGTCCGAATGACGTTGTTAGCATTCGTGAGAAAGCGAAGAAGCAGTCTCGCGTGAAAGCCGCTCTGGAGCTGGCTGAGCAGCGTGAAAAGCCAACCTGGCTGGAAGTTGATGCTGGCAAGATGGAAGGTACGTACAAGCGTAAGCCTGAGCGTTCTGATCTGTCTGCGGACATTAACGAACACCTGATCGTCGAGCTTTACTCCAAGTAAAGCTTAGTACCAAAGAGAGGACACAATGCAGGGTTCTGTGACAGAGTTTCTAAAACCGCGCCTGGTAGATATCGAGCAAGTGAGTTCGACGCACGCCAAGGTGACCCTTGAGCCTTTAGAGCGTGGCTTCGGCCATACTCTGGGTAACGCACTGCGCCGTATTCTGCTCTCATCGATGCCGGGTTGCGCGGTGACCGAGGTTGAGATTGATGGTGTACTACATGAGTACAGCACCAAAGAAGGCGTTCAGGAAGACATCCTGGAAATCCTGCTCAACCTGAAAGGGCTGGCGGTGAGAGTTCAGGGTAAAGATGAAGTTATTCTTACCCTGAATAAATCTGGCATTGGCCCTGTGACTGCAGCCGATATCACCCATGATGGGGATGTCGAAATCGTCAAGCCGCAGCACGTGATCTGCCACCTGACCGATGAAAACGCGTCTATTAGTATGCGTATCAAAGTTCAGCGCGGTCGTGGTTATGTGCCGGCTTCTACCCGAATTCATTCGGAAGAAGATGAGCGCCCAATCGGCCGTCTGCTGGTCGACGCCTGCTACAGCCCTGTAGAGCGTATTGCCTACAATGTTGAAGCAGCGCGTGTAGAACAGCGTACCGACCTGGACAAGCTGGTCATCGAAATGGAAACCAACGGCACAATCGATCCTGAAGAGGCGATTCGTCGTGCGGCAACCATCCTGGCTGAACAACTGGAAGCTTTCGTTGATTTACGTGATGTACGTCAACCGGAAGTGAAAGAAGAGAAACCAGAATTCGATCCGATCCTGCTGCGCCCTGTTGACGATCTGGAATTGACTGTCCGCTCTGCTAACTGCCTCAAGGCAGAAGCTATCCACTATATCGGTGATCTGGTACAGCGTACCGAGGTTGAGCTTCTTAAGACGCCTAACTTGGGTAAAAAATCTCTTACCGAGATTAAAGACGTGCTGGCTTCCCGTGGACTGTCTCTGGGTATGCGCCTGGAAAACTGGCCACCGGCAAGCATCGCTGACGAGTAACCGGATCACAGGTTAAGGTTTTACTGAGAAGGATAAGGTCATGCGCCATCGTAAGAGTGGTCGTCAACTGAACCGCAACAGCAGCCATCGCCAGGCTATGTTCCGCAACATGGCAGGTTCACTGGTTCGTCATGAAATCATCAAGACGACCCTGCCTAAAGCGAAAGAGCTGCGTCGCGTAGTTGAGCCGCTGATTACTCTTGCCAAGACTGATAGCGTTGCTAATCGTCGTCTGGCATTCGCCCGTACTCGTGATAACGAGATCGTGGCAAAACTGTTTAACGAGCTGGGCCCGCGTTTCGCGAGCCGCGCCGGTGGTTACACTCGCATTCTGAAGTGTGGCTTCCGTGCAGGCGACAACGCGCCGATGGCATACATCGAGCTGGTTGATCGTTCAGAGAAAACAGAAGCTGCTGCAGAGTAATCTGTAGTAACGTAAAAAAACCCGCTTCGGCGGGTTTTTTTATATCCTCCTGAACCCCACATATCTACAATAATTGTATTCTTTTCGTTCAATCCCTGGAGCGACGTATGTGGTTACTTGACCAGTGGGCAGAGCGTCATATTATCGAGGCACAGCGTAAAGGCGAGTTTGATAATTTGCCTGGCCGTGGCGAGCCGCTTATTCTGGATGATGATTCTCATGTGCCGGCGGAACTTCGTGTGGGTTATCGCTTACTCAAGAATGCGGGCTGTCTTCCCCCTGAACTGGAGCAGCGCAGAGACGCTATTCAGTTACTTGATATCCTCAACAGTATCCGGGAAGATGACCCTCGATACCATCAGGTTAGTCGCCAGCTCTCCCTGCTTGAACTAAAACTTCGGCAGGCTGGGTTGAGTACCGACTTTTTACACGGTGAGTATGCAGAAAAACTGCTGCATAAAATCAACGATAATTAACGGAGCTTGTATGTATCGCATTGGTGAGCTGGCAAAGCTGGCAGACGTAACGCCTGATACCATTCGCTACTATGAAAAACAGCAGATGATGGATCATGAGGTACGTACTGAAGGCGGGTTTCGTCTGTATACCGAAAACGATCTGCAGCGTCTCAAGTTTATTCGTTATGCGCGACAGTTGGGTTTCACGCTCGACTCGATCCGCGAGCTTTTATCGATCCGAATTGATCCTGAGCACCATACCTGTCAGGAGTCAAAAAGTATTGTGCAAGAGCGATTGCAGGAGGTTGAAGCCAGGATTGCGGAACTGCAAACGATGCAGCGTTCGTTACAAAGGCTTAATGATGCTTGTTGCGGAACGGCCCACAGTAGCGTCTATTGTTCCATTCTGGAAGCCCTGGAACAGGGGGCCAGTGGAGCGAAATCAGGATGTTGATTTATTGAACCGGCGGGGCTACACTCGCGCCGTTAATTTATACAATCGGGAGACATTATGAGTCGTTATCAACATAAGAAAGGGCAGATAAAGGACAATGCCATTGAGGCATTACTGCACGATCCCCTTTTCAGGCAACGCGTTGAAAAAAATAAGAAAGGCAAAGGAAGCTATCTGCGCAAAGGTAAACACGGTAATCGAGGGAACTGGGAGGCCAGTGGCAAGAAAGTAAGTAACTTTTTTACCACTGGCCTTCTGCTTATTAAGAACGGTTATTTTGTTCTTTCAGCAGATCGCGGATTTCGCCCAATAACACTTCCTCTTTAGAAGGCGCTGGCGGAGCTGCCGGCTCTTCTGCTTTTTTACGGTTGAGTCTGTTGATAAGCTTAATGGCAACAAAGATAGCAAAGGCCACAATCACAAAATCAAATACGTTCTGGATAAACACGCCGTAATGCATGACGACCGCCGGAATATCTCCCTGCGCTTCGCGTAACGTAAAAGCAAATTGTTTAAAGTCGATCCCGCCGATTAACAATCCCAACGGCGGCATAATGATATCGGCAACCAGTGAAGAAACAATCTTACCGAATGCCGCGCCAATAATGACACCCACTGCCAAATCCACAACATTCCCGCGCATCGCGAATTCGCGAAATTCTTTAATAAAACTCATTTTTATTCTCCCTATGCAGCTGACGTTATAAGTTTAACAAATGCTAAGGCATTTTCCATTTACGGCTTCTGTTTAGCGAAATAAATTAAACCTTGATAAATAAAGGGAATTAAAAGGGCACTGAATGAGCGCCCCTTAAATTAGAGGAAGAAAGGACTTGGCTGGAACAGACGTTCGACGTCGGTAATAAACTTTTTATCGGTCAAAAACATAATGACGTGATCGCCTTGTTCAATGCGCAAATTGTCATTAGCGATCATGACATCATTTCCACGCACCACCGCGCCAATAATGGTGCCTGGCGGCAGTTTAATTTCGTCAATGACGCGGCCAACCACGCGGGAAGTGCTTTCATCGCCGTGCGCGACGGCTTCGATGGCTTCGGCAACCCCGCGACGTAGTGAGGAAACGCCGACGATATCCGCTTTACGCACATGGCTCAGTAATGCAGAGATGGTGGCCTGCTGCGGAGAAATCGCAATATCTATAACGCTACCCTGCACAAGATCGACATAAGCGCGGCGCTGAATCAGCACCATCACTTTTTTGGCGCCCATCCGCTTGGCCAACATCGCGGACATGATATTGGCTTCATCATCGTTAGTGACCGCGATAAAGAGATCGACCTGATCAATATGCTCCTCCGCCAGCAATTCCTGATCGGAAGCGTCGCCAAAAAAGACGATCGTGTTTTGCAGTTTCTCAGCCAATTCTGCGGCGCGTTGTTGATCGCGTTCGATCAATTTAACGCTATAGTCTTTTTCCAGACGCCTTGCCAGCCCGGCGCCGATATTGCCGCCGCCCACCAGCATGATGCGCTTGTAGGGTTTTTCCAGACGCTGTAATTCGCTCATTACTGCACGGATATGCTGTGAAGCCGCAATAAAGAAGACTTCATCCCCTGCTTCCACGATAGTCGAGCCCTGAGGACGGATTGGTCTGTCATGGCGGAAAATTGCGGCAACGCGGGTATCGATATGCGGCATATGCTCTCGCATTGTCGAGAGCGCGTTACCTATTAGTGGACCGCCATAGTAGGCTTTTACTACTGCCAGACTGACTTTCCCTTCAGCAAAGTTTACAACCTGTAATGCTCCCGGATACTCGATCAGACGATAAATATTATCGATAACCAACTGCTCCGGCGCGATCAGATGATCAATCGGAACCGCTTCAGAATGAAAGAGTTTATCCGCATCGCGAACATAGTCCGGGGAGCGAATGCGGGCGATACGGTTTGGAGTGTTGAAGAGTGAATAGGCTACCTGACAGGCAACCATATTAGTTTCATCTGAACTGGTGACAGCGACCAGCATATCCGCATCGTCAGCGCCCGCTTCGCGCAACACGCGGGGATGCGAACCATGCCCCTGAACTACGCGTAGATCGAACTTATCTTGCAAACTGCGTAACCGTTCGCCGTTGGTATCAACCACCGTGATGTCGTTGTTTTCGCCGACCAGGTTTTCCGCCAGTGTTCCGCCAACTTGCCCTGCGCCCAGTATGATAATTTTCATCAGTCGTGGCCCGTTATCTCATCACTTCTTGATTAGCTTAGCGTAAAAGAACCCATCACCTTCTTCGCCGCCCGGCAGATTTTGCTGTCCTGGCTGATCAGGTGTTCCCGTTTCGCTGAGCGCGGCATCGGGAGTGCGTTGCAAAAAGGTTTTGATCTGATCGCGGTTTTCTTCCGGCAGTACGGAACAGGTGGCGTAAACCAGCGTCCCGCCAGGCTTCAGGCGCGGCCAGACGGCATCAAGAATTTCCGCCTGTAATTGCGCCAGTTCCGCGATATCGCGATCGCGACGCAGCCATTTGATATCTGGATGACGGCGAATGACGCCGGTTGCGGAGCAGGGCGCATCCAGCAGAATACGGTCAAACTGCTGCTCGCCGCACCATTGGGCGGGATAACGTCCATCCCCTTGTTTAACTGTCGCTTTCATCCCAAGACGCTTTAGGTTGTCGTAAACGCGGGAGAGTCGTTGTTCATCAATATCAACCGCCAACACGTCTGCTTCGGGGGCCACTTCGAGAATATGCGTGGTTTTACCGCCGGGCGCGGCGCACAAGTCTAAAATGTGCTCACCGTTCTGAGGAGCGAGAAAAACCGCACATCCCTGCGCAGAGGCATCCTGGACAGTTACCCAACCCTCAGCAAAACCGGGTAAAGCATGTACCGGAGCTGGCGTTTCCAGACGTACAGCGTCGGGATAATCGGGATGGGGATATCCCTTCATGCCTGCGTCTTCAAGTAAGCCAAGCCAACCGTCGCGGGTGTGGTGTGTACGATTTACACGTAGCCACATCGGTGGACGCTGGTTATTCGCTTCAATAATGTGTTGCCACTGTGTGGGGTAAGCATTTTGCAAACGCTTTACCAGCCAACCGGGATGTAAAAAGCGCGCATCGCTGGTCGCAAACTCATTAAGCAACGTTTCCTGCTGGCGCTGGAACTGGCGCAGGACGCCATTAATTAACCCTTTCAACTGCGGACGTTTAATGGAGACCGCGCCTTCAACGGTTTCAGCCAGCGCCGCATGGGGAGGAACTCGGGTGTACAGCAACTGATAAAAGCCGACCATAATTAAGTAATGCACTGTACGCTGCTTGCCGGTCATTGGACGAGACATCAGCTTATTGATCAGCCATTCCAGCTGTGAAAGAGTTCGCAGGACGCCAAAGCACAGCTCCTGAAGTAGCGCTTTGTCTTTATCGGCGACTTTTTGTTGCAGCGGCGGGAGCACATTACTTAATGATTGTCCCTGCTCGACGACCTGTTCAACGGCCTGTGCTGCCAGACTACGTAAATTGTTTTGTTTTTTCATATGTATAAAATAAAAATGCCCGGTAACACCGGGCGTATAAAGACGTGATCGTCAGGCAAGGCGGTTACCAGGAATAAACCATTCCCGGCGTGAATTTAACAGATCCTGGGCGCTCATCGCTTTTTTGCCGGCAGGCTGAAGCGAAAGCAAATTTAATATCCCCTTGCCTGTTGCAACCTGGATGCCCTGTTTCGTCGCGGCCAGAATAGTTCCCGGCAGCGACTGCGTGGCGTCCTCTATGACGGACGCCTGCCAGACTTTTACCGGCTGACCGTCGATTTCCAGCCAGCTCATTGGCCACGGATTAAAGGCGCGAATGCAACGCTCCAGCTGTGCTGCGGAGAGAGACCAGTCAATACGCGCTTCTTCTTTACTGAGCTTTTCCGCATGAGTGACCAGCGCTTCATTCTGCGCTTCAGGCGTCGCTGTGCCGTCCGCCAGTTGTTTTAGTGTGGTAATTAACCCCTGCGGGCCAAGTTCAGCCAACTTATTATACAGTGAGCCACTGGTATCTTCTGCGGTAATCGGGCACGCAAGTTTATACAGCATGTCGCCGGTATCCAGCCCTACATCCATCTGCATAATTGTGACGCCGGTTTCCGCATCGCCTGCCCAGAGTGAGCGCTGAATAGGCGCCGCGCCGCGCCAGCGTGGAAGCAGCGAACCGTGAACGTTGATACATCCGAGACGGGGCATATCCAGCACTGCCTTTGGGAGAATCAGACCATATGCTACGACAACCATGACGTCGGCATGTAAGTCAGCCACCAGATGCTGGTTTTCCTGAGGACGAAGCGACACGGGCTGGAAAACGGGCAGGCCTTTTTCTTCCGCCAGCACTTTTACCGGGCTGGGCATCAACTTTTTGCCGCGACCTGCTGGACGATCGGGTTGGGTAAATACGCCGACAACGTTATGTCCAGAAGTTAACAGCGCGTCGAGATGACGCGCTGCAAAGTCAGGTGTACCCGCAAAAATAATACGTAGTGAATCTGACACGTTGGTTCTTGTCCTTTAAGCCCGGGCGTTCAGGCGGTCGAGTTTTTCTACTTTCTGACGAATACGTTGTTGCTTCAGCGGCGACAAATAATCGATAAACAGTTTACCGACCAGATGATCCATCTCATGCTGAATGCAGATTGCCAGCAAACCATCCGCTTCAAGTTCAAATGGGTTGCCGTCGCGATCCAGCGCGCGGATTTTCACTTTCTCGGCGCGCGGCACTAAAGCGCGCTGTTCCGGAATCGACAGACAGCCTTCTTCTATACCCGTTTCGCCACTTTTCTCCAGCAATTCCGGGTTAATGAGTACCAGGCGCTCGTCGCGGTTTTCCGAAACGTCAATCACGATGATCCGCTGGTGGATATCGACCTGCGTTGCGGCCAGACCGATACCTTCTTCCGCGTACATCGTTTCGAACATATCATCGACGATACGCTGAATTTCTGCATTCACTTCTTCAACCGGCTTTGCGACTTTGCGAAGGCGCTCGTCCGGAATATGTAACACTTGCAAAACTGACATAATTATCCAGAGTTGTGTTCAGGAGTTGAAAAGATTATTACCTCTATTCTAGACAAATCCCCACCTGATTGACAGCATCAGTGACCAATCGCAAAGATTGTTCAGACTGCTTGTGGCAGGGGAGGGAAAGGATGGCCCGTACCGAAATTTGGTTACGTTTAATGTACGTCGGCGACCTTTATGGCGAGGCGATGTTGAACATGGCGAATTCGCTTATTCGCCAGCCTCAGATAAATCGCACGCACCTTCAGGAAGCTGGTCTTACCGCGCGGCAAGCTGAACGTTTTTTACAGCTTCCAGCAGGTGTGCTTGATGAGACGTTACGCTGGCTTGAACTACCGCAGCACCATTTTCTGTGTGCGGATAGTGAAATTTATCCTCCCCAACTGCGTGCTATTGACGATTATCCCGGCGCTATTTTTATTGACGGCGATCCTGCCTGTCTGCATACCTGCCAACTTGCCGTCGTAGGGAGCCGGAGCCACTCTTGGTATGGGGAACGTTGGGGACGTCTGCTTTGCGAAAGCCTTGCGAAAAGCGGTTTGACGATCACCAGCGGCCTTGCCCGGGGAATTGATGGCGTAGCACACAACGCCGCGATGAGTATGGGGGGAAAAAGTGTAGCGGTGTTAGGAAATGGTTTGGCAAAGATTTATCCTCGCCGACATGCCGTGCTGGCTGAAAACTTGATTGCCACCGGCGGCGCAGTGGTCTCAGAATTTCCGCTTTCAACGCCTCCGCTACCGCAACATTTTCCTCGCAGAAACCGTATTATCAGCGGACTGAGCAAAGGCGTGCTGGTGATTGAGGCGGCGTTGCGCAGCGGTTCGTTGGTGACGGCGCGCTGCGCGCTTGAACAGGGGCGGGACGTTTTTGCATTACCAGGCCCTATCGGTAGTCCGGGAAGCGAAGGAACGCACTGGTTAATTAAACAAGGGGCCACGCTTGTGACGACGCCGGAGGATATTCTGGAAAATTTGCAATACGGCTTACACTGGTTGCCAACTACGGCGGAAAATTCACTTTATTCACTAAATCAGGATGAGGCGGCATTGCCATTTCCTGAGCTCCTGGCTAACGTAGGAGATGAGGTAACACCTGTTGACGTCGTCGCTGAACGTGCCGGCCAACCTGTGCCAGCGGTAGTGGCTCAGCTACTCGAACTGGAGTTAGCAGGATGGATCGCAGCTGTACCCGGCGGCTATGTCCGATTAAGGAGGGCAAGCCATGTTCGACGTACTAATGTATTTGTTTGAAACATACATCCATAACGAAGCCGAGCTGCGCGTGGATCAGGACAGACTGGAGCGTGATCTCACCGACGCTGGGTTTGATCGCGAAGACATCTACAATGCGCTGCTGTGGCTGGAAAAACTCGCTGACTATCAGGATGGCCTCGCGGAACCCATGCAACTTGCTTCCGATCCTCTTTCAATGCGCATTTATACGGTTGAAGAGTGTGAAAGGCTTGATGCCAGTTGCCGGGGGTTCCTGTTATTCCTTGAGCAGATTCAGGTGCTAAACCTCGAAACACGAGAAATGGTGATTGAGCGTGTGCTGGCGCTGGATACCGCAGAGTTTGACCTGGAAGACTTGAAATGGGTTATTTTGATGGTGTTATTCAACATTCCGGGCTGTGAAAACGCCTATCAGCAAATGGAAGAATTACTCTTTGAGGTAAATGAAGGTATGCTGCATTGATAGGTGTTAATGCTGCATGAGTGAATATGGCTAAATCAGCACTGTTTTCGGTGCGTAAAAATGAGCCCTGCCCGCAGTGCGGGGCCGAACTGGTAATTCGCTCCGGGAAACATGGTCCGTTTCTCGGCTGTTCTCGCTATCCGGAATGCGATTACGTTCGTCCGCTGAAAAGTCAGGCGGACGGGCATATCGTTAAAATTCTGGAGGGGCAACTGTGTCCTGAGTGTGGCGCCGTGCTGGTGCTACGTCAGGGGCGTTTTGGCATGTTCATCGGATGCAGTCAGTATCCGCAATGTGAACATACAGTGGTTATTGATAAACCGGATGAAACGGCGATAGCCTGTCCAGCCTGCCAGCAAGGACATTTGGTCCAGCGCCGTTCTCGTTACGGTAAAATCTTTCATTCCTGCGATCGCTACCCGGAATGTCAGTTCGTCATTAACTTCACACCGGTTGCGGGGGAATGCCCCGAGTGCCATTATCCGCTACTCATCGAAAAGAAAACCGCGCAGGGCGTGAAGCGCTTTTGCGCCAGTAAACAATGTGGAAAGCCGGTTCCGGTGGAATAAACAAGTGAATAATAACCTGCCAACAGGATCTATCGCCGCAGCGGTAGATCTCCTGAATAAAGAAAATGTCATCGCTTATCCAACAGAAGCCGTTTTCGGCGTCGGCTGCGATCCCGATAGTGAAACAGCCGTTACGCGCCTGTTGGCGTTAAAACAACGGCCCGTCGATAAGGGACTCATTTTGATTGCCGCCAGCTTTGAGCAGTTAAAACCTTATATTGATGACAGCATACTTACCGCCGCACAGCGTAAAGCAGTATTTGATTGCTGGCCCGGGCCGGTAACGTTTGTTTTTCCTGCGCCCGCGACAACGCCGCGGTGGCTCACGGGACGTTTTGATTCCCTGGCCGTTCGTGTTACCAATCACCCGCTGGTGGTCGCGCTATGCAATGCGTATGGCAAACCGCTGGTTTCCACCAGCGCCAATCTGAGCGGATTACCGCCATGTCGTACCGTTGAAGAGGTGCGTGCGCAATTTGGCGATGATTTTCCGGTGGTTGAAGGCGCAACGGGTGGGCGTCTAAATCCTTCAGAAATTCGCGATGCTCTGACGGGCGAACTGTTTCGACAGGGGTAATATGATGGAAACCTATGCTGTTTTTGGAAATCCGATTGCGCACAGCAAATCGCCATTTATTCATCAGCAATTTGCTCAGCAGCTAGATATTGTTCACCCCTATGGTCGCGTGCTGGCCCCTATTAATAATTTCATTAATACGCTTGATGCCTTTTTCGCGGCAGGGGGAAAAGGCGCAAACATCACAGTACCTTTTAAAGAGGAGGCGTTTGCGCGATCGGATGAGTTAACGGAACGAGCATCGCTGGCGGGAGCAGTCAATACATTAAAGCGGCTGGAAGATGGTCGTTTGCTTGGCGACAATACTGACGGTATCGGTTTATTAAGCGATCTCAAACGTTTAAATTTTATCCGCCCAGGATGGCGTATTTTGCTGATTGGCGCGGGCGGCGCATCCCGGGGCGTGCTGTTACCTCTGCTTTCTTTGGATTGCGCGGTCACTATCACCAACCGTACAGCTTCACGTGCCGAAGCGTTGGCGAAAATCTTTGCTCATACCGGCAGCATTCATGCCATGGATATGGACAAGCTGGATGGTTGTGAGTTTGACCTGATTATTAATGCGACCTCCAGCGGCATACGGGGCGAAATCCCGGCGATACCAGCGTCACTTATTCACCCTTCCCTCTGTTGCTATGACATGTTCTATCAAAAAGGGAATACGCCATTTCTCTCCTGGTGTGTACAGCAGGGCGCAAAACGCTACGCAGATGGGCTGGGAATGCTGGTGGGGCAGGCTGCACATGCCGTTTTGCTTTGGCACGGTGTATTACCGCAGGTCGAGCCAGTGATTGAGCTGCTACAGCAGGAATTATTAGCGTGAACCAGGCCATACAATTTCCTGACCGCGAAGAATGGGATACTGCCGCCAGCGCTGTCATCTTTCCCGCCCTGGTTAATGGGATGCAACTCACGTGTGCAATAAAAAAAGATGTACTGGCGTATCGCTTTGGTGGAGAAACAGCGGAGCAATGGCTGGCCATTTTTCGTGAGTATCGCTGGGACCTGGAAGAAGAGGCTGAAGCATTAATCCTGGCCCAGCAGGAAGACGATCACGGTTGGATATGGTTATCCTGAGAAAGATAGTCGTCTTTCCATTTTACATAGTTATTGGCGGAGTACTGCAGGCCCGATCTCTCAGCATCGCTCAGGGGGCGGATCTGTTTTACCGGACTGCCAAGATATAAATAGCCACTTTCCAGCCGTTTGTGCTGCGGCACCAGGCTTCCCGCACCAATCATTACGTCATCTTCTATTATCGCGCCATCCAGCACAATGGAGCCCATACCGACCAGTACGCGGTTACCGATGGTACAGCCGTGCAGCATAACTTTATGGCCAACGGTAACATCTTCGCCAATGATTAATGGGTTGCCGTGTGGATTGGATGGAGACTTGTGGGTTACGTGAAGAACGCTGCCATCCTGAATGTTCGTACGAGCCCCTATCGCAACGTAATTCACATCGCCGCGAATCACCACAAGCGGCCAGATCCCGATATCATCCGCCAGACGGACATCACCAATAACCACGCTGCTGGTATCGATCATCACGCGCTGACCGATTTCAGGAAAAAGATCCTTATAAGGACGTAATGTGTCAGACATGTCTACCTCATCATAAATGAATAGTCATGAAGACTTTGGTTGCTTTAACGGCGTTGTGCAAGGGGAGATAGCATCAAAAAATCGCCACTTTGCGCAGGAATGGAGCGAAAGGGATGAAAAATCAACAAACAGAAAAAAAGATCCAAAAAACGCTTGTGCAAAAAAATGGGATCCCTATAATGCGCCTCCATCGACACGGCGGATGTGAATCACTTCACACAAACAGCCGGTCGGTTGAAGAGAAAAAT
>NZ_JBGDUQ010000018.1:0-32462 GCF_046552175.1 Salmonella sp. SAL00672 | reverse complement strand
TTTTCTCTTCAACCGACCGGCTGTTTGTGTGAAGTGATTCACATCCGCCGTGTCGATGGAGGCGCATTATAGGGAGTTCTCTGCTGACCGCAATAGAAAAATTGCAGAAAAATGACTGTTTGCTGCATTCCCCAGCAAAACCCCTGGTTATACCCATTTACGCACAGACTTATCCACAAAATGCGCGTTCATCTCCTGGATCTTCTCACTCTGCAAATGATCTTTCAGGGATAAAAGCGGGGCCAGAATTTAAAAAGAAAAATTCGCGAGCGTTGCGCAAACGTTTTCGTTACAATGTCGCCGCAAAATGAGAATGCCCCATAAGGGGCGTTAGCTGAGTTTTTCACGAAAAATTCAGCTAACGCTCTCTGTAATCGTCAAATCCAGGGGATTTACCATGCAACAACGTCGTCCAGTCCGCCGCGCTCTGCTCAGTGTTTCTGACAAGGCCGGTATCATCGAATTCGCCCAGGCACTTTCCGCACGCGGTGTGGAGCTGCTGTCTACGGGGGGCACAGCCCGCCTGTTAGCAGAAAAAGGCCTGCCGGTGACCGAAGTTTCCGATTACACCGGTTTCCCGGAAATGATGGATGGACGCGTAAAGACCCTGCATCCAAAAGTCCACGGCGGCATCCTCGGTCGCCGCGGCCAGGACGATGCCATTATGGAACAGCACCACATCGCCCCTATCGATATGGTTGTCGTTAACCTGTATCCGTTCGCCGAGACCGTTGCCCGCGAAGGCTGCTCGCTGGAAGATGCGGTAGAGAACATTGATATCGGCGGCCCGACCATGGTGCGCTCTGCTGCTAAGAACCATAAAGACGTGGCCATCGTGGTGAAGAGCAGCGACTACGACGCCATTATTAAAGAGATGGATGCTAACGAAGGTTCTCTGACCCTCGACACCCGTTTCGATCTCGCGATTAAAGCCTTCGAACACACCGCCGCCTACGACAGCATGATCGCTAACTACTTCGGCAGCATGGTTCCGGCCTACCACGGTGAAAGCAAAGAAGCCGCCGGTCGCTTCCCGCGTACGCTGAATCTGAACTTCATTAAGAAGCAGGATATGCGCTATGGCGAGAACAGCCACCAGCAGGCTGCCTTCTATATAGAAGAGAATGTGAAAGAAGCGTCCGTTGCCACCGCACAGCAGGTTCAGGGCAAAGCGCTTTCCTACAACAACATCGCTGATACCGACGCGGCGCTGGAGTGTGTGAAAGCGTTCAGCGAGCCAGCCTGCGTGATCGTCAAGCACGCTAACCCGTGCGGCGTGGCGGTAAGTACCTCGATTCTCGACGCTTACGACCGTGCGTACAAAACCGACCCAACCTCCGCATTCGGCGGCATCATCGCGTTCAACCGCGAGCTGGATGCCGAAACCGCGCAGGCCATCATCTCCCGTCAGTTCGTGGAAGTGATCATCGCCCCATCCGCAAGCGAAGAAGCGCTGAAAATCACCGCAGCCAAGCAGAACGTCCGTGTTCTGACCTGCGGACAATGGGCAAGTCGCGTTCCGGGCCTGGATTTCAAACGCGTTAACGGCGGCCTGCTCGTTCAGGACAGGGATCTGGGTATGGTGAGCGAAGCTGAACTGCGCGTGGTTTCCAAACGCCAGCCGACCGAGCAGGAACTGCGCGATGCGCTGTTCTGCTGGATCGTTGCGAAGTTCGTGAAATCCAACGCCATTGTTTATGCCAAAGAGAACATGACTATCGGCATTGGCGCAGGCCAGATGAGCCGCGTGTACTCTGCCAAAATCGCCGGGATTAAAGCGGCTGACGAAGGTCTGGAAGTGAAAGGTTCAGCCATGGCTTCCGACGCGTTCTTCCCGTTCCGTGACGGTATTGATGCCGCTGCCGCTGTCGGCGTGAGCTGCGTTATCCAGCCTGGCGGTTCGATTCGTGACGAAGAGGTGATTGCCGCCGCCGACGAACACGGCATTGCGATGATCTTCACCGACATGCGCCACTTCCGCCATTAATTCAGGGAGCAGACGATGAAAGTTTTAGTCATTGGTAACGGCGGGCGCGAACACGCGCTAGCCTGGAAAGCCGCACAGTCCCCGCTGGTTGATACCGTTTTTGTCGCACCGGGTAACGCCGGTACCGCGCTGGAGCCTGCGTTGCAGAACGTGGCTATCGGCGTCACCGATATTCCGGCGCTGCTGAGCTTTGCCCAGCACGAGAAGATTGACCTGACCATCGTTGGCCCGGAAGCGCCGCTGGTGATTGGCGTGGTCGATGCGTTCCGCGCGGCGGGTCTGAAGATCTTTGGCCCAACCGAAGGGGCCGCCCAACTGGAAGGCTCCAAAGCCTTCACCAAAGATTTCCTCGCTCGTCACCAGATTCCGACGGCGGAATACCAGAATTTCACCGAGATTGAGCCAGCCCTGGCTTATCTGCGTGAGAAAGGCGCGCCGATCGTCATCAAAGCTGACGGTCTGGCTGCCGGTAAAGGCGTTATCGTGGCGATGACGCTGGAAGAAGCCGAAGCCGCCGTTCATGACATGCTGGCAGGCAACGCCTTTGGCGACGCGGGCCACCGTATCGTGATTGAGGAGTTCCTCGACGGCGAAGAAGCGAGCTTTATCGTGATGGTCGACGGCGAGCACGTGCTGCCGATGGCCACCAGCCAGGATCACAAACGCGTAGGCAACGGCGATACCGGCCCGAACACCGGCGGCATGGGGGCTTACTCTCCGGCTCCAGTGGTGACCGATGAAGTCCACCAGCGCACCATGGAACGGATCATCTGGCCAACCGTGAAAGGCATGGCGGCAGAAGGGAATACCTATACCGGCTTCCTGTACGCGGGTCTGATGATCGACAAGCAGGGCAACCCAAAAGTGATCGAGTTCAACTGCCGCTTCGGCGATCCGGAAACCCAGCCGATCATGCTGCGCATGAAGTCGGATCTGGTGGATCTTTGCCTGGCCGCCTGCGACGGCAAGCTGGATGAGAAAACCTCCGAGTGGGACGAGCGCGCTTCATTAGGCGTGGTGATCGCCGCGGGCGGTTATCCGGGCAACTACAACACTGGCGATGAGATCCACGGCCTGCCGCTGGAAGAAGTGGCTGACGGTAAGGTTTTCCACGCGGGCACCAAACTCGCCGATGACGACCGTGTGCTGACCAGCGGCGGTCGCGTACTGTGCGCCACCGCGCTGGGCCACACCGTGGCTGAGGCGCAGAAACGCGCTTACGCCCTGATGACCGACATCCGCTGGGACGGCAGCTTCAGCCGTAACGACATCGGCTGGCGCGCCATTGAGCGTGAGCAAAACTAACGGCTGAGTTTAGCCAGCAGCGTTTTGCGCGTAATGCCCAATTGGCGGGCGGCTTCCGTTTTGTTGCCGCCCGTTTTTTCCAGCGCAGCCAGAATCACCTCTTTTTCGACGTCCACCAGCGGTTGGATCTCACCACTGTATTCCGTTTTTATCGGCGTCGCGGCAATAGCGAGAGGCAATTCGCGTTCAGAAATGTATTCTCCCGTCAGCAACACCACCGCCCGCTCGATAGCGTTTTCCAGCTCACGGATATTGCCCGGCCAGTCGTAGTGGATCAGCAGATCCATCGCCTGCGGCGTAAACCCCTTCACCGCTTTTCGGTTACGTTCGGCAAAACGCCGCAGAAAATGGTCTGCCAGTAGCGGAATATCTTCCCGACGCTGGCGCAAAGAAGGCATTTCAATCGCCACCACATTCAGGCGGTAATAGAGATCCTGGCGAAAACGACCAGCACTCACCTCTTCCGCCAGGTCGCGGTGGGTAGCGGCAATTAACCGAACATCCACAGATATCGTCTGGTTACTTCCCACGCGCTGCACTTCGCGTTCCTGTATTGCACGCAGCAACCGTACCTGCATCAGCGGTGTGATATCACCAATCTCATCCAGAAATAACGTGCCGCCGTCCGCTTCAACAAAACGCCCTTCCCGCCGTTTATCCGCGCCGGTAAACGCCCCTTTTTCGTGTCCGAACAGCTCAGACTCCAGCAGCGATTCATTAAGCGCGGCGCAGTTGAGCGTGACCAGCGGTTTATCGCTCCTGGCGCTACAAGCGTGTAGCGCCCGCGCCACCAGCTCTTTACCCGTGCCGGAGTCTCCGTGAATCAATACCGTGGCGTCTGATGGTGCGACCATCGCGATTTCATTCAGTAAATGTTGCATAGCCGGACTGCTGCCAATCATGCCAAACTGCGCAGCCGACGCCGATGGCAATTCAGCGCCCGTTTCCCGCGTATGCGCCAACGCCTTTTCCAGCGTCTCCTGCAGACGGTCAAAATCCAGCGGTTTAATTAAATAGTCGAGCGCGCCGGCTTTCAACGCCTCTACCGCCGTTTCCACGCTGGAAAATGCCGTCATAATCAAAATCGGAATGGCGGGATTGAGCGCTTTAATCTCCTTCAGCGTGGCGATACCGTCCATCTCCGCCATACGCACATCGCACAGTACCAGATCAAAGACTTTCTCACGCACCTGAGCCAACGCATCATGCCCACTGTAGGCCAGAGCGACGTTATAGCCCCAGCCCCGAAGCAGCGCCTGTAAAATCGTGCAGTGGCTTACATCATCATCCACAACCAGAATATCGATTTTTCCGCGTATCACCCTTGTTAATCCTGTTGTCTCGCTATCACTGGCAACCAGATAGTAAAGACCGCGCCTTTACCCTCAATACTTTTCACCTTAATCGCGCCGCCATGCTGTTCGATGATATTTTGCACCACAGCCAGCCCCAGGCCTGTCCCGTCAGCTTTGGTCGTAAAATAAGGCGTAAAAATCGCCTCCAGCTGATCCGGGGCGATCCCTTTCCCGTTATCGGTAACAGTGATGATAACGCGGTCGGTCCCACTTTCTTTTGCCTCTACGCTAATCGTTCCCTGGCGGCCAATCGCATGAATAGCGTTCAGGTACAAATTCAACAGCACCTGAGTCAGCCTGTCCGGGTCAGCCTGAATACGCTTAAGCGTCTCATTCGCCGTGAATCTCAACTGAATCTCTCTGCTTTGGGCATCCTGACTGACCAGATTCAGGGAGTGAGTAATAATATCATTGAGGTTAACCGTCTGGAGCGTCAGATGCGCGGGCTTTACCAGTTCGAGCAATTCGCTTACCACCCGGTTCAAACGGTCGGCCTCTTTGGCCATCACCTGCGCCAGTTCATGCGACTCGCCGCCGGCTGGCGTGCGCTCGGCAAAGTATTTCGCCAGCCCTTTGATGGACGAGAGCGGGTTACGAATTTCGTGCGCGACGCCCGCCGCCAGATGCCCCATCGCCACCAGCTTTTCTTTACGCTTCATTGCATCAAGCAGTTCTCTGTGCGAGCGCTGATAACGCTGATGCCAAAAAAACGCCAGTAACGTTGCCAACAGCACCGCCGCTAACGCAGACAAAACAATCAGCGTATTACGCCACTCCCTTGCCTGTGTCGCGGCCAGCTCGCTGGCGTCAAAGGCAATAAAAATAGTTTGTTTCGCTGGTTCGTCGTCATTGGCGCTACGCGCCATGCCGTGCCCCCTCATACCGTGACCTCTCATACCGAAAAGCGGCTGGAACTGACGGTAAATTTCCAGCGCAGGCACCGTCTCGCCGTTAGCAACAACGTCGACACGCCGCCAACGCTCCTGCGGCCCGGGGTTTAGTTGATGCATTTCAGATGCGGAATAGAGCGATTTGCCCACCATGCCAGGGTTGCTATGAGTGATGATTACCCCCTGCGCATCCGTTACGGCGAACCACAACACGCCTGGCTGACCCGCCATCTCTTCCAGCAATGTCTGCTGCTGCGCGTGATGCATCCGCATTCCCATACCTACTCGCGTGCCGGACTCCAGAGCGCGAATGAGTACATTTCCCTTTTCCAGCAGCGTCTGCCTGGCGGCAGCGCTCTCACGGCCATAGTCGCGAATGACCATAATGGAAAATAGCCCCACCAGAATGAAGATCGCCGCAGGTAACAGCCGACTCAACCACGTTGCAGCGGCATCTTTATGTAATCGTATAAAACTCACAGGCTTCCCCGGCTCGTTTTTATTTTCCTTACTTAAGCAGAGATCATGCCATTCTTCGCTCCGCATAACCGCGCGTTGCCGCACACCCTTTCGGATACGGATGGGTAAAAATGACTCGCCAGGCGGGTCATGCGAGTCATTTTTACTCGCTTTTTGCCGCCTGAAGCGGGTTAACTCGCTGCCCGACAAGGAATAGTTACCTGGCACGGAAGATGCAAGAGAGAGGATAAGATGAGCAACAGGAGAACGCAAAATGAAACGGAACAATAAATCAGCTATCGCGCTAATCGCCCTCTCTCTTTTGGCCCTGAGCTCCGGCGCCGCCTTCGCCGGGCATCACTGGGGCAACAATGACGGTATGTGGCAACAGGGAGGTAGCCCGTTAACTACGGAACAGCAGGCGACGGCGCAGAAGATTTATGATGATTACTATACGCAGACCAGCGCGCTGCGCCAGCAACTGATATCCAAACGTTATGAATACAACGCGCTACTGACCGCCAGTTCGCCGGATACTGCGAAAATTAACGCGGTTGCCAAAGAGATGGAGTCATTAGGCCAGAAGTTAGATGAGCAACGCGTGAAACGGGATGTCGCGATGGCGCAGGCTGGCATACCACGCGGCGCAGGAATGGGCTATGGCGGTTGCGGCGGCTATGGCGGCGGTTATCATCGCGGCGGCGGTCATATGGGTATGGGAAACTGGTAAAGCATGTATACCGAATGGCGGCTTCGCCATTCGGTATTCCATCAAAAGGTTTTCGCTTGCGGCTGCCAGTGACAGAAATCTGAATTCGCCACCAGCAAAAGTTGCGATCCTTCCGGCGCCTCCAGCCATGCTACGCTCACCTCTACCGATGAGTGGTTCTGGCGGCGCTCAATGTGGCTTATTGCCCAGGAATCCAGATCCGGTTTCAGCGTTTCACCTTCACAGGTGGTTACCGTATGGTCGGCGTGCCAGCGTCCCTGGCGTAGTATGACCCGCCCCAGGCGCAAGGCGTCGCTGGTCTGACGGATTTGTTCGGCGCGATAGCGATACAAGGCAATCTGATCGTTGGAAAGCTGCTGCTTCTGCCCCCCGACTTCACGCTGCATAAAACTGAGTTCGCCATGAGCGTCGAAACGCGCGCGAATATGTTCTGGCGGTTTGCTGTAAATATTGAGTTCAATAAGCGAAAGCGTATCACCCTGCCAACGATATTCGCTGGTCGTCGTGCTGCCGCTATGCCACGGGCTAAAAACAGAAAGCAGATGGACTTCATCGTTCGTATCTTTACGCCAGATACGCACCGCGCCGTGATCGCCGGCAAAGCCGCTGGCAGTAAACGGAGGCGGTGAAGCGTTATGACTGCAGGCAGTCAGCAACAGCGCGCCAGAAAACAGAAACGCGCGACGCCAGACAGACAAAAGGGGCTGACGAGCCCCTTCGATAAAACTGTTCACAGCTACGCGTCTTACTTAACTGCGTCTTTCAGAGCTTTACCAGAAACAAACGCCGGTACGTTAGCGGCGGCGATTTTGATTTCTTTACCGGTCTGTGGGTTACGGCCAGTGCGCTCAGCACGGTGGTTCACTTTGAAGGTACCGAAACCAACCAGTTGTACAGCATCGCCTTCTTTCAGAGACTCAGTAATAGCAGCCAGAGTGGATTCCAGAGCAGCTTTAGCCTGGGTTTTGGACAGTTCTGCTTTGTCTGCAATTACATCAATCAGTTGAGTCTTGTTCATAAGTTATCCTTACAATGTGTTTATCGCTTGCTAAGCATCGAGTGCGACGGAAATGCCAGAAAAGCACTCTCCTGCATACACGCACCGATAGCCACTTTTTTTCGCCTCCCAAATGTAGACCAGACGGGGGGCATAAGGGAAGCCTTATGGCACGACAAATCAGACGTTAAATCACGTTTTCTGGTGTCATTGCTGAAAATTTATACCGATATTGCTCTCGCCAGCCTCGCGCAGGTCTGCCCTGAGCCCTTTTATCAGTTCAATATCACGTTCTTCGCAGTCGGCTAAAAGTCGGAATATTTCCCACTGAATATCCCATTCCTGTTCAACGGCAGGGTTCGTTTTGAGCTCCTCATCGGTCATTTCCCGACCAGCCTGAGTCATTTCCAACATCGCTACCGTAGTAATGGAAGTCTTACTAACCTCAATAGCGTGTTCCAGCGTTTCGCCGCTAAGACGAGAATGCATTAATTCGCTTAATGCGACGCAGGCATCAATCGCCGGGTAAACGCCGTACAGATCATAGTCGTCGGCTGCCGGAATCGCCTCTTCAAACTTCTCCAGTTGGCTATCGAAATTGACCTTCGCATCTTTCACCGTCAGGGTTTCCCAGATCAGATCCAGAATGCGACGGTAGATCTGTCCGTCGCCGAATTCCGTCTGCTTGCAAAACATGGCGTAGTTCGGGTACATGCGCTCGCACAAGCAGGCCATAAAGGTAACGTGCTGCCAGCTTTCCAGCCGCTCCAGACGCAAATGAATCGGGTTTTGTAACATGATGGAATCTCGAATCGGAAATTAGCGGCAGTTTACCTGAATCAGCGCTGAATTTCTTGCCAACGAACAAACGCCGGACGCCCGGAAGCGACCGCATCCGCCCAGCGCGTCGGCTCCGGCAGGCGATACCCTTTCATACAGCGCTGTACCCACGCCAGCGCGCTGTCAGTACTGACCCGGTGCCCTGTCGCGATAAACAGCGGATTACAGCGCGCCTTGCTGCGCCATACCCACGCCAGTTGCTCGCCTTTATCCATTAAGGGGCTAAGTGCGCCAGGTTCGGCGGAAAGTGGTTCAAATTTACCGCATAGCCGTTTTTTCGCTACGCCGATGGTCGGCACGTCCACCAACAGTCCAAAATGACTGGCGACGCCAAGCCGACGCGGATGCGAAATACCATGACCGTCCACAAACAGCAAATCGGGCTTTTGCGAGAGCTGTTCCCACGCCGCCAGCAGCGCAGGATATTCACGAAAAGAGAGAAAACCGGGGATATACGGCATGGTGGTGGCAATACGTGCCACCTTGTACTCTACCAGTTCAAGCGACGGATATTTCAACAATACCATCGCCGCCCGCGTCACCTCGCCCCCCTGCTCAAAACCGACGTCCGCCCCGCCGATAAACGCTGGCGGATCTTTGTCCAACCGATCTTCGCGGCAAACCGATGAAGCAAGTTCTATCTGTTGAGCGCGTAGCGACGCGAGATCCATACTAACTCCTTAGTTGTGATACTGCGCAGAAAGTCGGTGCACTGCCTCCACAAATGCGCCAGCATGTTCTGGCGGCACATCCTGATGGATGCCATGTCCAAGATTAAAGACGTGCCCTTCTCCCTGACCGAAACCAGCAAGTATAGTCGCTACCTCGTCTTCGATCCGTGCCGGCGGCGCATACAGCATCGAGGGGTCCATATTGCCCTGCAGCGCCACTTTATGGCCAACGCGACGGCGCGCATCGGCGATATCTGTCGTCCAGTCGAGACCCAGCGCGTCGCAGCCGGTTTCCGCCATCGCCTCCAGCCACTGACCGCCACCTTTAGTGAACAGCGTTACCGGCACGCGGCGACCGTCGTTTTCACGCAGCAGGCCATCGACGATTTTATGCATGTAGTAGAGGGAGAACTGCTGGTAATCGCGGCCAGTCAGCACGCCGCCCCAGGTGTCGAAAATCATCACCGATTGCGCACCCGCTTTAATCTGCGCGTTGAGGTACAGCGTGACGCTTTTCGCCAACTTATCCAGCAGCAGATGCAACGCCTGCGGGTCAGCGTACATCATCTTTTTAATCACCGTGAAGGCTTTGCTACTGCCGCCTTCCACCATGTAAGTCGCCAGCGTCCACGGGCTGCCGGAAAAGCCGATCAGCGGAACCTCGCCTTTTAGTTCGCGGCGGATGGTCCGTACCGCATTCATCACATAGCCCAGTTCATCCTCCGGATCGGGAATGGGCAGCTTATCGACATCGCCTTTGCAGGTGACAGGAGCCGTAAAGCGCGGGCCTTCCCCGGCTTCAAAATAGAGCCCCAGGCCCATCGCGTCCGGAATCGTCAGGATATCCGAGAAAAGGATCGCCGCATCAAGCGGATAACGGCGCAGCGGCTGTAAAGTGACCTCGCAGGCCAGTTCGGCATTTTTGCACAGCGACATAAAATCGCCCGCCTGAGCGCGAGTGGCTTTGTACTCCGGTAGATAACGGCCCGCCTGGCGCATCATCCACACTGGCGTA
This sequence comes from Salmonella sp. SAL00672, assembly GCF_046552175.1. Lineage (NCBI taxonomy): Bacteria > Pseudomonadati > Pseudomonadota > Gammaproteobacteria > Enterobacterales > Enterobacteriaceae > Salmonella > Salmonella sp. SAL00672. The sequence continues at coordinate 22,213 of NZ_JBGDUQ010000018.1, read as the reverse complement.
ACATCAACGGGCTGGCGCAGCAGCGCACGTAGATAACGATCGTTTTTGAGTTCGGTCATTTTTACATTCCTTTAGCGTTGATGCGCCCAGTGTAACATGTCAATCATATTCAGCCCGACACATTGCCACCGTATCTTCGATCAAACGGCGCGCGACGGTGCCCGGCGGCGGCAGTAGCGGCAGATCGTCATAACGGTACCAATTTGCTTCCAACAGTTCTTTCGGGTCGATGACAATCTCGCCGCTGTCATACTCCGCCATAAAAGCGGTCATCAACGACTGCGGGAAAGGCCACGGCTGGGAAGTCACATAGCGCAGATTTTTCACCTTAATCCCGCTCTCCTCCATTACCTCTCGCGCGACCGCCTGTTCTAAGGTTTCGCCGACTTCAACAAACCCGGCCAGCACGGTATGCACGCCGTTGCGGTGGCGAACGTGCTGGGCAAGGAGGATCGAATCCTCACGGCGGATCGCGACGATAATGCAAGGGGCGATTTGCGGGTAGTAACGCTCGCGGCAATGGCTGCACAGCATCGCCCATTCGGTTTTACTCGGGTGCATAGGGTGCCCGCAATAGCCGCAAAATTTATGCGATCGGTAAAACTCCGCCAACTGTACGCCACGTCCCGCCAGTTGGAACAGCCCTGCATCCTGATCGATAACCTGGCGAACCGATCCCATATCATGGCGTCGATGCTGTAACACCAGCCAGACGGGCTCGCCTTGCCATTCACCTATCCGGAGTGCGCGCTGCCCCACAAGATCGAAATTTGCTGCCAGCCCGTGTGGTAATTCCCCATACGGCAACCATAATTTTTGTTCATGGCTGACGATCCACCAGCCACTCTCTAATTTTTCAATTATACGATCCATAGCTCTTGCACTACCTTTGCTTCACTGGCATGTTGTTAACATTATTTTTACATTCATGGCGAGCAGCCTTTATCTAACTTGCGGAGACAATCATGCTAAACCAGCTGGAAAACCTGACGGAGCGCGTTGGCGGAAGCAACAAACTGGTCGATCGCTGGCTGGATGTACGTAAGCACCTGCTCGTGGCTTACTACAACCTGGTTGGCATTAAGCCTGGCAAAGAATCGTACATGCGGCTGAATGAAAAAGCGCTGGATAATTTTTGTCAGAGCCTGGTCGATTACCTTTCCGCCGGGCACTTCAGTATTTATGAACGTATTCTCCATAAATTGGAAGGAAACGGTCAGCTTTTACATGCGGCAAAAATCTGGCCGCTGCTGGAAGATAATACGCAGCGCATTATGGATTATTACGACACCAGCCTGGAAACTGCCATCGATCACGATAATTGTCTCGAATTTCAACAAGCTCTGTCAGATATCGGCGAAGCGCTGGAAGCCCGCTTTGTGCTGGAAGACAAGCTGATTATGCTGGTGTTTGACGCGATGCACGACGGCGCCAGAGTCAAACGTCCCGCTTGAGTTCTGCGCGAGTAACGGGTAGTTTACTTCAGCCCCCTCTTCGGAGGGGCGGTTATCTTGTCGGAGTGCTAATTTTCCACAAAAGCGTTCGTGATGCGTCAAGGCGGCAAGTCGGTGAATCTCCAGGAGCTTACATAAGTAAGTGACTGGAGTGAGCGGACGAAGCCAACGAAGAGGCAGCGCGAAGGATGAAGTGGAAAAGGCTGAGACCGTTAATTCGGGATCCGCGGAACCTGATCAGGTTAATACCTGCGAAGGGAACAAGAGTAATTCTGCTTTATGCTGCTGCCTTTACGGGCGGCGCACATCCATTACTCCATCCGTCGTCTGACAAGCCACGTCCTTAATTTTTTGGAATGAGCTATGTCTACAACAACGTTAACCCGCCGCGAGCAGCGCGCTAAAGCCCAGCATTTTATCGATACGCTGGAAGGGACTGCCTTTCCCAACTCGAAACGCATCTACGTGACCGGTTCGCAGCATGATATTCGCGTACCGATGCGCGAAATTCAACTTAGCCCGACACTTATCGGCGGCAGTAAAGACAACCCGCAGTTTGAAGAGAACGAAGCCGTGCCGGTGTACGACACCTCCGGCCCGTATGGCGATCCTGATGTGGCGATTAACGTCCAGCAGGGTCTGGCGAAACTGCGCCAGCCGTGGATTGACGCACGCAACGATAGCGAAGAATTAGACGACCGTAGCTCGGCTTACACCAGAGAACGTCTGGCCGACGATGGCCTGGACGATCTGCGTTTTACCGACCTGCTGACGCCGAAACGCGCTAAAGCGGGCAAGCGCGTGACGCAACTTCATTATGCCCGCAAGGGGATCGTCACTCCCGAAATGGAGTTCATCGCCATCCGCGAAAACATGGGCCGCGAGCGCATTCGTAGTGAAGTGCTGCGCCACCAGCATCCGGGCATGAACTTTGGCGCGCGCCTGCCGGAAAACATTACGCCGGAATTCGTGCGTGATGAAGTCGCCGCGGGCCGCGCGATTATTCCCGCCAACATCAACCACCCGGAATCCGAGCCGATGATTATCGGCCGCAACTTCCTGGTCAAAGTGAATGCCAACATCGGCAACTCGGCGGTCACCTCCTCCATCGAAGAAGAGGTGGAAAAACTGGTCTGGTCGACCCGCTGGGGCGCGGACACGGTAATGGATCTTTCCACCGGTCGCTATATCCACGAAACTCGCGAATGGATCCTGCGTAACAGCCCGGTACCGATCGGCACCGTCCCGATCTACCAGGCGCTGGAGAAGGTCAACGGGATCGCCGAAGATCTCACCTGGGAAGCGTTCCGCGACACGCTGCTGGAGCAGGCCGAACAGGGCGTCGACTACTTCACCATCCACGCGGGTGTGCTGCTGCGCTACGTGCCGATGACCGCCAAACGCCTGACCGGGATTGTCTCGCGCGGCGGTTCGATCATGGCGAAGTGGTGTCTCTCCCATCACAAAGAGAACTTCCTGTTCGAACATTTCCGCGAGATCTGCGAAATCTGTGCCGCCTACGACGTCTCTTTGTCGCTGGGCGATGGCCTGCGTCCGGGTTCAATTCAGGACGCCAACGACGAAGCGCAGTTCTCCGAGCTGCATACCCTGGGCGAGCTGACCAAAATCGCCTGGGAATACGACGTGCAGGTGATGATTGAAGGCCCGGGACACGTGCCGATGCAGATGATTCAGCGCAACATGACCGAAGAGCTGGAGAGCTGCCACGAAGCGCCGTTCTACACTTTGGGGCCGTTGACCACCGACATCGCGCCGGGCTATGACCACTTCACCTCCGGCATTGGCGCCGCGATGATCGGCTGGTTCGGTTGTGCGATGCTGTGTTACGTCACGCCGAAAGAGCATCTCGGCCTGCCGAACAAAGAAGATGTGAAGCAGGGGCTGATCACCTACAAAATAGCCGCCCACGCCGCTGACTTAGCGAAAGGCCATCCGGGCGCGCAGATCCGCGATAACGCCATGTCGAAAGCGCGCTTCGAATTCCGCTGGGAAGATCAGTTTAACCTCGCGCTCGACCCGTTCACCGCCCGCGCTTATCACGATGAAACCCTACCGCAGGAGTCCGGTAAGGTCGCTCACTTCTGTTCCATGTGCGGGCCGAAGTTCTGCTCGATGAAAATCAGCCAGGAAGTCCGCGACTATGCCGCCGCACAAACCATCGAAGTCGGCATGGCGGATATGTCGGAAAACTTCCGCGCCAAAGGCGGCGAAATCTATCTCAAGCGGGAGGAAGCCTGATGTATCAGCCTGATTTCCCGACCGTGCCGTTCCGTCTCGGGCTTTACCCGGTGGTGGACAGCGTTGCATGGATTGAGCGCCTGCTGGAGGCGGGCGTGCGCACGATCCAGTTGCGTATCAAAGATAAACGCGATGAAGAGGTGGAAGCCGACGTTATCGCCGCCATCGCACTGGGGCGTCGTTATGACGCCCGGCTGTTTATCAACGATTACTGGCGTCTGGCAATTAAACACCGCGCTTACGGCGTGCATCTGGGCCAGGAAGACCTTGAAACCACCGACCTGAAAGCGATTCAGGCGGCGGGGTTACGCCTGGGGGTATCCACTCACGATGATATGGAGATAGACATCGCGCTGGCCGCTAAGCCTTCTTATATCGCGCTGGGTCATGTCTTCCCCACGCAAACCAAACAGATGCCTTCCGCCCCGCAGGGGCTGGCGCAGCTGGCGCGGCATATTGACCGGCTGGCGGATTATCCCACCGTGGCGATTGGCGGCATCAGTGTGGAACGCGCTCCGGCGGTGCTGGCGACCGGCGTCGGCAGCATTGCCGTGGTCAGCGCTATTACTCAGGCCGCCGACTGGCGCGCCGCTACCGCGCAGTTACTGGATATTGCGGGAGTTGGCGATGAATGACCGTGACTTTATGCGCTACAGCCGGCAAATCCTGCTCGGCGATATCGCGATTGAAGGCCAGCAAAAGTTGCTCAATAGCCATGTATTGATTGTCGGCTTAGGCGGATTGGGTTCGCCTGCCGCGCTGTATCTGGCGGGGGCGGGCATCGGCAAACTGACGCTGGTAGACGATGACGATATTCATCTGAGCAATCTGCAGCGCCAGATTCTATTTACCACCGATGATATCGCGCGTTCAAAATCTCAGGTTGCCCAGCAGCGCCTGACACGGCTCAACCCGGATATCGAACTGGTCTCGCTCCAGCAGCGACTAAAAGGCGATGTGCTCCGGCATGCGGTCTCGCGAGCCGACGTGGTGCTCGACTGTACCGATAACATGGCCACGCGCCAGGAAATCAACGCCGCCTGCGTAGCGCTCAATATCCCACTCATCACCGCCAGCGCCGTCGGCTTTGGCGGTCAGTTGATGGTGCTCACGCCGCCGTGGGAACAAGGCTGTTACCGCTGCCTGTGGCCAGATGATGTGGAGCCGGAACGCAACTGCCGCACCGCTGGGGTGCTCGGTCCGGTGGTGGGCGTGATGGGCACCTTGCAGGCGCTGGAGGCGATTAAATTACTCAGCGGTGTTGAGACACCCAGCGGAGAGCTACGCCTCTTTGACGGTAAAACCAGCCAGTGGCGCAGCCTGGCGCTGCGTCGTGCCAGCGGCTGTCCGGTATGCGGAGGGCGACATGCAGATTCAGTTCAATGACGAGCCGATGCAGTGCGCCGAAGGACAAACCGTCAGCAGCCTGCTCGCTACGCTTAATCAGCTTAAACCAGGCGCGGCGTTGGCGCTCAATCAGCAGATCCTGCCGCGCGAGCAGTGGCAGCAGCAAATCGTGCAGGAAGGCGACCAAATCCTACTTTTTCAGGTTATTGCAGGGGGTTGATATGTTACGTATTGCCGACAAAACGTTTGATTCACATCTGTTCACCGGTACCGGAAAATTTGCTTCGTCGCAGCTGATGGTCGAGGCGATTCGCGCCTCCGGCAGCCAACTGGTGACGCTGGCGATGAAGCGCGTGGATTTACGTCAGCATAACGACGCTATCCTGGCGCCGCTCATTGAAGCGGGCGTCACGCTGCTGCCCAATACCTCCGGGGCGAAAACCGCTGAAGAGGCGATCTTCGCCGCCCAACTGGCGCGTGAAGCGCTGGGCACCCACTGGCTGAAATTAGAAATCCATCCGGATGCCCGCTGGCTATTGCCGGACCCGATCGAAACGCTAAAAGCTGCCGAGGCGCTGGTGAAGCAGGGTTTTGTGGTGCTGCCCTACTGCGGCGCGGATCCGGTTTTGTGCAAGCGGCTGGAAGAGGTCGGCTGCGCGGCGGTGATGCCGCTTGGCGCGCCTATCGGTTCGAATCAGGGGCTGGAAACCAAAGCGATGCTGGAGATTATTATCCAGCAGGCGACCGTGCCGGTGGTGGTTGATGCGGGCATCGGCGTGCCCAGCCATGCCGCGCAGGCGCTGGAAATGGGCGCTGATGCGGTGCTGGTCAACACGGCGATTGCCGTGGCGGACGATCCGGTGATGATGGCAACCGCTTTCCGCCTGGCTGTAGAAGCGGGAGTACTGGCGCGCCAGGCGGTGCCGGGTAATCGTAGCCCCTACGCCAGCGCCACCAGCCCGCTCACCGGGTTTCTGGAGGCGTTAGCATGAAAACCTTCAGCGACCGTTGGCGGCAACTGGAGTGGGACGATATTCGCCTGCGCATCAACGGTAAAACTGCCGTCGACGTGGAGCGCGCGCTGAACGCCGCACATCTTAGCCGGGACGATTTGATGGCGTTGCTCTCCCCCGCCGCCGCCAATTATCTGGAACCGATGGCGCAGCGGGCACAAAGGCTGACCCGACAACGCTTTGGCAACACCGTCAGTTTCTACGTGCCGCTTTATCTCTCAAACCTCTGCGCCAATGACTGTACCTACTGCGGTTTTTCGATGAGCAACCGCATTAAGCGTAAAACGCTGGATGAGGTGGATATTCAAAGGGAGTGCGATGCTATCCGTAAACTGGGCTTTGAGCATCTGTTGCTGGTGACTGGCGAACATCAGGCCAAAGTAGGAATGAACTATTTTCGCCGCCATTTACCGGCTATCCGCCGTCAATTTTCATCATTACAGATGGAAGTCCAGCCCTTGTCGCAAGAAAACTACGCGGAGCTCAAAACGCTGGGGATCGATGGCGTGATGGTTTATCAGGAAACTTACCATGAGGCAATCTATGCACAGCATCACCTGAAGGGAAAGAAACAGGACTTTTTCTGGCGGCTGGAAACGCCGGATCGGTTAGGCCGGGCAGGTATCGACAAAATCGGTCTTGGCGCGCTAATTGGTCTGTCGGACAACTGGCGGGTGGATTGCTATATGGTGGCGGAGCATCTGTTGTGGATGCAGAAACACTACTGGCAGAGTCGCTATTCTGTTTCCTTCCCGCGTCTGCGTCCGTGTACTGGCGGTGTGGAACCCGCATCTGTGATGGATGAAAAGCAACTGGTGCAAACGATTTGCGCTTTCCGGTTATTGGCGCCGGAAATTGAATTATCACTCTCCACCCGCGAATCGCCGTGGTTTCGAGACCATGTGATTCCTCTGGCAATCAACAACGTCAGCGCCTTCTCAAAAACGCAGCCCGGCGGCTACGCTGACGATCATCCGGAACTGGAGCAGTTTTCTCCCCACGATGCCCGTCGGCCTGAAACCGTAGCAAGCGCGTTAAGCGCGCAAGGATTGCAGCCCGTGTGGAAAGACTGGGACAGTTGGCTGGGGCGCGCTTCGCAAATTCGGTGAACTCGTATGTAAACGCATTAATATTTCACGAACGAGTACGTAATGCGAAAAACGGGAGATTGTTATCGGCCTCCCGTTTTTTTATGTCCGTTCTGAACAGCACTGCGATTTTAAAGTGGCGTTGTAGTAGAGAAAACTGAGCATCAAATATTTTTTCGCCGAAACTTGATAGTTTATGCCAATATTTTATGTATTCAATAGCATGATTATTGCCATTTCCACTACTGCACATGCCTCGCCCATGAACTTTGCGTAAACTGACTGGTATTCATTATAATGTTATCATGCTTAAACTCAATAAAATCGCAAAAAGAATTATAATCTTCATTTAAAGAATAATTAAAATGTTTTCTAATTCCATTACATACACCATCAGAATAGGGATCAGCATCAAATTTAGTATGCATTATTTCCAATCCAGCAAGTAAAGCCGGGTGGTTATTGCGATCAACAGCTATTATCCCGTTTTCCATAGAAGCACGGCCATCTATCCTTTCTACATGAACAGCGATTCCATCCGGAATATATATACTCCCCAATTTTTCCGTGATAATCATATCAGCATCGAGATATATACACCCACTATTTGTTGATAAATCATAACACCCAACCTTATCCGCCTCCAAAAATAACTGACCAGCCTTTAACATAGCCATATTCCTGTAAAAATCAAACCATCCATGGCCTTTATCCAGTAAGTAAGATTTAATTAATGAATCATTACCCTCTTGAATATCACTCAATTCTTTTTTCAATAGCTGCAGTAAATGACAATCCCTTTTTTCTTCTGGCATGGACTCTTGCTTAGAAATATTTTCCATATAAATTTCTGATAATCTTTTATCGTACATGCTAAAGTCAATATCATTTCTATATATGACTTTTATGTTTTCATAGTCATACTCAAGTTTTGAAAAAGCATCCTTTTGTCCCGGGAAAAAATCACCATCTACAAAAATACCTATAAGACGTTCTTTTTCAATTGTTGCTGCTTTAATGATATTGTTAAGGTAGGGGTTTTTCTCTGTGTTAATTATAGGTATATCATTTTTCCCAAAGCGAGCAGGATTCCGCTCAAACCACTGGAAAAGAAGAGGGGTTTTCTCATCTAAAAAGCACAAGGGATAATCTTTTCCATTAAAACTTGTAAACTGAATGTCCCTGTCGGTAACAGTTTTAACCAATTCATTTTTTGAAAGCGCGGGAACATATCTATTTAATGGTAGGATCATAACAATTAAATGCTCCATACTTACTTCATTACATATTTTACATGATGATTATTAGCACATGTTTTTTAGCGTTGCAATCGCTGTCAGCTAAAAGATGTTAAACTAAGCATTAACCGATGGATACATAAATATCCTACTAGTGAGCAATTAAATAAATAATTTATTAACTTTATTTTTATTCCAGAAATGGCATCATATTTATAATTCCTGTAATAAGAGCAAACAAAGACCTTAATGGAATTAAATATTCCATTTAATAATTTAAAATTTCCCGCGTAAACAACCAATAAAACAGGTTTATCATTTAATGTATGAACAGCAGGTATTTTATAATGGCGAGCCAATAGACTTTAATAACTTAGATTTATGGGATAAATTTAAAGTCACATTTGGATTTAATGTTACAGAAAAAAAGAAACCCAATGGTAAAAAATTCAATTTTGAGTATTGTGGATTCTCTACTTTTATTACGCCGGTTAATGGCGTTGACGGGATTTTAGCAAAGTGGTTCTCAAACAAACATAATGTAAGTGTCCCAACGCCTTATACATTCGGTCAGGACCCCATTCCTGGCGTCAATCTTTATCGTAATACAAAAGCAAAATTTGTTATGGCTAACGGCGGTAATAGTATTCCCTGCGCGATGGCAAAATATAATGCAAAAACTGGACAATTTATTCATATAACCAGTGATAATGATTTTTCACCAATAATACGAGAAACAAGAGTCATGAAAAAATAATTCATTTATTCATTAAATTTATAATTACAGATAAAATCAAGAGCCAGCATGGCATTGAAAAATAAAATACGGCTTTTTTATCCGCGCTGGTTTTGACTTGATGAAGAATAACGGTGGCGACAATAATAATAAGACAATAAATAAATATAAGTAATGATTTATGGTGAAGTATATATAACGATAGAAACAATAAAAAAGCGGACAGAACGTTTGAAATGGTTATCTTTTTTGTAAATACCAAAAGACTAAACATTAAATAGATTAATGAAATAATCGCTGGCATTTTCTTTCCTTGTAGGCAAGCGACCCGGAATTCGGTATCCAGCATGAAGCTGGTGGAGGGATAAATACCCCTCCACCATTTAACGATTACTCGTTATCAGAACCGCCCAGACCTGCGTTCAGCAGTTCTGCCAGGCTGGCAGATGCATCTTCCGCAGTCACCTGCGGTGTTGCTGGCTGCTCGCCCGCGGCGCGACGGCGCATACGATCCTGGTGGTACGCATAACCGGTACCGGCCGGAATCAGACGACCCACGATAACGTTCTCTTTCAGGCCGCGCAGTTCGTCGCGTTTACCCGCAACGGCTGCTTCGGTCAGGACACGTGTAGTCTCCTGGAACGATGCGGCAGAGATGAACGACTCGGTTGCCAGAGACGCTTTGGTGATACCCAGCAGATCGCGGGAGAAGGTAGCCCCCACTTTGCCGTTCGCTTCCAGCTCGCGGTTAGCGATCTTGACGCGAGAGTATTCAACCTGTTCGCCTTCCAGGAAGTCGGAACTACCGGCGCTTTCGATGGTCGCTTTACGCAGCATCTGACGAACGATAACTTCGATGTGTTTATCGTTAATCTTAACGCCCTGCAGACGGTATACATCCTGAACTTCGTTAACAATGTAACGCGTCACAGCATGAACGCCACGCAGACGCAGAATGTCGTGCGGCGCTTCCGGACCATCGGAAATCACATCACCACGTTCTACACGTTCACCTTCGAACACGTTGAGCTGACGCCATTTCGGAATCATCTCTTCGTACGGGTCACTACCATCAACCGGCGTAATCACCAGACGACGTTTGCCTTTGGTTTCTTTACCGAAGGAAACGATACCTGCGATTTCAGCAAGGATTGCCGGTTCTTTCGGACGACGCGCTTCGAACAGGTCGGCAACGCGCGGCAGACCACCGGTGATATCCTTGGTACCGCCGGATTCCTGCGGAATACGCGCCAGGGTGTCACCAGAACTGATCTGTACGCCATCTTCCAGCTGTACAATCGCTTTACCCGGCAGGAAGTACTGCGCAGGCATATCGGTACCCGGGATCAGAACGTCATTACCCTGAGCATCAACGATTTTCAGCGCCGGACGCAGATCTTTACCACCGGTAGTACGTTCAGCCGAATCCAGAACCACCAGCGAAGACAAACCGGTCAGTTCGTCGGTCTGACGCGTAATGGTCTGACCGTCGATCATGTCAGTGAAGCGGATGAAACCACTCACTTCGGTGATAACCGGCATGGTGTGCGGGTCCCAGTTTGCCACGGTTTCGCCGCCGGCAACCTGCTCGCCATCACCTTTCGCCATGACAGCGCCATAAGGCACTTTATAGCTCTCTTTGGTACGACCGAATTCGTCGATCAGCTTCAGTTCGGTGTTACGGGAAGTGATAACCAGTTTACCGCTGGAGTTCACAACCGACTTCACGTTGCTGAGCTTGATGCTACCTTTGTTCTTAACCTGGATGCTGGATTCAGCAGCCGCACGCGATGCCGCACCACCGATGTGGAACGTACGCATCGTCAGCTGTGTACCCGGTTCACCGATGGACTGTGCCGCGATAACGCCGATAGCTTCACCTTTGTTGATGATGTGGCCACGCGCCAGGTCACGACCATAGCAGTGCGCACATACACCAAAGTCGGTGTCGCAGGATACAACAGAACGCACTTTAACGGCGTCAACGGAGTTTGCTTCCAGCAGGTCACACCACTGTTCGTGCAGTAGCGTGTTGCGTGGAACCAGAATGTCCGCGGTACCCGGTTTCAGCACATCTTCCGCCGTCACACGACCCAGAACGCGGTCACGCAGCGGCTCTTTCACGTCGCCACCCTCGATAACCGGGGTCATCAGGATACCTTCGTGCGTACCACAGTCATCTTCGGTCACTACCAGATCCTGCGCGACGTCAACCAGACGACGGGTCAGATAACCGGAGTTCGCGGTTTTCAGTGCGGTATCCGCCAGACCTTTACGAGCACCGTGGGTGGAGATGAAGTACTGGAGTACGTTCAGACCTTCACGGAAGTTCGCGGTGATTGGCGTTTCGATGATGGAGCCATCTGGCTTCGCCATCAGACCACGCATACCTGCCAGCTGACGAATCTGTGCCGCAGAACCACGCGCACCGGAGTCGGCCATCATGTAGATGCTGTTGAAGGAGACCTGCTGCTCTTCCTGGCCGTCACGGTTAATCACGGTTTCGGTTTGCAGGTTATCCATCATCGCTTTGGATACACGATCGTTCGCCGCAGCCCAGATATCGATAACTTTGTTATAGCGTTCGCCAGCGGTTACCAGACCAGACTGGAACTGCTCCTGGATCTCAGCAACTTCAGCTTCCGCCTCAGAGATGATCTCGTGTTTTTTCTCCGGGATGACCATGTCATCAATACCAACGGACGCACCTGAACGCGCTGCATAAGCAAAGCCGGTGTACATCGTCTGGTCCGCAAAAATAACGGTCGGTTTCAGGCCCAGAATACGGTAGCAAGTGTTCAGCATTTTGGAGATCGCTTTCTTGCCCAGCGCCTGGTTGACGATGGAGAAAGGCAGACCTTTCGGTACGATCATCCACAGAATGGCGCGACCAACGGTCGTGTCTTTCAGGCTGGTGTGCGCAACGAATTCGCCGTTTTCATCTTTTTCATATTCAGTGATACGCACTTTAACGCGCGCATGCAGAGAGGCCAGACCTGCGCGATAGATACGCTCAGCTTCTTTCGGGCCAGTCAGCACCATGCCTTCGCCTTTGGCGTTAACACAGTCACGGGTCATGTAGTACAGACCCAGTACCACGTCCTGAGACGGAACGATGATAGGTTCGCCGTTCGCCGGAGACAGGATGTTGTTGGTAGACATCATCAGCGCACGCGCTTCAAGCTGGGCTTCCAGCGTCAGCGGTACGTGAACAGCCATCTGGTCACCATCGAAGTCGGCGTTATATGCCGCACAAACCAGCGGGTGCAGCTGGATAGCTTTACCTTCGATCAGAACCGGTTCAAAGGCCTGGATACCCAGACGGTGCAGTGTTGGTGCACGGTTCAGCAGTACCGGGTGTTCGCGGATCACTTCGTCCAGGATATCCCAAACGACGGCTTCTTCACGCTCAACCATTTTCTTCGCGGCTTTGATGGTGGTGGCCAGGCCACGCAGTTCCAGCTTGCCGTAGATGAACGGTTTAAACAGCTCCAGCGCCATTTTCTTCGGCAGACCGCACTGGTGCAGACGCAGGTATGGACCTACGGTGATAACAGAACGACCGGAGTAGTCAACACGCTTACCGAGCAGGTTCTGACGGAAACGACCCTGTTTACCTTTGATCATGTCGGCCAAAGATTTCAGAGGACGCTTGTTAGAACCGGTGATCGCACGACCGCGACGACCGTTATCCAGCAGGGCGTCAACCGCTTCCTGCAGCATACGTTTTTCGTTGCGTACGATGATGTCCGGCGCAGCCAGATCCAGCAGACGTTTCAGACGGTTGTTACGGTTAATGACGCGACGATACAGATCGTTCAGATCTGACGTGGCGAAACGACCGCCGTCCAGCGGAACCAGCGGACGCAGATCTGGCGGCAGAACCGGCAGAACGGTCAGGATCATCCACTCTGGCTTGTTGCCAGACTGTACGAAGGCTTCCAGCAGTTTGATACGCTTGGTCAGCTTTTTACGCTTGGTTTCGGAGTTGGTTTCGTTCAGCTCTTCGCGCAGAGTTTCACACTCTTGCTCCAGATCCATGCTCTTCAGCAGGGCCTGGATAGCTTCCGCACCCATCTTCGCGTCGAATTCGTCACCGAACTCTTCCAGCGCGTCCAGATACTGCTCTTCAGTCAGGATCTGTTGACGTTCCAGGTTGGTCATACCGCCTTCGATAACCACATAAGATTCGAAGTACAGTACGCGTTCGATATCGCGCAACGGCATATCGAGCAGCAGACCGATACGGGACGGCAGCGATTTCAGGAACCAGATGTGAGCAGTCGGAGACGCCAGCTCGATGTGGCCCATACGCTCACGGCGTACTTTGGTCTGGGTCACTTCAACGCCGCACTTCTCACAAATAACACCACGGTGTTTCAGGCGCTTGTACTTACCGCACAGGCACTCGTAGTCTTTTACCGGCCCAAAGATACGGGCGCAGAAAAGGCCGTCACGCTCAGGTTTGAACGTACGGTAGTTGATGGTTTCCGGCTTTTTAACTTCACCGAAAGACCATGAACGGATCATGTCTGGCGAAGCCAGAGCAATTTTGATCGCATCAAACTCTTCGGTTTTAGTCTGCGCTTTCAGAAACTTTAATAAATCTTTCACGGATTTGCTCCCGTCGGAGTTAGCACAATCTGGTGTCGGGTTTTACCCCGACACCAGTGACCTGTTTGAGCGAGAATTACTCGTCTTCCAGTTCGATGTTGATGCCCAGCGAGCGGATCTCTTTCAACAGAACGTTGAAGGATTCCGGCATACCCGGTTCCATCTGATGGTTGCCGTCCACGATGTTCTTATACATCTTGGTACGACCGTTCACGTCATCAGACTTAACGGTGAGCATTTCCTGCAGGGTGTAGGCGGCGCCGTAAGCTTCCAGCGCCCACACTTCCATCTCCCCGAAGCGCTGACCACCGAACTGCGCCTTACCACCCAGCGGCTGCTGAGTAACCAGGCTGTAAGAACCGGTAGAACGCGCATGCATCTTGTCATCAACCAGGTGGTTCAGTTTCAGCATGTACATGTAACCGACGGTTACCGGACGTTCGAACTGTTCACCCGTACGGCCATCGAACAGGGTGATCTGACCGGAGGTCGGCAGGTCGCCCAGTTTCAGCAGCTCTTTGATTTCCGCTTCTTTCGCACCGTCGAACACTGGTGTGGCAATCGGCATACCTTTGCGCAGGTTTTCTGCCAGACGCAGCACTTCATCATCGCTGAAGGTGCTCAGGTCGACTTTCTGACGAACGTCGGCGCCCAGATCGTAGGCACGCTGGATGAATTCGCGCAGTTTCGCGACTTCCTGCTGCTGTTTCAGCATGGCGTTAATCTTGTCGCCAATACCTTTCGCAGCCATACCCAGGTGGGTTTCCAGAATCTGACCGATGTTCATACGAGACGGTACGCCCAGCGGGTTCAGTACGATGTCTACCGGCGTGCCGTTTTCATCGTAAGGCATGTCTTCGATCGGGTTGATCTTAGAGATAACACCCTTGTTACCGTGACGACCTGCCATCTTATCACCCGGCTGGATACGGCGTTTAACGGCCAGATAGACCTTCACGATCTTCAGCACGCCCGGCGCCAGATCGTCGCCCTGGGTGATTTTACGGCGCTTCGCTTCAAGTTTTTTCTCGAACTCGTGTTTCAGTTCGTCATACTGCTCAGCCAGTTGTTCCAGCTGATTTTGTTTCTCTTCGTCGGTCAGACCGAGTTCCAGCCAGCGGTCGCGCGGCAGTTTGTCGAGCTTCTCAGCTTCAACGCCGCCGGACACCAGTACCGCACGGATACGGCTAAACAGGCCCGCTTCGAGGATTTGCAGTTCTTCAGACAGGTCTTTTTTCGCCTGCTTGAGCTGCATCTCTTCGATTTCCAGAGCACGTTTGTCTTTTTCTACGCCATCGCGAGTAAAGACCTGAACGTCGATAACCGTACCGGAGACACCGTTAGGTACGCGCAGAGAAGAGTCTTTAACGTCAGACGCTTTCTCACCGAAGATCGCACGCAGCAGTTTCTCTTCCGGCGTCAGCTGGGTTTCACCTTTCGGCGTCACCTTACCGACCAGAATGTCGCCGCCGGTTACTTCCGCGCCGATGTAAACGATACCGGATTCATCCAGTTTGGAGAGCGCAGCTTCACCCACGTTCGGGATGTCAGCGGTGATCTCTTCCGGCCCCAGCTTGGTGTCACGGGACACGCACGCCAGTTCCTGAATGTGGATGGTGGTGAAACGGTCTTCCTGGACAACACGCTCGGAAACGAGGATGGAGTCTTCGAAGTTGTAGCCGTTCCACGGCATGAACGCCACGCGCATGTTCTGACCGAGCGCCAGTTCACCGAGGTCGGTGGACGGACCGTCTGCCAGCACGTCGCCGCGTTCAACCGGCTCGCCCAGAGACACACATGGCATCTGGTTGATACAGGTGTTCTGGTTAGAGCGGGTGTATTTGGTCAGGTTATAGATGTCGATACCCGCTTCGCCCGGGTACATCTCGTCTTCGTTAACTTTGATAACGATACGGGACGCATCCACGTACTGAACAGTACCGCCACGTTTAGCTACTGCAGTAACACCGGAGTCGACGGCGACAGCACGTTCCATACCGGTACCCACCAGCGGCTTATCAGCGCGCAGAGTCGGAACCGCCTGACGTTGCATGTTCGCACCCATCAATGCACGGTTGGCGTCATCGTGTTCCAGGAACGGGATCAGGGACGCACCGACGGAGACCACCTGCTGGGTGGAAACGTCCATGTAGTCAACCTGGTCACGGCTGAACAAGCTGGATTCGCCTTTGCTACGGCAGGTCACCAGATCTTCTACAAAGTGGCCTTCGTCATCCAGGTTGGAGTTCGCCTGAGCGATAACGTAGTTGCCTTCTTCGATAGCAGACAGGTAATGAATTTCGTCAGTGACCACGCCATCAACCACACGACGGTACGGCGTCTCAAGGAAGCCATATTCGTTAGTCTGTGCGTACACGGACAGGGAGTTGATCAGACCGATGTTCGGACCTTCCGGCGTTTCGATAGGACATACGCGACCGTAGTGCGTCGGGTGTACGTCTCGAACTTCGAAGCCTGCGCGTTCGCGGGTCAGACCGCCTGGGCCGAGTGCGGAGATACGACGTTTGTGCGTAATCTCAGACAGCGGGTTGTTCTGGTCCATAAACTGAGACAGCTGGCTGGAACCAAAGAACTCTTTCACTGCGGCGGAAATCGGCTTGGCGTTGATCATATCCTGAGGCATCAGGGTATCCAGATCGCCCAGAGACAGACGCTCTTTCACCGCACGCTCTACACGCACCAGGCCAACGCGGAACTGGTTTTCCGCCATTTCGCCGACGGAACGGATACGACGGTTGCCGAGGTGGTCGATATCATCCACTTCGCCTTTACCGTTACGGATATCGATGAGCTTCTTCATGACATCAATGATGTCGTCTTTGCTCAGGATACCGGAACCTTCGATTTCGTCGCGCAGCAGAGAACGGTTGAACTTCATACGACCCACCGCAGACAGGTCATAGCGGTCTTCGGAGAAGAACAGGTTCTCGAACAGGCTTTCAGCCGCTTCACGAGTCGGCGGCTCACCAGGGCGCATCATGCGGTAGATTTCTACCAGCGCGCTCAGACGATCGTTAGTTGGGTCGACGCGTACCGTTTCAGAAATGTACGGGCCGTGGTCCAGATCGTTGGTAAACAGCGTTTCGATACGTTTGTGGCCAGACTGGCTCAGCTTAGCCAGCAGATCCAGGCTCAGCTCCATGTTCGCCGCGCAGATCAGCTCGCCAGTGGATTCGTCAACGTAGTCTTTAGAGACGACTTTACCTGCGATGTACTCAACCGGAACTTCGATATGCTTGATATCGTCTTTTTCCAGCTGACGGATGTGACGCGCGGTAATGCGACGGCCTTTTTCAACGTACACTTTGCCGTTAGCTTCGATATCGAACGACGCGGTTTCGCCGCGCAGACGTTCTGGAATCAGCTCCATCTGCAGCTTGTTGTCGCGAATTTCGAAGACGACTTTCTCAAAGAACAGGTCAAGGATCTGCTCAGTGGTGTAGTTCAGCGCACGCAGGATGATGGTCGCAGGCAGTTTACGGCGACGGTCGATACGTACGAACAGGTTGTCCTTCGGATCGAATTCGAAGTCCAGCCAGGAACCACGGTAAGGAATGATGCGCGCGTTATACAGCACTTTACCCGAAGAGTGGGTTTTACCTTTGTCGGAGTCAAAGAAGACGCCCGGACTACGGTGCAGCTGAGAAACGATAACACGCTCAGTACCGTTGATAACAAAGGTACCGTTGTCGGTCATGAGCGGGATTTCGCCCATGTAGACTTCTTGTTCTTTAATGTCTTTAACGGTGCCTTCCGGCGCTTCGCGCTCGTAGATCACCAGACGCAGTTTTACGCGCAGCGGTGCGGAATAGGTCACGCCACGGATCTGACATTCCTGAACGTCAAACACCGGTTCGCCAAGGCGGTAGCTGACGTACTGCAGCTCGGAATTACCGCTGTAGCTCTGAATCGGGAACACGGAACGGAAGGCTGCTTCCAGGCCGTACTGCCCTTCAGGATCTTGCTCGATAAACTTCTGAAACGAGTCAAGCTGGATAGAAAGGAGATAAGGTACATCCAGAACTTGTGGACGTTTACCAAAATCCTTACGAATACGTTTTTTCTCGGTATAGGAGTAAACCATAGGGTTCCTCAGCTCGCTGACAAGTCGACCCATCTGTCCTGCGGGGGACAGTTTGTGCAACACTATTTTGTTGACCGGAAAATGGATACTTTCCGCAATGCCTGTTGCTATCACGCTTAAACCATTTCATTGCGATTTACACAGAACGTACGCTCTGTCGCAGTATATTAAGTCGTCGATAGAAACAAGCATTGAAAGGCACAGCAGTAGTCAAACAGTGTGAAACGCTACTGGCGCCTTACAGCGCAAAAAGGCTGGTGACTAAAAAGTCACCAGCCATCAGCCTGATTTCTCAGGCTGCAACCGGAAGGGTTGGCTTATTTAACTTCAACTTCAGCGCCAGCTTCTTCCAGAGATTTTTTCAGTGCTTCAGCGTCATCTTTGCTCACGCCTTCTTTCAGAGCGGCCGGAGCAGATTCTACCAGGTCTTTAGCTTCTTTCAGACCCAGGCCAGTTGCGCCACGTACTGCTTTGATAACAGCAACTTTGTTAGCGCCAGCAGCTTTCAGAATTACGTCGAATTCAGTTTTTTCTTCAGCAGCTTCAGCCGGGCCAGCAGCTACAGCTACAGCAGCAGCAGCGGAAACACCGAATTTTTCTTCCATTGCAGAAATCAGTTCTACAACGTCCATTACGGACATAGCGGATACTGCTTCAATGATTTGATCTTTAGTGATAGACATTTAAATTGTTCCTGAATATCAGAATAAGTTTATACGTAAGCAAATGCTTGATAAAGACAACTGCGATTACGCAGCTTCTTTTGCATCGCGTACAGCAGCCAGTGTGCGAACCAGTTTGCCAGCCGAAGCTTCTTTCATGGTTGCCATCAGGCGTGCAATTGCTTCTTCGTAGGTCGGCAGAGTTGCCAGGCGGTCGATCTGAGACGCCGGGATCAGCTCACCTTCAAAGGCTGCAGCTTTGACCTCAAATTTTGCATTCGCTTTCGCGAACTCTTTGAACAGACGAGCAGCAGCGCCCGGGTGTTCCATAGAGTATGCAATCAGGGTCGGACCAACAAACGTGTCTTTCAGGCACTCGAACTGAGTACCTTCAACGACGCGGCGCAGCAGGGTGTTACGAACAACACGCATGTATACGCCAGCTTCACGACCTGCTTTACGCAGTTCAGTCATTTTATCTACAGTTACGCCACGGGAATCCGCAACTACTGCAGACAGCGCGCCTTTGGCTACTTCGCTGACTTCAGCAACAATCGCTTGTTTGTCTTGAAGATTTAAAGCCATTAGCTTTGCTCCTGGATGTTTGCCGGAACTCATGTTCCGGAACTCACTTCACTCATCTCAACGAGAAGAGCGTCTTAATACGGTGAGCAGAAACAAGCCAGAGTATCAAAAATAATCTTAGCGTTCTGTCACCGTCTACGCAGGGGATTAAGCCTCTTGCGAGACGCCTGCGGTCTTCGACGGAGGCCTGGATAGGCCAGGCTCCAACGAACAAATCTTGTCTATCCGTCGCTATTCAGCTTGTGGCGGCGTTGGCTTCCTTCGTTCGCACCAGTCACATAGTTAGCTATGCTCCTGGCGACTCACTCACTTGCCGCCTTGCCACAACCCGAATATCTCGGATATACGTCTGCAATTAGCAGAATACGTGGGGGTAAGATTGTAGACAAAATCACCGCCCACGTAAAGACTAATCTTAGTTCGCAGATGCGCTCAGACCAGCCTGATCAACGGCAACGCCTGCACCCATGGTGGTGGAGATGCTAACTTTCTTGATGTACACGCCTTTCGCCTGGCTCGGTTTTGCTTTTTTCAGCGCAACCAGCAGAGCTTCCAGGTTTTCTTTCAGTTTGTCAGCGTCAAAGTCCACTTTACCGATGGTGGTGTGGATGATGCCGTTTTTGTCGTTACGGTAACGAACCTGACCTGCTTTAGCGTTCTTAACCGCTTCAGCAACGTTCGGAGTTACGGTACCGACTTTCGGGTTTGGCATCAGGCCGCGCGGACCCAGAACCTGGCCCAGCTGGCCAACAACGCGCATTGCATCCGGGGATGCGATAACAACGTCGAAGTTCATTTCGCCTTTCTTGATCTGGTCAGCCAGATCTTCCATACCTACCAGCTCAGCGCCAGCAGCTTTAGCTGCTTCAGCGTTCGGGCCCTGGGTAAATACGGCAACGCGAACAGAACGGCCAGTACCGTGCGGCAGTACAGTCGCGCCACGAACGTTCTGGTCAGATTTACGAGCGTCGATGCCGAGGTTAACGGCAACGTCAACGCTTTCGTTGAATTTAGCAGTGGCCAGCTCTTTCAGCAGGGCAATAGCTTCGTTGATGTCGTACTGTTTGGTCGCATCAACTTTTTCACGGATCACGCGCATACGCTTGGTCAGTTTAGCCATTTCTTAGTCCTCCACTACCAGGCCCATGGAACGTGCAGTACCTTCGATGGAGCGAGTCATCGCTTCAATGTCGGCACCAGTCATGTCGGCAGCTTTGGTCTGCGCGATTTCCTGCAGCTGAGCGCGGGAAATTTTACCTACTTTGTCTTTGTTCGGCTTGCCGGAACCAGACTTGATACCAGCCGCTTTTTTCAGCAGAACAGCTGCCGGAGGCGTTTTGGTAACGAAGGTGAAAGAACGGTCAGCGTAAACGGTAATAACAACCGGAATCGGCAGACCTTTTTCGATGGAATCCGTTTTTGCGTTGAACGCTTTGCAGAATTCCATGATGTTCACACCCTGCTGACCCAGTGCTGGACCAACCGGCGGACTCGGGTTCGCCATACCAGCTGCAACCTGCAGCTTGACGTAGGCTTGTACTTTCTTAGCCATTCTAAATTCCTCGAATTGGGTAGTATCGCTTCAAAGAAGCTCCCCGTGATAAATATCGCTTTATGGGCATAAGGCCCATAAAAACAAAAGGCGCGAAATTGTATGTCAATTTCGCGCCCTATGCAACGATTAGATCGCTGCTTTTTTGATCGCAGCCTTACGCTTTCTCAACCTGGCTGAAGTCCAGCTCTACCGGGGTCGCACGACCGAAGATAGAAACAGACACTTTCAGGCGAGACTTCTCATAATCGACTTCTTCGACAACGCCGTTAAAGTCTGCGAACGGACCGTCGTTAACACGAACCATTTCACCCGGTTCAAACAGAGTTTTCGGCCGCGGCTTATCGCCAACCTGCTGCAGGCGGTTCATGATCGCATCGACTTCTTTGTCGCTGATCGGCGCCGGACGGTCAGAGGTACCGCCGATAAAGCCCATCACACGCGGCACGCTACGCACCAGGTGCCAGCTTGCGTCGTTCATGACCATCTGGACCAGAACGTAACCCGGGAAGAATTTGCGTTCGCTTTTGCGACGCTGGCCGCCACGGATCTCAACGACTTCTTCAGTCGGCACCATGACTTCGCCAAACAGCTCTTCCATATTGTGTAATTTGATATGCTCGCGCAGCGATGTGGCTACGCGGCCTTCAAAACCGGAAAACGCCTGAACGACGTACCAGCGCTTTTTAGGTGCTTCAGACATCTCAGAACCTCAGGCCAGTGATAAAGGATACCAGGCGAACCAGAATACCATCCAGTCCCCACAGGATCAGTGACATAACTGCGGTAACCGCAGCGACGATCAGCGTGGTGTGCAGCGTTTCCTGGCGAGTCGGCCAAATGACCTTACGGACTTCGGTTCTCGCTTCACGGGCAAAAGCAACGGTTGCTTTACCTTTTGTCGTCAACAGCGCGACACCACCCGCTGCAGCAATCAGAATTACTACGGCCAGCGCACGCAGCGGCAGCATCATGTCGCGATAGAGGTAGTTGCCGACGATTGCGACGATCAGCAATATGGCAACAACTATCCACTTCATCGCTTCCAGGCCGCGCCCGCTCCCTTGAGCTTCGGTATTCGCACTCATAAACCAACCTGTCAGAAGTATTCTACAAACATTTTCACCCCGCAATCGCGAGGCAATCCAAATCGAAACGCTTATTCGCCTTTCGGATTATACGCCCTCTACAGAGCCTGTCTCAGCAATGATTATGACAAATAAAATCACTGATGAGCCAGGTTCTGGTGTGAAAGCGTGCAAAAAGGGCATCAAATGATGCCCTTTTATTGCGCATTGCGTCAAATGTTATCAGCGATTAGCCGAGAACTTTAGCAACAACGCCCGCGCCAACGGTACGGCCGCCTTCACGGATTGCGAAACGCAGACCGTCGTCCATCGCGATCGGGTGGATCAGGGTAACAACCATTTTGATGTTGTCGCCCGGCATTACCATCTCCACGCCTTCCGGCAGTTCGATGGTGCCAGTCACGTCAGTAGTACGGAAGTAGAACTGCGGACGGTAGCCTTTGAAGAACGGAGTATGACGGCCGCCTTCATC
>NZ_JBGDUQ010000017.1:0-46322 GCF_046552175.1 Salmonella sp. SAL00672 | reverse complement strand
TGAAATACAAAACGCCCGATGATGTTCATCAGGCGTTTTACAGACAAAAAACTGTCAACCTATATCAGGACTAGTCAATAAAGCCACCCTACAGGGGGGATGAGAACACCCGACCGGGGTTCGACACAAAAACGCCGGGAGCGTTTTTGAACAGCGCTTGCTCTGGCCCCGAAGGGGCGAGGCCTAGGGATGGGCTGAGTAGCGGCGCAGCCAGTTGGACAAACGACGAACCTGCGAGGAGGCTGCCCGAAGGGAGAGCGCAGCGAATCCCCCCCACCACACCGCCACATTTGATACAAAATCAATAACTTACAACGTAATTTTGGTTTTACCCTGCATAAAATGCTGCATAAAGAAGCTCGTGTAATGGAGCGGCACCAAAAAAGTGTGCCATCTGAGCCATCGATAACCTGCTTTCACATCCCCTACCCTGCCCATGATCACCTCGGAAGCAATGCCCCTTTTTCGCTGGACACGACTGATTTTAGCTCTCCTTCTCACTCATTCCATGTACTCACCGTCTTTTATTACCAACCGCTGATAATGATTTTCCCGTTTCTTCAGGTACTACCATCATTCAACATCTATGGGTATCTATGAGTTACATTTTTTAGCGCCCAACATTCCAGATTGAAGTCAGCAAAAATCTGTTTGAGTAGTCGGTTCTCGTCTTCCAGGCCTGTGGTTTTTTAGTATCAGCCGCTTCCATCCCGCGAAATGTAGCGTTCCTGGTCTTCGGAAATATTGTTTTCACCAATAAGACTGAGAATGGCAGTGTCCAGCGTCGACACCTGCCTCCATAGCGTCATAGCGGTATGGCTTTCTACATCCGTCTCAGAGGCTATATCCGGGAAGACCCAAGCTTGAGCGTTATTGACTACATATTAGGTAAGCGTGTGTAAATCACCTCCAATCCGTTAAATCCACAGCATTCCGCCTTAATGGCAGGATGCTGTTTTTGTCCGGAAACGGAGACAAAAAACCCGTTTCAGCAATGAGTTACGTCTGTTACGTTTCATATATGGGAGATGGCGGATGCCGGAAACTTCGGCGGTAGTGTGTCTGAAACGCCTGCCCTCCCCACTGCCACGAACGGGCCGTGATTCCTTTTTCGCCAATGAATCCAGGATAAGGTTATGTCACAAAATGGCCTGCGTTTTACGCTGGATGTGGACGGATTAACGCCGACGGCAACCGCTGTCGTCAATTTCCCCCTCCAGTGGTATCAACAGTTCAACAGGTGCAAGCTGGAATCAGAATGAAAGACTAAAAACACCAGATGAAGCACCTAATGACAGCATTAAATCAGGCCATGTTTGAGAAAAGATGAATGTTAAACTGGTATTATGCCGGGGCAAAGGGCTTAGAATCCAGGGGGAAATTTTATGCGAGATCAAGACTTTAGTTACTTCATTGAGAAATTTGGAGAAGCTACATCTTATAGCGCTGTTCCAGAGAAAAGTATGACAAAATGGAAAGGAATTCTTCCGGATAAACTTCTTTCTTACTGGAAAACAGAGGGATGGGGAACGTATAAAAATGGATTGTTTAGTCTTGTCAATCCTGATGAGTATGAAGATGTACTGGATATATGGCTAGAAGATACTCCATTTAAAGAAATGGACGCATACCATGTCATAGCCAGGAGTGCCTTTGGCGAATTATATGTTTTTGGTGAGTCTACCGGAAGAAATATTACGATTCAGCCCTTATTTAATCAAATAATTTTTTTCGAAAATGGTTTTATGGTAAAAACAATAGATGAATTAGTAAGTGAAATTGAATCTTTTCTTGCATTTTCAAATGTCGAAGAGTTTGATTTATTTGATTGTAATGATAATTACATTTTTGACCGGGCAGTTAAACAACTAGGCGTATTAGCTAATAATGAAATGTTTGGTTTGGAACCTGCATACATTTTTGGCGGAGAAATAAAAATTGAAAATTTGAGTAAAGTGGACTGTCAAATACATTTGATGATTCTGAGAGAGTTATCTCCCCCTAATATTATAGTCTTCTAAAGGAGGGAATTATCAATTCTGGAAATGGCTTGAAATAGATGAATATTGACCTGAGGCTGGCTATGTAAAAATAACGGACTTAGACAGGAATGATATAATACATGATAAATAACCCAACTATTTTCTTGAGAATCTTTTAGATTTGTCGGATATAGCCCCCTGCATCGGAAAAAGCGCAGAAGAAACAACCTCACCAGTAAAGTAAGAAACATCGGCAGAAAAGAATGAAGGTGATGGCTGGTTAGATGGATTACAGACGAAACTTGATGTGGCTGGTCTTGTTTCAGGGACTGGCATTTTTCCTGACCTGCTGAATGCAGGAATAAGCTTGTGCCGTGGGACTTATTTGAGGCTAGTTTTTCTCTTTTTGCTGCAATACCAATAGCTGGAGATGCTGCCGGGGCTGGTAAACTGGCCTATAATGTAGTGAGACGTATAAAAAATCCGTAGCGTAATTATCTAAGGTTAATTGGTATAAATATATTAATGAGCAACTTAGCCAAAATAAGCATATCATAAAATATTTAAGGAAATAACGTGAATATTACTGAATGCATTAGCTTTCTAAGGTTTACAACTATTCATCCACAGTTTGATTTATATTTGATAACTAATGGAATAAGAAATCGCCCTCAAGGTAAAGGTGGAATAGAATATTTTGACATTCCAGATGGTAGTGTTTCTCTTGGGTTTAGAATCAGATCCACTTATGAGTCTGAGAGTTTGCTTCCCATCAAGTCTGATGGGAAATTTGTTTTTTCTGAACTTGTGGTCTACCAAAAAAACAAGGATGACTTACCATATAAATTAAATTTCAATGACCATCTACAATTCTTAAGAGAAAAGCTGGGTAAAGAGTTAAAAGATAATCAAAACGGATTGCCAGAAAGAAGAGTTTTAACGTTTTTTCATGATTTTTTAGTGATAGTGATTTTCATGGATTCAAGTGAAAATATCAATCTTATTAAATTTATTTCCCCTAATGTTTTTCATCGAAAAAATTTAGGAATTAACATATAACATTTCTTTAAAACGAATCATTTCTTATAATATTAAATTTATCTAATTGACCAGGAGGAAGATATACAAACAGGCCCCTTTACTGAAACCCCTTAGCCAGTACTACCAGAGTTGGCGGGTTCAACATCGGGTACTATATTGACCGGAAAAAAATTTTAATGTTGGTGGATAATGGTATCTTATGAAACTTTCAGGCAAGATTATCAAGGTGTATCATAATAATTTTTTTAGATTTTTTTTGGGCATCGTAATGTCCTCGCTAATTTGTTTTTTATTGATCAGAAATATAAATAATATACATAGCATTATATTTATTAAATTTCTTGTAGTACTATCAGGATATATATTCTTTTATTATAGTGCATTTTCATTAGTAGATATTGGGATTGGGGGAATACACCACTTCCACATTAAATACAATAATAAAAACATTAATAAACAGCCAATACTCTCATTTATGAAACATAAACATACGATAAGTTTCTCTCTAAAGATTTTTATTACTATATTTTATTTCTACATGGCCATTAAATTTATAATATTCGAATATTAGATAAACTTTTAATATAAAATGTTTAAGTTTTCTAGTTGTGATGTGTTTTATGTTAAAAAATGAAATGTAGATAATCCAGAGAGAGTTATTATAATGAAAGAAAGCAATAATAAACCATCCTTCCTGTGGGCAGTGACATGTAGTTTTAAATACCAGAAAGAACATTTTTAGCGATGCCGTTATACATTCTCAGAAGTAACAAATTTATATTACAAGATATTACCCCCACCAGATGTAAAACCGGGCAGTATTAAACCTGAGCTAATCGCAGGGACCAATAATCTCTATGCTACTGGTTGCTATAAGACCATTTCAGAAGCAAAATCCTCCTTTACAGAACTTGATGTAGCCTATGAGCATATAAATAATGACATCGATACCAGTGACTGGGGGAAACACATATTAGGCCTTTTAGGTGAAAAAAATTTTTACTGTAAATATTATTCTACATTTAAGTAAAATACGAAAAGAATAGAATGATTTTTATCGCCCCTCCAATGCAACAAAGCAAAAAATATTAGACAGGGCAGCGAAAATTGATAAAAAATATGGTAGTCAGTTTAACTCGCCGACAGAATAGAGGAGAAAAACATGTTTAAGTATATCGAAACAGAAGTTGCAGGCGGTTTTGGCGAAGCCACTACTCTTGATATCAGTATGCCTCCTCCCATTGTGTTCACCTTAGAACACAGTTTTGACGGTTGGTTGGGTGATTGCATAATGGAAACATTCCCTTGTTTTGTAATTACGGAAAAGGCAAAAGTACTTATTGAAAATTTAAACCTTTCGGGGATATTTTTTGATAGTGTAATAACATCAAAATCAGATATATTTGAAGAACTTTATCCAAATATTAAATTACCAGAGATATATTGGGCAAAAATTACAGGTATAGTTGGGAAAGATGATTTTGGTATAGCTGATGACCTACGGTTGGTCATATCAGATGATGCACTAAAAGTACTGGAAAGTTGTGGTTTAAAACATGCAGGCATCACTGATTACTATCACGATATGAATCTACATCGCACTGATTATCTGGAGAGACATTAAATGAGAGTGTCGTTATTATTGATTTATTTTATTCCATTTGCATTACTGGCGGATGACCCTTGTCTCAGTATTCAATATTCTGAAGCAGTATTTCTTTGCTCAAAAAAGACATTCGAAGATAGCGATGCAAAACTTAATGAAACCTACAGAACACTTTTGTCCACCATTCGCAAGAAATATAATTCCCAGCCAAATTCAGGCGCGGAGTTTGTTGAAAAAATAAAATTATCACAGAGAGCATGGATTAACTTCAGAGATGCAAATTGTACCGTTTTTTCATTCATAATCGATGAGGAATCGCAAGCATATGATACATCAATGTATTCTTGTAAAAATGATATGACACTAAAAAGAACTAAAGAGCTTGAAACCATACTGGCTAATAATTAGGGTGACAGGCAAGTCAATATTTTATCGAGTTAAGGTTACTACCTAAATTGCATCAGCGCAGAATAGTACCTTGTTTGAAATTTGTTAAACCTGCATTATGCGATCTGACCAGTCGCCAAAGATGTAGAAACAGGGCATTCTTATACTAATGAATCCATATTTTTGTTAGAAAATAAAACCAGTCCTTATCCAGTGCAACCATCCTTCTGATTTATACCCAATCAAATACCCAAGATTGATTAGGATGAACTAATTAACAAGCATTCAAATAGATAGCGCTTAAGAAAATAAGATGTGTTATTCAATATATTAGATTTCTAAGATTTACGATTATTTATATTTTAAAAATATAATGGGATAAAAAACCAACTACAAGATAAAGTTAGGTCTCATTACAGTTTCTAGTATATTATATTGTACAATGTGTATTATGGAGTCACTAAATGATTACACCACAAGTTGCTATTGATATCGCAAAAGACTATAGCACTCGAAAAAAACTTGGCTGGGATGAGAGTAGCGTTGTTGTTAAAAAACAAATGATAAAGGGTGATCCTTGCTTTGTGATTTATACAGGTGATATTGATTTAACCAAACTGGACTGGTTAGATACGGTCACTACTACTGCTTTTCATGTATACGTCAGCATGGTTACCGGAGAATGCCTCGGTTATGAAATTTGCAACCGAGGTATATGCTTTGAACGTTAAATTTAATTACAAATAAATAATTCATACTATCCATATATCTCCTTGCTTATAACATCGTCAAAAGGCATCTAAAACAATTACTTTAAACTCAAATTAAAAAATAATTCACCTTTACAATAAAGTAAATCTAATAATTATAGGATTGAATAAAAACACTTAGTATGGAAAATAATTTTATTATGTATAAAAACTTGATTATAAATTCCCAATCGGCAGTCCAGAAAAATAGTATAAAAACACACCGGTTGTTCTTCTTTACAAATCCTTAACCAGTATTATTACGCCGTACATGGCCAAATATGAAAAGGTGCAGGGCAAATGCTCATGCTGTGAACGGCATGCGGAAGAATTTAATTACCTAAATAACTTCGCAAAATGTAGTGGTCAAGTAACACTGGCCACGGTTTTACAGTAAAAATGGCCCCAGAAGGAACTGCTACGACTGGAAGCAAACCAGAACCTGCCTCTGGCTTTCTTTGGCATAATCCCCACTCTTTTGTCATGCATCCTGTACTGCATAAAATGACGATTTTACGAAAGATAGCAATACGCCAGCGAAAAAAGAATAATGACAACACATTGTATATAAAGAAATAATTATGATTAACGCGAATGATAATGAACGTAAATATGGCAGCCCCCTCACCGGCATCTTCAAAAAAGAGCCTGTACGAAAGTATCAGACGACTGACAAACCTTGATGCCGAAATGCGCTTCGCTTTTCCAACTGCCAAAACCATCGTTCCCGGAGGTTGGGTGGAACGGCGCGTAACCCAACATTCATACCCAATACCGCAATGTTGGGTTTCGGTTTCGCCTCACCCAACGTTGCCACGTCGGATAATGTATAACCGCACAACAGGTTTGTCATCAAGCTCGGCTTTTTTCGCATATTGCAATTCAGCCAACCTCACATAAAGTTCATCAAGATTACTGGCGGCGTCTCCTGGCGCATAGAAGAACGGCCCACTAATGAAGGTCGTTTCCATAATTCCAGACATTAAAATTTTTCGCGTCTCTGCATAGAGTGCTAGCATAATATCCCCTTTATATTTATGGACAACAAAATGAGTGTGCTTTGTGTGGTTGTCTTAACCTACGTAAAACCATTGCATGAAATTGATGCGCAAATCCCTGCACATGTGGAATGGCTAAAAAAAGGTTATGCCGATGGACTTTTTCTGGCTTCCGGGCGAAAAATTCCGCGCACAGGAGGCGTAATACTTGCAAACTATGATGACGCGGATGTACTGCAAAACTATCTGGCACAAGATCCTTTTCGCTTGTCTGGCGTAGCTAAAGTCGATTTGATTCCTTTTGAACCCACAATGATGGTCACGGAATTAAAAGCGGTCTTATAACCAAAAACAACAAAGCCCGACAGTCGGAGTTCACACCAGAACAACGGGCTTTTTTCATATATGTGACCCGTCCATTGCCGGATGGCGGCACAGTTCACGGGCGCCTTATCCGGTCTACATAAGCGCAGCGCCACCGGGTAATAACACCACCATCCGGCTTCCCATTTTAGCCAAGAATTTCAGTGAGTTTTACTTTGCGCCCCTCGTTTGAGGAAAGCGTCGCAGCATCAGCGGTAGCAATGGCATTTGTCGCCGCTTCTCCCGTTAGCAATTTAGCAAACTCCTCGCCTGGCTCCAGACCGTTTATCACATCATGCAAGTACTGCATCTCCAGTTTCATAATTGATGAGAGCCACATCGGCGTACGTTTACCGGGTTTACCATAAGCGATTGCGCCATCCATCTCGCTGGATATGTTACCGTTGCGACGATCATCATCCTCCGCCTGGCTTTCATGCACAAGAAAGTGTGTTTTTTTGCCCGCTTTTATTAGATAACCAGCCGTGTTTTGCATATCAATGAGAATTGCACCTGTCGTGCCCTCAATTAATACATAGTGCTCAGGGTAGTGGAACGATGATCCCCACTGAAGTGTCGCGAAACGACCGCTTTCAAACTCAAGGGTGATTAGGACAACATCATCTTCATCACCAAATTTTTCACCTTTGTGCGCAACATTCCCCGCCGCCATTGAAACCAGGGATGGGGTTTCATCCATGATGAACAGTGTACAATCTAGCTCGTGAATGTGATGGTACAGATGCCCACCTGACTTTGCGCGAATCTTCTTCCATGAGATCTCATCCTGCACGTCTTCAAAACCATTACGTTTAGTGTGAACTTGTGTAACTTCACCAATTTCACCAGCTTTGATGAGCGCTTTAGCGTGGCGAACCCCGTGAAAAAAGTTCATAACGTGACCCGCCATAAAGGTAACACCAGCTTCTTTGCAGGCATCAACCATATCCTTACAATCCTGGTAATTTAAGGCGATAGGTTTTTCACAAAACACGTGTTTACCCGCTTTAGCCGCCGCAATGACTGGCGCTTTATGTAAGTAATTTGGTGAAGCAATAATTACGCAATCCACATCAGGATGGGAACAAAGCGCCTCCATCGTTGCAGTGGCGACACAGTTCAACTCTTTCGCTATCGGAGCCGCATTTACCGGATCGTAAATCGCAGTGATTTTCGCCCCTTCAACCTTAGACATAAATCGCGCCAGTTCAGCGCCAAAATAACCTGTACCTACAACACCGTATTTCGTCATCATTTATCCTCTATTAAAATTCTTTTGTTGATTGAAAACTTTCACGACGTGCTTTTAGTCTATCCGGAATGGATAGGCCAATAATGAGTAGAATTGTTGCGGTCCAGAAAGCAACAATGAACGTTAGCGCAGCGCCTAGCCCCATTGTTATTCCAAGCCAGGTCGCCGCCATTGAATTGAATGTGCCTGATGTCGCAGCAAGATTATAAATCAGCCCGGTACCCAAACCACGAACCTCAAGAGGAAAGTAGTCGTAGAGAAATTTGGGAACCAACCCGCCAACACCTACGTTAGTCGCCATTAAACCGAATAAACATGCGCCCAGCAGTAAATAATTATCTTGCGGAATTCTGAATAACGGGAAAATGAATAAAAAGGACATGAGAAGACCAATGCTGAACGTTTTCTTCAAACCAATTCTATCTGCGCACAGCCCCCAAACGATATTTCCCAATACAGTGCCGAATGCCGCCGCCGTCATTAAATTAGAGACCACACCCGTATCAAAGCCCTCTCCCGCCAAATATGTAGGCAGTAGACCAAAGATCGGCCAGTTTGCGCCGAAAATAGAGAACAGAACAATAAATACACATAATGTCAGTGGAAATTGAGCTCGATTAAATAGCCCTTTCATTGACAAAGAGAAAACTGACCAGGCACTTTGTGAATGCTTTCCGGGACCACTGAGTTTAGCTTCTTCCCACTCTTTAGATTCAGGAGCCCTGGCCCGGATGTAGATTACTAAAAGAACGGGTAGCAAACCGACAAAAAAAGCAGCACGCCAACCATACGCTTCGGCAAATGACGGCATAAAATAGGCTGCTATGATGTTACCAATACCGAAACCTGAAACCAGAAATGCGCTCGCTTTAGATTTTAAATGCTTTGGCCAACTTTCCACGGCATAAGTAGAAGCGCAAGCATACTCCCCCGCCATCCCCATACCGACAATGAAGCGACTAAGCGTCAGCATAATTACACCGGAAGCCAGGCCACTTAACCCTGTACCTACAGAATAGGCAACTATCGACCACATCATCAACGGCTTACGGCCAAATTTGTCTGCCAGCAGACCAAATAGCGCCCCGCCAAATGGTCGCCCAATAAAGGCCGCTGTGGCAAGGAATGCGCCCTCCATATCTGTCAATCCTAAGTCAGCCTTGATCAGATACATAATGTAGAAAATCAGCATAAAGTCGAAGCCGTCAAAAACGTAACCCAGCCATGCTGAAAATAAAGCATTTTTTTGTGGACGAGTTATCTCGCTATACCACGGGAAGAATTTTGCTATCACAATAAAACCCTTATTTGCTGTTACCGTCTGAAATGCTTACGGAATTAATTTTTAAGTCATATCAATTGCCGAATAAGACACAATCAACCGGCACTTTCCGACAACCGCCTGAGATCGTAGCTATGTAAGACGTATATTCATTGTTTACCATCCTTATTCGTAGCTACGTTAAGGACGTGAATACTCAAGACAAAGTCTAACGTTCTGTAACGTAGCCACGGGCTATAAGATTATCGACATGAATACTAAGCAAAGATTAGTACAGTAACTCTTTAACCTTTCTCAAAAGTGGTATTGTAATCCAACGCGATAACGGGTCTGTCTCTCATCGGTATTATTTCTCACCGCTACATTTCCGACCTCAACGTATGGTGTAAATGACTTATTCAGTTTCCAGGCTAAAGCCACATTATGTTCATAGTTTGTTTTTTTGTTATCAAATTTAATTTGATCGCTATCCATCCAGGTAAAGTTATATTCTAATTTCAACTCATCAAAAACATAACCTATATAAGTATCAAATCTATTCGTTTTCTCATCATCACTATAGTTAGCTGTCTTCCTTGCATAGTCATAACGGTAACGACCAGCCATATAAACACCAGAATCAAAATTATATTGCCCCCTTAAATAAGGCTTATAAATTGAAGTGTCTGGACCGCTTTCAAATATAAATCCAGGCTGCAAAACAAAATTGTCCGTAACTTTATAATTATAACTTACGCCCAGTTCTATAGCGTTTGCGACGAGATCGCTTAAATGCTTATCCTGCTCACCATCTACTCCTCCCGATTTAACGCTGGCATCGACATAAAAACCAATGCCGTTAGGAAGCTTTTCAATTATAGCAATACGGTCTTTATTAATTCTGGTTCTATCAGCATATTCATGCCGATAATCAAGGGTTGCCGCTTGTAGATATGATGAAAATGCTATAAACGAAACCATACCCAGAAGATATTTGTTGATTTTCATAAAATACTCCGCTCATCAATTAACTTTATTTTTGTATTTAAAAAATTATTTTATTAATAAATTACCATCACGCATGGTAAAGGAGGTTACAGACGAAACAGGTTTCCCTTTAGCATTTTCACCACCAATAAGGAAAACTTCATCACCATAACTTACTGATACACCATAGCCGAGAGGTTGTTTCATTTTACCCATATATTGCCAATGGCCATTAACCAAACCATAGACTTCATCTCGCCATTTTTTATTTATTCCTTCGTGGGAATAAAACTTTCCATTGGTATAATTTTGTTTTGCTCCCGGAAAATTCGCGCCACCACCGACAAGCAGGACACCGTGACTATAGCCCGAAAATGCTCCGGCCAACCCTTCTTGCTGTTGTTCTCCAGGCGATGGCGGTAACTGGCTGTTCTTCAACCATGTTAGCTTGTCGTTATCCCACATGGCGCGGTAAATCACATCGGTACGTAAACCCGGTTTGAGCTCACCATTAATCAGCATCAGGAAATTATTTTCCATTACCGATGACGATCCTGCCGTCCCCGCGTCTGGCAGCTCACCGGCATTCTTCCATGTGTTCTCTTTAGCATTGTAGATAAATACGATTTTATTAAAAAAATAATCTTTGGCAGGTTTATTAAAATAATTATAGATGACTTTATTTTTTTCACTTTCATCCGCAGCCGCAGCCGCTATATCAATAAAATACTTATCAAAGATATGCTCATTAACCCCTCCGGTAATAAGTACCATCGTTTCGTTTAATTTTACTCCCGTATGCCCTGTTAATCCAACTGGAGATATAGTGTCAACTTTTTGCCATGTATTTTTCACCGGTGAGTATTTGTACACATCGCTATAAACCTGCAACGGTGATTCACTGTTTTTTTTCCCTACGCCACCAAAAACATAAAGCTCATCATTTAAAAATACCGACACGGATTGCTCACGAGCTCCACCAGGAAACGACTTTATACGCTCCCAGTCTTTATGTTGCTTTTTAAGATCAATTTTATACCAGGATGTCCCTGCGGTACCTAAGCCGACATAAATCACGCCATTATTATCAATAGCGCCAGTACCATTTTTCAGTGGTTCTGGTATATCAGGAAGCGTCGTTGCATATCCTGATGTGGTGATAGCGACTGATAAACATAGCGCCATTAGCGTCATCATTTTCTTAAAATTTTTCATCTGCATCCCCATGCGAAGAAATACAATTGGAGTAAAGCTTCATCATTAGTGATCTTATGGCGCACAATTTCAACAATGATAATGACAAAATGTGACCAAGCGCTAAAAATAATTACATGGGGTTATCATGTGCGAGGTAAAAGCACACCATGGTGATGTTAGAAGTGATTATGGGTGACCTGTTATGGTCAAACTCATTAGTGATAGCATTCGAATAAATACAACAAGAATTATGTGATGCATTTCATACTGGCTATCCCGTGGCGTATAAGCTCTTTCTGAGCATTTTATCTTTATGCCGGAAGCAGTTAATAAAATACAGCATGCTGCCGTCAGAGTGAATTGTATTTGTCTTGTAGCTTCAGGTTATAGCCTCAAATCCGCTGGCGCAGTAATTGAATAACAAACATACCTTATGACTGTGTTCACATTTTTCTATCTTTTTGCTTGATGTAGCAACGCTCCACAACATAACATAAAACGGAGCAAAACTTCAAAATATATAAGGCGGAACTGGATGTCACTATTAGCCAGGCTGGAACAAAGTGTACACGAAAACGGTGGGCTGATTGTCTCATGCCAACCGGTACCAGGCAGCCCTATGGATAAACCTGAAATTGTGGCTGCAATGGCACAGGCAGCGGCTTCGGCGGGTGCGGTCGCTGTGCGCATTGAAGGCATTGAGAATCTGCGGGCTGTTCGTCCCCATCTTTCTGTTCCTATTATTGGGATAATTAAACGTGACCTTACAGGGTCGCCAGTCCGTATCACTCCCTATTTACAGGATGTTGACGCCCTGGCGCAGGCAGGTGCCGATATTATCGCTTTTGATGCCTCATTCCGCTCTCGCCCGGTTGATATTGATAGTTTACTGACACGTATTCGCCTGCATGGATTACTGGCGATGGCAGACTGTTCAACCGTGAATGAAGGCATAAGTT
This sequence comes from Salmonella sp. SAL00672, assembly GCF_046552175.1. NCBI lineage: Bacteria > Pseudomonadati > Pseudomonadota > Gammaproteobacteria > Enterobacterales > Enterobacteriaceae > Salmonella > Salmonella sp. SAL00672. Next base: position 33,540 of record NZ_JBGDUQ010000017.1, on the reverse strand, counting down.
GCCATCAGAAAGGAATCGAATTCATTGGTACAACACTGTCTGGCTATACCGGCCCCATCACGCCGGTTGAGCCAGATTTGGCAATGGTGACACAACTGAGCCATGCAGGTTGTCGTGTTATTGCCGAGGGGCGCTATAACACGCCTGCACTGGCGGCCAATGCTATTGAGCATGGTGCCTGGGCAGTTACCGTTGGTTCCGCTATCACCCGTATCGAGCATATCTGTCAGTGGTTCAGTCACGCAGTAAAACGCTGAACAGGAAAAGAAAATGAACACGCTTACTATTGATATTTATGTCTCAGATAATAATCCGACGTTAATAATGCTATCGGCAAATACGATCCCCAGGCCTGAAGCCTGTTTGAACGCAATATCGGATATCTGCTATTTCAGGTATCCGGCAGGACATACGTCTGGGCATCACCATTGGTGGAGCATAAATGCTCTGCCTTTTACATCTCATGATTACCGTCATTGAGATTAACAAAAACTATTACTTGATCTGAATATCGTATCGTATCGTCTGAATGATGGGAAGATAAAAATACACAGACGATGACCGCAACTCTACTCAAAACCATAAGCAGGAAAGAACTATGATTACACATTCTTTCGGCATCGTTAATTATCTTGTATTATTTGGCTACCTCCTGGCCATGATGTTAGTCGGTGTCTATTTTTCCAGACGGCAAAAAACAGCAGACGATTATTTTCGCGGTGGTGGCCGGGTTCCTGGTTGGGCGGCTGGGGTCAGTGTATTTGCTACTACGTTAAGCTCAATTACATTTATGTCAATTCCTGCCAAAGCGTTTACTTCCGACTGGACGTTTATCATTGGTCAGTATCTGGCTATCGCAATTTTACCGCTGGTTTTTTATTTCTATATTCCGTTTTTTCGGAAATTGAAAGTCACATCAGCCTATGAATATCTCGAAGCACGGTTCGATGTGCGCTGCCGTCTATTCGCCAGCATGTCATTTATGTTGTTTCATATCGGACGTATCGCCATTATCACTTTCCTCACCGTGCTGGCCTTGCGCCCCTTCATCGCTATAGACCCGGTGATTTTGGTACTGTTGATTAGCGTGATGTGTATCATTTATACCTGGATGGGTGGAATTGAAGGAGTAATATGGACTGATGTTATTCAAGGCCTCTTACTTTCTGGTAGCGCGATACTGATTTTTATAGTGATATGTCTCAAAGTCCAGGGCGGCATTGGTGAAATTTTTACGGTGACGCAGCAGGCGGATAAATTCTTTCCGGCTACGCAGTTCCACTGGAGCTGGACGGAAAGCACAGTACCTGTATTGATGATTGGTTTTCTGTTTGCCAATATTCAGCAATTTACTGCCAGTCAGGATGTGGTCCAACGCTATATCGTGACTGACTCCATAGAGGAAACGAAGAAAACATTACTTACAAATGCCAAACTGGTTGCTGTGATCCCTGTTTTCTTTTTTGCTATCGGCTCGGCATTGTTTGTCTACTATCAGCAACATCCACAATTATTACCGGCGGGATTCAACACTGGCGGCATTTTACCCTTATTCGTGGTCACCGAAATGCCAGTCGGCATTGCAGGGTTGATAATCGCCGCTATTTTCGCTGCCGCGCAGTCCAGCATCTCCAGCAGCTTAAACAGCATTTCCAGTTGTTTTAATTCCGATATCTATCAGCGTTTGAGTCATAAAAAAAGAACGCCAGAAAACCGTATGAAAATAGCTAAGTTAGTTATTCTGGTCGCGGGCCTGATAAGTAGCGCGGCCTCGGTATGGCTGGTCATGGCCGATGAATCAGAAATCTGGGATGCATTTAATAGTCTGATAGGTCTGATGGGAGGGCCAATGACCGGTCTGTTCATGCTGGGCATTTTCTTTAAACGAGCAAATGCCGGGAGTGCGGTTTTAGGAATTATTATCAGCGTCATTACCGTGCTGGGCGCACGCTATGCCACTGACCTTAACTTCTTCTTTTATGGGGTCATTGGCTCGCTAAGCGTGGTGATCAGCGGCGTTATTTTCGCCCCGTTATTTGCCCCGGCACCGCCATTGACGCTGGATGAAAAACCTGAGCCAAAGGTGACATTATGATTTCATGATACCACGCTATACCGACACAGCACACGGTGACGCCAACGCCCGGGGCGACAATACCGGGCCAGATATAAACCATCCGACAGATGGCGCGCTATAAACACCGTAAGAGCAAACAGATTACTCTCCAGTGATGTTCTGTCATAAGTTGGCAACGCGATGTAAATATTCCCCCTCCTTTACTTACATCGCGCTTTTTTTCATGCCGCAGACTTGATAGGCTCTGCTCTGTTCGATATTGCAGGCTTTGTGCCGCAATCAGCCCTCAAGAGCAGGAACTATATGGAGCCTCAACCCCCACGTCTTAAACCCGGAAAAATCCTTGACACTCTGGGTGCTATGCAAAAAAGCCTGACACGTGCCTCCCAGCGTATTGCGCAATATATTTTAGCCTTCCCCAGACAGGTGACACAGTCATCTATTGCCGATTTGTCGCGCGACACACAGGCCGGAGAAGCCACGGTTATTCGCTTTTGTCGCACCCTGGGCTATAAAGGTTTTCAGGATTTTAAAATGGACCTGGCCATTGAACTTGCCACTACCGAGTCTGATGACAGTAGTCCTCTACTGGATGCCGAAGTTAGCGAATCCGACGATGCCCACGCCATTGGTTTAAAATTGCAGAACACCATTAGTAATGTATTATCTGAAACGCTAAATCTGCTTGATATGCAACAGGTTCTCGGTGTCGTGGACGCCCTACGTCACTGTCACTCAGTTTATATCTTTGGTGTGGGCTCATCGGGGATCACGGCGCTGGATATGAAACACAAGCTAATGCGTATTGGTTTACGGGGCGATGCGGTAAGCAATAACCATTTTATGTACATGCAGGCTACGCTATTAAAAGCAGGCGATGTCGCGATGGGTGTCAGTCACTCGGGCACATCGCCAGAAACAGTGCATTCACTCCGATTGGCCCGACAGGCTGGCGCCACCACAGTCGCCATTACCCATAATCTGGGTTCTCCATTATGTGAAGAGGCCGATTTTTGCCTGATCAATGGTAATCGGCAAGGAATGTTGCAGGGTGACTCGATCGGTACGAAAGCCGCGCAGCTTTTCGTCTTTGACCTGCTCTATACCCTTCTTGTACAGTCCTCGCCGGAACAGGCCCGAGAAAGCAAATTACGGACAATGAATGCCCTGGACATGACAAAATAATTCCCTTCACGTACAGGCGTCATTTTCCTTTTTTGTCCATGAGTCTGCTGGACGCTTTATAGACAACAAAGCCCGGTCTCCCGGGCTCTGAAAGTCAATGCTATATTAGCTGTATGCGTGGAGCGTTCGCTGACAAAGCGCCGAGCGCACGCAGTCGTCTTTGTTGAAATGCACAATCCCTACCATTTCATCTTCTTCAAAGCGTTCCAACGCATCGCTCAATCCGGAACGCACGCCGCGCGGCAGGTCGCATTGCGTAATATCGCCATTGACAATGACCGTGACATTTTCGCCTAGTCGCGTCAAAAACATTTTCATTTGCGCCGCAGTCACATTTTGCGCCTCGTCGAGGATCACGACCGCATTTTCAAAAGTACGCCCACGCATATAGGCGAACGGGGCAATTTCTACCTTACCGATTTCCGGGCGCAAACAATATTGCATAAAGGACGCGCCCAACCGTTTAAGCAGGACATCGTAGACGGGACGAAAATAAGGCGCGAATTTTTCAGCGATATCACCGGGCAAAAAACCAAGATCTTCATCAGCCTGCAATACCGGACGCGTCACAATGATCCTCTCGACGTCCTTATGAATCAATGCTTCTGCCGCCTTTGCCGCACTGATCCATGTTTTTCCGCAGCCGGCTTCGCCGGTCGCAAAAATAAGCTGTTTACTGTCGATAGCGTTCAGATAATGCGCCTGTGCTTCATTTCGCGCCTTAACAGGAGAGGTATCGCGACTATCGCGCGCCATGCCAATGGCTTCTACTCCGCCCATCTGTACCAGTGACGTGACCGATTCTTCTTCACGTTGCTTATGACTACGCGAATCTCGTCTCAACACACGCTTTGCTTCACGACGAGCTTTGATCACTGCTTTTTGTCTTCCCATGGATAGCACCTTGAGTTGTAGGTATACATCACCCGCGTTCTCTTGAACGCGATTATGCGCACACACATCTGAGGGTTGGCTTCCTTGTAAGCCTTAGCTTGCTTTTTGAAACGACGCCACACACGGCTACGCGCACCACATATGACGTCATGGGTATGGACAGTAAGAGAAATGATGAGAGCTTTTAAGGTGACAAGACCACCACCGGAGAGAGAATGTCCGTACAGGGTGTTGTAACTACTGTAAACAATGTGTCCTGGTGCGGACATTACCATTCGCGATCTCCATAGTGAGTGACCATCACTGCCGGGGAACTACCGCTATTACTACTAAGTACAACACAAAACATCAATAATGCAACAATATATTCACCAAGTATTAACCAAACATTATTGCGTCATTGTCAGTCTCTTACAGAAAGATTACACGATTATTTCATCGGCAGGAGACTAAAAAAGATAATCATTAGCTACTGCGGGTATTAATGGTGAAACCACCCATAACCCATTGAATATTCAACATATAAAAGGTTAAAATGGAGTAATTAACGTGTCCTCTCTCCCATCGCTAAAACGGCATTATTTATGCAAAATTTTGTGCGGCATACTTACGCCAGTAACGCTGACTCGTTTTAATTTTTGTCATTACTCTATTGCGTCAAGGCTATTGGTACCATTAACAGGCGATTTCATATATGGCCAGTTAGTGATTACTCGAGACGTATTACGCCCGCGTTAACGGCGCTCAAGGGCTAAAAATGGTTTGAGAGTGCGTCCTCATTTACCTGAACATCTTCAGTCAATCGGTACGGGACTTATCAGAGGACCAGGCAGGCGTATAACGCCGCCTGGTAAAATATGTCCGATGGCGATAATGCTATCGGACATGTCGGTTATTCCGCCTGTAGCTTCGACGGCGGCGCGGAATGATAATGCGCGTCCGCTTTTGCAAAGCGTTCCTGCATCGCTGCTGTCGGCGCTTTGCCAAGCAGGCTAAAGATTACGATCCCCAGGCTGCCGAAAATGAAGCCAGGGATGATCTCATACAGATCCAGCCAGCCATATTGTTTCCAGACGATAACCGTCACCGCGCCAATAATCATTCCCGCCAGCGCGCCGTTACGTGTCATACGCGACCACATCACAGAAAACAGGACAACAGGTCCAAATGCCGCGCCGAATCCAGCCCAGGCGTAGCTCACCAGCCCCAGCACACGGTTATCGGGGTTCGCCGCCAGCGCAATGGCGATCAGCGCTACCACCAGCACCATCACTCGCCCTACCCATACCAGCTCTTGCTGGCTGGCGCTTTTACGCAGAAAAGCCTTATATAAATCTTCCGTAATCGCGCTGGAGCATACCAGCAACTGACAGCTCAACGTCGACATCACCGCCGCCAGGATAGCAGACAGCAGAACACCGGCAATCCACGGGTTAAACAGGATCTGCGCCAGTTCAATAAATACGCGTTCTGAGTTTTGGTTCACCGCCCCGGCCAGCGCGGGGTTATTGTTAAAGTACGCAATGCCAAAGAAGCCCACCGCCACCGCGCCCGCCAGACACAGAATCATCCAGGTCATACTGATACGACGCGCATGAACAATACTGTGATGGGAATCCGCCGCCATAAAGCGCGCCAGGATATGCGGCTGACCGAAGTAACCCAGTCCCCAGCCCATCAGAGAAATAATAGCGACAAAATTCAGCCCCTTGAGCATGTCGACATTCTCGATGCTCTTTTGCTTGATCACCTCCAGCGACTCGCTAAAACCGCCTACGCCGACAATAACCATCACCGGCGTCAGGATTAACGCAAAAATCATCAGGCTGGCCTGAACGGTATCCGTCCAGCTAACGGCAAGAAACCCGCCGATAAAGGTATAAATAATGGTTGCCGCGGCCCCCGCCCACAGTGCGGTTTCATAGCTCATACCGAAGGTGCTTTCGAACAGTCGTGCCCCAGCGACAATACCTGATGCGCAATAGATAGTGAAAAACAGCAGAATGACCAGCGCGGAAATAATACGCAGGACTCGGCTCTTATCTTCAAACCGACCGGTAAAATAGTCCGGTAGCGTGAGCGCGTTATTGTTAAATTCGGTATGCACGCGCAGGCGCCCGGCCACCAGCTTCCAGTTAATCCATGCGCCTAACGTCAGGCCAATGGCGATCCAGCTTTCAGAGATCCCCGACAGAAAGATAGCGCCAGGCAGCCCCATTAACAGCCAGCCGCTCATATCCGACGCGCCGGCTGATAAAGCCGTAACAAACGGCCCCAGGCTGCGACCGCCAAGAATATAGTCATCAAAGTTTTTGGTTGAGCGCCAGGCGATAAACCCAATCAATATCATGCCAAAAATATAGACACAGAATGTCACCAACATCGGTGTGCTAATAGCCATCAAGGTTCTCCAAATTTATTTATTGGCACTACCGTAGCGTGCCGTTTCGTACCCTGCCGGAACGTGGCAAGGGTGTTATGTTTACCAGGGCGACCGTATCCTGCCGGAAGCGGTGGTTATTCACAATCGATTTAACACACCATTTACATCAAATTTGATTGCAGAGGGATACTATTTTTCTCCAGGTTGCACTCTCTCACATTTTTTGCGGTTGCACCTTTTAAAAGTGTTAACTACCGCAGAGAAAATAAATCCAGATGGTTTTCCCCGTCAGACTCCCCCTTTCTTTTTTTAACAATTTATTCATTTTTAAGCTTGCAACGCAGGTCACATTTAACGCGGTTGCACAAAGTTGCAACATGGTGGATATTTTCCGCTAACTATTGGTTAGCAGATAGAGCAAATAACAGGAGTAGAGGGTATGGGAACCACCACGATGGGGGTTAAGCTGGACGACGCCACGCGCGAACGGATCAAAATGGCCGCGTCGCGTATCGATCGCACGCCGCACTGGTTAATAAAACAGGCAATCTTTAGCTATCTGGACAAGCTGGAAAATAGCGATACGCTACCGGAGCTACCTGCGCTGTTTGCCGGCGCGGCAAATGAAAGCGAGGAGCCGGTCGCGCCGCAGGATGAGCCGCATCAGCCCTTTCTGGAGTTTGCCGAACAGATTCTTCCCCAATCCGTCTCTCGCGCCGCCATCACCGCCGCCTGGCGCCGCCCGGAAACCGATGCGGTATCAATGCTAATGGAACAGGCGCGCCTGTCGCCGCCTGTCGCTGAGCAGGCGCATAAACTGGCGTATCAACTGGCGGAGAAATTGCGCAATCAAAAATCCGCCAGCGGTCGCGCGGGTATGGTACAAGGCCTGTTGCAGGAGTTTTCCCTCTCTTCGCAAGAAGGCGTAGCGCTGATGTGTCTGGCGGAAGCGCTGCTGCGTATTCCTGACAAAGCTACGCGCGATGCGTTAATTCGCGACAAAATCAGTAATGGCAACTGGCAGTCGCATATTGGCCGTAGCCCGTCACTGTTTGTAAATGCCGCCACCTGGGGGCTGCTCTTTACCGGCCGACTGGTCTCAACGCATAACGAAGCCAATCTTTCACGCTCGCTGAACCGCATTATCGGCAAGAGCGGCGAACCGTTAATCCGCAAAGGCGTCGACATGGCGATGCGTTTAATGGGAGAGCAGTTCGTGACTGGCGAAACCATTGCTCAGGCGCTGGCGAATGCCCGAAAACTGGAAGAGAAAGGGTTCCGCTATTCTTACGATATGCTGGGCGAAGCCGCGTTAACCGCCGCCGATGCGCAGGCCTATATGGTCTCTTACCAGCAAGCGATTCATGCCATCGGCAAAGCGTCTAACGGTCGCGGTATTTACGAAGGGCCAGGCATCTCGATTAAGCTGTCCGCCCTGCATCCACGCTATAGTCGCGCACAATACGATCGGGTAATAGAGGAGCTTTATCCGCGCCTGAAATCCCTGACGCTGCTGGCGCGCCAGTATGACATCGGTCTCAATATCGACGCCGAAGAGGCGGATCGTCTGGAGATCTCGCTCGATCTGCTGGAAAAACTCTGCTTCGAACCCGAACTGGCGGGCTGGAACGGCATTGGCTTTGTGATCCAGGCTTACCAGAAACGCTGCCCGCTGGTCATTGATTATTTAGTCGATCTGGCCTCCCGTAGCCGCCGTCGGCTGATGATTCGTCTGGTGAAAGGCGCCTACTGGGATAGCGAGATCAAACGCGCGCAAATGGAAGGGCTGGAGGGCTATCCGGTTTATACCCGCAAAGTGTATACCGATGTCTCTTATCTGGCCTGCGCGAAAAAACTGCTCGCCGTCCCTAATCTGATCTACCCGCAGTTCGCGACCCATAACGCTCACACACTGGCGGCGATTTATCATCTGGCCGGGCAAAATTACTATCCGGGTCAGTACGAATTCCAGTGCCTGCACGGCATGGGAGAACCGCTGTATGAACAGGTCACCGGTAAAGTGGCGGACGGAAAACTTAACCGTCCCTGCCGTATTTACGCGCCGGTGGGAACACACGAAACCCTGCTGGCCTATCTGGTACGACGCCTGCTGGAAAACGGCGCCAACACCTCTTTTGTCAACCGTATCGCCGATGCCACCCTACCGCTCGATGAACTGGTGGCGGACCCGGTCGAGGCCGTGGAAAAACTGGCGCAGCAGGAAGGTCAGGCTGGCATACCGCATCCGAAAATTCCGCTGCCGCGCGATCTGTACGGCGAAGGTCGGATAAACTCCGCCGGACTTGATTTAGCGAATGAACATCGCCTCGCCTCGCTTTCTTCTGCCCTGTTAAGCAACGCCATGCAGAAATGGCAGGCCAAACCTGTGCTGGAACAACCGGTGGCCGACGGTGAGATGACGCCGGTTATCAACCCGGCGGAACCGAAAGATATTGTTGGCTGGGGACGCGAAGCGACAGAAAGCGAGGTTGAGCAGGCGTTGCAAAACGCGGTCAATCAGGCGCCGGTTTGGTTTGCGACGCCGCCGCAAGAACGCGCCGCCATTTTGCAGCGGGCGGCGGTATTGATGGAAGACCAAATGCAGCAGTTGATTGGCCTGTTGGTGCGCGAAGCGGGGAAAACGTTCAGCAACGCCATTGCCGAAGTGCGCGAAGCGGTAGACTTCCTCCATTATTATGCCGGTCAAGTACGTGACGATTTCGATAACGAAACGCATCGCCCGTTAGGGCCGGTAGTCTGCATCAGTCCGTGGAACTTCCCGCTGGCTATTTTTACCGGCCAAATCGCCGCCGCGCTGGCGGCAGGTAACAGCGTTCTGGCGAAACCGGCAGAGCAGACATCGCTGATTGCCGCCCAGGGCATTGCCATTTTGCTGGAAGCGGGTGTACCGCCGGGCGTCGTGCAACTGTTGCCGGGACGGGGAGAAACCGTCGGCGCCCAGCTTACCGCCGATGCGCGTGTACGCGGCGTGATGTTTACCGGTTCCACGGAGGTCGCGACGTTGTTGCAGCGCAACATCGCCACGCGTCTTGACGCCCAGGGCCGCCCTATTCCGTTGATTGCGGAAACCGGCGGTATGAACGCTATGATTGTCGACTCTTCCGCGCTCACCGAGCAGGTGGTCGTGGATGTGCTGGCTTCCGCTTTCGACAGCGCCGGACAACGCTGTTCCGCGCTCCGCGTGCTGTGTTTGCAGGACGATATCGCCGAACATACGCTGAAAATGTTACGCGGCGCGATGGCGGAGTGTCGGATGGGGAATCCAGGCCGTCTGACGACCGATATCGGGCCGGTGATCGATAGCGAGGCCAAAGCCAACATTGAACGTCATATCCAGACAATGCGCGCCAAAGGCCGCCCGGTTTTCCAGGCCGCGCGTGAAAACAGCGATGATGCGCAGGAATGGCAAACCGGTACGTTTGTAATGCCCACGCTTATTGAGCTGGAAAACTTCGCAGAACTGGAAAAAGAGGTCTTCGGGCCTGTGCTGCACGTCGTGCGTTATAACCGTAACCAACTGGCGGAGCTTATCGAACAGATTAACGCTTCCGGCTACGGGCTAACGCTGGGCGTACATACCCGTATTGATGAAACCATTGCGCAAGTCACCGGTTCCGCCCACGTCGGCAACCTGTACGTTAACCGTAATATGGTGGGCGCGGTCGTCGGCGTCCAGCCGTTTGGCGGCGAAGGACTGTCCGGTACCGGGCCAAAAGCGGGAGGGCCGCTCTATCTCTACCGCCTGCTGGCACACCGTCCGCCCAATGCGCTCAATACGACGCTGACTCGTCAGGATGCGCGTTACCCGGTAGATGCGCAGCTTAAAACCACGCTACTCGCGCCGTTGACCGCCCTGACGCAATGGGCGGCGGATCGCCCGGCGCTACAGACGCTCTGCCGACAATTCGCCGATCTGGCGCAGGCCGGCACGCAGCGCCTGCTACCGGGACCGACCGGCGAGCGTAATACCTGGACGCTGTTGCCGCGTGAACGGGTATTATGCCTGGCTGATGATGAACAGGACGCGTTGACGCAGCTTGCCGCTGTTCTCGCCGTCGGCAGTCAGGCGCTATGGTCAGACGACGCCTTCCACCGCGATCTGGCGAAACGTCTCCCCGCCGCCGTCGCGGCGCGTGTCCAGTTTGCGAAAGCGGAAACGCTGATGGCGCAGCCGTTTGACGCGGTGATTTTCCACGGCGACTCCGACAAGCTGCGAACCGTGTGCGAAGCCGTCGCCGCCCGCGAAGGCGCGATAGTGTCGGTACAGGGTTTCGCCCGCGGCGAAAGCAATATGCTGCTGGAACGGCTCTATATTGAACGTTCGCTGAGCGTAAACACTGCTGCCGCTGGCGGTAATGCCAGCCTGATGACAATTGGCTAATACTGTGGTTAATTAAGGCTCCGTCAATGGAGCCTTTTTACTCGCGTCAGAGGAGCGTATGAAACGAATTTTCCTTACCTGCGCGGCGTTGTTGTTCAGCAGTCAGGCGTTGGCCGATGAGTGTGCCAGCGCCAGTACGCAGCTGGAAATGAATCGCTGCGCCGCCGCGCAATACCAGGCGGCAGATAAAAAGCTGAACGAAACCTATCAAAGCGCGATTAAGCGTGCGCAACCGCCGCAGCGCGAGCTGTTGCAAAAAGCGCAGGTGGCATGGATTGCCCTGCGGGACGCCGATTGCGCTCTGATTCGCTCAGGTACGGAGGGCGGCAGCGTGCAACCCATGATCGCCAGCCAGTGCCTGACCGATAAAACGAACGAACGCGAAGCGTTTTTAGCCTCGCTGCTGCAATGTGAAGAGGGTGATTTGAGCTGCCCACTGCCGCCAGCCGGTTAACGCACGCGAATCCCTTCAATAATAATGCGCTGAACGCTTTCGACCGTTTGGTTGAAAAAGGCTTCATCGCGAAGCGTCGCGCCGGTTACCGCTTCAACCTGAGGGGCGAAATCGGCGTAATGTTGCGTGGCGGCCCAAATCATGAAGATCAAATGATGCGGAGAAACGGGCGCCAGTTTCCCGCTGTGCACCCATCCGGCAATCAGCGCGGATTTTTCATCTATCAACGCTTTTAGATCGCCGGTCAGTTCCTCCATTAAGAGCGGCGCGCCCGCCAGCATCTCCATGCAGAAGAGCCGCGACGCCTGCGGATAATCACGCGAAACCTCCAGCTTGAGACGGATATACTCTTTGATGGCCTCCAGAGGGGAAAATTCTGCGCGAAACGCCTTGAGCGGCGCCAGCCAGACATCCAGGATCTGTCGCATTACTGCGACATACAGCGCCTCTTTCGAGGGATAATAATAAAGCAGATTGGTTTTGGAGACGCCAGCCCGCTCGGCGACCTGCTCAAGACGCGCGCCATGAATGCCATACTGGGAAAAAACAGCAAGCGCGGCAGTTAAGATAAGCTGCCGTTTTGCACCGGTGGCCTGCGAGCGTTTCCCGATTTTTTTCTCTGTGCGTTGCGACATGCGCCCTCTCCTTTTTGTCAGGACGCAAGCATACCAAATCCGGCTTATAAACAAAAAAACCGCCGGAAATCCGGCGGCGGTGGCGCATGACGCTTTTTAGCGCGAAACGCTCAGCGTCTTGCTGTTGTGACGCAGGCTAGCTATTACGGTTACTGCTTTTGCCCCCTTTTTTGCCTGCTTCGGATGCACGCTGCGGGTCATTCTTAAAATTGCCCCCGCTGTGCTGACCACCTTTACGACCTGCTTCTGATGCTCTTTCGCGGTCTTCCGCAAAATTACCGGAACCGCCACGATGGTTTGCCATTACTGACCTCCGTCATAGATTAGACATCATATTGCATAGGTAATGAGGAGTATCTCCTCGCGCCGCGTATGAACGATATCATCAGTAACGCCGCGTAACATTAAGCATAGTGAAAAACGTCGTGGTAGGCCGCTTACCGAAATATTCTGCAACATTGGAAGCCGAATACGCAGAATAATAACCATAAGAAATAAATAAGTTATTCTTATATTTGGGAAAATCAAAGCGCTTAAAAATGTATCATTTTGCAACAAAGGTCGCCAAATTAATTATTGTTATAAATCAAAGAAATGGCGCTGAAATTTGCACTCTTCACAGGAGAGCATATCTTTAAATAGACGTAGCGAATCGCTACACACCTGATTAATCTGAGGAGTAGTACAAATGGCAAAGATTCTGGTGCTCTATTATTCCATGTACGGACACATTGAAACCATGGCGCACGCGGTGGCGGAAGGGGCAAAGAAAGTCGACGGCGCAGAGGTCATTATAAAGCGTGTGCCAGAAACAATGCCGCCTGAAATCTTCGCAAAAGCTGGCGGTAAAACGCAAAACGCACCGGTTGCCACCCCACAGGAGCTGGCGGATTACGATGCCATTATTTTTGGTACGCCAACCCGGTTTGGCAATATGTCAGGCCAGATGCGTACCTTCCTGGACCAAACCGGCGGACTGTGGGCATCCGGCGCGCTATACGGCAAGCTCGGCAGCGTGTTCAGTTCTACCGGAACGGGCGGCGGCCAGGAGCAGACCATCACCTCGACCTGGACTACGCTTGCCCATCATGGGATGGTGATCGTCCCGATAGGCTATGCCGCACAGGAACTCTTTGACGTCTCCCAGGTTCGCGGCGGCACGCCTTACGGCGCAACGACTATCGCCGGAGGCGACGGTTCACGTCAACCAAGCCAGGAGGAACTCTCTATCGCTCGCTATCAGGGGGAATACGTCGCCGGTCTGGCAGTCAAACTCAACGGCTAATCTTCAACAGGAGGATTCGAATGCCAACTCAAGAAGCAAAAGCGCACCGCGTCGGCGAATGGGCAAGCCTGCGTAATACGTCGCCGGAAATTGCCGAAGCCATTTTTGAAGTCGCTCACTATGACGAGAAACTGGCAGAAAAAATATGGGAAGAAGGTAGCGATGAGGTGCTGATCAAAGCCTTTGAGAAAACGGACAAAGACTCGCTCTTCTGGGGCGAACAAATCATCGAACGTAAAAACGTATAACACAAACGCCCCCGCCTGCGCGGGGGCATATGGCTATTTTGCAGCAGTGTTCATGACGTTATCGAACTTATCCAGCGGACAGAAGCCGTTCGCATCCACCGGACATCCTTTCAGTTCCAGCGTTACCCTTTGCGCGGGCGATTTGAGCGTTAACGCTTCCGCATTGCGTAACTGCCGGGAGCTCTGGTAGACATACTCGATTTTCATCAAATCCCGGTTAGCGTTGCCGTCATGCCAGCGTTGGAAGACAAGCTGACCGCCAATCGGCGTTCTCTCATACTGGTCATGGAGCTGATAGGGTTTAAAATCCAACGCCGTCAGCAGCGACGCGATATTGGAATCATGCCCCACCAGCACGGTAACCTTCGACGCGCTAACGCGATCGGCAACCAGCACCTTATCGATATATTTCACCAGCGGCGCAGCGACATTGCGCGCCACCGTGGGTGAGGTAAACAGGCTGTCCTGATAGCCGTTTTTCAGTTTTGACAGCACCTTCCACTGCCGATCGGTGTGGATCCCGCCCCAGGCGACCTGATCCATCGGAAACCCTTCGTAATATTGCAGGGTAAACGCATCCACCAGCGAGTTCCCTACTTTAAGCGGCCCCTGCACGCCAGGCTCTTGCTGATAGTTCGCGCTGAAGGTATCTTTCGCGTCGATTAGCGAACACTGATGCTTCTCTTTGCAGGACGGCGAGTCCTGATAATGCGTTATCTGCTCAAGCAGTTTATAACTCTCATCAAGATGTAGCTGACTACGCGCCTTTTCCATCGCCTGTACGGCCTGTTGCCGGAACGCGGCGGAATCATCGGTAATCACCGGATTGAAGGTAGGGTCCATAGTGCCCATTTTTTCCTGATGATGAACAGGAATATCACAGCCGGGGAAAGCGCCGGTAATGAAAAATTGCGCGGTGGCGACGGTGCGCTGCAAACTATTCGCATAGGCATATACCGTGTCGGGCGCCGGACATTCTCCCGACGGTATCAGCCCCTGCGCGACCAGCCATTCACGTGTGTAATGTCCCATATAGACTTCCAGCACGCCGCCTTTCGTCGTCAGTTGCCCGCCGGGAACGTTCCACGCCGGCCAGGCGTTCGGCGTCGACTGCGCCAGTACGCTGCCATTATTCGCCAGCGGCGCCCGCAGATTATGGCGGCTCATCATCAGCACCTGTTGTAATTGATAACCCTCCGGCGTTGTCTGCGCCTGTACGGCGGATGACAACAAAACAGCCCCTGCCACAGCAACAGCGAGTAATGATTTTTTCATCCCTATGACCTCTTGTTGTTATCAAATCGTTCTGAGTGTGACAGAAATGGATCATTTTTCCGGGAACGATTTCGCAAAACGGGGGTTTTTCTTACAGTAAACGCGTTAGCGCCGGGAAACCCCGGCGCATATTCAGAACGTTTTTGCCCACCACAGCCGAAGCTTCATGCCCCAATAGCTGGTCCAGCCGCTGGTGGTGAACACAACCCGACCTTGTGAAACCACCACCAGCGTTGGCGTCACGCTGATTTCCCAGCCAGCGGATAAGGCGCCTTTAGCATCATTGACGACCGGGAAGTCAACGCCCTTGCGCGCCAGCCAGCGGGCAACCTCAGCGTCATCGCCGGAGCGGAGCGCAACGGTCATGACGTTTTCCCCTTCAGCCGCCAGGCGAGCGACCGCAGGCGTAGTAAAGCGGCATACCCCGCACCAGCTGGCCCAAAAATAGAGCAGTACGGGGCGTTCCTCGCTCAAGGTCGCCAGAGTTGTCGACTCTCCCGTCAGCGTATGTAACGGTGTCGCGGCAAACGCCGGAGGCGCCTGCGGCGCGCGCCAGACGTCCATGACCACCATTATCGCGATGAGGAGCGCCAGAAAAACCGCGGCTTCACGCAGCCAACGCCGCAGTTTAGCCGCCATTGGCAGCCGCCAGTTTTTCTTTCACCACCGCTTCCAGCGTATCCCAGGGCACCGCGCCCGGAATCAGCTCGTCGCCAATGATCGTCGCTGGCGTTCCTTGCACGCCGACCAGCCTTGCCAACTGCAAATTAGTGCGTATCGTTTCCATGCTTTTTTCATCCAGAGTCACTGGCGTAGCCCCTGCTTTCTGCTGGGCCTGTTTAATACTGTCATCCGTATGGTAACCGCGCTTTTGCATGAGTTTTTCATGTAGCGCGAGGAACTGTTGCGGATGCTCGCGCCAGGTGGTCAGCGCAATACGCGCCGCCAGTATGGAACTCTCTCCTTTGAATGGCAGCGGTTTAATAATGACCGCAACGTCAGGATATTTCTGTACAATCTTTTCCAGCATCGGATCGAGCTGTTTGCAGTACGGACAGTTGTAATCCGTAAAGTTCACCAGCGTCAGCTTAGGGTGTTTAGCGCCTATCCGCGGGCTGGCAGGGTCGTTAAACAACGCCGCATGGATCAGATTTTCAATCTGCTTTTCCTGATCCGGCGTAAAAGGGGCGGTTTCTTGCGCGATGCTCAGCGTTGAAAACAGCGCCAGCAGTAAAACAATCATGTATTTCATTGGGTTATTCCTTTCGCTTTTTTCAACGTTTGTAATACCGCATCGCGGGTCAGCAAAGTGGGCAATGCCTCCCCTTCCGGCAAGCCGGGGCCATATACCTGATTAAACGGCACGGCGACCTGGCCACGCGTTTTCAGAAAATCTGTAATGGCATCGGACGGCAGCGTCCAGTCTCCCCGCAGCGCCACAACATCCGGCTGTTGCAAGGCGGCCTGCACATCCTCTTTTTGCAGGACGTTGTATTTATTCACTTTACAGGTAATACACCAGTCCGCAGTGACATCGACAAATACCCGCTTATGCTGCGCCAGCGCCGACTGGATTGCCTGTTCACTCAAGGGTTGCCACTGAACCGTGTCTTGCGCGCTCTTTGACGCAGTGAAGCCGAAATGCGGCAGGAGTAACGTCGCCAGCCAGATAGCCGATCCCAGCATCATCAGACCGAGGATCCTGCGCAGGACATTCATCCAACGCCCGGGGCGCGGTAAACGTAGCGCAAGCCCTGGTCGTAGCGCGACCAGTAGCCACGGCGCGCTCATTCCCAGGCCAAGCGCAAGGAACAACCCCCACAGCGTCGGCAACGACGCCGTGAGCGCCACGGCGACCGCCGTGCCCAGAAACGGCGCGCTACAAGGCGTCGCCAGCAGCGTGGCGAATGCCCCCTGCCAGAAATGTCCCGACATACCGTTACCGCCGTAAGTGGCCAGTTTCGTGGTCATAGATGAGGGAAGCCTGAACTCAAAAAGCCCGAACAGGCTGGCGCTAAACAACAACATCACCAGCGCCATAAAACCAATAAACCATGCATTCTGGAACTGGACTCCCCAGGCCAGCGCATGGTTTGACAGGCGAAGGAGGGTCATAAACGCCGCCAGCGCCATAAATGACGCAATGATACCGGCGACCGAAGCCAAAAATTGTCGCCTGATGTGAGAGCGGCTTTTTTCCTCTACCAATAAAATAGAGCCAAGCTTCATGCCCAGAACCGGCAGTACGCAGGGCATTAAATTAAGAATCAGTCCGCCGATCAGCGCCATCATTACAACTTGCCAGAAAGGTAGCGCCGCATTGTCCGGCGTTTGCGCTGGCGCAGCGCCAATGGTTTGCGTGCTCTCCTGGGCGATAGCGCCATCGGCTAACACGAGGGTCAGCGATTTGTTGCGCAAATCGGGCGCCTTTTCGCCCCAACTGTCCGTCACCGGCACCGTCGCCTGTAACCTGTCGCCCTCTACGCGCAGGCGAGGCTTCGCAAAATCGACGTCATCTATGGTGTCAAGATAGAGCCCGGGCGATGACCAGCCCGCCGCTCGCGTAGCAGTGACCACCAGTTCTCCCGGGCGATAGCCGACGTCAAGCGAGTCCGTTAGCCCACTGCGGAGCGGAACTTTACCCATCGCCCGCGCATAGTCATGGGCAAAATCGGCATTCTGCACAGTGGGCTTCACGGAAAAGGGGTAATCGGTCAACAGACAAACATTGCTGCAGGTTGATAACGTCAACACGCCGCTCAAGGTCGCCGGCGGCGTACCGCGCACGATCATCGGAAAGGTCACCTCGTCGTGATATCCCTGGGTGGTGATATTCGCCACATCAAAGCGCGAGGGGGTTGGCCAGAACCAGCTTACCTCAGGCATGTCGCCTTTCCAGGCGATAGAGGGCGCCACGCCCCCTTCCCCCGGCGCGCGCCAGTAGGTTTTCCAGCCGTTTTCCAGTTTGACATCCAGCAACAGCCGGGTCTCACCGTTAGCGGACGTATCGGCACGTAGCCGTATGCTGGCATGGTCGTTATCGGGCGAACGCAGCCAGCCGCTTTCCGCCGCCCAGGAGACGGGCAGCCAAAGCCATAACAGGCAGAACAGTATCTGCCTGAACAAAATCATCATATTTTTTCTCCGTGAATGAGTAATTAACCGTTAGCAATAACCGGTCTGTCATTCACGGAAGACACAAAATCGTAGATGTACCCGTAATGTGGGCGGCGAAATAGCCCGTGGAGGCGAAAAAGGCAGGCGCATGACCCGGACAGGCGCCAGTAAGGAAAGCAGTAGACAAAGCGCAAGGATAGCGCCTTCAAAGAGTACCGGAGGCGCCGCCAGCAGCGACTTGGCGCTTAATTCGCAGGGGGTGACCGGCGAGCCGTCATCTGTCGAGGAGGGAGCGCTGACCACCGCAGCAGAGGCCGTCGCCTGCATCTGCAAGGCGTGCAGGCCCGCCATGCGTTGCGCGGTACAAACCATTACCACGACACATGCAAGGCAAAGAAACCACCAGCCCATCCGTTGTTGTTTCGCCATTGCGCCCTCACTGTTTAACGCGAGTTATCTTAGCCACTGGCACGGTTTTGGCAACCTTTCCCCTGTAAAGTTATGTCGGCGCGCTGCGCAACCTTCTGATAGTCGAACAACGTAATTTATTCTTACTAATGATATAACTGGTGTTTTCATACGCACTTTTCAGGTTTACCCTACACTTAGTGGAGAAACCTTTTGGGGTCCCTTCTGTATGTATTGATTTAGCGAGATGATGCTATGGAACTTAAGGATTATTACGCCATTATGGGCGTGAAACCGACGGACGATCTCAAGACGATTAAGACCGCCTATCGCCGACTGGCCCGCAAGTACCATCCTGATGTCAGCAAAGAACCCGATGCCGAAGCCCGTTTCAAAGAGGTTGCTGAAGCATGGGAAGTGCTGAGTGATGAGCAACGGCGCGCCGAGTATGACCAGTTATGGCAACACCGTAACGATCCACAATTTAATCGCCAGTTCCAGCAACACGAAGGCCAGCCGTATAACGCCGAAGATTTTGATGATATTTTCTCGTCTATTTTTGGTCAGCACGGTCGCCATTCGCACCACCGCCACGCCGCACGCGGTCATGATATCGAAATTGAAGTGGCGGTATTCCTGGAAGAAACGCTGGAAGAGCACCAGCGTACGATTAGCTATTCCGTCCCCGTTTATAACGCGTTCGGCCTGGTGGAGCGGGAAATTCCCAAAACATTGAATGTGAAAATCCCGGCTGGCGTCAGCAACGGGCAACGAATCAGACTGAAAGGCCAGGGCACGCCGGGGGAAAACGGCGGACCTAATGGCGATTTATGGCTCGTTATCCATATTGCCCCGCATCCGCTCTTTGATATTGTCAATCAGGATCTGGAAGTCGTCCTTCCGCTTGCCCCATGGGAGGCGGCGCTCGGCGCTAAGGTGTCTGTGCCAACGCTTAAAGAGCGTATTTTGCTGACCATTCCCCCCGGTAGCCAGGCAGGTCAGCGGCTGCGTATCAAAGGAAAAGGATTAGCCAGTAAAAAGCACACTGGCGATCTCTATGCCATCATCAAAATCGTTATGCCGCCGAAACCTGACGAGAAAACAGCTGCCCTGTGGCAACAACTGGCGGACGCGCAGTCGTCCTTTGACCCACGCCAGCAATGGGGGAAAGCATAATGGCTAACATCACTGTCACCTTTACCATCACCGAATTTTGTTTGCACACCGGCGTGACGGAAGAGGAGCTAAACGAAATCGTCGGACTTGGCGTAATTGAGCCTTACGAAGACGATAACGCCGACTGGCAATTCGACGATCGCGCAGCGAGCGTGGTACAACGCGCGCTACGCTTACGCGAGGAGCTGGCGCTCGACTGGCCAGGGATCGCGGTCGCGTTAACGCTGCTGGAAGAGAATTCGCGGCTGCGCGAAGAAAACCGGTTACTGCTGCAACGCCTTTCTCGCTTTATCTCGCATCCCTAATCCACGATAAAGGCAATAAACCGAGGGTGGGCTTTCTGCCCACCCCGGATTTACATGCACCCGGTATAATACCAGAATGCCTCTGACATACTTCCCCCAACGGAAGAAATATAGCCTTTCACCGCGCACAACCCGATCAACGAACCGCCAATGTCAGCCATTAATGCGCCATTGCGAAGATCATCGTTTAAATAAAGACCAGCCACACGTTCACATTTTTTAGATACGTCGGTTATTTTTACACGTTAGCGATCATTTATTGCCTGAAGAATATATTCTTTCACTGTTTTGTACTCTCTGGTTGATACGTACCTTCTCCCTGTCAATGCCGGGTAAAATGTACCGCTGCGCTTACAGGTTGCGGTATTTATAAATAAGAAATACAACAGTCACTTACAGTTTAATAATTGAGCGTTATAACATCCACTACCGCCCAATATTTACACCACGCCTAAAATACAAAAATGTAATAGAATGTAAACAAAATAAGAGCATAAAATAAATAACTTATTAAAAAATCAATATAAATAGAGTGGTCAATAAAAAACGATCGTTTTCAACGAGTTATGTTTCTCAGATTTTCATCTATCCTGAATAGGCTTGCGGAAAATGTAATTTACACCATTGACTATTTCACTTAAAAGGTTTCTGTAATGGAATGGAAGGTCGTTGATACAGTTATAAGTCCCTCTACCGGAGTGTCGTTCTCATGCATACATAGCCTAAAAAATCTTAGATTGACCTTATGGTATCAGGCAGATGTTTACATGCCTCCAGGTAGCATTATCATCCCCTTTAATAAGGGGGTCTTAATAAACGATAAACTTTATCCCGTTACTGTTTACAACGTTACCAGGTTTAATCCTGCTCTATGGAAATCGCTTAAAGAAAATAGCCACTGTCCTGGTAACTGCAATCCTAAACCAGAAGCCTGCAGTTATCCTTTCGAGTGTCTGGTATCCGTTTGTCCATTTGGTTTAACCAGAAATATTCAAATAGATAATAAGAAAGTTTAGGAAATAAAGTATGCATTAGCCATACTACTGATTAAGTGTATTCGCGCATGTTTGCAGTATTTTGCAGTTAAATATGTTTGATATAAAAATTGTACAGTTCGGATATTTTTTGATTCGTTTAATCTAACCTTCACTTTGGCAACGAGGAGCCGGTACAGAGGATATTACTGATGGCCGGCAGACAAAGAAACGCATTGCTTTTAACACTGTATAAATTCCATCCGTGACATTCTTATTTCGTGATATTTCACCAGAGCAATCATCTTACCTTTATTGTGCATAAAAATCAGCAAGTAGTGTTTAGAAAAAATAATGTTTTAGACAAAAGCTCTGCGCGTCATGCTGATCGCCAAAAGCATAACGGGCTGACATCATGTCAGCCCGTGGGTTTACCCCTGCCCTGATACTTACGGTACGCTTATCGTCATATTGTCATGACCGACAATGACAGGGCCCGGGTAATTTTTCATGGCTTCCTGTTGCCAGACGTCATCCGCAACCGTCGCAGGCACCAGATGACTTAACACCAGTTTTTTCACGTGGGCCTCGCGAGCAATCTTACCGACATCTTCAATCGTGGTGTGATGCGACGCAATCGCTTCAGCCAGCGTTTTTCCGTTGCCAATACTATTAGCCAGTTTTGCTACCGAAGGGACATGTACCGCCTCATGTACGAGGATATCCGCCCCCTGGGCAAACGTTGCAAGCGGCGGAAACCAGGACGTATCGCCAGAGAAGACGATTCGCTTACCCTGGGTATCAAAACGGTAAGCAAACGCTTCACCGTCCGGGAAAGGGGAATGAGGCACTTTTAGCGCGCTTATTGTAACCAGTTCATCTTTATAGATGACGCCCTGGCCAATATCGGTCGCCTTAACCAGGTTGCGCGGATCGGGTTTCCCCTCTTCTTCCATGCGTAGCGTGATATCCCTGTCAAAGACCTTCCAGCTAGCCTTCGTCATCGCCTGGGTTCCCGGCGGGCCATACACCTGTATGGTATGGTCTTTCAGACCACTTGCCCAGGCATTCATCAGCAAGGAAGGATAATCCAGTATGTGGTCGCTGTGCAGATGGGTAAGCAAAATAGTATTGATGTTGCGCAGTGGAATGCCGTTTTTCACCAGTTGCAGACTGGCGCCGTAGCCGGCATCTATCAGCCATATTTTATCGCCGATAGTGAGCGCCGTCGCTTGCGGTAGTCTGGCTGTATTGAGCAAAGAAGGCCCGCCTTTGGTGCCCAGTAAAACAATGTTGATCTCTTGAGGCGCAGGAGTACCGGCAGCAATGGCAAGGTGGCTTTGCGCCAGCATACAAACCGCCAGCATAGCGACGCTTTTTTTCATCATGTTTTTACTCTTCTTAGTTGAGAAAAGAGGGAACTTCACGTTGGCGAAACTGCGAAGGAGAACAGCCAGCAAGGCGATTAAAGAAACGGGCAAAATAAGCCGGATCTTTAAAACCTAATTGCCAGGCGATCTCGTTGACAGCATTGTCGGAAAAAAGCAGCAGTCGTTTCGCCTCGCGTAATTGCCGATCAAAAATCAGGCGTTTAGGCGGGCGATTAGCAAAACGTCGGCAAATATCGGTCAAACGAGATTCGGTAATATGCAGCTCGCAGGCATAATCGGGCACCGTCCAGTGCTGATGGAAGTGGTTGTCAATTAACAGGGTAAAGCGCTGAAAAAGTTTCAGTTCACCGCGCATCCCGGTTGCGGCGTGATCGTCCAGCTTCGCATTACGCAACAGCAAGGTAAATACCGCCTGCGCCAGTAGCACCAGGGTATGTTCGCAGCCAGCCAGTTGTTCCGTGGACTCCCGCTCAATTAGCTGCCAGTAATGTTTGAGCGCCGCCAGCTCGTTGGGTTTATCCGCCAGCGACAGGCAGATTCCCGGCAGGCCAAAGGCCTCTCTGGTGCCGGGATAAAGCACTTCCAGCAGCGGCCAAACCAGCTCTTCGCGTACCGTCAGAACATGGCCATCGCTATCCGATTCGGTAATAAAAGCATGCGGCACCGAGGGCGGCGTAAGCACAAATAGCGGCGCCTGCACCGAATAGCGATGATCGTCGAGCTGTAGCTCAATCTGCCCGGTATCAAGAAAGTGCATTTGAAAAAACTGGTCGTGGCGATGCGCCTGCATATCACGACCAAAGAAATCCGCCATACGAGCAAACGACTGATAATGCACATCGTTACTGCCCATGCTTTCGTCATACTCTTTGCTGATATCAATATTGGCGATCGCACGTTGGCACATAGTTTCTCCTCAAGGGGTGGCGCGCGGACGCGATGCTTTCATGGGAATGAGCCAGATAATGGCGGCGCCGACGACTAACAGAGAAGCGACAAACCAGAGTCCGCTATTGAAGCTACCGGTGATATCTTTTAGCCAGCCAATCATAAACGGGCTAAGCGCGGAGCCAATATTGCCGGTGGCATTGATGACCGCAATGCCTATCGCCCTGGCGCGTAAACTGATCGACTGATCCGGCGTGGTCCAGAAGATCGCCATCGCGCTAAAGGAACCCGTGGATGCCATCACGATCCCCAGGAGCTGGATCAGGTTATGATCGGTCGCCGACGCCAGCAGCCAGCCCGCGGCGGCAAACAGGAACGGCAACGCCGTGTGATGTTTACGTTCCTGATGTTTGTCCGAATGGCGGCTCCAGTAAATCATGCCCAGAATAGTACAAATCTGCGGGATCGCCGCCAGCAGGCCGATGGTGATATTGCTACTGCCTTCATTAAAACTTTTCAGGATTTGCGGCGTCCAGATACTAATGGCGCTAAGCGTATTGGTAAGGCAAAAATAGGCCAACGTATACATCAGTACAATTGGCGTGAATACTTCGCGCCACAGACTACGCTGCTGCATGGCGTTATGGCTGATGGCCCCCTCCGGCTGAACCAGCGTCAGGCGGTCATTATCCATCATCTCCTGCAAACATTTTTTATCCTCTGCCGTCAGCCATTTGGCTTTTGCCGGGGTATCATCCAGGTAAAACCAGACCATAATGCCTAACAAAACTGACGGAAATCCTTCCAACAGGAATAACCACTGCCATCCATGCAGATTGAATATGCCGTCCAGCGATAAAATATAGCCGGAGACAATCGACCCCAACGCGGTAGTGGCCGGCATGGCAATCATAAATAATGCGTTGGCGCGGGCGCGGAAAAATGCCGGGAACCAGTAGGTTAAATAGAGCAATATTCCTGGCAAAAAGCCCGCTTCGGTAATGCCCACCAGCATTCGCAGCACATACAGGCTTTTCGGTCCCACCGCGAACATCGTGGCGGTAGATGCAATGCCCCATAGCACCATAATGGTCGCAATCCAGCGGCGGGCACCGACGATGCTCAACATCACGTTGCTGGGAATGCCGAAAATGACGTAGGTGGCGTAAAACAGCGTCGTGGCAAGACCAAACATGGTGGCGCTTAACCCCAGATCCTGCCCCATCGTCAACCCGGCAAAACCAATGTTGATACGGTCTAAAAACGAGAAGATAAACAACACGAATAAAAATACGATCAGTCGGCGGAACAGTTTATTTATGACGGTTTGTTGACCCGTGCTGAGCGCGTTGTGCGAACGGACAGACTCGGGGCTTTCCGGAAGTGCAGATGATGTGTCGCTCATTTTTTTTCCTCTGATGGGAATTTTGTAGGGTACTACGGTTGCCCGGTAGCGCTACGCTTACCGGGCCAGGCTTAATAGACGCCGGACGCACCGGACAGTTTTTTTTCTACGCCAAAGCGCGCCGCCAGCGCCTCCGCGCCGCGCGCCAGCAGCGTGGTGTCAACGCCGACGGCGACAAATAGCGCCCCCAGTTCCAGATAACGTTTCGCCAGTGCTTCATTGGCCATCAGAATCCCCGGCGCTTTCCCCGCCGCGCGTATCTGCACGATGGCGTTCTCAATCGCCGCCTGCACTTCCGGGTGCTGCGGATTGCCGGCAAAGCCCATATCGGCGCTGAGGTCCGCCGGACCAATAAACACGCCGTCAATGCCATCCACGTCGAGAATTGACGCCAGATTGCTCATCGCCTCACGCGTTTCAATCTGCACCAGTACGCACATGGCGTCGTTGGCCTGGTGGAGATAGTCCGGAATGCGGTTCCAGCGCGATGCCCGCGCCAACGCGCTGCCCACGCCGCGAATACCAGCAGGCGGATAACGCGTAGCCGCCACGGCGTTTCGCGCTTCATCGGCATTCTGCACCATCGGTATCAGCAGCGTTTGCGCGCCGACGTCGAGCAGTTGCTTAATCTGTACCGGATCGTTCCATGACGGACGCACCACCGGCTCGCTGGGATAAGGCGCAATCGCCTGCAACTGGGTCAACACCGTCTGCACGTTGTTTGGCGCGTGTTCACCGTCAATCAGTAGCCAGTCGAAGCCGGCGCCCGCTAACAGTTCAGCGCTGTAACTGTTGGCAAGCCCCAGCCACAAACCGATTTGCGGGCGCCCCGCTTTTAACGCGTCTTTGAAAGCATTTTTCATCGTTTTTTCCTTACACAAACCGGCAACTGATCGCGCCCATGTTGCCGTAATCGACATGGAAGGTGTCGCCCTTGCGCGCCGGCACCGGGCGGGTGAACGAGCCGCCGAGGATGATCTGCCCGGCTTCAAGCTGGACATCGTAGGGGGCAAGCTTGTTCGCCAGCCACGCCACGCCGTTGGCCGGATGATTCAGCACGCCTGCGGCGACGCCGGTTTCTTCGATCACGCCGTTGCGATAGAGCAGCGCGGAGATCCAGCGCAGATCCAGCTCGTCTGGTTTGATGGGACGACCACCGAGGATCACCCCGGCGTTGGCGGCGTTGTCGGAAATGGTGTCGAACACTTTGCGCGGGCGCTGGGTTTCCGGGTCGATGTTGTGGCTGCGGGCGTCAATCAGTTCCAGCGCCGGAATCACATAATCCGTGGCGTTGTAGACGTCGAACAGCGTGCAGTGAGGGCCGCGCAGCGGTTTCGCCAGCACAAACGCCAGCTCCACTTCAATACGCGGGACGATAAAACGGTCGGTGGGGATATCGCCGCCGTCATGGAAGAACATATCGTCAAGCAGCGCGCCGTAATCCGGTTCGCTGATTTGCGAGCTGGCCTGCATCGCTTTTGAGGTCAGGCCGATTTTGTGGCCTTTGAGCGTGCGCCCTTCGGCAATTTTGATATTGACCCATTCGCGCTGTACGGCATAGGCATCTTCAATAGTGATGTTGGGATAATCCAGCGACACTGCGCGAATCTGTTCACGCTGTTTTTCAGCCTGATTAAGTCGCTGGGCGATCAGGGTATGGGTCTGTTTATCGAGCATAATTGCTTCCTGTTACGTCATTCGGTGCTGCTGCGCCGGGTGGCGACGCGGGTGCGTCTTACCCGGCCTACGGTTCGGTATTGCTTCGTGCATCGTTTTTTTTGTAGACCCGGTAAGCGCAGCGCCACCGGGCGAAAGAGTGTGCTATTTAAATAACGCGTGTACGTTGTTTTGTTTGTAATTGAGCGTCGGATGTAACTCGGCAATCTCAAACGACAGCGCCAGATAGCGGTTCTCCATCAGGTCGGCGAAGTGGGCTTTAATCAGCCCAAACAGCATTTCGCCGACTTCCTGACGGCTCTCCAGGCTGCGCCCGGTACCGATTTTCAGCGTCATATGCACAAACGCGTAATCATGCTTACCGTCAGCCATCTGCCAGGTATCCAGCCAGTGGGCGCGACTGCGGATACCGCCGATGGGGAAAATCCCGCTGGTGGCCAGCGCCTCGTTTACCTTGCTGAACAGGCCGGGTAAATCAGCCTGCTCGCGAATATTTTCAGTACATTCAGCAATAAAGTGCGGCATAAAGCCCCCTTACGCAGGCAGCGGGAAAACAGCGTTCACCTGGCCGGTACCGGAGCTGGCGAACAGGTCGGTGATGAACTCCACCTTGCCGTCGTATTTGTCCCAACCCAGCATTCCCAGCAGCATGACCGTGTCGTGCATGTTGCCTTCGCCGTAGCAGTAGTCGGCGTACTCCGGCAACATGGTGCAAAACTCCTTGAATTTGCCTTCGCGCCACAGCTTGACCACGCGCTCGTCCATTTGATGATCGAACTCGCGGGTGTAGCTGTTCATCCCCTCTTCCGCCCGTTGGTCGTCAATAAAACGGTGCGACAGAGAACCACTGGCGAATACCGCTACGGTACCGTCATATTTCTCAATCGCCTTGAGAATGGCTTCGCCCAGTCTGCGACTGTCGGCAAAGTCATGCACAGTACAGAACGCCGAGATGGAGACCACTTTGAAGTGCTTGTCGCTGTTCATGTAGCGCATCGGCACCAGCGTGCCATACTCCAGCTTCAGGCTCGGGATGTTATGCGCTTTAGCGCGCACGCCCAGTTTGACCGCCTCGTCGGCGATCAGATGGCCGAGTTCCGGATTACCGTCATAGTCATAGGTCATGTCGCGAATAAAGTGCGGCAATTCGTTGCTGGTATAGACGCCCTGGAAATGGTCGGCACAATTAATGTGGTAAGCGCTATTCACCAGCCAGTGGGTGTCGAATACGATAATGGTGTCAACGCCCATTTCGCGGCAACGCTTGCCAATTTCAATATGCCCATCAATGGCTGCCTGACGACAACCGTGATTTTTTCCTGGCAGTTCAGAAAGATACATCGACGGCACGTGGGTAATTTTTGCTGCTAACGCTAACTTGCCCATATCAAACTCCCCATTTTGGGATAGGATGGTCGCCCATTGAGATGCAGACGTTTTTCATTTCCGCAAACACTTCGAAGCTATATTCGCCGCCTTCGCGCCCGGTACCGGAGGCTTTCACGCCACCGAACGGCTGACGCAGGTCGCGGACGTTCTGGGTGTTGACGAAGACCATGCCGGCTTCAATCCCACGCGCCAGGCGCAACACTTTGCTCACGTCCTGGGTCCAGATATAAGAGGCCAGACCGTATTCCACGTCGTTCGCCAAACGTAACCCTTCAGCTTCGTCTTTGAATGGCAGCAGACAGGCGACTGGCCCAAAGATCTCTTCCTGCGCGACGCGCATACGGTTGTCGACATCGGCCAGCACGGTTGGGCGCAGGAAGTTACCGCCTTTCAGATGCGCAGGCAGGTCAGTGGGTTTTTCCGCACCGCCCGCCAGCAGCGTTGCGCCCTCTTCAATGCCGAGGCGAATATAACCGGAGACTTTTTCCCAGTGCTGTTGGCTAATCAGCGCGCCGACCTGGGTGTTCGGGTCGGTCGGATCGCCGACACGCAGGCGATTCGCGCGTTCGGCAAAGCGCTTCACGAACTCAGGGTAAATGCTCTGCTGGATAAAGATGCGCGACCCGGCGGTGCAGCGTTCGCCGTTGATCGAGAAGATGGTGAACAGCGCGGCGTCCAGCGCGCGCTCAATGTCGGCATCTTCAAAAATCAGCACCGGCGATTTGCCGCCCAGCTCCATCGAGTATTTTTTCAGGCCGGCATTTTTCATGATATTGCGACCGGTGGCGGTACCGCCGGTAAACGACACCGCACGCACGTCATGGTGGCGTACCAGCGCATCGCCCGCCGTCGCGCCATAGCCCTGCACCACGTTCAGCACCCCTGCCGGAATTCCTGCCTCCAGCGCCAGCTCGCCCAGCCTGTCAGCAGTCAGCGGCGACAGCTCGGACATTTTGAGCACCGCGGTGTTACCCAGCGCCAGGCACGGCGCGACTTTCCAGGTCGCGGTCATAAACGGCACGTTCCACGGCGACACCAGCGCGCAGACGCCGACGGGCTGCACCAGCGTATAATTGAGCATTTTATCGTCAACCGGATAGGTCTTGCCGTTCATCTGCTGGCACACTTCGGCGAAGAATTCGAAGTTATGCGAGGCGCGAGGGATCAGCACGTTTTTAGTCTGGTGAATAGGCAAGCCGGTGTCGGCGGTTTCCATCGCCGCGATTTCCGGCACATGCTGGTCAATCAGATCGCCAAGGCGACGCATCAGGCGCGCGCGCTCTTTCATCGGCAGGTTGGCCCATTTCGGGAACGCCTCTTTTGCCGCCGCAACAGCCTGGTTCACTTCTGCTTCACCGCCGGAGGCCACTTCCGCCAGCACGTCACCGGTCGCCGGGTTAGTGGTCTGGAAGTAGTCGTTACCTGCAACGTTTTTGCCGTTAATCCAATGATTTATTTTCTTCATTTTGCACTCTCCTCACTGACGATTCGGTTAACCAGGCGACCCACGCCTTCTACTTCCACGACAACTTCATCCCCCGGCACCACATCGGACAACCCTTTCGGCGTACCGGTGGCAATCATGTCGCCCGGCTGCAACGTCATAAATTCGCTCAGATAAGAAATCAGGAACGGGATGCTGAAGATCAGATCGGCGGTCGTCCCTTCCTGGCGCAGCTCACCGTTAACAAAGGTGCGTAACGTCAAGTTGTGCGGATCAGAAACCGCCTCTTTATCCACAATCCACGGGCCTATCGGCGTCAGGCCGTCGCGGCTTTTTACCCGCAGATTCGGACGGTAGTAGTTTTCCAGATAGTCGCGGATCGCGTAGTCGTTACAGACGGTGTAACCGGCCACATACTCCATGGCTTCGGCTTCGCTCACCTTACGCGCCGTTTTGCCAATCACCACGACCAGTTCGGCTTCGTAGTGCATATATTCGACGTTGTTCGGGCGCACCGACGTTTGGTGATGTTCGGTAAAGGTGTTTGGCGCTTTGATAAATACCAGCGGCTCTTTCGGCGGCGTAAATGCCAGCTCGCTGGCGTGATCGGCGTAGTTCAACCCCAACGCAAATAACGTACCCGTCGCTGACAGCGGCCACGTAAAAGTCTGGTGGCGGGCGAATTCATCTTCTGCGACAACCGGATTTTCCAGAGCGGGTAAACCTTTCGCCAGAATACGCACCCGATCGCCGGGACGCAGCGCAACGCGATTCTGCGGCGTACCGAGTAAGATCGCATCGCCAGGGTTAAGCGTAGCGAACTCACTTAACGCGCTAAGCAGTTGTGCGGCGCTACGCTGTAAATCGGCAGTATTCCAGTGGTCCGCTTCTCGTCCGTTGATTTCCGTGATAATGGTGAGGTTATCCACATCACTCAGCGGCGCCATTTCACCCAGCGGGCAAAAGCCATCGCGACATTTCGCTTTAATCGCCGGGCGATAAAAGCTCTCTTCCGGCAGGCTGACCTCGTTAGCCAGCGCATACCCGGCGATATAGTCCGCCGCCGCTTCAGGGCGTATCCGGCTGGCGGTTTTCCCCACAATGAGCGCCACTGTCGCGCCGCTCAGTACCTTTTCTCCCTGCGGATAAGGAATGGGCTCGCCGTGACGAATCACCGTATTACGCGGTTTGATGAACCACACTGCGGTTTTAGGCGGCGCATTATAGGGAGGCTGAGAGAAAGCCTCTTGCCAGGCATCAAGCTGACTGCGATGGTTTAACGCAACGGCGAAAACAGTACCCTTCATACATAAACTCCTCAGGCCGCTTCAACGGGCTGTGATTTCATTAATATATTAATGATTAGATTTATGCTTTCGCTGTACATTTAGCAAGCTGAAGTAAAGTATTTGTGATGTGATTAACAATATTTTCACAAATTTATTATTAAATGCATACATATCAAAGAGTTAAATAAAAGTCCTTGTTTCTGTTAAACTTTGGACATAAAACAGATGTCATAGCTCACATCGGTAAACACGAATTATTCAGGTATTAATAATTCTGCAAAAGAGAAACGCTTATGCATGATTCATTAACCATCGCATTGCTTCAGGCGCGCGAAGCGGCAATGACCTATTTCCGCCCCATCGTTAAAAGCCACAATCTGACCGACCAGCAATGGCGCATTGTGCGAATCCTGGCCGATAGCCCCTCTATGGATTTTCACGAGCTGGCCTTTCGTTCCTGCATTTTGCGTCCAAGTCTGACCGGAATATTGACGCGCATGGAGCGAGACGGACTGGTGTTGCGACTCAAGCCGGTTAACGATCAGCGTAAGTTATATGTCATGTTGACGGAGCAGGGACAAACGTTGTACGCCCGTGCCCGAAGCCAGGTAGAAGAGGCTTATCGAAAAATTGAGGCCGATTTCACGCCCGAAAAAACACAGCAATTGATGCTGCTGCTGGACGATCTTATTGCTCTGGGACGCCAGCATCCTGATAGCGAAGCGGAAGCATAGTATTCTTTCCTTCCCACGCCGCCGACACGGGAATCCCCTCCCGCTTACAACGTTGACGGCGATCGCATTTTACTCTTCTTCTTCGACGTTCATCTGAAAAGTACCCGCCGTTGTCCTGAAAGTCTCTTCACAGTTTACGCTTCTGCCTATTCAATTGAACAACAAATAAGAAACATATTATTAACAAAACATTCCGATTAACGAGGAAGAGGCCGCAATGAAACCTGAAGATTTTCGTACTGATAACAAGCGTCCGTTAACGGGCGAAGAGTATTTAAAAAGCCTGCAGGACGGGCGGGAAATTTATATTTACGGCGAACGCGTTAAAGATGTTACGACACACCCGGCATTCCGCAATGCCGCAGCCTCTGTCGCACAACTGTATGACGCATTACATAAACCGTCGATGCAAGATACCCTGTGCTGGAATACCGATACCGGCAGCGGCGGTTATACGCATAAATTTTTCCGCGTGGCGAAAAGCGCAGACGATCTGCGCCAACAGCGTGATGCTATCGCCGAGTGGTCACGCCTGAGTTACGGCTGGATGGGACGCACACCGGATTACAAAGCCGCCTTTGGCTGCGCTCTGGGCGCTAACCCAGCCTTCTACGGCCAGTTTGAGCAGAACGCCCGCAACTGGTACACCCGCATTCAGGAGACCGGCCTGTACTTTAACCATGCTATCGTCAACCCGCCCATTGACCGCCACAAACCTGCCGACGAAGTGAAAGACGTCTATATCAAGCTGGAGAAAGAGACGGACGCCGGGATTATTGTCAGCGGGGCGAAAGTTGTCGCCACTAACTCCGCCCTGACTCACTACAACATGATTGGTTTCGGCTCAGCCCAGGTGATGGGCGAAAACCCGGATTTCGCTCTGATGTTTGTCGCGCCAATGGATGCCGAAGGCGTAAAACTTATTTCGCGCGCCTCGTATGAAATGGTCGCGGGCGCGACGGGCTCGCCGTTTGATTATCCACTCTCCAGCCGCTTTGATGAAAACGATGCCATTCTGGTGATGGACAAGGTGTTGATCCCGTGGGAAAACGTGTTGATTTACCGTGATTTCGATCGTTGCCGTCGCTGGACGATGGAAGGCGGCTTTGCCCGTATGTATCCACTGCAAGCCTGTGTTCGTCTGGCGGTTAAACTTGATTTCATTACCGCGCTGCTGAAAAAATCGCTCGAATGTACGGGTACCGTAGAGTTCCGGGGCGTGCAGGCCGATCTCGGCGAAGTCGTGGCCTGGCGCAATATGTTCTGGGCATTGAGCGATTCTATGTGTTCCGAAGCAACCCCGTGGGTAAACGGCGCCTGGCTACCGGACCACGCCGCGCTGCAAACCTATCGTGTGATGGCCCCAATGGCCTACGCGAAAATTAAAAATATTATTGAACGTAACGTTACCAGCGGCCTGATTTACCTGCCTTCCAGCGCCCGCGATCTGAATAATCCGCAAATCGACCAGTACCTGGCGAAATACGTACGCGGCTCTAACGGAATGGACCATGTTGAACGTATCAAAATTCTTAAATTGATGTGGGATGCCATCGGCAGCGAGTTTGGCGGTCGCCATGAGCTGTACGAGATTAACTACTCGGGCAGCCAGGATGAAATTCGTCTGCAGTGCCTGCGTCAGGCCCAGAGCTCCGGCAATATGGATAAGATGATGGCAATGGTCGATCGCTGCCTCTCCGAATACGATCAGAATGGCTGGACGGTTTCGCATTTGCACAATAACGACGACATCAATCAACTGGATAAGCTGCTGAAATAACGCGGCAGGAGGTTCTCATGCAAGTAGATGAACAACGTCTGCGTTTTCGCGATGCGATGGCAAGTCTGGCGGCAGCGGTCAACATCGTAACCACGGCGGGTCACGCCGGACGCTGCGGTATCACCGCAACAGCGGTCTGTTCCGTCACCGATACGCCGCCCTCCGTGATGGTATGTATTAATGCCAATAGCGCCATGAACCCCGTCTTTCAGGGCAACGGCAAGCTGTGCATTAATGTACTTAACCATGAGCAGGAGCTGATGGCGCGCCACTTTGCCGGTATGACGGGGATGGCGATGGAAGAGCGTTTTCACCAGCCATGTTGGCAAAACGGGCCGCTGGGCCAGCCGGTACTTAACGGCGCGCTGGCCGGTCTTGAAGGCGAGATCAGCGAGGTACAAACCATTGGCACGCATCTGGTGTATCTGGTGGCGATCAAAAATATTATTCTTAGCCAGGATGGGCATGGCCTGATTTATTTCAAACGCCGTTTTCATCCGGTCAGACTTGAGATGGAAGCGCCTGTTTAACCGTCACTCATGCCCACAAGCGGGATAACCACCGCTTGTGGGAGAAGAGTCGATACGCTGAAGATTTTTATTCCCGCCGCGATGTTTGCTCGCCATAAATCGCGGCGATTAATACAATCTAAGAGCCTATCCCACCAGGCGTTATTGGCGCAGCCAGTTTGGACACGGACAGCGCGCAAAAACCGGAGCGTACAC
>NZ_JBGDUQ010000016.1:0-49669 GCF_046552175.1 Salmonella sp. SAL00672 | reverse complement strand
CCAGCCAGTTCGATGATTTTCGCTTCCCACTCTGCGTCGCCTTCCAGCGCTTTCAGAGCAGAACCACGAACGATCGGAGTGTCGTCGCCCGGGAAGTCGTACTGAGACAGCAGTTCGCGAACTTCCATCTCAACCAGTTCCAGCAGCTCTTCGTCATCAACCATGTCGCATTTGTTCAGGAACACGATGATGTACGGAACGCCTACCTGACGACCCAGCAGGATGTGCTCACGGGTCTGCGGCATCGGGCCGTCAGTCGCAGCAACAACCAGGATCGCGCCGTCCATCTGAGCAGCACCGGTGATCATGTTTTTAACATAGTCGGCGTGCCCCGGGCAGTCTACGTGTGCGTAGTGGCGGGTCGGGGTATCGTATTCAACGTGAGAAGTGTTGATGGTGATACCACGCGCTTTTTCTTCCGGCGCGTTATCGATCTGGTCGAATGCACGAGCAGCACCGCCGTAGGTTTTAGCCAGTACGGTGGTGATTGCAGCGGTCAGGGTAGTTTTACCGTGGTCAACGTGGCCGATGGTGCCGACGTTAACGTGCGGTTTTGTACGTTCAAATTTTTCTTTAGACACGGCTATATTCCTTACTATAGCGCTCTCCCCTTCAGGAGAGAGCACGGGATTTTGGTTTTTAACCCTGCGGCTTATTTACCACGGGCTTCGATTACGGCCTGAGCAACGTTGTTCGGCGCATCATCATACTTCAGGAATTCCATAGTGTACGATGCGCGACCTTTGGTCAGAGAACGCAGCTGAGTTGCATATCCGAACATTTCAGACAGCGGTACTTCAGCGTGGATCTTAACGCCTGTAACTTCAGATTCCTGACCTTTGAGCATACCACGACGGCGGCTAAGGTCGCCGATAACGTCACCGGTATTCTCTTCAGGTGTTTCTACTTCAACCTTCATGATCGGCTCAAGCAGAACTGGTTTTGCTTTCTTAAAGCCTTCTTTAAAGGCGATAGACGCAGCCAGTTTAAACGCCAGCTCAGAGGAGTCAACGTCATGGTAAGAACCGAAGTGCAGACGCACACCGAGATCAACTACCGGATAACCCGCCAGCGGGCCAGATTTCAGCTGCTCCTGGATGCCTTTATCAACGGCCGGGATGTATTCGCCAGGAATTACACCACCTTTGATGTCGTTGATGAACTCGTAACCTTTCGGGTTAGAGCCCGGCTCCAGCGGGTACATGTCGATAACAACATGACCATACTGACCGCGACCACCAGACTGTTTCGCGTGTTTACCTTCGATGTCGGTAACTTTCGCGCGAATCGCTTCGCGGTAAGCAACCTGAGGTTTACCCACGTTAGCTTCAACGTTGAATTCACGCTTCATACGGTCAACGATGATATCCAGGTGAAGTTCACCCATACCAGCGATGATGGTCTGGTTAGATTCTTCATCAGTCCATACGCGGAATGACGGGTCTTCTTTCGCCAGACGGCCCAGAGCCAGACCCATTTTTTCCTGGTCAGCTTTGGTTTTCGGTTCTACCGCGATGGAGATTACCGGCTCAGGGAATTCCATACGTTCCAGAATGATCGGGTTTTCCGGATCACACAGGGTGTCACCGGTAGTCACGTCTTTCAGGCCGATAGCAGCCGCGATGTCGCCCGCGCGAACTTCTTTGATCTCTTCACGTTTGTTGGCGTGCATCTGAACGATACGACCGAAACGCTCACGTGCGGTTTTCACGGAGTTCAGTACGGTATCACCAGAGTTAACCACACCGGAGTACACACGGAAGAAGGTCAGGTTACCCACAAACGGGTCGGTAGCGATTTTGAACGCCAGCGCAGAGAACGGCTCGTCGTCGCTTGCGTGACGCTCAGCCGGAGTATCTTTACCGTCGTCCAGAATACCGTTGATCGCAGGTACGTCTACCGGGGATGGCAGGTAATCAATTACCGCATCCAGCATCGCCTGAACACCTTTGTTCTTGAATGCAGAACCACAGGTTACCAGGATGATTTCGTTGTTCAGAACGCGCTGACGCAGAGCTTGTTTGATCTCTTCTTCAGTCAGTTCTTCACCACCCAGGTATTTTTCCATCAGCTCTTCAGAAGCTTCTGCGGCGGACTCGATCAGGTTCTGGTGCCATTCGTTAGCCAGGTCCTGCATGTCAGCCGGGATATCTTCGTATTCGAAGGTAACGCCCTGGTCGGCATCGTTCCAGTTGATGGCTTTCATTTTCACCAGGTCAACAACGCCGGTGAAACCTTCTTCAGCACCAATTGCCAGCTGCAGCGGAACCGGGTTCGCGCCCAGACGGGTTTTGATCTGACCAACAACTTTCAGGAAGTTCGCGCCCATGCGGTCCATTTTGTTAACGAACGCAATACGCGGAACTTTGTATTTGTTTGCCTGACGCCATACGGTTTCAGACTGCGGCTGAACACCACCAACTGCGCAGTAAACCATTACCGCACCATCGAGAACACGCATGGAACGTTCTACTTCGATAGTGAAGTCAACGTGCCCCGGGGTGTCGATGATGTTGATGCGATGCGGTTCATACTGCTTAGCCATACCAGACCAGAATGCAGTAGTCGCTGCGGAGGTGATAGTAATACCACGCTCCTGCTCCTGCTCCATCCAGTCCATGGTAGCTGCGCCGTCATGAACTTCACCGATTTTGTGGTTTACACCGGTGTAGAACAGAATACGTTCGGTAGTAGTGGTTTTACCGGCGTCGATGTGCGCACTGATACCGATATTACGGTAGCGTGCGATGGGTGTTGTACGAGCCATTTGATTCCTCGTTGATATCTTTAGGCGTTCAGTTAAGTTATCCAAAACGGGCGACTTACCTGAAGCGCCCGCCTGGTGACTATGACTCCGAAGGGATTACCAACGGTAGTGTGCGAACGCCTTGTTGGCTTCTGCCATACGGTGAACGTCTTCACGTTTCTTAACTGCAGTACCTTTGTTGTCTGCAGCATCAGAAAGTTCGTTCGCCAGGCGCAGAGCCATGGATTTATCACCGCGTTTACGAGCAGCTTCTACGATCCAACGCATTGCCAGAGCATTACGACGGACCGGACGGACTTCAACTGGTACCTGATAAGTAGAACCACCTACACGGCGGGATTTAACTTCTACAGTCGGGCGAACGTTTTCGAGAGCGACTTCGAAAGCTTCCAGTTCAGATTTACCAGAACGCTGAGCCAGGGTCTCCAGCGCGCTGTATACGATTGATTCTGCAGTAGATTTTTTACCATCTACCATCAGGATATTGACAAATTTAGCCAGCAGTTCTGATCCGAACTTCGGATCCGGCAGAATTTTACGCTGACCAATGACGCGACGACGTGGCATGGAAATACTCCGTTGTTAATTCAGGATTGTCCAAAACTCTACGAGTTTAGTTTGACATTAATTTAAAACGTTTGGCCTTACTTAACGGAGAACCATTAAGCCTTAGGACGCTTCACGCCGTACTTAGAACGAGCTTGCTTACGGTCTTTAACGCCGGAGCAGTCAAGCGCGCCACGAACGGTGTGGTAACGAACACCCGGGAGGTCTTTAACACGACCGCCACGGATCAGGATCACGGAGTGCTCCTGCAGGTTGTGACCTTCACCACCGATGTAGGAAGTCACTTCAAAACCGTTAGTCAGACGAACACGGCAAACTTTACGCAGTGCGGAGTTCGGTTTTTTAGGAGTGGTAGTATATACACGAGTACATACGCCACGTTTTTGCGGGCATGCTTCCAGCGCAGGCACGTTGCTTTTCGCAACTTTGCGAGCACGTGGTTTGCGTACCAGCTGGTTAACTGTTGCCATTAAATAGCTCCTGGTTTTAGCTTTTGCTTCGTAAACACGTAATAAAACGCCCTCACACAATATGAGGACGCCGAATTTTAGGGCGGTGTCGAAAAGGTGTCAAGAAATATACAACGATCCCGCCATCACCAGGCCATCTGGTTGGCATACTTAACCGTGAGTCTGACAAACTCAGTATAGTCAACCCTGACGACACTGTCTGAAATTTGACCACCCAGGCCGCGGGCGTCAATGTCTTCTTTCAAGGCATAGACCGTTATGGGGGCATCGCGCAGACTTTCAAGGAAGCGGTTACCTTCAATCGCGACGGTAACGCCATCCTGGAGCAACAAAAGCGCATCGCCCTCTTTTAGCAGGCGCAGCAAAGCGGGAAAATCAACGCTCGAAGCGCAATGAGGTAAGGTATGCAGCATAAACGCCTCAGAATCTT
The DNA here is from genome assembly GCF_046552175.1 of Salmonella sp. SAL00672. Taxonomy (NCBI): domain Bacteria; kingdom Pseudomonadati; phylum Pseudomonadota; class Gammaproteobacteria; order Enterobacterales; family Enterobacteriaceae; genus Salmonella; species Salmonella sp. SAL00672. Next base: position 45,435 of record NZ_JBGDUQ010000016.1, on the reverse strand, counting down.
AGGATGACATCATAGTTGCCAAGCTCGCGGCGTAACGCCACGGGTTCCAGCGGCGTGGCGTCTACCACAAAATTAACGTTCTCCAGACCACGCTCGCGCAGCGATGCCGCGCAGATCCAGCATTGATCAATATCGTACAAATCAAAGAGCTTGAAAGTAGCAATATAGTCACGCGCCAGCACAGCGTCTGGTTTTTGTCCTGGTAATAACTGAAAGACGCCGTCGCTGATAAAAAAGACGCCCAGCGCTTCCGTTAGCGCTGACGTCGCCAGCAGCGCATCCAGCCCTTCACGACCTGAGGCGCTACCGTGCGGCGCGGTGGAAAAGACAAATGCAATACGTTTCATTAAAACTGCACCACCCGATCGCAGGTGAGAGAAGCCTCCGCCAGCGCGCCCAGGCCGCTTAGCGTAAAGCCCGGCTGAAGATTGGCGGACGGCAACCCCAGTCTGCCGGCTTCAGTTTCATCAATAATACCGCGACGAAGCGCCGCCGCGACACAGATGTTCAGCGCTACGCCATGCTGCGTATTCAATTTCTGCCAGGCGCGTACCAGATCATATTCATCGCTCGCCGGCGAGGTCAGGAGATTGGCGTTATAGACACCTTCCCGATAGAAAAAGACGCTGGCTAACTCATGCCCCTCATTGAGCAGCGCGTGGGCGAACTGCAATGCGCTGCTGGCCTGCTGGGTGCCATATGCCGGCCCGGTGACCATAATGGCATAACGCATTATTTATCCTGCCCCTGAAAATCGCCGCTTTTGAACTGGCGAATATAGAGGTAAACCGTGTGTTTTGAGATATTCAGACGATCGGCTACCTGGTTAATGGCGTCTTTAATATCGAAAATGCCTTTTTCGTACAAGTTAAGGACGATCTGACGATTTTTCGCATTGTTAGAGACATTACGATCGGCATTCACTTCTTCGATCGTGAACTCCAGCGTCTGGGTGACTAAATCTTCGACTGAGGAGGCAAAATTAACCGCTGAGCCGACTTCCGGCGTTTCCGGCGGAATAAAGGTATTCATAATCTGTGAAAATGGCACATCAAGATTCATGTTGATGCACAGTAGACCAATGACGCGCTGCTCGCGGTTGCGAATGGCAATCGTCAACGACTTCATCAAGACACCGCTTTTCGCGCGCGTAAAATAGCATTTCGACACGCTACTGTCCGCCCCTGTCATGTCGTGCAACATGCGCAACGCCAGGTCGGTAATCGGCGAGCCAATTTTACGGCCCGTATGTTCGCCATTGGCAATACGAATGGCAGAACATTTTAGATCCTGCAAAGAGTGCAATACGATTTCACAATGGGAACCTATAAGCATCGCTAACCCGTCCACTACCGCTTCGTAGGATTTCAGAATATCGAAGTCGGTTTGCTCGAAGGGACGCTGATCCAGCAAATCAAGTTCACTGGTTTCGTTGGTTAAAAGCGACCTGGACATGAAAAAAAACACTCCTTTTCAGGAGCCTGTCGTTATGTTTTCAGGGCAGGCTCATTATTTACGCGGATGATTAAATTAATACAGTGAGGGTTCCTCTTTCCAGTACTAATTTGCTCGGCTATTTCAGACTACGTGTGCGTTGGCGGTCATTCAGCCTACGGTCTCGCCCTTAACGACCAGCGCAAGCGCCGTTATCCGCAAATCAAATTATGGTGAGTAATATATCCGGCCTGAATAAAAAAAACCGCCGCTATTACAAGCGGCGGCTCTCAGTTTTTATTTTTTAGCAGCATCTGCGGCTTTAGCGTCAGCCGCATCGGCAGGTTTAGCATCCGCTTTCGGCGCTGGTTTGATATCCAGCAGCTCTACGTCGAATACCAGGGTGGAGTTCGCCGGGATACCCGGAACGCCCGTTTTACCGTAGGCCAGCTCAGGTGGGATAACCAGCTTGATCTTGCCGCCTTTCTTAATATTTTTCAGCCCTTCAGTCCAGCCAGGGATAACGCCGTCCAGACGGAAGGAGAGCGGTTCGCCGCGCGTGTAAGAGTTATCAAACTCTTTACCGTCGATCAGCGTACCTTTGTAGTTCACCACAACGGTATCGCTATCTTTCGGCGCCTCGCCTGTGCCTTCTTTCTCTACTTTGTAAAGCAGGCCGGTAGAGGAGGTTTTCACGCCTTTCTCTTTAGCAAAAGCGTCGCGGAACGTTTTACCTTTTGCTTCGTTATCGGCAGCGTCTTTTTCCATCTTCGCCTGAGCAGCGCTCTTCACGCGTGCTTCAAACGTCTGCAGCGTTTGCTCAATTTCCTGATCGGACAGTTTGCTCTTATCGGCAAAGGCATCCTGAACGCCGGCAATCAACTGATCTTTATCCAGTTTGATGCCTAACTTTTCCTGCTCTTTAAGCGAATTTTCCATGTAACGACCCAGCGAGGCGCCCAGCGCATAAGCCGCTTTTTGATCGTCGTTTTTAAATGCTGCTTTGCTATCAGCGGTAGCTGCCGGTTTCGCCGCATCAGCAGCAAAAGTGATCGGTGCGTGCATAGCAACGGCCATCGTAGTTGCCAGCAGCGTGGCTTTAAACAGTGATTTCATCCATATCTCCAGGGCCGGGGCATCTCGCCCCATGTTAACTTACGTAAGAAGCGTACTATAAATCGTTGCAGAACAAATCAACATACGAACACGCCCTATTATCACTTCTTTTCAGACTCTTTTTGTTTAAATTAGTTTCGTAGGGCGCGTAATGGTTGCTGTGAAAGCCGGTAAAGTTAAGTAGAATCCGCCGACGGAGACAACATAAAGAGGTACATCATGCAGGATATCACGATGGAAGCTCGTCTGGCTGAACTGGAAAGCCGTCTGGCGTTCCAGGAGATTACCATAGAAGAACTAAACCTGACGGTAACCGCACATGAAATGGAGATGGCGAAGCTGCGCGATCATCTGCGTTTGCTCACGGAAAAGTTAAAAGCCAGTCAGCCGTCAAATATCGCCTCTCAGGCAGAAGAAACGCCACCGCCGCATTACTGAGACGAAAAAAAAGCGGGGTTAACCCGCTTTTTTTGTGCCCGATGATTTATCGAACCAATGATAATACCCTAAGGATTTCGAGTCACAGCAAGGCGGCAAGCTTGAAAATTCCCCGGGAGCATAGATAACTATGTGACCGGGGTTTGAAAGCGTAGCCAACACCGCGGTGGCTTGAAAGACGACGGGGATTAATGGCAACCGCAGCCGCCTTTACCACCACCGCCGCAGCAGCCTTCGCCGCCGTGCTCGTGACCATGGTCATGACCATGACCGCCACAGCAGCCGTCTTCACCGTGATCGTGGTGGTGATCGTGTGCGCCGTGAACATGACCGTGAGCCAGTTCTTCTTCAGTCGCTTCACGAATCGCAACAACTTCTACGTTAAATTTCAGATTCTGACCCGCCAGCATGTGGTTACCATCAACCACAACGTGATCGTCTTCCACTTCGGTAATCTCTACCGGTACCGGGCCCTGGTCGGTTTCCGCCAGGAAACGCATCCCTACCTGCAGTTCATCAACGCCCATAAAGACGTCTTTAGGCACACGCTGCACCAGATTTTCGTCATACTGGCCGTAAGCGTCGTTCGCGCCAACAGCGACATCAAATTTGTCGCCAACTTCATGGCCTTCCAGCGCGGTTTCCAGACCAGAGATCAGGGAGCCGTGACCGTGTAGGTAATCCAGCGGCGCACTCACCGGAGACTCATCAACCAACACACCGTCTTCTGTACGTACCTGATAGGCCAGGCTGACCACCAGGTCTTTTGCTACTTTCATGATATCTCCTGAGCATGGGAAGAATAGTGGCGCAGATTGTAGCGGAATTCTGCAGCCGTGTACCCCTTAGCTTAAAAAAACCTGCGGCATATCGCTAGTCCGGATGAAAAATCCCGATCACTTGCTCTTCTTTGCGAACATGCTCGCGAACGTCTTTATCCGCTTCCCGCATTTGATGCCCGCACTTAACGCATTCAACAATATCGACATTATTTTCACGCCACATCGCCATTGTATCCTGCGCCTGACAGGCCGGACATTTCGCGCCTGCAATAAAACGTTTACGGATTGCCATTGTTCACCTCTACTCAAATTCATCCCAGCCATCCAACTGGCGCCGTTCCTGTTGCATTTCGCGCTGAAAAATCTCCTCCAGCTCGCGTCGGGCCTCTCTGGCGCGCGAAATCTGTACCATGTCGCTATGCTCCGGGATCAGCTCCCGCAACATTCGCATATCCAGCCGACGAAAATGCAACTGCGCGCGTTGCGCCTGATGCGGATGCATACCTAACGACACCAGAGTTTTACGTCCCAGTTCCAGCGCGCTGGAAAACGTTTCACGGGAAAACTGCGTGACACCAGCCTGTAATAACTCATGGGCCTCCACACGTCCACGCGCTCGCGCAAGAATATGCAGATGAGGAAAATGCTGCTGACACAGCGCCACCAGCTTCATCGTGTCTTCCGGTTCATTACACGTGATGACTATCGACTCCGCCGCTTCCGCGCCCGCAGAACGCAGCAGCTCGACTTGTGTAGCGTCGCCGTAATACACTTTATAACCATATTTGCGCATCAGATTAACGGCGCCGATATCGCGTTCCAGCACGGTGATACGCATCTTATTCGCCATCAATAAGCGAGCGATCACCTGACCAAAACGGCCAAAGCCGACGACAATCACCTGGGGCTTATCATCCTCAACCCACGGCTTTTCATCATTCTCTTCCGGGCCATTAAGACGGCGCGATAACCACTTATCAATCCCTTTCATCAGTAGCGGCGTGGTCATCATTGATAATGTGACAGTCACCAATAATAACGCCATCTGATCGCCCTGAAACAGGCGCTGAGAAGAGGCGGTAGAAAAGAGCACAAAAGCGAACTCGCCCCCCTGACTCAGCACGCTGGCAAACTGCATCCGTTCAGAACTTCTTATTCCATATAACCGCGCCAGCAGATACAGCGTCAGCATTTTTATGACGACCAGAATAACAACGCTCGCCGCCACCCACAGTAAATGGGTATAAAGTACGCCGAGATTTAGCGACATACCGACGGAGATAAAGAACAGCCCAAGCAGTAAACCTTTAAAGGGATCGATAGCATTTTCCAGCTCATGCCGGTATTCGCTCTCTGCCAGTAAAACGCCGGCAATGAAGGTTCCCAGGGCCATCGACAGTCCCAGCGCATCCATAAATAAAGCGGCGCTCAACACCAGCAATAGCGTCGCGGCAGTGAAAACCTCCCGTACGCCGGACGCAGCAATAAAACGAAATACCGGGCGCAACAGGTAACGACCGCCAATCAGCATTACCGCGAAGGCCAGTACCTTCATTGCCACTTTAAACCAGTCGAAATGCTCGTCGGCCGATCCCGCCAATAAAGGCACCAACGCCAGCGCGGGGATCACCGCTAAATCCTGAAACAGTAAGACGGAAAACCCTAACTGCCCGGACTCGCTACGATTCATGCCTTTCTCGCGCATCAGTTGTAGCGCCATCGCCGTCGAAGACATCGCCAGGCCAATCCCGCCGACGACCGCCGCCTGCCATAAGAAATCAGCAAGCATCAATAATCCCGCAAGCACCGCCGCGCTTAACAGCACCTGAGCAGCGCCGACGCCGAAGATAGAGCGCCGCAGTTGCCAAAGCCGGGACGGATTGAGTTCGAGACCAATGATAAACATCAGAAACACGACGCCCAGTTCGGAAAAGTGCAGGATCTCGTCAACGTCGCTGATAAATCCCAGCCCCCACGGACCGATGGCGATTCCCGCCAGCAAATACCCTAGCACCGCGCCGATGCCCAGCCTCGCGGCCAGCGGCACCGCCGCTACCGCCGCGAAGAGGAACAACACTCCCGCGGTCAATAAATCAGCACCTTCCATCAATAGCCTCCCGCGCTCACAGGATTCGCCAGCCACTCGCCATAGGCTTTCGCATGACTGGCCAGCGTCTGCGGCGACTGGCGGCGCGCCCAGTACACAATAATGGGCGGCATCCAGTGCATCCGGCACATGGCCGCGGTCAGTTCAAAAGGGCGGAGTACATCGCTCATTGGATAGCGGTTTAGCGCGTCATACCGGTAAGCGCTCTCCGGCTCGCCGGTCGTAATCACGCTACGCCAGTACTTTCCCACCAGTTGGTTTCCCCCTGGTCCGCTGGCGAACCCCCGACTCAAAACGCGATCAAGCCATTCTTTCAGTAAAGCCGGACAGCTATAGGTGTAAAGGGGATGCTGAAAAACAATGACGTCGTGCTCACGTAACAGGGCTTGTTCATAGGGCGTGTCGATAAAAAAATCAGGATAGCGCGCATAAAGATCGTGCACGGTTACGTTATTGTGCTGTATGGCCGGTTTAAGCAGTACCCGGTTAGCAACCGAGTCCTGAGATTCCGGATGGGCATACAACAGCAAGACTTTCGCTGGCTGAGACATCAATCCCCCTCCCGGTTGTTTTGGGTCGATACATGCCATTCTTCAGGCCGCTTCTACGTTGACAGCGTTTGTTCAACTCAGGAACGTACTCTATGTCCGCCGCTGGGGATTAATGAGAGATATTCTTGTCCCTCACCAAAGGCGGCCTGAATGATTTTGTGTATCGTTGTTGTTTTGAGCTACCATTGCGCTCCAGCGCGGCGGTACGCCCGAATATTACATTATCATAATGATAAATTAACATAGTCTGAACATACGGCGCCTTATGATTGTTTTCTCCTCGTTACAAATTCGTCGCGGCGTGCGCGTCCTACTGGACAATGCCTCGGCTACCATTAATCCAGGCCAGAAAGTCGGCCTGGTGGGTAAAAACGGCTGCGGTAAATCTACCCTGCTGGCATTGCTAAAAAATGAAATCAGCGCCGATGCCGGGAGTTTTACCCTGCCCGGAACCTGGCAATTAGCGTGGGTGAATCAGGAAACACCTGCGTTGCCTCAGCCAGCGATTGAGTATGTCATTGACGGCGACCGTGAATACCGGCATCTGGAGGCACAGCTTAACGACGCCAACGAACGTAACGACGGACATGCTATCGCCTCCATACATGGCAAGCTGGACGCCATCGACGCATGGACCGTTCGCTCGCGCGCCGCCAGCCTGCTACACGGTCTCGGCTTCTCTAACGATCAGCTGGAACGTCCGGTCAGCGACTTTTCCGGCGGCTGGCGGATGCGCCTTAACCTGGCCCAGGCGCTGATTTGCCGTTCCGATTTACTGCTGCTCGACGAACCGACCAACCACCTCGATCTGGATGCCGTTATCTGGCTGGAAAAATGGCTGAAGAGCTATCCGGGCACCCTGATTCTGATCTCCCACGATCGCGATTTTCTTGACCCGATAGTGGATAAAATTATCCATATCGAACAGCAGACTCTGTTCGAGTACACCGGCAACTACAGCGCGTTTGAAGTTCAGCGCGCCACGCGCCTGGCGCAACAGCAGGCGATGTATGAGAGTCAGCAGGAGCGTGTGGCGCATCTGCAAAGCTACATCGACCGTTTCCGCGCCAAGGCCACCAAGGCCAAGCAGGCGCAAAGCCGTATCAAGATGCTGGAGCGTATGGAGCTGATTGCGCCGGCTCATGTCGACAACCCGTTCCATTTCAGCTTCCGCGCGCCGGAAAGCCTGCCAAACCCGCTGCTGAAGATGGAAAAAGTCAGCGCAGGTTATGGCGATCGCATCATTCTGGAATCCATCAAGCTGAACCTGGTGCCAGGCTCGCGTATCGGCCTGCTGGGTCGCAACGGCGCGGGGAAATCGACGCTGATCAAGCTGCTGGCGGGCGAACTGGAACCGTTGCACGGTGAAATCGGCCTCGCCAAAGGCATTAAGCTCGGCTACTTCGCCCAGCACCAACTGGAGTTCCTGCGCGCCGATGAATCCCCGTTGCAACATATGGCGCGTCTGGCGCCGCAGGAACTGGAGCAGAAGCTGCGCGACTATCTCGGCGGCTTCGGTTTCCAGGGCGACAAAGTAACGGAAGAGACGCAACGTTTCTCCGGCGGCGAGAAAGCGCGCCTGGTACTGGCGCTGATCGTCTGGCAGCGTCCAAATCTGCTGCTGCTCGATGAACCGACCAACCACCTGGATCTCGACATGCGTCAGGCGCTCACCGAAGCGCTGATTGATTTCGAAGGCGCATTGGTCGTCGTGTCGCACGACCGCCACCTGATTCGCTCCACCACTGACGACCTCTATCTGGTTCACGACAAAAAGGTCGAACCGTTCGACGGCGACCTGGAGGATTATCAGCAATGGCTGAGCGACGTGCAGAAACAGGAAAACCAGGCCGACAACGCGCCGAAGGAAAACAACGCCAACAGCGCTCAGTCACGCAAAGATCAGAAGCGTCGCGAAGCCGAGCTACGCACTCTGACGCAACCGCTGCGTAAAGAGATTACCCGTCTGGAAAAAGAGATGGAAAAGCTCAACGCCCAGTTAACGCAGGCGGAAGAGAAGCTCGGCGACAGCAGCCTGTATGACCCAAGCCGTAAAGCGGAGATGACCGAGTGCCTGCAACTGCAGGCCAGCGCCAAATCCGGGCTGGAAGAATGTGAAATGGCATGGCTTGAGGCGCAGGAGCAGCTTGAGCAGATGATGCAGAACGACTAAGAGCCTATCCCATTAGGCTATTTTATTCGCCATTTTAGGGCCGGGCAGTGCTCGAAATCCTCACGTACTATGTGTACGCTCCGGTTTCTGCGCGCTGTCCGGCCCCAAACTGGCTTCAACAATTACGCCTACTGGGATAGGCTCTAACGCACGGGGCGGACGATGAACCTGTCTATCACCGATGACATTACCTTCCGCAAGCTCACTATCTTCATGATGCTTGTGGAGAAGGGTAACATCGCCCGCACCGCCGAGGCGCTGCACACGCTGGAAGAGAACGTTCGTGGTCCGCTGTTCGTCCATAAAGGCCTCTTCGGTACTCGTCCCGATATAAAGGTTACCGTTGCGGTCGGCAGCACCGGAACAGAAGCCTGCGTTATGTGATTTAGCGGCAAAGGTTGCCGTGATTTATTTTCGTCAGCGCGTCGTTCACGCCAAATAATTTAAACGTCACCTCATCAACGCCAAGATTTTTCAGACGCGCAGTGTGTTTTTTAATATAAGCCTGCGCCGTTTCTTCGGATTCAAACAAGTAAATGCCGCCAGCTTGCTGGTTTTTCTCGCTTTCTGTCCAGATTTTCCAGATGAAGCCCGGCTCCTCATTGATAGACTCCGCCAGCCCGACCAGTTGCTGAGTCATCTCCTCGCCAAAAGGGCCGCTAAAGTTAAAATGGATCTGTAAAAGTGTCTTCGACATGCCTTCTCCTTGAGTCACATAACTATCGTGTTGCCACACTACCACGATTAATTCGGCTGATGCAGGGGTTCACGCGATTTCTGTGGGGTATTGCGCGCGCCTTGCATACCGCCCCCTCTGGTGAAATGAGGCGCAATTTTATTTCGCCAGACGACCAATTGAACGTAAAATCACATATTGACTAATCTGTGAACCTTATGCGCGGTATAGTATTGTTTCCAATTATCAATTGTTCTGGTGCTATGGTTGAGATCACGTCCACAGAAATGACCCCGCCTGTCAATGACTCGCATGAATTTATTCCCATGCGTGGCATTCGTAATCGCCATTTACAAACTATGCTGCCGCGTTTAATCCGCCGCAAAGTGAAGTTCAACGCCCACTGGCAGCGGCTGGAGCTACCGGACGGCGATTTTGTCGATCTGGCATGGAGCGAAGATCCGCAACAGGCAAAGCATAAACCGCGGCTGGTGGTCTTTCACGGTCTGGAAGGCAGCCTGAACAGCCCCTATGCCCACGGGCTGATTGAGGCGGCGCAAAAGCGCGGCTGGCTGGGCGTGGTGATGCACTTTCGCGGCTGTAGCGGCGAGCCCAACCGTCTGAATCGTATTTACCACTCCGGTGAAACGGAGGATGGAGCCTGGTTTTTACGCTGGCTACAGCGGGAGTTCGGCGCCGTTCCGACAGCCGCCGTGGGCTATTCGCTCGGCGGTAATATGCTGGCGTGCCTGCTGGCGAAAGAAGGCCGCGATATTCCCATCGAGGCGGCGGTAATTGTTTCTGCGCCTTTCGTTCTCGAAGCCTGTAGCTACCACATGGACAAAGGGTTTTCCCGCGTCTATCAGCGTTATTTGCTTAATCTGTTAAAAGCGAATGCGTCACGCAAGCTGGCGGCATATCCCGGGTCGCTGCCGGTGAATCTGGCGCAACTGAAATCAATGCGCCGAATTCGCGAGTTTGACGACCTGATCACCGCGAAAATTCACGGCTTTGCCGACGCCATCGACTACTATCGTCAGTGTAGCGCCATGCCGTTGCTTAACCAGATTGCTAAACCGACGCTGATTATTCACGCTAAAGACGATCCGTTTATGGATCATCATGTGATCCCTAAAGCGGAAGATCTGCCCCCGCAGGTGGAGTATCAGCTGACTGAGCATGGCGGACACGTAGGATTTATCGGCGGTACGCCGCTGCGCCCTGAAATGTGGCTGGAACGCCGAATTCCTGACTGGCTGACAACGTACCTGGAGGCGTCATCATGATCATTCCCTGGCAGGGGCTCGCCCCCGACACGCTGGACAACCTGATCGAAAGCTTTGTGTTGCGCGAAGGCACCGATTATGGTGAACATGAACGTTCGCTTGAACAAAAAGTCGCTGACGTAAAACGCCAACTGCAATCCGGCGAGGCCGTGCTGGTATGGTCTGAATTACATGAAACGGTCAATATTATGCCGAAAAAGCAGTTTCGCGAATAAAACGCCTTTGCCGACAATACATTATTACTAAAGCTCAATCATGGAGTTGCCATGTCAGCCAAACATCCGGTGATAGCAGTAACAGGGTCAAGCGGCGCGGGGACCACCACCACCAGCCTCGCGTTTCGTAAAATTTTCGCGCAGTTAAATCTGCACGCCGCCGAGGTGGAAGGCGACAGTTTTCATCGTTACACCCGCCCGGAAATGGATATGGCGATCCGCAAAGCGCGTGACGCCGGGCGGCATATCAGCTATTTCGGGCCTGAAGCCAATGACTTCAGCCTACTGGAACATACCTTTATTGAGTACGGGCAGACGGGTAAAGGCCAGTCGCGTAAATATCTGCATACCTATGATGAAGCCGTACCGTGGAATCAGGTTCCCGGCACGTTTACCCCCTGGCAGCCGCTTCCCGAACCGACCGATGTGCTGTTTTATGAAGGACTGCACGGCGGCGTCGTCACCCCGCAACATGATGTCGCGCGTCATGTTGATCTGTTGGTTGGCGTGGTGCCTATCGTCAACCTCGAGTGGATTCAGAAACTAATCCGCGACACCAGCGAGCGCGGACACTCCCGTGAAGCGGTGATGGATTCCGTGGTGCGTTCCATGGACGACTACATCAATTACATTACGCCGCAGTTCTCGCGTACCCATATCAACTTCCAGCGCGTACCGACCGTCGACACGTCCAATCCGTTCGCCGCAAAGGGTATTCCCTCGCTGGATGAGAGTTTTGTGGTGATCCATTTCCGCAATCTGGAAGGGATCGATTTTCCCTGGCTCCTGGCGATGCTCCAGGGCTCGTTCATTTCTCACATTAATACATTAGTGGTGCCGGGCGGCAAAATGGGGCTGGCGATGGAGCTGATTATGTTGCCGCTGGTGCAGCGATTAATGGAAGGCAAAAAAATCGAATAACCGCGGTGAAATGCCCGATGGCGCTACGCTTATCGGGCCTACGAGATAAAAACGGGTAGGCCGGATAAAGCCACGCCGCCATCCGGCATCACATGTTACGCCGCAATCACTTCATACGAATGGGTAATATTGACCGCTTTTTCCAGCATTAACGCCACCGAGCAATATTTTTCCGCGGAGAGATCGACAGCGCGCGCGACGGCAGCCTCTTTCAGATCGCTGCCGGTAACGATAAAATGCAGATTAATGTGCGTAAACAGGCGCGGCGCGTCTTCCCGGCGCTCGGATGTCAGCTTCACTTCGCAGTTGGTGACATTCTGACGGCCCTTTTGCAGGATTGATACCACATCAATAGCGCTACATCCGCCAGCCGCCATTAATACCATCTCCATCGGACTCGGCGCTTTGTCACCGGAGTTACCATCCATTAAAATCTGGTGGCCGGAGGAGGACTCTCCGAGGAACGTGAGCCCTTCAACCCACTTTACACGCGCTTGCATATTTCGTAACTCCAATGTTTCAATTTTCCTGAAAGATTACGCGCATACAACAAAAGTCGCAATGGAAGGCGACCTGGGTCATGCTGAAGCGAGACACCAGGAGACACACGGCGAAAGCTATGCTAAAACAGACAAGATGCTACAGTAATACATTGACGTACTGCATGTATGCAGAGGACATCACATTACAGGCTACAATCTATTTTCGTAGCCCCCTTCCCAGGTAGCGGGAAGTATATTTTTGCAACCCCAGAGACAGTGCCGTTTTCTGGCTCTGGAGACAGCTTATAACAGAGGATAACCGCGCATGGTGCTTGGCAAACCGCAAACAGACCCGACTCTTGAATGGTTCTTGTCTCATTGCCACATTCATAAGTACCCGTCAAAGAGCACGCTGATTCACCAGGGTGAAAAAGCAGAAACGCTGTACTACATCGTTAAAGGCTCCGTGGCAGTGCTGATCAAAGATGAAGAAGGGAAAGAAATGATCCTTTCTTATCTGAATCAGGGTGATTTTATTGGTGAACTGGGCCTGTTTGAAGAAGGCCAGGAACGCAGCGCCTGGGTACGTGCGAAAACCGCATGTGAGGTCGCTGAAATTTCCTACAAAAAATTTCGCCAATTAATCCAGGTCAACCCGGATATTCTGATGCGCCTCTCTTCCCAGATGGCTCGTCGCTTACAAGTCACCTCTGAAAAAGTAGGTAACCTCGCCTTCCTTGACGTCACCGGGCGTATCGCTCAGACGCTGCTGAATCTGGCGAAACAGCCCGATGCCATGACGCACCCGGATGGGATGCAGATCAAAATCACCCGTCAGGAAATCGGCCAGATCGTCGGCTGCTCCCGCGAAACCGTTGGTCGTATTTTGAAAATGCTGGAAGATCAAAACCTGATCTCCGCGCATGGCAAGACCATCGTCGTCTACGGCACCCGTTAATCCCGTCAGAATGGCGCGTTTTATCATGCGCCATTTTTGTTTGCATCGATGTGGCGAAGACTGATTTATCACCCAGAGATTAATTACGCACTACGGCAAACGCTGGTGCTGTGCCTGCCTGTGGCTGTTGGTTTATTGATAGGCCAGCTACACCTGGGCTTGCTTTTCTCTCTCGTTCCCGCCTGCTGCAACATTGCAGGTCTGGATACCCCGCACAAACGCTTTTTTAAACGCCTGATCATCGGCGCATCGCTGTTCGCCGGATGCAGTCTGGTAACGCAACTTCTGCTGGCGGAATCCATCCCCCTGCCGTTGATCCTGACCGGGCTGACGCTGGTGCTTGGCGTGACGGCGGAAATTAGCCCGCTTCACGCGCGGCTACTGCCAGCGTCGCTGATTGCCGCCATCTTTACCCTGAGCCTTGCGGGATACATGCCCGTCTGGGAGCCGCTGCTCATTTATGCGCTGGGCACGCTATGGTACGGCGTGTTTAACTGGTTTTGGTTCTGGCTATGGCGCGAACAGCCGCTGCGCGAGTCATTGAGTTTGTTATACCGTGAACTGGCCGATTATTGTGAAGCGAAATACAGCCTGCTCACCCAACATATCGATCCGGAAAAAGCGCTGCCTCCCCTGCTGATACGCCAGCAAAAAGCGGTCGATCTCATTACCCAGTGTTACCAACAGATGCATATGCTTTCGGCGCACAACAATAATGATTACAAGCGCCTGTTGCGGGCTTTTCAGGAAGCGATGGATTTGCAGGAGCACATCTCCGTCAGCTTGCATCAGCCGGAAGAGGTACAGAAACTGGTAGAACGCAGCCATGCGGAAGAGGTGATTCGCTGGAATGCGCAAACGGTCGCCGCCCGTCTGCGCGTGCTGGCGGATGACATTCTTTATCATCGTCTGCCGACGCGCTTCTCCATGGAAAAACAGATTGGCGCTCTGGAGAAGATCGCCAATCAGCATCCTGAAAATCCGGTAGGCCAGTTCTGCTATTGGCACTTCAGTCGAATCGCCCGTGTGCTGCGTACTCAGCGACCGCTGTACGCCCGCGACCTGATGGCCGATAAACAGCGTCGTTTGCCGCTACTTCCGGCGCTGAAAAATTATATGTCTCTTAAATCGCCGGCGCTACGCAACGCCGGACGCATCAGCGTGATGATGAGCATCGCCAGTCTGATGGGCAGTGCGTTGCACCTGCCTAAACCGTACTGGATACTCATGACGGTGCTGTTTGTCACCCAAAACGGCTATGGCGCGACACGCGTGCGTATTCTGCACCGTTCGGTCGGAACGCTGGTCGGCCTGGTGATTGCCGGCGTCACGCTGCACTTACATATTCCCGAAAGCATTACGCTGGCGGTCATGCTGGTACTCACGCTGGCAAGTTATCTGATTATTCGTAAAAACTACGGCTGGGCGACGGTCGGCTTTACGGTGACGGCGGTATACACCATCCAGTTACTGACGCTAAACGGAGAGCAGTTTATTGTGCCGAGGCTGATCGATACGCTGATTGGCTGTTTAATTGCCTTTGGCGGCATGGTCTGGCTGTGGCCGCAATGGCAAAGCGGGCTATTACGTAAAAACGCCCATGATGCGCTGGAAGCCGATCAAGAAGCTATCCGACTGATCCTCAGTAACGATCCGCAGGCCACCCCGCTCGCTTATCAAAGAATGCGGGTCAACCAGGCGCATAACACGTTATTCAACTCGTTAAATCAGGCAATGCAGGAACCCGGATTCAATACCCACTATCTGTCGGATATGAAACTGTGGGTCACGCACAGCCAGTTTATTGTCGAGCATATCAACGCTATGACGACGCTGGCGCGGGAACACACCATGCTGACGCCTGATCTGGCGCAGCGCTATCTGGAATCTTGCGAGATTGCAATTCAGCGCTGCCAGCAGCGCCTGGAGTACGACAGGCCAGGCGGCTCCGGCGATGTCAATATTCTGGAGTCGCCGGACATGCCGTCACATGGCTTATTGAGCACTCTGGAACAACATTTACAGCGCATCATTGGCCATCTGAACACCATGCACACCATTTCGTCGATGGCCTGGCGTCAGCGTCCGCATCACGGTATCTGGCTGAGTAAGCGGCTACGGGATACAAAAGGTTAAGACCGACTGCCGGATGCGCTACGCTTATCCGGCAATCCGCCATCAGGCCACCACCTTCCCTACCGCCTGCGCAAAGCGCTGCATTCCTTCATGGATATCCGCCTCTTCCACCACCAGCGACGGGGCAAAACGCATCACGTCGGCTCCGGCATTGAGCACCATCACGCCGGCCTCCGCGCCTGCGTACAGAAAATCGCGCGCCCGACCTTTGTACTTCGGCTTCAGTTCCGCGCCAATCAGCAGCCCCATGCCGCGAATATCGCTGAAAATGTCAAATTGCTCGTCAATCGCCTGCAAATGTTGCACAAACTGTTGCCGCTTAGTGTGAATGCCTTGTAGTACCTCTGGCGTATTAATAATATCGAATGCCGCGCCAGCCACCGCACAGGCCAGCGGATTACCGCCATAGGTTGAACCATGCGAACCGACATGAAAGGCCGAGGCGATTTCCTGCGTGGTCAGCATGGCGCTCACCGGAAAACCGCCGCCTAACGCTTTGGCGCTGGTGAGGATATCCGGCGTGACGCCGTAGTGCATATAGGCAAACAGGTCTCCGGTGCGCCCCATCCCGCACTGCACTTCATCAAACACCAGCAACGCCTGATGCTCGTCACACAGGTCACGTAACCCTTTGAGGAATTCCGGTGTAGCCGCCTGCACGCCGCCTTCACCCTGAATCGGCTCGACCACCACCGCGCAGGTGTGGTCATCCATTACCGCTTTTACCGCATGAAGATCGTTGAAGGGAACGTGAATAATATCGGCGGGTTTCGGCCCAAAGCCGTCGGAATATTTTGGCTGCCCGCCGACAGAGACGGTAAACAAGGAACGGCCATGAAAGGCGTTATGGAAGGCAATGATTTTCGTTTTGAACGGGCTATGGCGCACGCAGGCATAATGACGCGCCAGTTTAAAAGCGGTTTCGTTCGCTTCGGTGCCGGAATTCATAAACAGCACGCGCTCGGCAAACGTGGCGTCGATCAGTTTACGTCCCAGACGCAACGCCGGTTCATTGGTAAAAACGTTACTGGTATGCCACAAGGTTTCCCCCTGGGATTTCAGCGCCTCGACCAGCGCCGGATGGCAATGGCCCAGCGCAGTCACTGCAATCCCGCCGGCGAAATCGATATACTCTTTGCCTTGCTGATCCCATACGCGACTGCCTTTACCTTTGACCGGAATAAAGTCCGCCGGTGCATAAACAGGCAGAATCACCTCATCAAAAGTTGCGCGCGTAATAGCCGTTTGTTCAGTTGCCATATCATTACCACCCGGTTAAGCAGAAAATTCATTGAAATTATACTCACAAAATATGAATAAAAAATCACTCAATGACAACCATTAATCAACGTTGAAGAAAATTTTCCAGTAGCGCGTGTCCCTGTTCACTAAGAATACTTTCCGGGTGGAACTGCACGCCTTCCAGATCCCACTCGCGGTGGCGAATGCCCATAATCTCCTGCGTTTCGCTCCAGGCGGTGATCTCAAAACACTCTGGCAACGTGGCAGGGTCGACAATCAGCGAGTGGTAACGTGTCACGGTTAACGGGCTGGGCAATCCCCGAAACACGCCCTGTCCATTATGCGTAACAGGTGACGTTTTACCGTGCATCACTTTCGCTGCCCGCACCACCGACGCGCCAAAGGCCTGCGCCATCGCCTGATGACCCAGGCAAACGCCCAGCATCGGAATACGTCCGGCATAATGGCGGATGACCGCCAGTGAAATGCCAGCGTCATTCGGCGTACAGGGGCCAGGAGAGATAACGATTTTTTGCGGGTTCAAAGCGTCAATGTGCGCCAGCGTCAGCGCATCATTGCGCCGGACCTGCACTTCCGCGCCCAGTTCACAAAAATACTGGTAGAGGTTCCAGGTAAAGGAATCATAGTTATCGATAAGCAGGATCATGGCGGCTCCGGGTGAGTAGAACCGCACTATTTTACTCAGTTTCGCGAGCTTCGCTTATCGCTTTCTGAAAAATCGCCCGCAAAGCGGAGAGATCGCCCATCGCGCCGCTCTGGTTCGCCTGCTTCCATGTTTCAACCGCAATACCTTGCCAACTCAGCGCGTAGCCTGCATGTAGCGCCAGTTGTTCAAAGAAGATGCGCTGCGCCAGCCCGCTCCCCAAACGAAACGGATGAAGCACATTAATTTCACAGTAGTAATGCGCCAGCCGCTCGACAAACTTCTCGTGCGCCAGACCAACCAGGTAGCCCTCTTCTTCCAGATCCTGCATCAGAGCGTTGCCCTCTTTTTCGATATAGGCAAAGTGGCAGAAACGGGTATCGCCCTGGTAAATATCGACCTCCCGCAGTTGCCCTGCCCAGTCGAAAATATCCTGATAGAGCTGGCGATGAATCGCGCACAGATGAGGCAAGCCGCGTACCAGCGGCCCCAGTTCAATCGTAGCGGCGCGGAGCGCGGTCATTTCGTATGCCGCTTGCGCCAGTCGCTGGGCCTGATGAATCCCCAGCCGATTACGCATCACATTCAGCCCCGGATAGAGGTACGGATCGCGCCCTTCGCCAAATTTATCGCTCATAGTGCCTCCGAAGCTCGTCAAGACGTGCCAGCGCTTCATCGGCGGTCAGGGTTACTAAGGGGATCTCAATACCTTCGAGACGGCGGCTTTGCTGGAAGTTAACGTTGCGCCGCTGTTCCCAAAAGCGTGACTTTTGTTTATCGGTAAGTTTCTTCACCTAGCCTCCCTGAATATGCCTGTGCTTGACCACAAGTATAAACAGCAATTTCAGGTTACGCTGAGACAGGGAGAAAACGCGGGCGGCTCGCACCCGCGCAGGCATGTTTTATGGCAGGACTTTCGCGGAAAGGATAACGACTGGTTTTGTCGGCACATTCTGATAAGGCCCGACATCGTGCGTCGGTACCTGTGAGATTTTATCGGCGACATCCATACCTTTTACCACTTTACCAAATACCGCATAGCCAAAGTCGCGCTGGCCGTGGTCGAGAAAAGCGTTATCCGCGACGTTAATAAAGAACTGGCTGGTGGCGCTGTCTTTATCTGCGGTGCGAGCCATCGCGATCGTGCCGCGAGTATTACGCAGACCGTTGTCGGCTTCATTCTTAATCGGCGGATTCGGTTTCTTCTGCTGCATCTGCTCGTTAAAACCACCCCCCTGAATCATAAAGCCAGGAATAACGCGGTGAAACGTAGTGTTGTTATAGAAACCACTGTTGACGTAATCGACAAAGTTTTTCACAGAAACCGGCGCTTTCTGGCTGTTCAGCTCCAGCTCAATATTCCCGGCGGAGGTGGTTAACAGCACATGAGGATCGCCTTTTGCTGCCAACGCTACGGGAGAAAGAGCAGAAAGAGCGAAAACAGCTGCGACAGCCGCCAGAGTCGATTTGAGCATGAGATTTCCTTAAAGAGAGCAGAAATAAAGCAAGTGGAATGATTCTAAAGAGCCTTCCTGGGCCAGGCCAGCCCTTTACCTAATTTTACGTACATGAAACAAATGTAACGTTACGACGCAACGCCTTGTCCTTGCAATATGATGTGACAAACATCACATTAAAAAATGTAATGAACATTACTATCACTAATAATTATTTAAATACATCACAAAAACGCCTAAAATCTGCCCGCTTAACGCGCCCTCCACGCGCTTCACTTCTCTTCAAGGCCAGACATGACTAACAGCAACCGCATCAAGCTCACATGGATCAGCTTTCTTTCCTACGCCCTGACCGGGGCGCTGGTGATTGTCACCGGGATGGTGATGGGAAATATCGCAGACTATTTTCATCTGCCCGTTTCCAGTATGAGTAACACCTTTACTTTTCTGAACGCCGGGATTTTGATCTCGATCTTCCTCAACGCGTGGCTGATGGAAATCGTCCCGCTGAAAACACAGCTACGCTTTGGTTTTATCCTGATGGTGCTGGCGGTGGCCGGGCTGATGTTCAGCCATAGCCTGGCGTTGTTCTCAGCGGCGATGTTTGTGCTGGGGCTGGTCAGCGGGATCACCATGTCGATTGGCACCTTCCTGATTACGCAACTTTATGAAGGGCGTCAGCGCGGTTCCCGACTGCTGTTTACCGACTCCTTCTTCAGCATGGCGGGGATGATTTTTCCTATGGTCGCCGCCTTCCTGCTGGCGCGTAGTATTGAGTGGTACTGGGTCTACGCCTGCATCGGCCTGGTCTACCTGGCGATTTTTATCCTGACCTTCGGCTGTGAATTTCCGGCGCTGGGTAAACATGCGCAGCACTCTCAGGCGCCTGTCGTCAAAGAAAAATGGGGCATTGGCGTACTGTTTCTGGCCGTCGCCGCGCTGTGCTATATCCTCGGTCAATTGGGCTTTATCTCCTGGGTGCCGGAATACGCCAAAGGCCTCGGCATGAGCCTGAATGACGCCGGGGCGCTGGTGAGTGATTTCTGGATGTCCTATATGTTTGGCATGTGGGCGTTCAGCTTTATCCTGCGCTTTTTCGATCTGCAACGCATCCTGACCGTACTGGCGGGTATGGCGGCGGTACTGATGTATCTGTTTATTACCGGCACGCAGGCGCATATGCCGTGGTTTATTCTGATGCTGGGCTTCTTCTCCAGCGCCATTTATACCTCCATCATTACGCTGGGATCGCAGCAAACGAAAGTGGCCTCGCCTAAGCTGGTTAACTTTATTCTGACCTGCGGCACCATCGGAACGATGCTGACCTTCGTCGTCACCGGCCCGATTGTAGCGCACAGCGGCCCACAGGCGGCGTTACTCACCGCGAATGGTCTGTATGCGGTGGTCTTTATGATGTGCTTTGCGCTCGGCTTTGTGTCCCGTCATCGCCAGCATAGTTCGCCAGCGGCGCATTGATAATGATTGCCGGATGGCGACGCGATGCGTCTTATCCGGCCTACAGCGTAAGCTGTTGGTAGGCCGGATAAGGCGACGTCGCCCTCCGGCACTCTATCCCCCCCTGACGAGGTAGGCCTGTTGGTCTAAAAACCCCTCATTTTGTATGTTATTTGTACAAACCTGAAAAGCCTGACAATTCCGCCACTTATAAAAATCCAGACAAATCAGCCATATACCCATTAAGAGGTATATAAAGGTGAATTTGATTTACATCAATAAGCGGGGTTGCTGAATCGTTAAGGTAGGCGGTAATAGAAAAGAAATCGAGGCAAAAATGAGCAAAGTCAGACTCGCTATTATCGGTAATGGTATGGTCGGCCACCGCTTTATTGAGGATCTCCTTGATAAATCCGACGCTAGCCTGTTCGACATTACCGTGTTCTGTGAAGAACCCCGTAAAGCCTATGACCGTGTCCACCTGTCATCCTACTTCTCTCACCACACCGCGGAAGAGCTCTCTCTGGTGCGTGAAGGATTTTACGAGAAGCACGGCGTGAAGGTACTGGTTGGCGAACGCGCAATTACCATTAACCGTCAGGAGAAAGTGATTCACTCCAGCGCGGGTCGTACCGTTTATTATGACAAGCTGATCATGGCGACCGGTTCCTATCCGTGGATTCCGCCGATTAAAGGCTCCGAAACCCAGGATTGCTTCGTTTACCGTACCATTGAAGACCTCAACGCTATCGAAGCCTGCGCCCGCCGCAGCAAGCGCGGGGCGGTGGTCGGCGGCGGTCTGCTGGGGCTGGAAGCCGCTGGCGCGCTGAAAAACCTCGGCGTGGAAACGCACGTCATTGAATTTGCGCCAATGCTGATGGCGGAACAGCTCGATCAGATGGGCGGCGAGCAGCTACGTCGCAAGATCGAAAGCATGGGCGTGCGTGTACACACCAGTAAAAACACGCAAGAGATTGTTCAGCAGGGTAACGAAGCGCGTAAGACTATGCGTTTTGCCGATGGCAGCGAGCTGGAAGTCGATTTTATCGTCTTCTCTACCGGTATTCGCCCCCGCGACAAGCTGGCTACCCAGTGCGGTCTGGCCGTCGCGCAGCGCGGCGGTATCGTGATTAACGACACCTGCCAAACGTCCGACCCGGATATCTACGCTATCGGCGAGTGCGCCAGTTGGAACAACCGCGTTTACGGTCTGGTCGCACCGGGCTATAAAATGGCCCAGGTCGCCGTTGACCATATCCTCGGCAGTGAAAACGCCTTTGAAGGCGCGGATCTCAGCGCCAAACTGAAGCTGCTGGGCGTGGATGTCGGCGGGATTGGCGACGCGCATGGCCGCACGCCGGGCGCGCGTAGCTACGTTTACCTCGATGAAAGCAAAGAAGTCTACAAACGTCTTATTGTCAGCGAAGATAACAAAACGCTGCTCGGCGCAGTACTGGTCGGCGACACCAGCGATTACGGCAATTTGCTGCAACTGGTACTGAACGCCATCGAACTGCCGGAAAACCCGGATTCGCTGATCCTGCCGTCGCACGCGGGCAGTGGTAAACCCGCTATCGGCGTGGATAAACTGCCGGACAGCGCGCAGATCTGCTCCTGCTTCGATGTGACTAAAGGCGATCTGATCGCCGCTATCAATAAAGGCTGCCATACCGTGGCGGCGCTGAAAGCGGAAACCAAAGCCGGAACCGGCTGCGGCGGCTGCATCCCGCTGGTGACGCAGGTACTGAACGCCGAACTGGCGAAACAGGGTATTGAAGTCAACAACAACCTGTGCGAGCACTTTGCTTATTCTCGTCAGGAACTGTTCCACTTAATCCGCGTGGAAGGTATCAAAACCTTTGAAGAACTGCTGGCGAAACACGGTAAAGGCTACGGCTGCGAAGTGTGTAAGCCGACCGTCGGTTCGCTGCTGGCGTCGTGCTGGAACGAATACATCCTCAAGCCGCAGCACACGCCGTTGCAGGATACCAACGATAACTTCCTGGCGAATATTCAGAAAGACGGCACCTACTCGGTGATCCCGCGCTCGGCGGGTGGCGAAATCACCCCGGAAGGTCTGGTGGCCGTGGGTCGTATCGCCCGCGAGTTTAACCTCTATACCAAAATCACCGGTTCTCAGCGTATCGGTCTGTTCGGCGCGCAAAAAGACGATCTGCCGGAAATCTGGCGTCAGTTGATTGAAGCGGGCTTCGAAACCGGTCACGCGTACGCCAAAGCGCTGCGAATGGCGAAAACCTGCGTCGGCAGCACCTGGTGCCGCTACGGCGTGGGCGACAGCGTCGGTTTCGGCGTGGAGCTGGAAAACCGCTACAAAGGCATTCGCACCCCGCACAAAATGAAGTTCGGCGTCTCCGGCTGTACCCGTGAATGTGCGGAAGCGCAGGGTAAAGACGTCGGTATCATCGCCACTGAGAAAGGCTGGAACCTGTACGTCTGCGGTAACGGCGGCATGAAACCGCGTCATGCGGATCTGCTGGCAGCCGATCTCGATCGCGAAACGCTGATCAAGTACCTCGACCGCTTTATGATGTTCTACATCCGTACTGCCGACAAACTGACCCGTACCGCGCCGTGGCTGGATAATCTGGAAGGCGGCATCGAGTATCTGAAATCGGTCATCATCGACGATAAGCTGGGCCTGAACGAACATCTGGAAGAAGAGATGGCCCGTCTGCGTGAAGCGGTGGTCTGCGAGTGGACGGAGACCGTCAACACGCCAGCGGCGCAGGTTCGTTTCAAACACTTCATCAACAGCGACAAACGCGACCCAAATGTCCAGGTTGTGCCTGAACGCGAACAGCATCGTCCGGCCACGCCGTATGAACGCATCCCGGTCACTTTGGTGGAGGAAAACGCATGAGCCAGTGGCAAAACATCTGCAAAATCGATGACATCCTGCCGGGAACCGGCGTCTGCGCGCTGTCAGGCGGCGAGCAGGTGGCAATTTTCCGTCCTTACCATAGCGATCAGGTGTTCGCGATCAGCAACATCGACCCGTTCTTTGAGGCCAGCGTGCTGTCTCGTGGGCTGATTGCGGAACACCAGGGCGAACTGTGGGTCGCCAGCCCGTTGAAAAAGCAGCGCTTCCGCCTGAGCGATGGTTTATGCATGGAAGATGAGCAGTTTTCTGTGAAACATTACGACGCGCGGGTGAAAGACGGCGTGGTGCAGTTGCGCGGTTAATTATTTTTGGGAGGCGCAACGCCTCCCCTTTTTTGTATTTTTTTCATTTTAATTGTTATCACAAAATCATTTGTACTGCATCGCGGCGGCAACTGAGCAACAAATTCGTCAGGAACGAATTTGAACAGCCGCTGGCTGCCTTCGGTGAGGGACAAGGATGTCCCTCATTAATCCCCAGGAACATAGTTCACTATGTGACTGGGGTGAGCGAGGGCAGCCAACAAAGAGGCAGTGCAAAGGATGAAGTGAGAAAAGGATAATCAAATGTTTACAGACACTATCAATAAGTGTGCGGCTAACGCTGCGCGCATCGCACGCCTGTCGGCGAATAATCCGCTCGGCTTCTGGGTCAGTTCGGCAATGGCCGGGGCTTATGTCGGTCTCGGCATCATTCTTATTTTCACCCTCGGCAATCTGCTCGACCCGTCCGTGCGTCCTTTGGTGATGGGAGCGACCTTCGGTATCGCCTTAACGCTGGTCATCATCGCCGGTTCCGAACTGTTTACCGGCCACACCATGTTCCTGACGCTGGGCGTCAAAGCAGGCACCATCAGCCACGGTCAAATGTGGGCTATCCTGCCGCAAACCTGGCTCGGCAACCTGGTCGGTTCCGTGTTTGTCGCCCTGCTTTACAGCTGGGGCGGCGGCAGTTTATTGCCGGTCGATACCAGCATCGTTCACTCAGTCGCGCTGGCGAAAACCACCGCGCCCGCCACGGTACTGTTCTTCAAAGGCGCGCTGTGTAACTGGCTGGTTTGTCTGGCAATCTGGATGGCAATCCGCACCGAAGGCACGGCAAAATTTCTTGCTATCTGGTGGTGTCTGCTGGCGTTTATCGCTTCCGGCTACGAGCACTCCGTCGCGAATATGACGCTGTTCGCCCTCTCCTGGTTTGGTCATCACAGCGACGCCTATACCCTGTCCGGAATCGGACACAACCTGTTATGGGTCACTCTGGGTAATACTTTGTCCGGCGTCGTGTTCATGGGATTGGGTTATTGGTATGCTACGCCGAAATCGGAGCGTCCTGTTCCGCAAAAAACCAACCAAATTAAGGTTACAGCCAACCATTAAGGGGTAATGTCGTGGACCATTTGCCTATATTTTGTCAATTACGCGACCGCGACTGTCTGATCGTCGGCGGTGGCGATGTCGCAGAACGCAAAGCACGGTTACTGCTGGAAGCAGGCGCACGTTTAACGGTCAATGCGCTAACCTTTATTCCACAGTTCACCGTATGGGCAAATGAAGGCATGTTGACTCTGGTTGAGGGACCGTTCGACGAAACGCTTCTCGACTCGTGTTGGCTGGCGATCGCGGCCACTGACGACGATACCGTCAACCAGCGCGTCAGCGACGCGGCGGAGTCACGCCGTATCTTTTGCAACGTGGTGGATGCGCCGAAAGCCGCCAGCTTTATCATGCCCTCCATTATTGACCGCTCGCCGCTGATGGTCGCCGTCTCCTCGGGCGGCACCTCCCCGGTGCTGGCGCGTCTGCTGCGCGAGAAACTGGAATCGCTGCTGCCGCAGCATCTGGGGCAGGTCGCGCGCTATGCCGGACAACTCCGCGCCCGAGTGAAAAAGCAGTTTGCCACCATGGGCGAACGTCGTCGCTTCTGGGAAAAATTTTTCGTCAATGACCGGCTGGCGCAGTCGCTGGCGAATGCCGATGAGAAAGCGGTTAACGCGACAACCGAACGCCTGTTTAGCGAACCGCTGGATCACCGTGGCGAAGTCGTGCTGGTCGGCGCCGGGCCGGGCGATGCCGGACTGCTGACGCTGAAAGGGTTACAACAAATCCAACAGGCGGATATCGTGGTTTACGATCGCCTCGTCTCCGACGACATTATGAACCTGGTACGCCGCGATGCCGATCGGGTCTTTGTGGGGAAACGCGCGGGTTACCACTGCGTCCCACAGGAAGAAATCAACCAGATCCTGCTGCGTGAAGCGCAAAAAGGTAAACGCGTGGTACGCCTGAAAGGCGGCGATCCCTTTATCTTTGGTCGCGGCGGCGAAGAGCTGGAAACGCTGTGTCATGCCGGTATTCCTTTCTCGGTAGTGCCGGGGATTACCGCGGCTTCCGGCTGCTCCGCCTACTCTGGTATTCCGCTAACCCATCGCGATTACGCCCAGAGCGTACGTCTGGTCACCGGTCACCTGAAAACCGGCGGCGAGCTGGACTGGGAAAACCTGGCGGCAGAAAAACAGACGCTGGTGTTCTACATGGGGCTGAATCAGGCAGCGACTATCCAGGAAAAACTGATCGCATTCGGTATGCAGGCCGATATGCCGGTTGCGCTGGTAGAAAACGGTACCTCTGTGAAGCAACGCGTCGTCCACGGTGTGCTGACGCAGCTTGGTGAATTAGCGCAACAGGTTGAAAGCCCGGCGCTGATTATCGTTGGCCGGGTCGTTGGCTTACGCGATAAATTAAATTGGTTCTCTAATT
The DNA here is from genome assembly GCF_046552175.1 of Salmonella sp. SAL00672. Taxonomy (NCBI): domain Bacteria; kingdom Pseudomonadati; phylum Pseudomonadota; class Gammaproteobacteria; order Enterobacterales; family Enterobacteriaceae; genus Salmonella; species Salmonella sp. SAL00672. Next base: position 19,684 of record NZ_JBGDUQ010000016.1, on the reverse strand, counting down.
ATTAATTAAAATAACGCCCTGAATAACAGGGCTTTATTTTACAACCACTCGTAATCTCAAATTATTTTTACTTAAAAGTGAATTAAGAAATCAACTTTAAATACACCAGAAAAATTTAAATAGTAATAATTCTGCCTAAAAACCCTTTTACTCGTCAAATTCACCTCTTATTCATTCATACAATAAATAACACCGTTAAGCACTCAATTTGACCTGACCTGGTTATCGGGTGATAAAATAAACACTAAAGCATAATTTTTCTTCTGGCCATTTCATCATTGCCTGTATCGCTCTCTGCATATGTTTAGTACGCAAGGAAAATATTAATTAAGGATGAACCCTATGCAAAAGAAAAAACTTATTTCTATCGCTATCGCTTTAACGCTACAAAGTTATTACATTCCGGCCATCGCCGCAGAAAATAACGATGATGAAAAAGAATGTCCCAGTAATATCTCCTCCCTGCCTAAAGAAAAACGCGCAAAACTCTCACCGACCTGCCTTGCTACACCTGAAAATGATAATCACTGGGGCTGGGTTGCTGGCGGCGTTGCTGCACTGGTCGCAGGTGTGGCTATTGGCGTTGAAAATAACGGTGGCGGAGATTCTAATCATTCTTATACCCCCCCTAAGCCCGATAATGGCGGCGACGTCACCCCGCCCGACGATGGCGGCAACGTCACCCCGCCCGACGATGGCGGCGATGACAATGTGACCCCGCCCGACGATAGTGGCGATGACGATGTGACCCCGCCTGACGATAGCGGCGATGACGATGTAACCCCGCCCGACGATAGCGGCGATGACGATGTGACCCCGCCCGATGATAGCGGCGATGACGATGTGACCCCGCCCGACGATAGCGGCGATGACGATGTAACCCCGCCCGATGATAGCGGCGATGACGATGTAACCCCGCCTGACGATAGCGGCGATGACGATGTGACCCCGCCCGACGATAGCGGCGACGACGACGACACGCCCCCGGATGACTCTGTTATTACCTTCAGCAACGGCGTCACCATCGATAAAGGCAAAGACACCCTGACCTTCGATAGCTTCAAACTGGATAACGGCAGCGTTCTCGAGGGTGCCGTGTGGAATTATTCAGAACAGGACAACCAGTGGCAGCTCACCACCGCAGACGGCAAAACGCTGAACGTCACCGGCTGGGACGTGACCGACGCCAATGCCGCCGTGATTGAAGGCACCCAGGAAAACGGTCTCTACTGGAAGTACGACAGCCGTGGCTATCTGATTATTGCCGACGATAAAACCACCGTTATCAGTGGCGATGACCAGGCGCATAATTCCGATCGCGGCATGGATATCAGCGGCCAGGATCGCACCGGCGTGATTATTTCCGGCGATCGAACCGTCAACACGCTCACCGGGGACTCCAGTGTGACCGACGGCGCCACCGGCATGGTTATCTCCGGTGACGGCACCACCAACACCATTTCGGGCCACTCAACGGTGGACAACGCCACCGGCGCGCTGATTTCCGGCAACGGCACCACCACCAATTTCGCCGGTGACATTGCCGTGAGCGGCGGCGGTACCGCCATCATCATCGACGGCGACAACGCCACGATTAAGAATACCGGTACCTCTGACATCAGCGGCGCAGGCTCCACCGGCACCGTCATTAACGGCAATAACGCCCGCGTCAACAATGACGGTGATATGACCATCACCGACGGCGGCACCGGCGGCCACATTACCGGCGATAACGTGGTTATCGATAACGCCGGGAGCACTACCGTCAGCGGCGCGGACTCCACGGCGCTGTATATCGATGGCGACAACGCGCTCGTTATCAACGAAGGTAATCAGACTATCTCCGGCGGCGCCGTCGGTACGCGCATTGACGGCGACGACGCCCATACCACCAATACCGGTGATATCGCGGTGGATGGCGCGGGCTCTGCCGCCGTGATTATCAATGGCGACAACGGCAGCCTGACCCAGGCGGGCGATCTGCTGGTCACCGACGGCGCGATGGGCATCATCACCTATGGCACCGGAAATGAAGCAAAAAATACCGGCAACGCCACCGTACGTGATGCAGACTCGGTGGGGTTTGTGGTCGCAGGCAAACAAAACACCTTTAGCAACAAGGGTGATATTAATGTCAGCCTTGACGGCACCGGCTCGCTGGTGAGCGGCGATACGTCGCAGGTGACGCTGGATGGCGATATTAACGTAACCTCAGTGCAGGACAGCGAAAGCATATTCCGCGCCGCAACTGGGGTGAGCGTGAGCGGCGACAGCAATACCGTTGATATCACCGGAAATGTGAATATCAACGCCGACTACGGGCAGGACGATCTGGCTCAGTCCGACACGCCGATAATCGGCGTCACCGTCAGCGGCGACGGCAACGATGTTGCGCTTAATGGCGCACTGAATATCGACGATAAAGATCTGTCCGCCGTCAGCGGCCAATACCTGGACGTTATTGGCCTGAACGTCACCGGTGATGATAACAACGTTGAGATCGACGGCGGTATTAACATCATCCACGGCGAACAACCGGATGATGGATACTCCGCAGAGGTTATAGGCATTAACGTCAGCGGTAACAGTAACGTCACGCTAAGCGGCCATTCGGCTATCGATACAAACACGATAATGGGGGGGCATGTCATTCTGGCGCAGGTCAGTAACGGCGGTTCTCTGATACTGAATGACGACTCGGTTATTGAGGTTACTTCCAGCTATATACCCACGGGTTATTACACCGATTATGCTTTATTAATGGCTAACGGAAGTGGAGCCTCTGTTGAAAACAAAGGCGATATCACAAGCTACGGCGTGTATTACATTATGCGCGCTGATAACGGCGCAGAAATCAGCAATAGCGGCAATATTCTGTCTTACACCACCGGCGATGGCAGTAATATTGAGGATCGTTCCGCCATTGTTCGCGCCAACGGTAAAGGCTCTGTTGTACGTAACAAAGCGGATGGCGATATTACCGTCATTTCTGACCAGACGCCACGGTCCAGTGGCGGTTATGGCGCATACCCAGTGAAATGGTATAACCATACCTTTTACGCCATGCTGGCGGCCGATTATGGCGATGTCGTTAACGATAAGGGCGCCACGATCCATTTGCAGGGGGCGGGCGTGTATGGCGTCGCTGCCAGCAGAGGAACCGCATCAAACGCGGGCGATATCTACCTGGATGCCTTTGTCCCGACGCTGGATGATGAAAATAACATCACCGACACAAATTACTGGAAACCGTCGCAGCTTTATCTCACCAGTTCGGGGATGGTGGCTGGCTCCACCGATGGTGATGGCGACGCCACCGCCATCAACACCGGTACCATTACCGTCAACAATGCCGGGTTCGGTATGATGGCGCTCAAGGGCGGCACCGCCATTAACCAGGGCGTGATCACCCTGACCGCCGATGAGGGCGTGACCGGCCAGGCAAACGAGTTGGTCGGCATGGCGGCGCTGAACGGCGGCGTCGTCATCAACGATACCACCGGCGTGATTAACATTGACGCCGATTACGGTCAGGCGTTTCTGAGCGACAGTTCCAGCTACATCATCAATAACGGCTCCATCAACCTCAACGGCAGCCCGATGGATGAGACTGATTCACACATGGGCGGTACGCCAACGGATAAAATCTGGATCCAGTCCCTGCCCGGCAGCGGCGACAGCGACACCCGGACCTCTGACACGGGCTTCTTCATTAACAAAACGCTGGCCAACTACGGAACTGAAACCCTGAACGGGGATTTGGATGCTAATGGCGGCTGGCTGTACAACGAGGCGGGCGCGTCGCTCACCGTCAACGGCACCCTGACGATTAACGGCGGGGCTAACGCGCTGGCTAACTACGGGACGCTGGACGCGGACGCTATTTCCACCTGGCACAGCCTCTTTAATGAAGCGGACGGCAGCATCACCACCGATCTGTTAACCCTTAATGGCGACGTCACTTTTTACAATAACGGCGATTTCACCGGCTCCATAGCGGGCACCAGCTACCAGCAGGAAATCGTCAATACTGGCGATATGACGGTGGCGGAAGATGGCAAATCGCTGGTCAGCGGCAGCTTCTATTTCTATAACGAAGAGGACGCTACGCTTACCAACAGCGGCAGCGCGGTGGAAGGCGGCGAGAACACCATCATCAATCTGACGCGCGCCAACGATTCGCTGACCCAGGTGAACAGCGGCACCATCACCGCCACTAACGGTTACAGCGCCATCACCACGGTCAACGGCAGCAATGACCCCAAATGGATCTGGAACACCGCAACCGGCGTGATTAACGGTATTAACCCGGATGCGCCGCTAATCAATTTGGGCCGCGGCTATAACTTCGGCAACCAGGGCACTATCAACGTGCAGGGCGATAACGCCGTGGCGATTAGCGGCGGCACCAGCAGTTATGTCATTAACCTGGTCAATAGCGGCACCATCAACGTCGGTACCGAGCAGGGCAAGGAGGACGGCACCAACGGCACCGGGCTTATCGGCATCAAGGGCAACGGTAATGCCACCACCATAAACAACACCGCAGACGGCGTGATTAACGTTTACGCGGATGACTCGTATGCGTTTGGCGGCAAGACCAAAGCCATCATCAACAACGGCGAAATCAACCTGCTGTGCGACAGCGGCTGCGACATCTACGCGCCGGGTACTACGGGCACGCAGAACGACCATAACGGGACAGCGGACATCGTCATCCCGGATGCGACTACCGCCCCGACCGAGGGCAGCATCCCGACGCCGCCAGAGGATCCCAACGCGCCGCAGCAGCTCTCCAACTATATTGTTGGCACCAACGCCGACGGTAGCTCCGGTACGCTGAAAGCCAATAACCTGGTGATTGGCGACAACGTGAAGGTGGATACCGGCTTTACCAGCGGTACGGCGGATACCACCGTGGTGGTGGATAACGCCTTCACCGGCAGCAATATCCAGGGCGCGGACAACATCACTTCCACCAGCGTGGTGTGGAACGCCCAGGGTAGCCAGGATGCCGACGGCAACGTTGACGTCACCATGACCAAAAACGCCTATGCCGATGTGGCGACCGACAGCTCGGTAAGCGACGTGGCGCAGGCGCTGGACGCCGGTTACACCAACAACGAGCTGTACACCAGCCTTAATGTGGGGACTACCGCCGAGCTGAACAGCGCACTCAAGCAGGTCAGCGGTGCTCAGGCCACCACGGTATTCCGTGAAGCGCGTGTACTCAGCAACCGCTTTACCATGCTGGCCGACGCCGCGCCGCAAATTAAAGATGGTCTGGCGTTCAACGTGGTGGCGAAAGGCGACCCACGTGCGGAGCTGGGCAACGACACCCAGTACGACATGCTGGCATTACGCCAGACGTTGGATCTCACCGCCAGCCAGAATCTGACGCTGGAGTACGGTATTGCGCGTCTGGATGGCGACGGTTCGAAAACTGCGGGCGATAACGGCCTGACAGGCGGCTACAGCCAGTTCTTTGGCCTGAAGCACAGCATGGCGTTTGATGAAGGTCTGGCGTGGAACAACAGCCTGCGTTATGACGTGCATAACCTCGACAGTAGCCGTTCTGTCGCTTATGGCGATGTCAACAAAATTGCCGATTCCGACATGCGTCAGCAGTACCTTGAGTTTCGCAGTGAAGGGGCGAAAACTTTCACCATGATGAGTGATACGCTGAAAGTCACGCCGTATGCCGGGGTGAAATTCCGTCACACCATGGAAGGAGGCTACAAAGAGCGCAACGCCGGAGATTTTAACCTGTCCATGAACTCTGGCAACGAAACGGCGGTAGACTCTATTGTCGGCCTGAAGCTGGATTACGCCGGGAAAGACGGCTGGAGCGCCACCGCTACCCTGGAAGGCGGCCCGAACCTGAGCTACAGCAAGAGCCAGCGTACAGCGTCATTACAGGGTGCGGCGGGTCAATCGTTCGGCGTGGATGACGGTCAAAAAGGCGGCGGCGTTAATGGTCTGGCAACCATCGGCGTGAAATACAGCAGCAATGATACCGCGCTACATCTGGATGCCTACCAGTGGAAGGAAGACGGTATCAGCGATAAAGGCTTTATGCTTAACGTTAAGAAAACATTTCGTTAAATAAACGACATTATATAACACTAATACAGGCCGCTTATTATTAAGCGGCCTTTTTAAATCATATCCCCTGGTAAAGATAAAGTCCTTATTTGGACTACCTGGATGATTCATTAATTGCTATCGTACTATACGCTAAATAGATCTTATATTTATTCCACCAGTAGTGCTCGTTTTATCAACAAGGATTTTGAAATGTTTAAATTTGTAAAAATTGCCGTTGTGGCAGGGGTTCTGGCGACGCTCACTGCTTGTACTGGTCATATCGAAAACAAAAAAAATAACTGCAGCTACGATTATTTGCTGCACCCTGCAATTTCTATTTCTAAAATTATTGGCGGTTGCGGCCCGGCTGCCGATCAATAATAGAAACGACTGCGCAGATACAAAAAAACCGGGATTTTCCCGGTTTTTTTACAGGTCTGATAAACGGTACGGCGCAGATGCCTTGTCCAACTTACGCTCGTTGGTAGGCCCGATAAGCTAGCGCCATCGGGCAAGCAATTACCGTTACGGTTTCGCCACAAAGCCAATGGCTTCGTAAACGGCTTTCAGCGTTTCGGCCGCACGTGCGCTGGCTTTTTCCGCCCCGTCTTTCATCACCTTCTGCAAGAACGCTTCGTCGTTGCGGAAACGATGATAGCGCTCCTGCAACTCAGACAGCATTCCGGAAACCGCCTCCGCCACTTCGCCTTTCAAATGGCCATACATTTTACCTTCAAACTGTTTTTCCAGTTCAGGAATGCTCTGACCGGTCACGGCGGAAAGAATATCCAGCAGGTTAGAGACACCCGCTTTCTCTTTCACATCATAACGCACTACCGGCGGCTCGTCGGAGTCAGTGACCGCACGTTTGATTTTCTTCACTACCGATTTCGGATCTTCCAGCAGGCCGATCACGTTATTACGGTTATCGTCCGATTTGGACATTTTCTTTGTCGGCTCCAGCAGCGACATCACGCGCGCGCCGGATTTTGGAATAAACGGTTCCGGTACTTTGAAAATATCGCCATACAGCCCGTTGAAACGCTGGGCGATATCGCGGCTCAGTTCCAGATGCTGCTTCTGATCTTCGCCTACCGGCACCAGATTGGTTTGGTACAACAGGATGTCTGCCGCCATCAACACCGGGTAATCAAACAGGCCGGCGTTAATGTTTTCCGCATAGCGCGCAGATTTATCTTTAAACTGCGTCATACGGCTCAGCTCGCCGAAATAGGTATAGCAGTTTAGCGCCCAGCCAAGCTGCGCATGTTCCGGCACATGGGACTGAACGAAAATAGTGCTCTTTTCAGGATCAATACCACATGCCAGGTACAGCGCCAGCGTATCCAGCGTCGCTTTACGTAGCTGCTGCGCTTCCTGACGCACGGTAATAGCATGTTGGTCTACGATGCAGTAGATGCAATGATAGTCATCCTGCATGTTTACCCACTGACGCAATGCCCCCATATAGTTGCCAATGGTCAATTCACCTGAGGGCTGTGCGCCACTAAAAACGATGGGCTTAGTCATTTTTTATTTCCTGGTTATCGCTATGCGGAAGCCCAAGTGCGGGCAAAAGATCGTTAAAACTGTCATAAATGACGTCCGGCTCGCTAAGAGCGATCGCTTCGCCATAATTGTAGCCGTATGTCAGGCCAACCGAAGGGCAGCCCGCCGCTTTTGCAGCCTGAATATCATTACGCGAATCGCCGACAAAAAGCATCTGCTCCGGCATCATGCCCAGCCGGCTTGCCACCAGCAACAGCGGCTCCGGATGCGGCTTCTTATTTTGCACATCATCGCCGCCGATAACCACACTAAAGTATTTGGCGATATCAAGCGATTCCAGCAACGGCGCGACGAACGGCGTCGGCTTATTCGTCACCAGACCTAATGACAATCCGCTGGCGTGCAGCGCGCCCAGCGTGTCGGCGACATGCGGAAATAAAAAAGTGCCCTCTTCCGCCACTTCGCCATAATATCTGTCGAACAGTTTACGCAGAATGCGTACCTGTTCCTCGGCAGGAATATCTTCATCAACGGGCGGTTTCCCCATCGTCTTACGCAGCGTGGCGCGCTCCTCGCGAGCCCAGGCCAGCGCGCGTTCCATCAATACGTCTGCGCCGTTACCAATCCAGGTAATCACGCGCTCCTCGCCCGCGACCGGCAGTTCCAGCGCATACAGCGCCATATCCACCGCCGCGGCAAGACCCGGCGCGCTATCCACCAGCGTACCGTCAAGATCAAAGGCGACGCCCCGAATATTCTGTAACTTATCCATGAGTTACCTTTGCCAGCTCACTGCGCATTTCATCAATTACTTTTTTGTAGTCGGGTTTATCGAAAATTGCCGACCCCGCAACAAACATGTCCGCACCTGCTGCGGCGATCTCGCCGATATTGTTCACCTTCACGCCGCCGTCCACTTCCAGGCGAATGTCGTAACCGGACGCATCAATGCGGCGACGCACTTCGCGCAGTTTATCCAGCGTCTGCGGAATAAAAGACTGGCCGCCGAAGCCTGGGTTCACGGACATCAGCAGGATCACATCCAGTTTGTCCATGACGTAATCGAGATAACTGAGCGGCGTTGCCGGGTTGAATACCAGCCCCGCTTTACAGCCGTGTTCTTTAATCAGCTGTAGCGTGCGGTCAACATGTTCGGAGGCTTCCGGGTGAAAGGTAATGATGCTCGCGCCAGCGGCGGCAAAGTCGGGCACGATACGGTCGACTGGCTTGACCATCAGGTGGACATCAATAGGCGCGGTAATACCGTACTGACGCAGGGATTTCAGCACCATCGGGCCGATAGTCAGGTTCGGCACATAGTGATTATCCATGACGTCAAAGTGTACAACATCAGCACCGGCAGCCAGCGCTTTGGCGGTGTCTTCACCCAGGCGAGCAAAATCAGCCGACAGAATTGAGGGGGCAATCAAATACTGTTTCATCCGCTTCTCCTTGAGAATTATTTTCTTGCAGGCGTTGCGACTCCTGGTTGGTACAGAGCCAGCAGTTCGTCCACCTTTTTACGTGTGCCGCCGTTGCTGCTTATACTGCGTCTAACTTTGACGACATGCAATTTTGCGAGTTGATACCACTCGCGTGTGAGCGCCGTATCATGGTTGGAAATGAGCACCGGTATCCGGTTACTGACCAGATTCTCAGCGATTTCCGCCAGATGCGCTTGTTGCGTCAGGCTAAAACTATTGGTGTGATACGCTGTGAAGTTAGCCGTGGCGGACAACGGCGCATAAGGCGGATCGCAATAGACCACCGACGACTTGTCCGCACGCGCCATACTGTCTGCGTATGACTCACAGTAAAAGAACGCATTCTGCGCTTTTTCTGCAAAGTGGTACAACTCCGCTTCCGGGAAGTAAGGTCTTTTATAACGACCAAACGGTACATTAAATTCCCCACGTAAGTTATAGCGACAGAGTCCGTTATAACCGTAGCGATTCAGATATAAAAACAGTACCGCCCGACGAAAGGGGTCCTGGCAGGTGTTGAACTCCTCACGGAGTTGGTAATAGACCTCAGCCTGGTTAGTTTCAGGCATAAACAGCTCGCGCGAAGCCTGTACATACTCGTCAGTACGTAACTTCACGATGTTATAGAGGCTAATAAGGTCGCTGTTGATATCGGCGAGGATATAACGAGAAAAGTCGGTGTTAAGAAACACCGATCCGGCACCCACAAAAGGTTCGACAAGGCACTCGCCTTTTGGCAAATGTCGTTTGATATCATCAAGCAGAGGGTATTTTCCCCCTGCCCACTTCAAAAAAGCGCGATTTTTTTTCATGCTGACTAACTAATTACACCTTCTCCGGCTGTGGAGAAAGCTCCGACAGCATCCTGCGCTTTAGGCTGTGCCGCGTTGCTTTACGGCGCATTTGACGGTAGCAAATGCGCCCCTCGCGCCTGTCCTGAACAAAAATAGCTGTCAGCGACACTCACAGGCAATTGCAGGACACAGCCTGGATTATTTCAGATCGGCCTGAACCTGATGCAACGGTTTTGCCCACGGGTTTTTCGCCTGCACATCGGCAGGTAAGGTGGACACCGCACGTTTAGCATCTTCTTTCGAAGCATACATCCCCGTTACCAGCACATACCACGGTTGTCCATTACGCGTCGTCTCGTATACCACATAATTTTTCAGGTTCTCTTTCTTCGCCCAACCGTTCAGGTTGTCGTAATTTGAAGAACTACTGAGCTGCAATGTGTAGTGGCTGGATGGCGCGCTCTTTAACGCGCCAACGTTGCCGGCGCTTTTCCCGCCGCCTGCGACAGGCGTCGTCGAGGCTTGCGCTGGCTTCGCGGTTTGTACCGGCGCAGCGCTTGCCGTCGCTGTCGGCGCAGCCGTCGTGGTGGTCGCTTTCGGCGTCGCGGCTGGCGCTGCCGGTTCCGTACGTTTCACTGGCGCGACCGGTTTCTTCGGTTCCGCAGTCGTGGTTTTCGCCGTGGTCTGCGGTTTCTTAGGTTCAATGACGGCCTGTTTACGTTCCGGACGCGTGGTATGACGCTCGGTAGGTTCGCTAACCGCCGCCTGACGCGTCGTGCTGCCATTGCGAACTGGCGCGACGGTTGCAGGCTCTGTCGGCAACGTAGAGTTCACCGCAACATTGTTCATCTGCTCTGGATTCTGCGTCAGCGCATTATTCAGATCGCCCTGCACTTCCACGCGCTGCTGACCGTCAGCGACCACAGGCGACTGTCCCTGCGTCGGCGTTGAAGAAATCGGCGGCAACGAAATATCCTGCGACGTATTGCCCGCGGTTTGTTCTGCGGAGGTGGCGCCCGGCGCAGGCTGGGTCGCATTCGCCTGGTCGGCGGCGTTACCGGAAAGATCGATACTCTTTTCGCCAGAGGCCGACGGCTCGCTGGAAGACGTTGAGGGGGCTTTCAGCGCGGAGCCGATACCGATAATCAACAGCAGCAGCACCAGTACGCCAACGCCCATCATCATGTACTGACGAGAGGCTGGCTTATGGGCCGCTTTTTTACGCTTACGTGGGCGGCGTTCAACACGCTCTTCGTCCACCGTATCGTCTTCATCGGATTCGTACTCTTCTTCAACTTCAGGTTCTTCACTACGCGCTTTACGCGTACGCGTCGGACGGCGATCGTCGGCATCCAGATCAACGTCATCAAAGTTGATCTGCGGTTCACTATCGCGTTCTGAAGATTGACGAGAACGACCAGTACGACGATCGCTGGGATCGGGTTTCAGCTCGTCTTCTGGTTTGAATTCATCCATTTAACACCCCACTCAAAGGTTAATGCTTACGACATTGCACATAACCTGAAGCTAAAAGACTGACAGCTACGCAATATCAGTCTGACCTTTCTTGTTGTTACGCCTGCTGACAGTCAGCAATCGCGCTAAGAACGACTTCGTGCGACACTCCGCCGCGCACTTCACTTTTCCCTATGGCCAGCGGAAGCACTAAACGCAGCTCCCCCGCTAACACTTTTTTATCTCGCAGCATGTGCGGCAAATAGTCCTGCGCGGACATCTCGCAAGGGCCATTGACTGGCAGCCCGGCCCGTTCGAGTAGAGCGATGATGCGCTGCGTATCAGCAGAACTAAACTGCCCCAAACGCTCGGATGCGCGCGCAGCCATCACTATACCTGCGGCAACGGCTTCACCATGTAACCAATTGCCATATCCCATTTCCGCTTCAATGGCGTGGCCAAAGGTATGTCCAAGATTCAGTAAAGCACGTAAGCCCGCTTCACGCTCGTCGGCGGCAACAACTTCGGCTTTCAGCTCGCAACAACGACGAATACAGTACGCCATCGCCGGGCCGTCCAGACGCAATAGCGCATCCAGATTACCCTCAAGCCAGGTGAAGAAGTCTGCGTCGAGTATAATGCCGTATTTGATCACCTCTGCCAGTCCCGATGCCAGTTCGCGTGCGGGAAGCGTTTTCAGGCAATCAAGATCGACAACCACAGAAGCGGGTTGGTAAAACGCGCCAATCATGTTTTTGCCAAGGGGATGGTTGACGGCGGTCTTCCCGCCCACGGAAGAATCAACCTGCGACAGTAAGGTAGTTGGCACCTGGATGAAACGAACGCCTCGCTGGTAGCTGGCCGCCGCAAAACCGGTGAGATCGCCAATCACGCCGCCGCCAAGCGCGACCAGCGTGGTATCACGACCATGCGGTTTTTTCAGTAACGCCGTAAACACCGTATCCAGCACCGTCAGGCTCTTATACTGCTCGCCGTCAGGAAGAATCACGCTGTCTACGTTAACGCCCGCCCGTTCGAGTACGCCGCGAACCTTGTCCAGATAAAGCGGCGCCAGGGTTTCGTTGGTCACTAACATGACCTGATCGCCTGATTTCAGCGGCAAGAATGAAGCTGGTTCGTTAAACAAACCAGCCGCGATGGTGATCGGGTAACTACGTTCCCCGAGAGTGACTGTAATCCTCTCCATGACGCGACATCCACCTTAGTTACTTGTGCCCGCTTACCCAGCGTATTCTGCTTGAATTAGTTGCTTTCCAGCATATGAATAATCTGGTTTGCCACAACCTTAGCGCTTTGATCGTCGGTGCGAATGGTGACGTCGGCAATCTCTTCGTACAGCGGATTGCGTTCGTTAGCCAGCGCTTCCAGAACTTCGCGAGGCGGTGCTTCAACCTGCAACAGCGGGCGTTTTTTATCACGCTGCGTGCGCGCCAGTTGTTTTTCGATGGTCGTTTCAAGGTAGACCACGACGCCACGCGCGGAGAGACGGTTACGCGTTTCACGCGATTTTACAGAGCCACCGCCGGTTGCCAGCACAATACCCTGTTTTTCCGTCAATTCGTTGATAACTTTTTCTTCACGATTACGGAAGCCGTCTTCACCTTCAACATCGAAGACCCAGCCCACATCAGCTCCGGTTCGTTTCTCAATCTCTTGATCAGAATCGTAAAATTCCATATTGAGTTGTTGAGCTAACTGGCGCCCAATAGTGCTTTTTCCGGCACCCATAGGCCCAACCAGAAAGATATTGCGTTTCTCTGCCATTTTTTCGGTACTACTAAGACTATTCGTTAATGGTAAACCCGCTTCACAGACACCCAGCGCAGCAGGACATGAACTGAAACCTCATAAGATATTGCGAGAGTCAGACTGAAAATTATCTCAATACTCAAGCGGGTTTGGCAACTGAATAAATCACCAAGCCTGATTGTTGCAAAACCCGAGTTAGCGTTGCCGAATGGCGACCAGAACAACATATCCGGCCTACAAATTGCTCTACTTTCAAACAATTGTGCGCAATCCGCAGAACCAATACGTCTGCATCAGCGGACATTCAGCCGTTTATCATCGGTCTTATGCACACCTTCGGCAAGGCAAAGCGCATTAATCAATGCGTAAGCAACGAAAAGCACGACTCTCAAATCGGTACTCCTTGTATGCTAAATACATCCGCACGTCAAATCCCGCAGATGCGTTCAGTGCAAAAACAGCGCTTTTTTATGCATAAATTATTCTGTCGCCACCAGTCTGGGGGTGATAAACACCACTAATTCGCGTCGCTCGTCCTCTTTGCCGTCATGGCGGAAGAGCTGACCAAGCCAGGGAATATCCCCCAACAGCGGCACGCTATCGCTACCCGATTTATTTTTTCGCGAAAAAATACCGCCCAGCGCCAGCGTCTCGCCGCTTTTTACCTCTACCTGCGTTTCAATTTCCTGTTTATCTATCGCCAGCACTTCGCCGTCAGCCTGTTGTAGTACCTGACCGGGAACATTCTGGCTGATATGTAACTTCAGGCGGATGCGCCCTTTTTGCAAAACGGTGGGCGTCACCTCCATCCCCAGCACCGCTTCTTTAAATTCCACGGAGGTCGCGCCGCTTTCGCCGCTGGAAACCTGATAAGGAATTTCGCTGCCTTGCTTGATACTGGCTGGCTGCAGATGGGAAGCCAGCAGCCGGGGGCTGGCGATAATATCCAACTGCTGCTTTTGCTCCAGCGCTGACAGCTCCAGATCCAGCAAGCGTCCGTTAATGCGCCCGATGTTAAACCCGACGCGTGAGGTGGCGGCGGCGACGGATAAATCACTGGAAAGCGTCGTCACGTCACCCACCGCGCCCGCTTGCGTCGCGTCAGCCAGCGTCCACTTTACGCCCAGTTCCCGTAGACTCTTTTCGTTAATGGTAACGATATGCGCCGCCAGCTCCACCTGCGCCACCGGCAGATCCATTTGCGATACCCATTTTTCCAGCTCCGCAAGGGCCGCGCGGTTATCGCGCAACAGCAGGCGGTTGGTGCGCTTATCTACCATGATGGTTCCCTTCGCGCTCAGGAGTTTCTCGCCCGCTTTCGCCAGTTCGCCGGCATCGGCGTATTGCAGGTTAATGCTGCGGTTTTCCAGCGGTAAATTAGCCTGAAGCCTTAACCGCTCGGCATTCTGCCGCGCACTGTGTTCTTTCTGCCAGGCCTGTGAATGAACATGGAGAATATTCCCCTCCTGACGTAGCACCAGCCCCGCGCTATTGACCACCGTCTGTAGCGCCTGTTTCCACGGCACATCCGTCAGATGTAGCGATAATGTCCCGCTGACGTCCGGCGACACCACCAGATTCTGCCGCTCCTGCTCGGCTAAAGTCTGCAAAACCTGCACCACAGGGACGTCATCAACCACCAGCGTCACTTTCGCCGCTTTTCCCGCCTGCGCGGCGGGCATCAAGGCTATCAGTATTATGGCTATCCATCGCTTCATTGTCCGCTCCCTGACGTAGCCACCGCCACTGCGGCGGCGCACAATTTTTACCGGTCGTTAACGTTAAGGCTTCCGCCGTCAGGTGGACAATCGTCCAACCGTTTTCCAGCGTCTGCCCTTCTTCCACTCGCCGCCATTTTTGCTGGCTGTCTTTAAGAATGCCTGTCCATCGCTCGCCTTTACGCACCGCGCCCTGATACCGCCACTGCGAGAGTTCGGCTATCCGGCAGCGATCTTCCGGCGGGCGGAAGGGATCGCGCATTCCCGTCAACGTCAGCAAACAAAAACAGAGCAATACACCGCAGCTAACCTTCATTCGCCAGGCGCTCCAGTTGCAACGTCATCAATAATTCCGCCCCCTCTTTACGCAATGAAAACCGACTTACGATCATCTCGCTTTCGGCCAACCGGACAAACAGCGACGGCACCGCATCCCAGGACGTTTTCAGCGCCATTTCTCCCCCCTGCGCCGATGGCTGCCAGTGCAGCAAACGCAGGGGAGGCGCCTGGAAATCTAACGGCGAAAAAGGACGCGGATTTTCCACTGTGCGCCCGAAAAGCGGTTCAGCCGCGACGCTCAGACGGCGCAGATGACGCCACTGTTGCCGGGCGGCCTCGCGCTGCTGGCTTAACCGCATTTGTTGCGTATCCAGCGTTTTCCAGCCGGGATAGCCCACAGATAACGCAACCGTCAGCGTCAGGCACAGCACGCCTGCACACCAACCAAAAACCCGACCACGCCGCGACATCCCGTACCAGATATCAAAGAGCGCGTTCACGGGCGGCGCTCCTCGTTAACTGATAATGGAACTGCCAGCGCCCTTGCGCATCCTGCTGCGTGGCGCCCGTGCGGTTTAGCGGAAAACTGACATAGTGACGAAGCGATGTCTCAAGCGTGAGCAGAGCGTCAAACGTTCTCGCCAGCCCTTCCAGCTCTAGCGTCTCTTGCTGATAATTGAGGCTTGTCAGCCATGCCTGCTCTGGCAACAGGTTGGCAAGGTCAGTCAAGATAGATTGCCAGGCTTGCGTCAGT
Organism: Salmonella sp. SAL00672; assembly: GCF_046552175.1. NCBI lineage: Bacteria > Pseudomonadati > Pseudomonadota > Gammaproteobacteria > Enterobacterales > Enterobacteriaceae > Salmonella > Salmonella sp. SAL00672. The sequence goes on along the minus strand of NZ_JBGDUQ010000016.1, from coordinate 3,834 downwards.
TCACGCTGCGCCTGACGTTGTAATCGCGCCTGTTGCTGCCGCTGACGCTGCTGCAACTGCGGTATGTTCGCCGCAAGCGCCGTCGTGTGTCCGTTTTCCGCCGTCAGTAGCAGTTCATTAATCCTCCCCTCCTGCCAAAAAACCAACCGGGCGATCGTCGCGAGGCTTGCTATCAGCAGCAGGGACGCGCCCCATACCACGCACCACAGCCGCAGACGCGCTACGTAATGTTGGCGCCGCCAGGGGAGCAAATTGACAGAATGCGCCATCAGCGTATCTCCCCTATGGCTAAACCCAGCGCAATCGCAAAGCGATAACCGTCCGGCGGAACCGGCGGTTGGCGGACGGTAACGGCGCGCCAGGGGTCGAATTCGTCTTCGGCGCATAACGAAATATGTTCCGGCATGACGGATAACGTCGCGGCAAGGTCATGCAGCGTCGTCGCCTCGCGCGCCGATTTACGCCCCCACGCATAGCGCGTCGCCCACAGCCACTGGCTCTCATCGCGCCAGACCAGACATTGCCGCCCCGAAGGTATAAACGGCAGCAAGCGCTGTAACGCGCAGGCATCGGGCGTTACAGCAGCGATGCGCACATTGAGCGTTTGCGCCAGCGTTAACAGCGCTGAAATTTCTTTGCTTTGCACGGCGGTAACGTTGAACGCAGGGCTTAGCGCATCGTCCTGAAAGTCGAAACGCAATAAGTCCGGATCCATATCCAGCTCACGCGCCATCGTTTGTGAAAGCCATGCGACTTGCTCACGTTCCCGCAGACGCATCGGCGGATGTGGAAAAGCGCGTTGCAATGTCCGATTTGCGGGAAAAGAGAGATAAATACGGTGACGTAGCGGCAGCTCGCGGCTCCAGGGTCGCAGTACGTGAGCCAGCGATTGCGGGTCAGGAATCGTACCCTCTGCCGTGGAGACGTTCATCAGCGGCAGTCGCCACCAACGTTGCAGGGACCAGCCCGATGCGCCGCGAATAACGGCGATGGCCAGCGCTTCATGCTGCTGAATATGCAATCCTATTTGCCAGGTTTTAAAAGCCATAACGGTCGATCTCCTTATCACCCGTCGCGTTAACGGGTATATCAATGCGTCTGGCTTGCCTTTATACTACCGCGCGTTTGTTTATAAACTGCCCAAATGACACTAAATGGGAAATCTCCAGTGAAGTTCGTAAAGTATTTATTGATCCTTGCAGTATGTTGCATCCTGCTGGGAGCAGGCTCGATTTATGGCCTTTATCGCTATATTGAGCCACAGCTACCTGACGTCGCGACATTGAAAGATGTGCGTTTGCAAATTCCGATGCAGGTTTACAGCGCGGATGGCGAACTTATCGCGCAATATGGCGAAAAACGTCGTATTCCCGTTACGCTCGATCAAATTCCGCCGGAAATGATCAACGCCTTTATCGCCACCGAAGATAGCCGCTTTTATGAGCATCACGGCATTGACCCGGTAGGTATTTTCCGTGCGGCCAGCGTCGCGCTCTTCTCCGGTCACGCATCGCAGGGAGCAAGTACCATTACCCAGCAACTGGCGCGAAACTTCTTCCTTAGCCCCGAACGCACGCTGATGCGCAAGATCAAGGAAGCGTTTCTGGCGATTCGTATTGAGCAGTTGCTGAATAAAAATGAGATCCTCGAACTCTATCTGAACAAGATCTATCTCGGCTACCGCGCCTATGGCGTTGGCGCGGCGGCACAGGTCTACTTTGGTAAGACGGTCGACCAGCTTAGTCTAAGCGAAATGGCGGTCATCGCCGGGCTACCGAAAGCGCCTTCTACCTTTAACCCGCTCTACTCGATGGATCGGGCGGTGGCGCGCCGTAACGTAGTGCTCTCGCGAATGTTAAGCGAGGGATATATCACTCAGGCGCAGTACGATCAGGCCCGTAGCGAACCTATCGACGCAAATTATCACGCGCCGGAAATCGCCTTCTCCGCGCCTTATCTGTCGGAAATGGTGCGCCAGGAAATGTATAACCGTTATGGCGAAAGCGCCTACGAAGATGGTTATCGTATTTACACGACCATCACCCGCAAAGTGCAGCAGGCCGCGCAACAGGCGGTGCGTAATAACGTGCTGGACTATGACATGCGCCACGGTTATCGCGGCCCGGCGAATGTGCTATGGAAAGTGGGCGAAACGGCGTGGGACAGTAAAAAAATTACCGATACGTTGAAAGCGTTACCGACCTACGGACCGCTGCTTCCCGCCGTGGTCACCAGCGCTAATCCGCAAGAGGCGACCGCTGCGCTTGCCGACGGTACGTCCGTTTCGCTACATATGGAAGGAATGCGTTGGGCGCGGCCTTACCGCTCGGATACACAGCAGGGGCCGACGCCGCGTAAAGTTACCGATGTCGTCCAGACAGGTCAGCAAATCTGGGTTCGTCAGGTGGATAACGACTGGTGGCTGGCGCAGGTACCGGAAGTGAACTCCGCGCTGGTTTCGCTTAACCCGCAAACAGGCGCGGTAATGGCGCTGGTCGGCGGTTTCGATTTTAATCAGAGTAAATTTAACCGCGCGACGCAAGCTTTGCGTCAGGTGGGGTCGAACATCAAACCGTTCCTCTACACCGCCGCAATGGATAAAGGGCTGACGCTCGCCAGTATGCTCAACGATGTGCCGATTTCCCGCTGGGACGCCGGGGCAGGTTCAGACTGGCGTCCGAAAAACTCCCCGCCGCAGTACGCCGGACCGATTCGTTTACGCCAGGGGCTGGGGCAGTCGAAAAACGTGGTGATGGTACGCGCCATGCGCGCCATGGGCGTCGACTATGCGGCGGAGTATCTGCAACGCTTCGGCTTCCCGGCGCAGAATATCGTGCATACCGAATCGCTGGCGCTGGGCTCCGCCTCCTTCACGCCGATGCAGGTTGCGCGCGGTTATGCGGTGATGGCGAACGGCGGTTTCCTGATCGATCCGTATTTCATCAGCAAGATTGAGAACGATCAGGGCGGCGTGATCTTCGAAGCGAAACCGAAAATCGCCTGCCCGGAGTGCGATATCCCGGTCATTTACGGCAATACGCAGAAATCCGATGTGCTGGAAAACACCAATGTGGAAGAGGTCGCGGTTTCGCAAGAGCAGCAAAACAGCGCCGTACCGATGCCTGAGCTGGAACAGGCAAACCAGGCGCTGGTCGCGCAAAACGGCACGCAGGAGTACGCGCCGCATGTGATCAATACGCCGCTGGCGTTTCTGATTAAAAGCGCGCTGAACACCAATATCTTCGGCGAACCCGGCTGGATGGGTACCGGCTGGCGTGCGGCGCGTGACCTTAAACGTCGCGATATCGGCGGCAAAACCGGTACAACCAACAGCTCGAAAGACGCATGGTTCTCCGGCTATGGTCCTGGCGTCGTCACTTCCGTATGGATCGGCTTTGACGATCACCGCCGTGATTTAGGCCGCACCACCGCTTCCGGCGCGATCAAAGATCAAATCTCCGGCTATGAGGGCGGCGCGAAGAGCGCGCAACCTGCATGGGACGCCTATATGAAAGCCGTGCTGGAAGGCGTGCCGGAACAGCCGCTAACGCCGCCGCCGGGCATCGTCACGGTGAATATCGACCGCAGTACCGGACAACTGGCGAGCGGCGGTAACAGCCGTGAAGAGTATTTCATCGAAGGCACGCAGCCGACACAACAGGCGGTACACGAGGTGGGAACCACCATTATTGATAATGGTGAAACACACGAACTGTTCTGATCAAAAAAGGCGCTCCGGCGCCTTTTTTATTGTGTTTGACCCGTCCTGAATAGCGTTGACACGTTCCAGACTTAAATCCGGAGAACGTGATGATGACTGAGTTCAAACGCACC
>NZ_JBGDUQ010000015.1:0-74834 GCF_046552175.1 Salmonella sp. SAL00672 | reverse complement strand
CCGGCTGAATTTATCCGAAGTCTCCGGAAAGACGAAGATCTCTGATTTAGCACTGTTCTGAATTTGGGCTAGGGTCAATATCGTCAGGTGGAACCGCTCGCAGATACTGTTGGTTTGTGGTGACATCGCTTTAGTTTTCGTGTGGTCGATGTCATTTATCGCCAGATAAAGCTGATAATCATGCTGTTCCACTTTACCGCAATATTCCGTGCCTCTGTCTGTCAGTATCCTCAGCACCGGCAGGCCCTGAGACGCATAAAACGGCAGTACACGATCATTCAGTAAATCAGCCGCTGTAATCGGCGTTTTGGTGACGTAGAGCTTGCAGTGAGCCACCTTTGAGTATGTATCAACGAACGTCTGCTGATAGATTCGCCCGACGCCTTTCAGGTTGCCCGCATAGAACGTGTCCTGTGAACCCAGATAACCCGGATGAGCGGTTTCAATCTCACCACAGGCTTCATCATACACTGGCTTTACGCTCCAGCGCGGCGATCTGGCTGTCAGTCAGTTCAATGCCATCACGGGCTACTTTCTCTTCCAGCGCTTTCAGTTGTTTTTTGAAGTTCTCAAGGCTATGGCGTAACCAGATGGAGCGGACACCACTGCCGGAGATAAAAACGCCCTGTTTGCGCAGCTCGTTACTGGTCCGGTGCTGACCGTGCGCCGGGAAAGCGACGGCGTAATCAATAACAGCCTGCTCAGTTGCCTCATCGGTACGGTTCTTCAGGTTAGGGGCGCGGCGACTACGATTTATCAGTGCATCCACGCCGCCTTCATCGGCCAGTTCTCGATAACGATAAAATGTATCCCGCGAAACATCCATGATTTTGCAGGCTCTGGATACGTTGCTGAATTCTTCAGCCAGATTGAGCAAACCGGCTTTGTGTTTGATGACGGGATTGGTAGTATGAAGCATGAGAGTTACCTTATGTTTTGTATAAGGATTCGACACCCATATCAAAACCGGTAACTCTCAACCTTTCAAGGCCATGTGTCAGATCAAGTCGCGACTAATACACATAATAACATCATTTACCGTCTGACCTGGAGAGGCAATCTTGGTTCCTGTATTTGATATTTGTTCTTTAGTTGTCTGAATATTCTCAAACAATATATCTATGTCGCCATTAGCAATAGTGATAAACAGTTGCCGGGTTTGAGCTGTACTCAATACTCCACTCTGTAGATCTAATATAATCTTGCGAAAATCACTGGCAATATTATTCCATGAATCCACCATAGCACTGGCAGCAATAATGGCATCCCCTACCTGTTTTTCAAGAGAGCTACTGCAACTGCTTATAGCTAAAGCCAGTTTCACTTCTGGCTCAAGAGGATGTTCTTCAGCCAGTAACCGGGCTTTCTCCTTATTGCCGTTAACCAAGGCCGTGATTGAATCCAATTCAGCTACAGGGCCTGTCATTACCACCCCTATCCCTCCCATAACAGCCGATGTTATTGTACCTGCTGTGATAAAATTAGTGATAGGTCCTACACAAATGAAGAGTTTCCTCCCCAAAATACCTAAACCACTTATGGTTATTTTCCTAATCGAGCTATCTATATTGGCTTGGATCTTGTTCAGTTTCCCCTCTATTGATTCCAATACTTCATTATTACCACTAACTACGATATTGAGGTCTGTTACGGCATTTTGGAATGCTTTTGCATTGGTGACGAGACTATCGTGAAAGATTTGTAACTCGACGCATATCTTTTGAGCAGCAGATTTATATTTTTCTAATTCAGTTAGTACAGCCTGAAGCTCTTGACTCCATTTTTCAACGGATGAATCCAATGGTAGGGTGGAGGGGAGGACGCTATACAAGTTGCGATAGTTATTTATATTATTCATATTACAGGTAATAGTAGGTTGAAGAAAGTATAGATAGATGGCGGCATGAGCTCTCAAGGCTATGAGGCTCTTGTTGATTCGTTTTTGGTATACCAAAAGTTCCTGAGTTTTACCAAAATCTACATCTGGTTGCTCCAAGGCACTTATTGCATAGGCCTGAAGAGTCAATGCTGAAGACAATTGCTCTTTATTAAGAGTACCGATATCTGTAATATGAATACTGATGTCAGAAATGTATTTTCTTATAAAATATAACATTTTTTCCTTCTTATCCTATTCTTTATGTTTCTTGGTTTTTTAGAATAAATATTTACATTGCCAAATTTTAGTGATAATTAATCTATATTAAAACTCAATACGGCACTACCTTGAAAATATCCTGGCTGCGGAGGAACGCCATAAGTTTCTAATTTTGAAACTATTTCAATAGGTAGGTTGTCAGGTTTAAAATGAATTCCATGAGATGCATCTTTACCATTTACCGTAACAATGGCATCCATCCCGTCCTTCACCTTAATACTAGTCCCAACAGTTGAAAACTGATAACTGCCAGATGTCGATACAAGTTTGAGTGTACCCGATGTTGTATCAGAATTACAGTTTAATTGAACAGAAGTCTTACGGACGTTATTTTGAGCATCTGTCGGCTGGATATCTCCATAATTTATATCAAGTGAGCCGCTAGAGAAATTGCAGGTACCAAATACACTAATTGATATACTGCCTGTATATGAAAACCAATATTTGCCTTGAGAAAATAAAGGATTACAACGTGTACCACAATACTGGAGATTAAAATAGGCTAATGGACCTGTGTAAGTATAAATACCTGCAGGTGTTCCCGCAGGAGCAGTTAAAGAAATAATCCCCCTATAAGTTTCATTATGCCATAAATAGGTTGGGTTTATCGATGTTTGAAAATAGCTAATCCACGGGCTTGTATGAATAGCAATCCCATCAGTAAAATAAATACTCCTAACATCACCTGAAGCGCCCCCCTCATCAATATAGTTACGTCCATCATATAAATCCCCATTTATTTTAAAATTTGCGGCGCGTCCGCTTCGATCAAATGCGGTTATGCTCTCGGGCGCTGTTATCGCAACGCCCATATTCCACGGATCATTTTCAATACCCGGGTGATAATAAAGAACACCATCACTACATCCAGCAATACAGGTCACAAACTCTTTATGAGTATTATAATTTCCAGAGATATTTAATAAAATATGTAGGTTCTGCGCAGGTCCGCCAGCTATTAATATAACGGACTCAGATGGCAAATTCCATTTATACAATGGATTTTTAGACTCTTGAACGTAATAATAGGCAAATGAGTTGAGTGAGTGAAAACAAAAAAATACAAGTAGAGTAAATTTCACTATATGATAGCATTTTTCTTTATTCGACCACCCTGAAAGGTGCTTGCAAAAGTTAGTAAGCATATCTTTTGTTGCCTCATTATTGCAATAAAATTGCACTTATTGATAGTTCATTATGATATCTGCTGTGGCTTTAAATTTGCCAGCTTGTAGCTGGCTTTTAGATGGAGTAACTAATCGAGCCTGAATCTTAACTGATCTCGTCCAGGTATCATTCTTTGAACTCATTCCAGGAACTGGAGTCCACGTATTTAAGTTCACTGGTTTAGCATCAGTACCTACAGTCAATGCGATTCCTAACCCCGGCAATGATGTCTCCAAAACATTTTGTCCTACACTGGTTAATATTCCATAACTTGTTGGATGAACATACATTTGTAAGGTTTTCCTCTCTTGCACAGAGTTATCACAACTTACTTTCAGGTTCACTAAACGTTCAGTTTCTGGTGTACCTACCTTATTTATATTGATCTCACCAAAACTGACCTCTATTACCCCATTATCATCACTGCCAGTAACAATACATCCTGCATCTAAAATATTTCCTCTAATCATTAGATTAGTATCTACTGCTGTTACAGTTCTACAATATATTATCGATGCAACTGCTAAGCACGAGCCACAAAAGTATCTCAACCACATATTATCTCCTCTGGAGAATATCATGTCCAATGTCTTCTTATTTAGCTATGTTTTTACTGTACAGTTCTGTCCTGAACAAATGAATCTTAACGTTGGCTGTCCGCCATAATCATTAATATAAGTTAGATATGGTTCTTTAAAATGTTGGCTTTTAATCTGTATGCTGCTCTTTGGTGAAAGCATCGTAACATTAAATTGTCCTTTTTCAGATTGTATCTGATTATTTCCGAGACCTGTAATTGTTATGTAATATGGAGTAGGGTTTTCTATTACATAACCATTCTTATTTTCATGCAGAATCAGTTTTTCCTGCCATATATAATCAAGTTTAGGGATGATATTTTTAGGTCGGTAAAACAATTTAATCCTTGTTTGAAGTGCAATTTGTAACACATTTTGCTCATTACTGCGTGGAGGTATTTCTCTGAGGTTTAAATAAAATAGTGACTCTCGATCCTGCGGCAATGTGTTAGCTAGTTGTGTTGCTAATATACGTAACATACTCTTTCCGCCGGGTTCTAAACGTTGAATTGGCGGTATTACTACTAATGCTCCCCCAACTATTTTTCTTTGCTGAGAGTCCTCCAACCAAGCTTGTGCCAGATAAGGTAATCTATTATTATTATTACTAATATTTAAACTTATAGATTTACTATCAGCATTAAATATTGCTCGTGTGCGATCTAGTGTCACTGACGCATGTGCTATAGAATAGACGTTAGTTAACGTAATACATAATATAAAATTTACCAACTTTTGGTGTAATTCATTCATATTAATTGACCAATTTTCACAAGCGTAACACGTTACTATTTGTCGTTTACCGACACACTACACAGTAACGACGTATTTTGATCTTTAAGCAGTGACTGGGGTTTAATTTGGCAATGCTTCCCCCCCCCCCAAGTAACATCAAAAACTGAACCCGGTGTCACGCCAGCTAACCAAACTAAGCCATTATCTCCTACGATCCCATGTTCTCTACCTTTTTTATCAAGAATAATGGCACCAAATGGTGGGTAAGAATTATCCGCCATTCGCAATATAACAAACGATTGTTCACCTTTTAATATACCAAAACGCCGATATCCGATGGCTCCATCTGTTAGAGTTGCTTCCACTACCGATTTCTGTGCCTCCATATTCTCAGGCATGTTATTCATATTAATCCTTGCAGTTTTTTTATAATAGCTGCTTACATTTGTGATAACTCCTATCCCCCATTGATTACTTATTACCCCTCCTTCGTCAACCGGAACCCCACTAATTCCATCCGTATCAATCATCAATCGCGTACTGCCGTTATATCCTCCAGCATGTAAGGCTGCACCTTTACCTGTTAACGTCAGTCCTCCGTTTGCAGACAATCCTAATGATTTATAACTACCACTAACTAATGCCGCGTTAGCACTGATTATTGCTAAGGAGCCATTATGGGTGTACATTCCACTTAAGAGCGAGTGACTTGTATGCATCTCTCCCTGTTCAAAACCTGCACTTAAATTATAGCTATCTCGTTGATTGACTAAATCATAGAATCCTACCTGTTGCCCAATATTTTTATGGCCATAACTACCATTATAATTTAGAGTTCCATTCCCAAAAGGTACTGACATCATTAAGTTAACGGTGTTATCGTAACGATCCTTGTACTGACTGCGGGTTGCTGTAGCTGTTAGAACGAGGTTGTGTAACCTAACTGAGGGTAAGTCAAACCAAGTTCCTAAGTTAACTCCGTATTCTCGGGTGCTACCTTGCTCCCAATAAGTTTGCCATTCGTAGTTGAGAGCAAGCGAAAGCGGCAGAGTAAATATATTAAAACGATCATAAATATTAATTTGATATCTTTCCTTCTGGTAACCAGAACTAATATTACTATGACGCAAATCTAAGTATTGTTGCATATTCAAATAATTACGCGTAGAAAAGCGATAACCAGCAAATGTTAGATCAGTGTTAGTATCGTCGAAATGTTTTGAGTAACTAAGTCGCCAAGATTTACCTTGTTTATTATATTGTGGTAGCTTTGCTAAAGATTGAGTTACATCTAAAGAGGCGGAACCAAGCTCATGTAAGTCACGACCAAACCCTGCTGCTAGAGCCTGATAATCACTTGATAACGTAGAGCCACCATATAATGACCAGTTATTATTAATTCCCCATGATGCCTCATCATTGACAAACCCTCCTCCCTCCACTTTATGTCTCCAATTACTCGGACGGCCAAAAGCTAAGTGATATCTCATTTGTCCCGGTCTTGTTAAATAAGGTACTGATGACGCAGATACACTAAAATGTTGAACTGTACCATTTTGTTCTATAACCTTAACATTTAACCTTCCACGGATAGAACTATCTAGATCCTGAATGCAAAAGGGGCCTGCAGGAACTATACTACTATATAGTATCCGGTCTTGCTGAGTAACAATCACCCGAGCATTTGTTTTTGCTACGCCAACAATTTCTGGTGCATATCCACGTAGCTTAGGAGGAAGCATTCGCTCATCGGTAAATAAACTAACACCTATATAACGCCACGAATCAAATATACTTGAACTAATATAATTTTCTCCTAATATTAGTTCAGATTTCTTTGATGGTAAGGGACGATAAAGATAAATCCTCGTAAAATCAAAATCCTGCTGTTTTGCATAACTGCTGCCTGTATAACTGGAATATTTTCCTTGATAATCAGCCCGCAATCGCCAAGCATCCATATTACCACCAATGGTTCCATTTATTGCTGTATTTAGTTGTTCACCTCCCCGGCCTTGTATTTTATACATACCCCCATTTGCATTATAGTCAAACATTACCCCAGGTATTCCATTATCCCACCGATAAGGGGGGACCCAAGAAACATCAGAGTAGGTCATCCAAACCTTTGGAATATTGACTCTAAGTGAGCTTTTAGATATATCTCCTTTAATATCAACACCTTTCAGCTCTGAAAGGTCCATGCACTCACCATGATGCCAAGTGCCAATTTTTTTCTTTGCAATATCCGTTAGACCCATCTGATAAAGCAGCGAAGGAGATAAACAGGCCTCTGAAATTTTAAACCCTTTTAATTTTGATTCACTATTTCGCATATAAAAAGGGATTGAATAGTCACCTCCCAAACTTTCTCCGTTAATATAAACCTGCATTACATACACGCCAGGGTAAATATATCCCGGGTGAGAGAACAATGAAAAATCTATATTTTTCTTGTCAATTGAATCTAATACATCTGTATTGAACTCAATTGCAAATGACGTATGAGAATATAATAAAAAAACACTAAAAAGACACAACCTAACCGTCTTGATTTTAGATAAAAAAAACCTTCGATTAGGATTTTTTTTGTTTGAAAAGAGGATGTGATTACTCATTTTCTATATACGCTTTATAATAAAATGTGCCTTTTTTTTCTTTATTTCAAATGTAGTACTGACTTGCTATCCTATAATCAGATTCCTCCCAAGAATAGCAAGCCTTAAACTTTTACTGATAAGAAATAAGAAAGTTAGCTATAGATTGAAAAGTTCCAGCTGTAACAGCTTTACTATTATCAACCCTCTGAGCTGTTACAGTATACGTCAATGTATTATCCCCCTTAGGGAGTAATGGCACGTTTGCTGGCGTATTAAAAACGATTCCAGATAACCCCAAACCTAATCCTGTTGCACTACCACGGGTACCTAATAAGTTTTTCCCTGTTATTAGATCAGGGCTACTAAATGTGATTTGAGCTTTCTTATTACCCAAATCACAATCTTGAAGATTAATATGAAAATCTTTGGTAGATACTGCGCCGTCATTTAATCGCGCCATTGATAACTGACCAAAAGGTACTTTAATATCAGTACCATCTTGCCCGGGGGCTAAATTACAGGGAGACTCAACAACATCACCACTAAATGTAACTTTCCCTGTGTTACCCTGCTGTGCAAAGGCCACAATTGAACTCAAACCAAAAATAGTCATAATTGTTACGTTAGCTACAGATTTCTTCATATAATGTCTCCGGTTATTTCTTAATATTCGGTGTTTAGTATCCTCAAAAAATATTTTAATAACAAGGCACAAAAAGATAAAAATACAGTAAAAACAACCATAAAAGCCGTACCATAATACAAAGCTTTGATAATGATGCGGATATCTATTAAACACACAAAAAACAAGTGTGAAATATTATGTTTAGAGCTTGAATTTTAACTTTAAAATACTCTCCGTTAATTTCACTCAGCAGTTGCAGATATTTAACTGTTCTCCTGTCTGAAAACGAAGCAAAATTTCTGAGGCCAGCCCAAAAGCGCCAGACGGTGCATTTTCTGCTGGAGGCTTACCGTATCAGCGTCCGGCGGGGATGCGGGTTGCTGATGCAGAGCAGAACCGTTTACCACTGGCTGAGCCGGCGTGACGACAGGGCAATAACCCTGCGAATCAGGGAGATTACGAAAACCCGGATTCGTTACGGTTGTCCGCGCATTCATATCCAGTTACGGCGGGGGGCTGGCCTGTTAAGCACAAGAAAACCCACCGGATTTATTGTCCGGAAGGCCTGAACCTGCGCAGAAAACGCCCCCGCAGACATGTCAGTGCAGCACGCCGTCAGCAGCGCCCGGTCCTGACGTATGTCGATCAGTGCTGGAGTATGGATTTTGTGTCAGATAATCTGTTTAACGGGCGGCGTTTTCGGGCGCTGACTGTAGTGGATAATTTTAGTCGGGAATGCCTGGCGATCCATGCCGGAAAATCGTTAAAAGGCGAGGATGTGGTCAGAATAATGGAGGCACTGCGGGTGCCGGATAAGCGGCTGCCGGTACGTATCCAGACGGATAACGGTAGCGAGTTTATCTCAAAAAGTCTGGATAAATGGGCGTATGAACACGGCGTCACAATGGATTTCTCGCGCCCCGGAAAGCCGACAGATAACCCGTTTATTGAATCATTTAACGGCAGTCTGCGGGATGAATGCCTGAACATTCACTGGTTCCTGTCACTGGAAGATGCGCAGGAAAAACCCGACAACTGGCGCAGGGAATACAATCATGAGAGAACGCATTCATCATTAAATGACATGACTCCGGCTGAATTTATCCGAAGTCTCCGGAAAGACGAAGATCTCTGATTTAGCACTGTTCTGAATTTGGGCTAGGGTCATCCATGCAGAGATTTCAAAAATTGAGAGGAGCTAAAACAGGTTTACTTACAATTTTTTGAAGTTCTCGCAGCAGATTGAACAAAAAGAAACTTTCCGTACAAGTATTGTTATAGCAATTACAACAGCCTTAACTAAAAACTATTTAAGAGTTAGTTTTTCATTTAAATTATGGACCTCCATATCGATATCATTAATCAGAGTGGACATATCGTGTTGTTACTTCCTTTGTTTTAATCGAATGTCTGCTGGGTTTATATTTAAATGTTTTTTAAAAACCTTTGTAAAATATGATGGTGACTTATATCCTAAAGCGTTTGCAATTGTTGATATTGAATCATTTGTTCTTCTTAGCCTTCTCAAGGACTCGGTTAACTTTAGCTTATTGATAAAATCGGTAACAGATCCTACCTCTTTATACATTTTTTGCTTAAGGGATGAGGAACTCATGAGTAACTTACTAGACAATTCTTTTATCGACCAGTTTTTTGAATAGTCATCTATGACTAATTTTGTTATTTTTTCAGATATTAATTCTGATGACTCCGCGTAAAATAAGCAAGAGATGTTGCTATTTATTTTAATAAAGAAGGATAATAAAAAACACATCATAACCTTGTTGTATATTTCTCCTGGTATTGACGCTGTTTTTTTTATTCTTCTGTTTTGCTGTGCATATTGTAATATCATCCAAGATATAGTCACCAACTCCAAATCATCTAATGAGTTAAAATCTAAAAGCAAATAATCCTTACTGTTTTTTAATGTAGAGGTCATTATTTTTAGAGTTGCAATATCGTTATTATATGATATATTTTGTTCACTAACATCATTTGATGTAAAACGAATCACCGCTATATCAGAACGTTTAGTATCGCTTTCTACCCAATGCGATGGTATGGAGAAAGGTACTGACTTGTTTATAAATACACCTTGGTTTTTTTTACAAATAATCTTATGTCCATTTATAGTTACCATAAAGTCATTGCCTTTTGTATAAATGAAATAAAAAAAAGGCAATGATGTCTCAATATATTTATCACATACTGGATTGTTTGTGCTATATGAGCTAAAATTAGTCGGCATTTTACTCTCTAAGTGTTTTATCTTTAGCATAAATATACCTCATGATTTATGAGTGACACAGATTAAACCACATACTCACCCTGTGAGATATAGTAGTCTTACAGGAAAACCAAAAAGATAGCCATATATTATTTCTGGTGCTTAAATCATGTGTTATTAAATAACACATACATCTTCAACTGATTTAAGAACGTAACACTTACCATAATTGAAAAATATTTCATCCTGAAAGCATATTTTGACATTGTCATTAAATGGAATGTTGAGCCAACTCTCGGCATTATTGATTTTTAGTGATTTTATGCTTTTTTGTCAACTATACTTTTACGACACCCTGCTTGATAGAATTCAATACCATAATCCCATTGGACTTATGCACGATAACATATACATATCTCATTCCCAAGTTGTACCACTAACTCTCTTATATACTTGTATATATTTTATCGCAACACTCTATTTCGTTTGTTTTTTATTTGTTTATTTATTTTATTCATTAATTTCGTAATCATGTCTGATTGTGAGATCCGCATATAATCGAGCTATTCACATTTAACAAATGCTAAGTAAACCCTCGCCCAATCGGGGGGGATATAAGGGGAGCTAATCAGGGGTTTTCTGTGAAGCTACGTAAGCCTTCAATGTTTCGATTGTTGCACCGCCAGCACTACAGGCGAAACAGGAGCGTAACCAGAGCACCCCGCTATCACTCGCCTTGCGTAAATAGGATGCGCACACGGTGGCTACTGATCGACTTCAAATTATTCACCAGCACACTGATAGACAGCTTCGGCGGGTACGCTATCAGTACGTGAACGTGATCCGCTTCCCCGCCCATTTCCAAAATCTCAATTTCCAGTATTTCCGCAGCGCTTTGAAACGCCTCCCGTATCTGCTGGAACATCATGCGGTCGAAAATCTTACGGCGATATTTTGTCGTAAATATCAGATGCACAACCAGTTTACTGACGCTATGCCGACGCGAGAGATAACCCTAAAAAGCCTTTTCTTGTACACTCACTTGAAAAATATCTGTCAAACCCTTACTACTCGCAGACGATGGACAGGAAGCAGCAGCAAAGCCGATCTACATCACCACGGTTGGGGCTATCGCACTACTTGATCGGCAATGACGGCGGCAAAGTGGCTAATCCTCGCCATCTGGTCAATGCATACCGCCGCTTACGCAGTGACAGCAAGGCGCTATCCCGTAAGAAGCTGGGGAGCGCGAACCGTCGTAAGGCTCGTGTCCGGCTTGCAGCACAACACGAACTGGTAGCCAATGCCCGCGCTGACTTCCAGCACAAACTTTCCAGACGAATTATCGACGAAAACCAGGCGGTGATTGTGGAAACGCTGAAATCAGCAAACATGATGAAAAACCGTCGCCTCGCCCGGCATATCGGGGATTCGGCATAGTCTGGATTTGTGGCTAAACTCGTATACAAAGCGGAGTCGGCAGGGGTTCACCTGGTCAAACTGGATCAGTGGTTCGCCAGCTCGAAAACGTGTCATTGTTGTGGTCACAAGATGCCGGAAATGCCGCTAAAGGTGCGCGAATGGAAATGCCCCGCCTGTGATGCTGATCATGACCGCGATATAAACGCGGCGATCAACATACAGCATAAGGGCATAACAGAGTTGATGGCGGCGGGTCACGTCGTCAAAGCCCATCGAGACTGCATAAGCCTGGCGCTATGCCAGTTGCAGCCTAAGAGGTAGGAAGCCTCGCCGTTTACGGCGGGGAGCAGTCACCGTCGGTAAATTACGACGCGCGGCCTCAATGAAGAGGGAAAACGCCAGTGAGATGCCATGCGGGATATGCGTGATGTCAGGCAACTGTGCGGCGCGCAGTTCAAGCAGGGGAACGCCGTTGCAGCGCTTCTTCTTTATAAATGCCCAGCAAACGACACCAGGCCCGGTTCTCGGCCAGCGTCAGGGCGCTGTCATACCAGTAATCGGAGAGGCCATTCCCGCGCATAAAGTTACCGATCAGGTCCCTGAAGGAGGCTGAAAGGAACTCTTTAACAAAATCGCTTTTTGACTTGCTGGTCACTCTTGCCTGCTCAGTGATTTCAATGTCCACATCAATCGGCATGTTTCGCACGGTCAGCGTGCGTGTGAATCCTTTTTCGGTATTTTCATTCTGTTCAGTCATGCCTGTCGCCAAAGGGAATAAAACCAGAACAACGCTGTATTTTCGTCGCAAATAAAAATTCGAATTTATTATTGTGGTGCCAGTAATGATAAAATTTAACCAATTGTAAGCTGGGAGCATTATCGCCAGCAGTAAGATCCGAAAAAAGGTAAAACCGGAATTCAAGAGAATTTTATAAGCCAGTCTGTTTACTATGGGAGAGTTATACAGAAGGTCGAGGCTGGCACTGATAACTCCGTTACCCGGAGTTATCAGTGCCATTCAGTGCGGCAGTTCCTGAGAAAGGTTCACTATTTGATTGACACTATCAGCCAGTTCCGCGGAGAATAACATGGGCGGCAAAAGTGTAGCGGTAAATGTCCTGGCTGTTCAGAAACGAAAAATCACTTATTAATAAAAGGATCCCATTGATAGCCACCACAGTCACCGCAACCACCATCACTTCCTGTATTATTACAGCCACCACCACCACCACCACCATCACTTCCTGTATTATTACAGCCACCACCACCACCACCACCATCACTTCCTGTATGATTACTGCCCCCCCCACCCCCACCGCCGGCGTAAAGCACAAATTTTGTATGGTAGGTGACAGGTCCGGGGTTCAGGACCGTGGATTCCCAGAATATGTCATCGGCCGTACTGAAAACAGCCTTATCAAGCGAAAGCTCATTTGTATCAATCCGGGGAATTGTGATCGTTTTATGTGCAGGCCGGGGTGGCGTTATATTATTTTTTCCGCTGGTGATGACAAAATCTTTAATTATTCCCTGATATTTTTCCCCCATTGAGAGCGTAGTCATACGCCATCGAATTTTATCACCAAGTTTAGCGAAAATATCCAGTTCAGAGTCTGCCTGATCCTGTATATGATACCATGTCCCAAGCATATATATGTAATTATGTCCGTCATTTTTGAGATTAACATATTCCCCTGTATGAGCAGCGTTATTCTTGCCGTGATCATTAAGGATCCTGATAGCATCAACAACAATCAGTATATCTATAATTTCCATAAATGATTACCTGTATGCAGAAAATTTTTATGAGTTAATGTTTAACCTGACAACATACGTGAGAATAGTTAAAAACGACGTGATATCAATTTAAATTGATGAAACTGTAAGAAATAACAGATAAGAATATGTGGATGTATGCTCGCCTGTATTTCCGGACCGCTTTTTCCTGTTCCCTCCAGCGGCGAGCATACCGGTAATCCGATCGTTATCTTGAATGCCATGATGGTTGTGGCGCCAAATATCCGCTGGCATTCCTGTCAGAATGGACTGGCGGATATCTTGCCACCGATAACTATGACGTCTGCAAGTCGGTGGCGAAAGAAAACGACCGTATCATAAATGCAGGATGCTGGAGCCATGCTCGCAGACGGTTCGCGGAGTTATATAAGGCCAGCGTGGATCCACGGGCTGAGTTCGTTCTGGAAGTGCTGGCCCGGATGTTCAGTCCGGAGGAATGTATCCGCTTACGCTCACCGGAAAATAAGGTCCGGTAGTGACGACGGTATATCAAACCGTCACGGGGTTGCTTCCTGGAGTATTGCAGGGTTGCCATGGAGAAAACCGTGCCGAACGGGCCATAAAGCCGGTGCGGGGACTCTGGTTGCCAGAGAAAGGGCTGCCCAAATAATGGGGCTGCTGGAGACAGCGAAAATGAACGGTCTGGGCGCATCGTTGTTAACGGATGAACTGAAACGTCTGCCGGGCTGGCCGGAGGAAAGCCAGGATGAGTTACTGCCATTCCCGCCATACGGGGTCAGCGAGTAACGGAGCGTTCTGCTGAAAATCCTGATATCGGGAAACGCAAACAGGAGGCGGTAAACCCGACGATTCCGGTATAACATCTGACGTCGGGGCTGCGTACCTTACACAGCCTTATCCCATGTAGCTTTAGCAGAAGTCAGTATCTGCATCACACCTCCGCCATTACCGCAGTCAGTACTGCGGAACCTGAAGTAAGCTCCCTGTTCAGCACTTCAACACCTGACACAAAGCCTGCTCAGGGACCTGAATCGACGGGCTCACCGGAAGTGCTCAACGTGCTGTCAGTGCCACTTCCCCGCGAGCTTACTCATTTTATGTAACCCATTAATCTGTTTTCAGGATAAAAGCCAGGGCCGGTTAAAGAGAAGCAGTTTCCGATACTGTTATTCAGGGTCTTCACTGGGGGGCAGAGCTACACCGTAAAATAACGGGAACAGGCGACAACAGAGAAAACTATAAAAAATACCAGTAGCCTGAATTCAGGTGCCAGACTAATTTAAATTCAATAATGGCACAGGGTAAGTTACGCCGCCGCAACCGTCTGGCATAACAATGCCCTGCTTTATAATAAAGAAGACACTGATGATGAAAAAGAGACACAGCATTAATGAAATGACTTTCAGGTTTTTTCTTTGTATTATATTATCGGTATGCTCATGGATGTCATTTGCTGACAGCTCAGCTAAGGGTGATAAGGATATTTTCCCTTATGATCGCCAGGCCGAAAAGATAGCGACTACAGTCCGGAGTGGAAACTATTCCGAAGCCGTCAGCTCATATTTAAATGCCGGTATGTCAGAGCAGATCAGTAAGTGGTTAGGCAGTTATGGTTATGCACGTATAAATATTGCATCTGGTACAAATCAACAGCAGGGACGATATTCCGGTGATTTTCTCTTACCTGTATTTGATTCAGAAAATGCTTTGTTATTTTCCCAGATCGGTATACGTGAGCATAATGACAGGACATATGCGAACTATGGGATCGGAATAAGATACTTTCCTGCCAGTTATATGACGGGGATCAATCTGTTCATTGACAGGGATTATACCGGGGGGAACAGCAGGCTGGGGATTGGGGGAGAGTATTTTTATGACTATCTGAAAATATCATCAAATCTGTACAAGGGGATGACAGACTGGCACGACTCCACTGACTTTAATGGTGAATGGTCGGAAAAACCTGCCGACGGGTTTGATGTGAGGATTGATGGTAATTTACCCTTTTTCCCCGCTGTAAGCCTTAAGGCATCCGCTGAAAAATACTACGGGAATAACGTTTCGGTACTGAGCAGAAAAAAACTCAGAAGTCATCCTGTTATTATTTCATCCGGTATTAATTATACACCGATCCCGCTGCTCACGTTCAGTCTGGATGGCAGTAAAAGTGGCAGTGCATCCGGTCTTCAGGCAGGTATTCAGTTCAGCCTGAATTTCAGTCACGATATAAACTGGCATCTTACCCCTGAAAAAGAAAAGGGGCTTCAGATTAATAAGAGTGAAAAATATAATTTTGTAAACAGAAATAACGTGATTACCATGCAGTATAAAGAAAAAAAGAGAACGCCGGAGTATAGAATAATACTGACGGTCATCAGGAATAACAGCCCTGCTGATGGTATAACAGAGAATATTGTTCAGGCCCAGGTGATTGACGTTAACTATCACCCGTTACCTGACACAAAAGTGGAATGGAAGTATGAAAATAAACAGGAAGTGGCTGTCACCACGAGTTCTGCCCTGACAGACAGGAACGGACTGGCATACTTTAACCTGACGAGTACAGCACCGCTCACTCTCCCTGTTTCCGTTGTCATAGGGAAGATGACAGAAAGTACGGATGTTATTTTTGTTAAACAGACTGCAAAATATCTGAATATGCAACTGATTAAAAATGATGAGGTGGCAAATGGCGAGGCGTTTAACATAATAAAAGCAAGGCTGACTGATGAAAATCACAACCCTGTTAAAGGCATGGCACTGACCTGGAGTGTCCCCGGGTTTATTAAAGTCAGGGAGGAGGCATCAGTTACTGACAATAATGGCGAAGTACAGACATCGTTCAGCTCTACCGTTGCCGGTGGGGTTAGCGTGACCGGGAGAGCCGGTGAGCTGACGTCTGACATTAAAATGAATTTCACACCGTCTTCCGGGCCTGAAATAAAAGTTGAAAATATCCTGAAGCTGATAATTAATGACGGCGCAATTGCAGATGGTATATCCACAAACTCAGCGGCTATTTATTTAACAGATAAAACAGGAATACCAGTCCCCGGGGAGGAAATTAATCTGTCGACAACCGGCAATGCGGTACTCAGCGCTTATAAAATAAAAACAGACAGCCATGGCATGGCGGTAATATATATTACTGATAAAACAGCTGAAACAGTAAATATAGCGGCCAGTACAGGATCGGCAAAGGACGTCATTGCCACCACATCGTTTATGGCGTTTGGCGTGCTCTCGTTAACCGGTGATAAATCAGATGCGGCTGCAGATGGTCAGGATGAAATACATCTGACGGCGACCGTCAGGGATATCAATGGAAATCCGGTTAAAAATACGCCGGTTGTGTTTTCAGTATCAGGTCATGCCGTTATCAGCAGTCCTTCGGTGATCACCGGGGATAATGGAGAGGCCGGTGTTTCGGTGTCAAATAAGTATGGTGAAGTGGTTACGGTGAATGCCCGGGCAGAAAATTTCAGGACCGATCCGGGAATTGATAAAACATTAATATTCATTTCGTCAAAAATAACAGGAGTGACATCTAATCCGGTAAAAGGGATGTTCTCCGTACAAAGCGGTTTTCCCTTTACCGGTTTTAAGGGAGCCAGAGGTTTAATATTCATTGATAATACAATGGATAAAAACAGTGATTATGTATGGGAAAGCAGTCAGTCATGGGTGACAGTGAGAAATGATGGTTCATTTGTCATGATATCTGAACCTGATTCATCATCGACAAATGTTGTCATTACCGCCACACCAAAAGCAGGAGGTGAGTCATTAAGTTATAAATTTAATCTTCGCCAGTGGTTTTATCTGTCCGGTTCTGCTGAATATCAGATGGTCGGACAATCCTGTACCAGAGCAAACAGTGTTCCTGCCCGTTTTGCACAGGTAACAACGGCTTTGCCGGGAAGCGGAGGTGCCGGGTTTGAAACGGGCACGCTTTTCGGGGAATGGCAGGGATTCATTGGTCCGGCATGGGCGTCAGATGCTCCGGATGAATACGGGAATGTGTATTATGTTAACCAGTCAGATGGCTCTGTCCGGATTACGCGTAATCTGTATATGCTGTTGCCTGCGTTATGTTTAACTAATTTTTAAGTGAGGTTTTTATGTCTGCCAGTGAACTGCATCTTTATACTTCTACAGGCCTTCTGGATTTTGCTCCGAATAATAATGCCACTATTATTGCTGAGCTTAGAGACAGTAATAAAAAACCGATATCAGGAATGGAGATAAAATGGAGCCATGTTGCAGATTCCTCTGATGCAACGGTAACCACATCCGGCGACAGTAGTCATACCGGTGCTGATGGCCGGGCGGAATATACGATTTCCAGTAACGAAGCTAACTCGATTAGTGTTACAGCAACTGCTACTTGTGCGGATGCTGAAACTATTTACATTGGAGTGGCATCTGATAATGTTACGGCTCCTGTTGTGGTCGATTCTGATATCCAGGGGATCGCTTATCAGATTATGATACGCAAACATGTCAAAGGGAGACATGCAGGTGATAGGTACACTGTATACTGGGATGATCAGGCTATCGCAACAGTAATGGATGACCCTACGAAAAATATTTTTCCCTATGTTAAATCCATAAAGAAGAATGCAGAATATCTTTCACCGGGTACTCACTATATCTATTACACCATTGATGATCAGGTCGGCAACAGAAGCTATTCTCCGGTAGTATCTCAGGATGTTTATTATGATAACTCCACTCCGTTATACGATAAACCCTTATTTCCTGATTTGCTCGATGCAACGATTAACAATCATGGATTAAGTCCTGATAAGGGCTTATTGATTAAAATTCGATATCCACAATCGAAAGCCGGACAGGGGGCAGTCATCGAAGCCGGGGATACAATCTCAGTGTATATGAAAAAGGGAGACCCGGAAAATGATGCCGAAAATCCTGATATCCAGCCTGTAAAAATTGCCACTCACACCGTAAGTAAAGCGGAGATCTCCGGTACAAATATTGAGTTCATAGCTGATAAGTCTTATTTTATTGATAATATCAACGACACTTTTAATGGTGTTAACGTATTTATTTACTATACTGTTGGAGATTCAAATACATTATGTTCTTATTCAGCAGAGCTATATGTAGATACAGAGTCTCCTGGTAATTTTATTATCAGGTTAATTGGCTGACATCCAGCCGGAAACCGGGGGCGGGTATTGATTTTCACGCCTCCTTTTTTCATGTAATCTGTCTGAATTGATTGTTTTCCATATAAAATATTGCGTGTTAATTCAATGTTGATATTTTGTTTTGTATTTGGTTTGTTGTTTGACGCTGTCTGATTAAGCACTATTTTTATTCTGAATATAAAGTAAGGATATCATAAGATGAAAAAAAACAGAGTAATGCCTGTAAACATAACATACAAACGATTAAATATTCCCTCCTCAACGCTTTACAGTCTGAGTGAGTTTATTTTTAAAAGAACACAGCAGAGCCGGTTTTCCTTACTTTTCAGAAAGATTTATCCGGTTACTGATAAAGAGATGTTTGTCATCGATAACTATCATAATGAATGGAGAGATATTTATGACAAAAAAAAATTGTGGTCTCTGGATCCTGTAGTTAACATATGCAGAAAGCCTGAGATGATATCCCTGGCATGGGGGGATGATTTTTTTGAAGGGTACTCCATACTCCTTAAACATGGAGAGGAGTTTGGCTTTAAATATGGTGTATCTTTCATTATTAATACGCTACATGGATATGAGTGTATTTTGTCACTTTCAAATGAAATCTGTAATGTAACATCACAACAGATGGCGTCCTGTGAAATGCACTATAAAGAAATATATAACTTTATTATTCATTCATGTCAGCCTCATTTACTTAATGCCAGAGATTTTAAACTGACACCGCCGGTACTGACGTCTATGGAAAAAATCATATTAACTCTTGTGTCAGATGGATTCACATCATCAGAAATAGCAAATAAAATATTTATCACAGAGAGTGCCGTGAATTTCCATGTATATAATATAATAAAAAAGCTGGGCTGCCGGAACAGAACGCAGATTGTTGCAAAGGGTATAATTCTGAGTTTAATTTAATGATGTTATATTTTAATTTCTATGGTGGGGTTTAAAATATCTGTCTTTACAGTGGATATATTCGTCAGGATGTTCAGACAGATCCGCCATGACTCTGAAATTATCATTGATGGTAAAATAATTATGAGTTTCAAAAAGAACTGTCATAACAGAAATAACCAGTAAGAGTAAACCTGGCGTTCTGAGTACTCTCATGATAACGCTCGCTGCATGTATTAAGTTAACGAAGTGGTGATGGTAATTCATCTTCTGCTATAAAAAAACTGTAAATAATACCAGATTATGATACTGAAAAATTACGTAACCCTGCGGTTGTATTTTATTTAGGGTCTGTTGTCAGGATGTAAGTCAGGAGAATTATTAATTATTTTATATAAGAGCGGCGGGGAGGTGGTCATGAAATCATTCTGTGAGTTTATCTTTGTTATTGTGCCATGGTTAATACTGAGCTTGCTTATTATTATATATGGTGATTTTATTGTGTGGCATTTTTTAAATTTATGGTTTACATTTCTGATGTTTTTTAAATTCAGATGACGGAAGCTCATGGTGATTCTGTTGTCATTTACAGGAGTGCAGTCATTCATGGTTTCTGTACTGCGGAAATCGTTATTTTTTCCCGGTTTCCTCCGTTGTGGAAACTGGCGTTTAAGGGTGTCTCCGGAACATACCGGCATTAATATACTGTTTTTATGTCGGGTCCCGGCAGGCCGGCCCCTTTTTATAATATGAGGATAACCAGCTTGAAAAATTACATTATTTATCATGTCATCCCGGGGATTGCTCTCATGGTGGCAGTAAATCAGTGGTCCATGGCCGCAGACTCAGCAGAAATACTTTACCGCCAGTGTCAGGCCATGGGATCGACTGTAGCACAAAGAAAATGTTATCCGGCAGCGGAAAGACAGTCGGAGGCAGAGCTCGTCGTTGCAGAGAAAAAAGCACGGCTCTCCCTGACTCAGCTGGAGAGTATCAGCGAGGGAAGCCGATCCCTGCACCCTGTGCGGGCTTTTGATCGTGCAGAGCTGCTGTACCGAAAATTCCGCACGGCAGAAAGAGAACGGGTAATGGCTTCTTATGGTTCTGGCAACGGCGGAGATCTTGCGGCATATCAGGTCGTAATTGAAATGAATCTGGCGCGAATTAATCTGCTGAAATAATCCGGGAGCAGGAGCTGCGCTGAACACCATGTTCTCTGGTCGCTTTCAGTCGTTTTCTTTTCGTCTTCTTCGCTGCGTGCCGGGTTTTCACTATCCCGTGGATTTCCTGCAGTTGTACGACCTGTAATACATAATACAATGAATACTGTTAGTACAGTACATACACTTTCTCTCTTTTTGCGGGCAGATCCGGAAAAAGCAAAAACCGGATCCACACTTTTCGACCTGAAGTTTCGTCGATGACCACTTTTTACCGGATTGTGACCAGCTGAGAAGCCGCTGTCTTAGTTTCTGAATCTCCGAAGATGGCTAAAATAGATGTTGCCCCGCGCCCGTGAGCAGGCCACGTATAACCTGTTACGGGACGATGGCGGAAGTGCTGCCAGCTTCTGTTGAATGAGGCGTACCCAGTGGTTGGCTCCCATCACGATGCAGACGTCCTGAAAGTGGTCGAGTCCTTTACTGCCCCCCCAGTTCATTGAGTGGCAGCCGTAACGGTGATGTTCGCGATAGAAGAGCTTGATCACCGTGTCGTCCGCGTGCAGGGCCGCTGAACGTGCTTCATCCGTGACGGTTTCAATCCGAGTAGTATGTATTCCATGAGCCGAAATGCGAATGTTCAGTTGCCCGGTAATGAACTCACACACTGTAGCTGAACAGCGCCATGTCCGGCTGAGCGTCTCACAATCCACCATGATACCCACAGCCCTGAAGCGAGCCTCGTACCGGGTTATGTCGTCATGCAGCGTAGCATTGACGTTACCGTCGCGGCTTGTGTCAAAGGTATGCTGATAAAAATCCCCGCAGCACAGCACAGAGATTTCCGCGCGGCATAGCTCCAGCAGAAAATTAAAGTCATGCCCGGCAAAGTCCTGGACTTCATCGACGAACAACTCATCGTAGTAACGGGCAAGCCGGGTACGGATATCCGGCAGCAACCCCCGGACTGTCAGCAGGTGTGCGAGCCGCCGGTGATACAGCTGTCCGGCGGGATCCTGATAATGCCGGGCATTCGTGCGCGGTATTCTGGAAGGGGGCTGGATGAAGCTCAGACCACGCGATGCCAGCTGCTCCTGCAGGAAAGGGCGAAAACAGAAACCGTGCAGAAACTCAAACCAGGTCATCACACGGATCTCGTCCGGTATGTAGCCAAAGCGTCTGATAATCTGCGCCCGCAGATGCGCTTCATTATTCACGGTGAAGGTCAGGATCAGCGTCCGCCGGTCCTCTCTTAACCGACGTATCAGCAGCGTGGTTTTACCCGAGCCGGCAACCGCAAATATCACTCTCTTATCCATGCCAGTGCCTCCTGAATATAATCAGGAACGGTCAGCTCTTCGGCGTGCAGCTGTAACAGCTGGAATGCTGCTTCTGCCTTATTGGCCAGCATGTAATCCTGAACCGTGAGTGTCCGGCGGGTTCCGCGGAAAAGCGCATCACACAGGTCGGCATTATCCTGATACAGGCAGATTTCAAATGTGGAGCGGCTGTTGTCGTGGTCAGCAAATACCCGGGAGCGGGAACAAAGCACGTCAGCATAGCGTTCATCGCAATTTTGCTGATAGTTGCCGTCATTGTCGCGAAGGGCCGCGACACGATTTTCCAGAAGACGGGCCAGTTCAAGATAACGACGGAAACTTGTTCCGCCGATAGCGATGATGTGAACCCCGTCATCCTCCGGTGCCCTGCCATACAGGCGGTGATAAAAGGCCTCGATCAGAATAAACTCAGCATCCCCCTCCACGAGCAGCACACGTCTGGCCAGCGCAAATTCCAGCACGTTATTATCCGGTGCTTTCATGAAGAAGGCGGCAGTCTCAGCGGAAAGTTCATTCATCAGTACCGGCCGGGTAGCACCGAGGAGAATAGCCTTACGTAGATCGAGGCGGGAGGAGATATGGCTGCTGTGTGTGGCAATAAACACCTGCGTCTGCCGTTCCGTGGCAAGCTGATTAACCAGCCTCTTCATACTGACATGGCTGAGATGATTCTCCGGTTCCTCAAGCAACAGCGCGTGGAGCTCTCCCTGCTGCTGATGCCGTTGCAGCGCAAACTCCGTTTTGATGAAGCACTGCCTTCCTTTTCCGCGGTGACGAATGGAAATACCGTCCTCGGTAATGTCCAGGTTCGCCTCAAGACCTGATTTAGCGCCGGAACGCACGCCAAACTGATACGTTTCCAGCGTGTCGTTTATGGCGGACAGATGCCGGGCGCAGAATTGCATTTTCTGTTGCCGGTAACTGTTTTCAAGCCGGTACCGATCGGCCACCGGCACATTGACGCTGTAAACCGTGCGCGTATATTCCTGTGCGGCGTGCTCGTTATCGATGCGTGCATTGTCTAAAAACAGATGGCGCAGATAGCGTCTGAAGCCTGCGAAATGACCACCGGAGAATGTGCTGAACCGCACGGAATAGTATTCATAGGGAAAATTATCAGGATCCTGCTGCAGAACATGGTGTATATCCTGACCGTATTCCTCCGTCATGGGAGCAATGCGCATTCTGAGACCATCCGCATCGATGCCCGCCAAATTTTGCCTGCCGTTCAGGTCAGGATCTCCCCCATTACTCAGGAAAACGTCAGCGGTCAGCACGGGTAACTGATCGGCACGGCGCTCACCTTCCTGAAAATGCCTGACCGCTGACTGTGACAGGAGCGATTCCACCCCCATCGCCTCAACCCGATGCCTGCTGTCACTCAGCACAAGGTCAAGAGCCAGCAGAATAGTGCTTTTCCCGGACTCATTGTCCCCAACCAGAATGTTACGATCGTTGCTGAAGCGCAGGTCCAGTTCCGGAAACTTTTTGAAGTTTTGCAGCATAAGCCGCGTGATCAGGGGCATTTTTTTATTCCTTTATATACCGCTGCCTGAAAGAGCGGCCGGCCGCGCCTGACCGCCTGTTTTGTTTTACAGCGTTATCTTACCCAGTCTTCCAGCACAAGACCCGGTACCCGCTCAAACTCCCTCACATTATTCGTCACCAGAATGGCGCCGGCAGCGATGGCGTGTCCGGCTATCGCCGTGTCGTTCGGACCGATCGGCG
This sequence comes from Salmonella sp. SAL00672, assembly GCF_046552175.1. Lineage (NCBI taxonomy): Bacteria > Pseudomonadati > Pseudomonadota > Gammaproteobacteria > Enterobacterales > Enterobacteriaceae > Salmonella > Salmonella sp. SAL00672. The sequence goes on along the minus strand of NZ_JBGDUQ010000015.1, from coordinate 51,256 downwards.
TCCCGGCGAGGCGCAGTGCCACCTTAATCTCCGTGGTCGCATCCACCGCGGCGCGGTCCCAGGGCAGGACGGCATCGAGGCGGGCGCAGAACGCGTCAACCAGCTGCACGTGGCGTGGCGAGGCCTTCGGGCCGGTGGCACCGAAGCGCATCTCGGAGTAAGTGATGGCCGAGACCACGATACGGTGGCCGCGCAGCACCGCCTGCTCCAGGCGCTTCAGCACCGCTTCGGGCTGCTCGCGCATGATGAACGAGCAGATGTTCGTGTCGAGCATATACATTTTCTTCACAGGTTAAATCGTCCTTCATCGGTGACAACATCCTCGCGCTCCGCCATAAAGTCCGGGTCTGCCTTTTCGAGCTTCAGGAACGAGCCCCAGGTCGGCCGGACGGGGCGCAGAATGATGCTGTCCCCTTCCCGGACGATCTCCAGCTCGCTCACCCCCTCAAAATCCAGATCGCGTGGAAGGCGGATGGCGCGGTTGTTGCCGTTTTTAAAAATGGATACGGTTCTCATGATTCTCTCCCGGGTAAGTGTGGATATGTGATGCATATCCGGAATGATGTTCATTGCACCGGGTGTGTGCATATGTTCAGTATAGGCAGATGTACAGCATATGTATAGATTCAGTATATGCAGATGGTGAGGATATGCGTATGCCACGAATATGCAGATGTCAGGCATATGGATATGTTCAGCCTATGTAATTTTCTCTCTTTCCCCGCGAAGATCCGATTTCTGGTGGAGTAGGATCTGCCGGAATCGACCCGGTGCTGCACACCCCATCAACACAAGATGTAGCGGCTCTGTCATCTGCTGTTGCTACCAGATGTTGTGTTATGACCCTTCCCTGTGACCCGGCGCGCAGGGGCAGAAAAGACCGCTTCGCTTATTCCCTGACCGTGGTACACTTCCGGAAAGTTGTGAATAGACAAAAAATCGGATCACCTGAAAACAGTTGTCAGGTAATTCGGTTCCGTTTTTATAAGCTGGGTTGTAATTACTTCTTGTTAAAGTCGCATTATGAAAAAGATGAGTGAGTTACTAATGGCGTGATAACAGTATGCGTTTTGAGGATTGAAAACATGCATCAGTAAAATGCACGAGAAAATACATATAAGAGATATGTGGATAACAGCGGCGAACAGTTAACTCAGTCACTATAAGCTGGTTAACAGTATTCACAATGCGTGGCAGATTTTTGCTTCAACGGAATGTATACTTAGTTGCATACCTGAAGTATGTAAAAAAGAGGTGAATCATGAAGCAGCGAATTACAGTGACAGTGGACAGCGACAGCTATCAGCTGCTCAAGGCATACGACGTGAATATCTCCGGTCTGGTCAGTACGACCATGCAGAACGAAGCCCGCCGTCTGCGAGCCGAACGCTGGCAGGAAGAAAATCGGGAAGGTATGGCTGAGGTGGCCAGCTTTATAGAGGCTAACGGATCGTTTGCTGACGAAAACAGGAACTGGTGATATGCAGTTTAAGGTTTACACCTATAAAAGGGAGAGTCGCTACACCCTGTTCGTGGATGTCCAGAGTGACATTATCGACACCCCCGGACGGCGGATGGTGATCCCGCTGACCAGCGCCCGTCTGCTGTCGGATAAGGTCTCCCGCGAACTTTATCCTGTGGTACATATCGGGGATGAGAGCTGGCGTCTGATGACCACAGATATGGCCAGTGTGCCGGCCTCAGTCATCGGGGAAGAGGTGGCCGATCTCAGTCACCGGGAGAACGATATCAAAAACGCCATTAACCTGATGTTCTGGGGGATTTGATATGCGTGTCAGCGAACAGGTGCTGCTCAGCGTACTGAGGCAGGGTGGCCGATCGGTCCGGGAGAACAGTTGCTGACCCGGACGGCGCTGCTGAAAGCGGGTTACTCACGTGCCACGATTGCGGCCATGACGCCGGTGGCCGAACGGCAGAACCGTCACAGCGGGGACTGGTATCCTTTATCCAGTGCGTCGTAAGACCCCGTCCTTCAGGGCGTGGAGGATGTCAAACAGGGTTAAAACTGAAACCAGAAATGACTCCGGGGGAAAAACCATGATGTCCCGGAAGATTCCACTTTACGGAGGGGGACATGAGTCAGTCATCATTACCTGCTGTATATACGCAGGCACCACCCGCCCTGCTGCCGGTGGCCATTGATTATCCGGCTGCCCTCGCACTGCGCCAGATGGCAATGCAGCATGACGACTACCCGAAATATCTGCTGGCACCGGAGGTGAGTGCCCTGCTCCACTACGTCCCGGATCTGCACCGCAGGATGCTGCTGGCCACTCTCTGGAATACCGGCGCACGGATTAACGAAGCGCTGGCCCTGACACGGGGAGACTTTTCGCTGGCGCCACCTTATCCGTTTGTGCAGCTGGCCACCCTGAAACAGCGGGCGGAAAAGGCGGCCAGAACGGCAGGACGAATGCCGTCCGGCAGCCAGCCCCACCGCCTGGTGCCGCTGTCAGATAACCAGTATGTCAGTGAGCTGCAGATGATGGTGGCCACGCTGAAAATCCCGCTGGAGCGTCGTAACAGACGTACCGGCAGAACGGAAAAGGCACGCCTCTGGGAGATCACCGACCGGACGGTCCGGACCTGGATTAGGGAGGCGGTTGAGGCCGCAGCAGCGGACGGCGTGATGTTCTCAGTGCCGGTGACACCCCATACGTTCCGCCACAGCTACGCGATGCACATGCTGTACGCCGGCATACCGCTGAAGGTGCTGCAGGCGATGATGGGGCACAAGTCGATCAGCTCGACAGAGGTCTATACGAAGGTGTTTGCGCTCGATGTCGCTGCACGGCACCGGGTGCAGTTTCAGATGCCGGGGGCTGATGCTGTGGCTATGCTGAAAGGCACAGCCTGAGAATGTTGATAACTGTCTGACGTGCCCCGGGCTTGTCCAGCGCGTCGTCTGTCCCGAAGCCAGTTCTGAACAGACGACGTGTTCTGAAGGCAAAGCGATAACGTTACCAGCTTGCTGCCGGGCAGGAAGAGGGATTGCAGGTGAGCAAACTCAGTGGCGGATTTGCGCCAGGTCGTCTTCGGTCAGACCGGTCATTTTCATGACAGTGTTGCGGTCAATGCCATTCTGCAGCATGGTACGGGCTACTTCGAGTTTGCCTTTTTCAATACCACGTTGTTCACCTAACTGGATACCCTGCTGGATGCCCTTTTCGATGCCCTTTTCGATGCCCTTCTGTTCAAGCTGCTGTGCGATGGTCATAAGTGCGTCTCCGTGTTGCGGCACACGCTGTGCCAGTTCGCGTACAAAGGCTTCGGCGTCCGATGTTTCGCCTGCCTGCACTATATAGTGTACCAGCGATATCACCTGCGATGAAGACAGATATCCGGCCAGCAAAATGGGCGCCAGCCGGTCAACCAGTTCTGCCAGGTCCCGCTGATGAATATGTTTCTGCAATAAAGTCAGAGCGGCCATGCTACGGTGGCCGGCGATTTCATCATCCGGAATGACCGTAACGTCTACCAGCGGGAAAGCGCTGCTGTAGAGTTTGCCTGCCAGCGCCGTATCGTCAAATTCGTCCAGCCAGCGGGTGGAGTATGGATACGGGCTGCGTTTCCCCGTATAGAACAACACTGGTATCACCAGTGGCAGTTTTTTATGCCCTGCCTCCAGGTGGCGCTGCATGGCGGCCACCGCATAGCGTATCAGGCGGAAAGCCATATGTTTGTCAGGTGTTGACTGGTGTTCAACCAGGACATGAATATATCCGTCGCCGGCTGTGGTTTTCAGGCTGTAGAGGACGTCGCTGAAATACTGGCGGAGATCATCCTCAACGAAGGAGCCAGACTCCAGTTTCAGTGTACTGAGATCGCAGATGGCCCGCAGCTCTGCCGGCAGATGCAGCTCCATAAAATCCCGGGCAATGTCAGGTTGTGTCAGAAACTGCCGGAATGTCGCGTCGTGGGGAGTCGGCGTAGTGTTTTTCTTTTTCATCAGTCCATGCTCTGAAAAATGACCCGGTCATAGTATCACAGGCAAAAAAAGCTGACATTGCGAGGAACGGAATTGCAATTCCTTCAGGGGCAGCGCCGGGGGCAGTCCCCTCTTTCTTTTTTAATCATCAGCTTGCTTGCCCGGAGATATCCATGTCCTGGCAGAAACTGGTACTGATGAACTATACCCTAATGTGCCTGGCTGACGCGCCCGCCGGGCTTATTCAACCCCTCGTCTGTCCAGAAGCAAGTTCTGAACAGACGAGGGGTTTGCGATGTAGGTCAACTAAATTAAATACGATCAGCAGAAATATTTTCTGGACACTTTTTCCGATAGTGCCGAAATGTCCAGGTTGCAAAGCATTTTTTGTACATTACAAGTGCTTCTTTGGAGGTGATAGAAAGAGGCAGCTATTTAACTGGACAGAATAACCTGTATGTCCAGGTGTGCGAGGAATTAAAGAAAGGAGTCCGGGAACCGGAACAAACTAGGACGCAGCCCTAGAGCGTCAGAGAACTGGCGCGGAGTGATCGTACTGCAAGCAGTGTCACCCCTCCCATAATGCAGATAATCTTCTATAATTTCTTTCAATTCTGTTGCAATGTCACTAAGGAAAAGAGGTATTTTTTATGGAAATGAAACACATCAGCGCCAGTGAAGCTAAAAAGATTAGTTCTTCCGTGATACCTGACGCAGACAAAACACTTGATCTGATATTTGGAGAAATAAAGCTCCGGGCAGGATTGGGCCAGACATCCTTTAATTGGCCTGTCCATGAAAACATTCTTGAGCAAGTGGTCAAGGTTCTAAGGGAGTCTGGTTATAGGATTAACTCATCGAAGGCTAATGAGAATAACAAAATTATTATTGAGATTAGCTGGTAGTGAAATAGAATCTACTTTTGTCTTTATTTTACCCTTGACGCCACACATTAGTGTGGCTTTTTATGGATAAAATTACCTGAACGTCCAGGCTGGCGCGGGAGTTAACGGAAAGGCGGATTACAGGCGAAAAAAAACCGACTGGTGAGGTCGGTTTTTTTACTGTGGTCTGAGTTGGTGACTCAGGCCGTTACGAGAAACTTTCAATCTAACACACTGAAGAAACCGGTGTGACAGGCAAGTGTAAGAGTAAGCGCCGGTTGTCTCGACTCCCTGAAGGGAGAGAACGGATGATTAACCTGTTAATCATTGTTCTGCGTGCTGTAGTCGCGCTGTCAAACGCGCTGATTGCTGTACTGGAGCTACCACAGCATAATAAACAAGCCTAAGACGATGTAGTGCTCTGTCTTCATCTGAAGTTCTTTGTTGTAGTTACTACCATGAAAGCATACCCCAATGTGACAGGCTGACGCGCCCTTTGGGCTTGTTCAACCCTTCGCCTGCTCAGATGCAAGCTCTGAACAGACTCACGGTTTGCGCTGTGGGTCAACAAAATGATTGTGGATGTAGTGCCCTCTTCTCCATTTAATCTTCGGTGCCTCCTGTGAGAGCAAAATCAAAATATTATGATTTATTTCTTGCAACATGATTCTTTTTGTTCAAAATGACAAAAAACATCATGAGGTGACAAATGGAAAATATTGAGCAGTTACGGAAAGTCGCCACACGTGCAGGTAAACTTCTGACATCCTTGAGCGAAAGTATCCGCCAGCAAAAAGAGGAATTGAAGCTTACCGAGTTCTATCAGGAATACAGCAAAGCCGCCCTATATAAGCTGCCTAAGCTCAGCAAAGGGAGTGTTGAGTATGCTGTGGCCGAAATGGAAGCCAGTGGCTACATTTTTAAAAAGAAACCTTCCGGCAATACCATGAAGTACGCGATGACGATTCAGAACGTCATCGATCTGTATTTCCATCGTAAAGTGCCCAAGTACAGAGATCGCTTCGATAAAGCTTTCACTATATTTGTATGTAACCTTAAAGGTGGCGGTTCCAAGACAGTTTCTACCGCTTCATTATCCCATGCATTTCGGGCTCATCCTCAGCTTCTGTTCGAAGACCTGCGTATCCTGGCCATCGATTTCGATCCGCAGGCATCTCTGACAATGTTCCTGAGCCATGAGAATTCAGTGGGCTTGGTTGAAAATACGGCTGCTCAGGCCATGCTCCAGAACGTGTCTCGTGAAGAATTACTTTCCGATTTCATCGTGCCGTCAATTATCCCGGGCGTTGATGTTATTCCCGCTTCCATTGACGATGCATTCCTTGCTGAAGGCTGGAAGGGATTGTGTGAGGAACATCTGCCAGGGCAAAATATTCATGCAGTGCTTAAAGAGAACATTATCGACAAGCTCCGGTATGACTACGACTTTATCTTCCTTGATAGTGGTCCTCACCTCGATGCGTTTCTGAAAAACTGCATCGGAGCGGCAGACCTGATGTTGACCCCTCTTCCTCCGGCAACGGTTGATTTTCATTCTTCCCTGAAGTTTGTAGCCAGCCTTCCTGCGCTTATTGATTCGATCGAACAGGATGGACACACCTGCAATCTCATCGGAAATGTAGGTTTTATGTCCAAAATCCTGAACAAGTCTGATCACAAAATTTGCCATAGTCAGGCCAAAGAAGTATTCGGTGCCGATATGCTCGACATGGTTCTGCCGAGGCTGGATGGCTTCGAGCGATGCGGGGAGACTTTTGACACAGTTATTTCCGCAAATCCAGCAACCTATGATGGAAGCACCGAGGCGCTTAAAAGCGCAAAATCAGCAGCGGAAGACTTTGCGAAGGCCGTATTTGATCGCATTGAGTTCATTCGTACTAACGGAGGTATGTGATGTCGAATGAGAGAAGAAAAACTATTGGCAGACAGTTAAATACCCAGGCGTCAATGGTTGAGATGACTGACACCCAAAGAAGTCAGGTATTTACCCTAAAAACCGGCAGGAAGATAACGTTCAGGTTTGTTCGGGTACCTGCATCGGACGTTGAAAGTAAGACATTCGTAAACCAGGAAACCAACGGAAGAGATCAACTTGCTCTGACCAGGGAGTCCCTGAAATCTATTATCCAGACGATTAAGTTTCAGCAGTTCTTCCCCTGTATTGGCATTCAGCAAGGTGAAAGGATTGAGATACTGGATGGTTCAAGACGGCGAGCCTCAGCGATTTATATCCGTACAGGCCTTGATGTAATGGTTACCAATGAACTTTTATCAGCTGATGAAGCTCGCCATCTGGCTAAAGATATCCAGACAGCTAAAGAGCATAACCTTCGGGAGATCGGCTTAAGATTGATGGCTCTGAAAGAGTCTGGATTCAATCAAAAGGAAATTGCTGAACTGGAGGGGTTATCCCAGGCTAAGGTCACCAGGGCACTGCAGGCGGCTGCAGTACCGCAAGAATTGATTTCTCTGTTCCCGATTCAGTCTGAGCTGTCGTTTAGTGACTATAAAATTCTGTTAGAGGTTAATGAAAAACTCAGTGAAAAGGGTTTAACGTCTGAAGGGCTCATTCAGTCTGTCTCAGATCAGCATGATGCAATTTTGAGTGACTACGAGCGACCAGACGACGAACAGAAAGCCAGTATACTGAAATTGATTTCTCAGGCCTCTCAGGCATTGATAGCTCCTCCTCCTAAGGAAAAGTCAGTAATTTCCGCACTCTGGACCTTTGAAGAAAAGGACAAGTTCGCGCGCAAGCGTGTAAAAGGGCGTACGCTGACTTATGAGTTTAGCCGTATGTCAAAAGTGGTTCAGGATGAACTGGACAAAGCTATCAACGAGGTCCTTGATAGAAATTTGAGTCAATAATTTCGCCACGGCGATTTCACATCTAACTTATTGTAATTAAGTTATTTATGTTGAGAATTTCAAGGTGAAATCGCCACAATTTCAAATCAATTTCGCTGCAGGAATATCTGCCCAGCGTGTCGTATAAGCTGACGAAAGTAGTTCCCTTTTCATCTGCCATTCGGGGGCAATCCCCCGACCGGCGAACCATATTTTCCCCTTGCCCGAATGGTTAATCCCATCCAGGACTTGCATCAGCTGCTCGCTCCGTTCCCGCGGCTGTACTTCATCAAACAAATTAAGCTGCGATACCCCGGTTGGCGTGAAATCGTTCAGCATACAGCCTGCCTTTGCGTAACGGTGACCATCCACCCAGATCCTGTCCAGAGCTCTGACGGCAGCGGCAATGATGTCCCGTGTATCCTGCGTGGGGATGAGCAGTTTTTCACTGGCCAGATTACCGTAGTAGGACTCAGTTACGGCGAACGGCGATGTTTTCACAAACACGGCAATATGCCTGCAGAACTGCCGTTCCCCACGCAGCTTTTCGGCGGCACGTTCAGCGTGCTGACAGACTGCCTGCCGCATCGTTTCATAAGTCGTGACTCGTTCTCCAAAGCTTCTGCTGCAGACTATCTGCTGTTTGGGGGACGGTGCTTCCTCCAGGGAAATACAGCTTTTTCCATTGAGTTCCCGGACCGTTCTCTCCAGAACCACATTAAAGTTTTTCCTGATGAACGTTGGATTCGCGCGGGCCAGCTGCAGTGCTGTGGTGATCCCCATTGTGTTCAGCTTCTTTGAGATCCTGCGGCCCACACCCCAGATTTCCTCCACCGGCTGCAGTGACAGCAGTTTCTCCGTTCGTTTCTGATTGTGTAACGTCAGGGCAAGCACGCCTCCGAACTGTGACCATTCTTTCGATGCCCATTGCGCGCTTTTAGCCAGCGTTTTGGTTGGTCCCATTCCGACGCCGATGGTCAGCCCTGTGACGGAACGAACGTGCTCACGCAGCTGCCCGCCGAAATCCTCGAAATCGATGCAACTGTCTATACCGCGAATATCCAGAAACATCTCGTCAATGGAGTACTGCTCAACGCGTGGCGCCAGCTCTTCCAGGTGAACCATGACCCTGTTCGACATTGATGCGTAGAGGGCGTAATTACTGGAGAACGCGATAACCGGCTCCGGAAATTTCACCGACTTCAGCTGAAACCACGGCACCCCCATTTTTATACCCAGCCGTTTCGCTTCAGCGCTGCGCGCGATTACACAACCATCGTTATTACTCAGGACCACCACAGGTCTGTCACGCAAATCGGGACGAAATACTTTCTCGCAGCTCGTGTAAAAGCTGTTAACGTCAGCCAAAGCGAACATTAGTCTGTGCTCCGGGTTTTGTGTATAAAAGCCGTCACCACCCCGAAAATCTGCAGTTCTTCCGGATAAAGCGTGGGGTAGGCCGGGTTCATCGGCAGCAGGGCGATACGGGGCTTCAGCTGCAGGCGCTTAACGGTGAACTCGCCATCTGTTTCCGCGATGACAATATCTCCCTGCATGGGTTTCTCAGCTTTATCGACAACCATTAAATCGCCGGAATGTAGACCCATCTCTTTCATCGAATCACCGATAGCTCTGACGAAGAACGTTGCAGCCGGACGCCGGATACAATAGGCATTCAGATCCAGTTCCTCCTCCGTGTAATCGGCGGCCGGCGACGGAAACCCCGCCGGGCAACGTTCGGTGAACAGCGGGGCAGTGGACTGCACCGGCTCCTGTTCGGGGGCTACAAGCAGTAACATGGCATACCTCTTAAGAAACCTGTTTTTATATACAGTATTATTTAAGGTATTTTCTGTCCTGCAAGTGAAATTTTACTGTTTCCCGTCAGATAACTGTTCTGCCTGGAAAAACAGATGTCAGGTTATCCACAGAATCAGTTAATAACTCTGTGGAGGAGCGACGCAGAACTGTTGGTATGTCATCTGTCCTCCTCTGGTGTTTCCCTTCCCTCAGCTCCTGTTGTCACCCCGTTCATTCCTGCACACCTGATGCTGACTGCCCCCGCTGCCAGTGTGCCGTGTCCGGCCTGTCACGGGACGGGCGTCTTTATCGCTCAGGCCTGGCGTCGTTGTGATTGTACGCCATACCCTCGCCAGTTTAAGGGCGCCCTTCAAGCCGCTTTCGCGGCATAAGCTCGCCGACGACAGGGACTGTCGGCTCGTTATTCCACGGTCAGCTTGACCCGTTACCGGTCGCGGCGTACAGGCTCCGGGCAGCAGGGAACGGACGTCGTACCGACGTCCTCCTGGGTGCCCCCTGTAACCATGAGGTGTCCCTATGTCCCGTTTTATCCTGGGTAACTGCGTCGATATTATGCCCACCTTTCCGGAGCGCGCTGTTGACTTCATCCTGACTGATCCCCCGTATCTGGTCGGGTTTCGTGACCGTTCCGGCCGCAGTATTGCCGGTGACAAAACCGACGAATGGCTGCAACCCGCCTGCAATGAAATGTACCGCGTCCTCAAAAAAGACGCACTGATGGTCAGCTTTTATGGCTGGAACCGTGTCGATCGTTTCATGACCGCGTGGAAAAGTGCAGGGTTCAGCGTGGTCGGGCATCTGGTATTCACCAAAACCTACTCGTCCAAATCGGCCTATGTCGGCTACCAGCATGAATGTGCCTATATCCTGGCGAAAGGCCGTCCGGCGCTGCCGCAGGACCCGTTACCGGACGTGCTGGGCTGGAAATACAGCGGCAACCGCCACCACCCGACCGAAAAACCTGTTACCAGCCTGCAACCGTTGATCGAGAGCTTCACACACCCGAACGCCATTGTTCTCGATCCGTTTGCCGGTTCCGGCTCCACCTGCGTCGCCGCCGTCCAGGCAGGGCGCCGTTATATCGGCATTGAACTGATGGAGCAGTACCACAAAGCCGGGATTACCCGACTGTCAGCCGTGCAGCGCCCGGTCGCCAACGACGTCTTTTATCCGGAGGCCGCGTAATGAACTATGCCGGACACGAAAAACTCCGTGCAGACGTGACGGAGCTGGCCAACAGCATGAGTGACCTGCGGGACGCGCTGAACGACATGGAGCACCGCTATCGCTTTGATTCCGACGTGCTGACCGAACGCCTGGCCCGTCAGACGCTTTTCCGCATCAATGCCCTGTTTATGGCGGCGTACAACGAAATGCTTGAGCTGGATACCTGCTTTAAGGACTAAGGAGAAAAACATGTACGGAACCTGTGAAACCCTCTGCCGGTTGTTGAGTGAGCAGTATCCCGCAGAAACCCCGCTGAACCTGATTGTCTGGTCCCCGGCGGATATCGAAGCGCTGGCCGACAGAATGGAATATGCCGTTTCTGAACAGGACATAAAGGACGTTCTGGCGCGTCTGGACGCCATACCGGAAGAAGAACGGCTTGAGTCGGGCGTGTCTGCCAGTGCAGTCATGGATCTGATTGTTCAGGTGAAACAGGCCGTTCCGGCGGTGAGTATACCGGCTGACCTGTTTGAAACCCTGCTGACGACCGCAGAACAGGCGTTATGGCACAGGAAATGGACCGCCCGCGACGGCAATCATCCGGTGCCGGAAAGCGTTACCCGCCGCCTGGCTGATACGGCGAAAGTCCGCGCATTACTGAAAAACTGAATCTCCACGCCGCCCCGGCGGCGTGAACTGAATGCTCAGAGGAACATAAGATCATGATGTATGGAACCCGTAAAGAACTGAATAAAAAATGAAACGTATGTTTGATAACGATGAACACTTTGCCCTGCTGGTCTGGATGAAGCAGGACGTGGTGGCCCAGGTGGAAAACATGACGGAAAGCGAGGCCAGTGCCATTTTGCAGGAAATAGGCAGCGTAACCGGGCATACCGAAGAGGGCATTTCATTTCGCACGGTCCGGGAGATGTATGCTGGATGACGGGCCGAAATCCCGACTGTCATCGTTCCCGCCGATCTGCTGGCCCGTCTGACTGACGTCGCTGGACTGGCTGCGCGACAGTGATGAGCCGCTGTACAACGTGATGTATAAAATCCGGTTCATCGTCCGGGAAAACCCGGTATATGTGCGCGAGGCCGAACGTTGGCAGGTACCCAACAAGCCTCCGAACCGGAGGCCCGGGCGACTTCCCTGATAAAGCCCGTCTGGAAACGCAGACCGCCCGGCTGATGGACCAGCTGGAGGTACAAATCCGGCTCATCCCGGTGGCAACGCCGCCATTGCAGCAAAAAGTGGATGAAATAGCACAGATGCTTCACCTGATGGCGCAGTTTGCCGGAACTGAACTCAGGAAGTGACCCGGATGGCGGGGAATATCCCCGCCCCGTTATCGAAAGGAGATATCATGCGTAACTTTGAATCTACTGAAAGATGGTGGAAAAAATGAAAAGTCAGCTGGTAGCCGCTGCTGATCGTGCGGCCATGAGTGTCGCGTATGGTCAGGAAGCCGCAGATCATTACGGTATTCAGTATGGTTTTATCCGGTCTGTACGTGACTGGATCACCGGCTTCACCGAGGGGATTAAAGGGGAGCGTTGTTGAATAACACCCGCTTTTGTTACTTGAGTGTTAACGGAAATGGCGGTGTCTCCGGTCACTGCTTTTTCTTCAGAATTTTTTCATTAATTATATAAGGAATACGTTATGAGACTCGCTTCCCGTTTTGGTAGACAGAATTCCATTCGTCGTGAGAGTCCTTTGGCTGACGCTGAATTAATGCAGACTGTGCCTTCAGTTTTTTCCGGATACAAACATGAATCCCGGAGCGAACGTTATACTTATATTCCAACCATTAATATCATCAACAGGTTACGTGAGGAAGGTTTTCAGTCGTTCTTTGCCTGCCAGAGTCGTGTACGTGATTTAAGTCGCCGGGAATACAGTAAACATATGCTGCGTTTTCGTCGTGAAGGACAGATTAATGGGAAAGAGGTTCCGGAAATTATTTTGCTCAATTCTCATGACGGTTCGTCAAGTTATCAGATGGTTCCCGGGCTGTTCAGATTTGTCTGTACAAATGGACTGGTATGCGGATCATTTTGGTGAAATACGTGTGCCACACAAGGGAGATATTGTTGGGCAGGTGATTGAGGGGGATTATGAGGTTATGGGGATCTTCGATAAAGCCACCGAAAATATGGAGTCAATGAAGTCAGTGATACTTAATCAGGATGAGCAATATCTGTTTGGTAAAGCGGCACTGACTGTCAGATATGAGGACGAAAATAAAATCCCTGTTTCTCCTGAATAAATAATTACTCCACGTCGTCGGGAGGATAAACAAAATGACCTGTGGACAACATATCAGTGTGTACAGGAGAATATGATGAAGAGTGGTTTACCCGGCAGGAATGCCCCGGAAAAAATACCCGGAGCAGGGCAGTTACCGGTATTAATGGTGATATCCGGTTAAACAAGGCGCTGTGGATGATTGCTGAACAGTTTCGTGAATGTAAGTCATAATAACATAAGTAAAGCCCCGAAAATTTTTCGGGGCTTTACTTATGTTATTCTTTCCGGACATTGTCAGATTGTCTGTAACATCCCATTTTAATCAACAGACTTCATCGTTTTCTGTCATTTATGTGCCAGCGATAAAAACGGATCTGACAGGGTGGAAGAGGATATGATAACGGGTTCCCGTTTCGTGGGATTCCGGGCAGTCAGTATTACATTTCTGTGTTTATTCCATTCTTCTATGCGGCATAAAAAATATATGGGTTTCGGTTGATAATATTATCCCTTCTTCTGCTTGCCGGATACAAAAAGGGGATCATCGGGCGGGAGTCTGCCTGGTTTTACTTTGTTTTATCGCGATCCAGATTCGGTGTACATCAGTCGCATAGTCCAGACGACGCGCATCCTGAAGGGGAGTCTTTTTAAATCCGGCGTTGTACGCTCCGACTGCTGTCCAGGATACCCCCCACTTTCTGAATGCGATTGCCAGATAATAAGCTCCGGTGTAAATATTCAGGCAGGGATCGGAGACAAGTTGTTCCGGTTTTATTCCATAACGAGCCAGTTCGTTAAAGTGCTGAGAGTCAACCTGCATTAATCCCGAGCCATATCCCGTAACCGGGTTAATACCGACGGCATTAACCCGGTTACGGGATTCCTTCCATGAAATCGCCCGCAGTAAATCCGGATCTATTTTATAGTCTCTCCCGGCCAGATCAAAACAGTCAGCGGCATGGACTACCGTGCTCATTAATACCAGGAGGACAGACCGGAGCCATTTATACATTAATTTGCCTCTTGCGTAGTCATCCGGTAATAACTTAACCCACTCCAGCTCCATACTCAACAAATTTGCCGTCCTCACCACCAAAAGCACCACACCCCACGCAAAATTAAAATTTTGCTGATTTGTTTTTAGTAACAGTGAGTTATGTTCATAATAATGTAATTTAATTTATTTTAATGTATTAAATAGCGGTGCAGGCACGTCGCCGGCACCGCTATGACGACGCTATACAGGGGTAGTACTGACTATTTTTATAAAAAACATTGCATTATATCAGGGGCGCTGCTAGCGTCGCTGTGCCTGTTTTTAAGTAACACCCCTGGGGGCGCTGCCAGGGGTGTTACCCCTTACAGAGTGCTCCTGAATCCGGAGTTTATAATGTTCTTATTCGTTGCGGAAAAAAAGGTGATAGTGAATGGCTAAAGTCAATGTATATATAAGTAATGAGGTACACAATAAAATAACTGCTATTGTGGAAAAACGACGCCAGGAAGGGGCGAGAGATAAAGATATCAGTTTTTCTGGTACATCTTCGATGTTGCTGGAATTAGGGCTTCGTGTCTATGAGGCACAAATGGAGCGTAAGGAGTCGCCATTTAATCAGACAGAATTCAATAAAGTATTACTTGAAAATGTACTTAAAACACAGTCATCCGTAGCCAAAATTTTAGGTATAGGATCTCTCAGCCCTCATGTCGCCGGAAATCCAAAATTTGAATATGCAAATATGGTTGAAGATATCAAAGAAAAAGTATCTTCAGAGATGGAAAGATTTTTCCATGAAAATGAAGAATAATAGCGGGATTAAATTCTGATTTAGTTTAAATAAAAGTATGTTGATCTATAAAAATATAGTGACAAATAAAGTCTAAAAACAATATAGTATCTGCGTAGTTAACGCTACGTTAAAAAATTAAGTTAAATCGCCGATGCAGGGAGTTCTCACCTCCCTGCATCGACTGTCCATAGAATCCTTTGAGGAGGTTCCTATGTGTCCGACGGATCGTAGAGAAAGAACACTCGCCAGTCAATCTGTAAATAAATACATTCTGAGTATTCAGGATATCTATAAAAACTCACCAGTCCCTGTTTGCGTCCGTAATCAAAGCCGGAAAATCATTTACGCAAATGGGGCCTTTATTGAACTCTTCTCTAAAGAGGATCAGCCTCTTTCGGGAGATAGTTATAATCGTTATCAGGTTGAAGTTTTTCTGTCATCCCTGGAACTTGAATGTCAGTCGCTTGGACATGGAGCTGCTTTTTGCCGGCGTTTTAATTTTCATGGGGAAATTTATCAGATAAGAATGGAGAATATTTCATTCGATGATGATGAGATAATTGTGTTGTGGCAGATAAATTTATTTCCAGATCATCCGTTTTTTTCTCCTGACACAAAAAGTAAAAAATTGTCTATCTCAGGAAATGAATCATTCTGGAACGAACTGTCTCCCGGTACTTTGCTTGTTTTTTCTTTTTATACATTAGGAGTTAGTCACGCAAATATAGCTAAAGAATTAGGTATTACTATCAGAGCATCAGAAGACAGAATCAAACCTGTTAAACGTAAAATTAAAAGGAATTATGAATCTTTCGACTCATTCAGAATATCATGTATTTCTAAAGGTAAAATAATGTCATTGATAGATATAATTCGTGAATTTTATTGTGTTAAATAAATGTAAATTAAGGCGCGCCATTTTTGGCGTGTTTTTTTTTGCCGTTTTCCGTGTAATCATAAGTTTATTAGTCGTGTAAGCAGAGGTGAATTTGTGAGGAGGAGAAACGCAAGAGAGGGGATAAGTCGAACTGTCTCAGTGTATCTCGATGAAGATACGAATAACCGTCTTATCAGGGCTAAAGATCGGAGTGGAAGAAGTAAAACAATAGAAGTTCAGATTCGTCTGAGGGACCATCTGAAGCGATATCCGGATTTCTATAATGAAGAAATTTTCAGGGAGGTAATTGAAGAAACAGAGTCCACATTTAAAGAGATTTAACTTTCGTATTTATAGTTGATATTACTTAAAAGAGGAACCATATGAGCGCTATTTTAAGTGTTCAGGGTGCTTCTGCGCCCGTTAAAAAGAAATCGTTTCTGTCTACGTTCACACGTCTGAACCTGCTGAAACTTGCCCGCGCAGTGATCCCGGCGGCAGTGCTGATGTTCTTTTTCCCGCAACTGGCAATGGCTGCCGGCGGTTCGCAGGACCTGATGGCCAGCGGTAACGGTACGGTCAAGGCGACATTTGGTAAGGATTCCAGCGCCGTCAAATGGGTTATTCTCGCGGAAGTGCTGGTCGGTGCCGTGATGTACATGATGACCAAGAACGTCAAATTCCTGGCGGGTTTTGCCATCATCTCGGTCTTTATTGCCGTTGGTATGGCTGTCGTTGGCCTCTGACAGGAAATAAGACCATGTCGGGAGACGAGAATAAACTCAGGAAATATCGTTTCCCGGAAACACTGACCAACCAGAGCCGCTGGTTCGGCCTGCCGGTGGATGAATTAATTCCTGCTGCTGTCTGTATCGGCTGGGGATTAATGACATCCAGACAACTTTTCGGCATCAGCGCTGCGGTTCTGGTTTATTTCGGGATAAGAAAACTCAAAAAAGGACGGGGAAGCTCCTGGCTGCGTGACCTGATTTACTGGTATATGCCGACAGCCCTCCTTCGCGGTATTTTTCATAACGTTCCCGATTCGTGTTTCCGGCAGTGGATTAAGTAATCATTATTCCGGGATGAGTATATGGAACACGGCGCCCGTTTAAGTACCAGCCGCGTACTGGCGATAAGTTTTATTTTTATGGCCCTGCTGATTGTGCTCAGTCTGGCCGTGAATGTCATTCAGGGTATTAATAACTACCGGCTGCAGAATGAGCAACGCACGGCGGTCACTCCTATGGGATTTAACGCGCCCTTTGCGGTGTCACAGAACAGTGCCGATGCCTCTTATTTACAGCAGATGGCACTGTCGTTTATTGCCCTGCGTCTGAATGTGTCGTCAGAAACCGTCGACGCGTCACACCGGGCACTTCTGCAATATATTCGTCCGGGCGCACAGAACCAAATGAAAGTCATTCTGGCAGAAGAAGCGAGACGAATTAAGGCCGACAACGTTAACTCCGCTTTTTTCCAGACCAGTGTCAGGGTCTGGCCACAGTATGGCCGCGTGGAAATTCGCGGTGTGCTGAAAACCTGGATTGGAGATTCAAAACCGTTTACCGACATCAAACATTACATTCTTATTCTGAAACGGGAAAACGGCGTGACCTGGCTGGATAATTTCGGGGAAACAGACGATGCGAAAAAATAAGCCGTATAAGCCATTTTTACTGGCGGCCGGATGGTTATTTTCCGGTCTGGTGATGGCGTCGGGTTCCGGTACGCTGGCCCCGGTGGTGGTGTCCCTGGCTAACGGCGGTCAGGCGAACATTGCTGTCAGCAACACCGACCCGAACCTGTTTACGGTGCCGGGTGACCGTATCACTGCGGTCAGCGGTCTGGACGGCATGCTGACAAACAGTGAGCAGACAGGCACGGGCGGCGTGGTGGTGGCCACGGTCAATAAAAAGCCGTTCACCTTCATTCTGGAGACGGAGCGCGGGCTGAACTTTTCCGTCCGGGCCGTCCCCCGGGCCGGTGCCGGACGCACCGTACAACTGGTCAGCGACCTGCGCGGAACCGGGGAGGAGGCTGGCGCATGGGAAACGGCCACCCCTTATGAATCCCTGCTGGTTGCCGTCAGCCAGGCAGTTCGTGGAGGTACTCTGCCTGCCGGCTGGTATCAGATCCCCGTCACGAAAGAAGCGCTGCAGGCCCCGGCCGGTCTGTCTGCACGGGCTGACGCTGTGTGGACCGGCAATCACCTGAAACTGGTACGGTTTGCTGTGGAAAATAAAATGCCGTCTGCCCTGAACATCAGGGAAAGTGATTTCTGGCAGCCCGGAACCCGCGCCGTGATGTTCAGCCAGCCCGTCAGCCAGATACTGGCCGGTGCACGAATGGACGTGTACGTCATCCGTGACGGGGAGGGCAGCTGATGGCGAGCATCAATACGGTTGTAAAGCGTAAACAGTACATCTGGCTGGGGATTGTTGCGGTGGGGGCTGCCGCTGCCATTGGCGGAGGCCTTTACCTGTCTGACGTCGACATGAGTGGCAACGGGACGGCCGCAGAGCAGGAGCCGGTACCGGATATGACCGGGGTGGTGGACACGACCTTTGATGACAAAGTTCGTCAGCATGCCACCACGGAAATGCAGGTGACTGCGGCGCAGATGCAGAAACAGTACGACGAAATCCGCCATGAGCTGGATGTTCTGAATAAGCAGCGCGGTGACGACCAGCGTCGTATTGAGAAGCTGGGGCAGGACAACGCCGCCCTGGCCGAACAGGTGAAGGCCCTGGGAGCGAACCCGGTGACGACCACAGGAGAGCCCGTGCCGCATACACCTGCCTCACCGCCCGGTCCGGAAGGAGAACCTCAGCCGGGTAATACGCCGGTGACCTTCCCGCCACAGGGAGCCGTTCCTCCGCCAACCGCTTTTTATCCGGGGAATGGCGTCACGCCACCGCCACAGGTGACATACCAGTCCGTGCCGGTGCCGAACCGTATACAGCGTAAAACGTTCAGCTATGACGCTGCCGCGAAGAAAGGTCCCTCCCTGCCGTATATCCCGTCCGGGAGTTTTGCAAAAACCATGCTGATCGAAGGAGCGGATGCCAATGCCTCCGTCACCGGTAATGAATCGACGGTCCCCATGCAGCTGCGCATTACCGGCCCGGTGGAGATTCCGAACAGTAAAACATATGACCTGACAGGGTGCTTTGTGGGTCTGGAGGCCTGGGGGGATGTGTCCAGTGAACGCGCGATAGTACGTACCCGTAATATCAGCTGCCTGAAGGACGGCAAAACCATCGACATGCCGGTTAAGGGACATGTCAGCTTCCGTGGAAAGAACGGCATCAAAGGTGAAGTGGTGATGCGTAATGGCAAAATCCTCGGCTGGGCGTGGGGCGCCGGTTTTGTGGACGGTATCGGCCAGGGGATGGAGCGGGCATCCCAGCCGGCGGTGGGGTTGGGGGCCACTGCGACTTACGGCGCGGGCGATGTGTTCAGAATGGGGATTGGTGGTGGTGCATCGAAAGCGGCACAGACACTCAGTGATTATTACATCAAACGTGCCGAGCAGTATCACCCGGTGATCCCGATTGGTGCCGGTAATGAAGTGACTGTGGTGTTTCAGGACGGTTTTCAGCTGAAAACCGTGGAAGAAATGGCACAGGAGCAGGCCCGTCACCGGAAGGAGGATGAAAATGCGGAAAGCCCGGTGCCTGTACCTCCGTCAGTCGACAGCCATATGAACGGCTTTAACACCGACCAGATGCTGAAGCAACTGGGTGACCTGAATCCACAGCAGTTTATGTCCGGCAGCCAGGGAGGACATGTAAATGGGAAATAACCGGCTGAACAACCTGAAGGGACGTGCCGTTTTATATCGTATTGCCGGTCTTCTGCGCTGGCTGATATGGGGCGTGAAATATGCCGTTATCTGGCCGCTGGCCACAACAGCCATTGTTGTCATTCTGCTCTTCCGGACGGGGGATACCACGCCGGGACAACAGATGGCGCAGGAAATCGGACGGGTGAGGGCAATGGCCCCGTCCGGGATGTTTCCGGTCCGGGACTGCCCTGATCCGGTTTTCACGGTGTCGTCACCTGTACTGCTGAATCTGACGGAAAACTGTCCGCTAAAAATAACCGGCGCGGAAGAATACGCGGCAGATATCGACCAGTCCCTGTCGCAAACGGGATGGCTGTTATGGGGGATGCTGGCGCTGTTGTATACCGCGGTGGCAGTAATGATCGGAGACCGGCCGTACCGTCACAATCCACTGACATATGCGTATGACACAGCGACAAACAACCTGAAGTATATTGATAAAGAAAACGAAATCCGGACTTTAATAGAAAATACAAACGGGCAGGTTTCTTATTCCGGTAATAAAGAGGCTGAAAAAGAGGGTGATAAAAATGAACATACGTAATGTTATTTCAGTTCCTGATGAACCCGTGCAGGATGATTTTGTGAAATCTGTTATCAGTAACTGTACTACAAAAATAATACTCTCCGGACGCCGGGAATATAATTTTTCAGTTCCCGGAATGCCAGGCGCAGGGAAAACATGTGTTCTGTCTGAATTAATCAAAAAGCTGCTGCGTGAGAATAAGAAAGGGGCAAAATCATGAACCGGATTTCATGCCTGATCCCTTTCTGCGGCGTGCTTCTGCTGTCCGGATGTGCCGGAACGAACTCCGACTTTGAATGTACCGCCACCACGTCAGACACCTGTATGACGATGGAGCAGGCCAATGAAAAAGCGAAAAGGCAGGAGCAATCTGAGACGGTAAAGCCGGGTGCGGTATCACTGCCGCACCTGGCTGAGGGTAACTTTCGCACGACGCCGGTACAGGCCGTCAGTACCGTCACACCGCCCGTCGGAAAGACAGTGATCGCCCCGCGTTCCGGGCAGAAACCGCCGACACCACACCCGCTGTTTACGGCTGCCCGGGAGGTGAAAACGGTGGCACCTGTCAGTACGGCCTCTCCTGTGGTACCGCCCCGTCCACTGAGAACCGGGGAACAGACGGCGGCGTTATGGATAGCGCCCTATATTGACAGCCAGGATATTTATCATCAGCCGTCCGGCGTATTTTTTGTCATTAAACCGTCCGTGTGGGGAAAGCCACGGATTAATTAACTGACGCGTCAGTCAGATATCAGCCGGCAATGCCGGCCGGCTTTCTGTATTCAGGATCTGCCTGTAAGACGAGTGCCCTGTGCGTGAAAAGGGACGGGCGGTAGCGTGTCAGAACGTGTCGGGAGACATATTCCATGAGCGATGAAGCCGATGAGGCATATTCAGTGACAGAACAACTGACCGTGACGGGAATAAACCGGATACGGCAGAAAGTAAACCGTAAAGGTATTCCGGTTTAACGGTGTGAAGCATGCGGTAATCCCATTCCGGAAGCGCGGCGAAAAATATTTCCTTGCGTGACGTTGTGTGTCGAATGCCAGTCTTTTCTGGAAAAACAGGGCAGGCATTATGCATAAATCAGACGCTGAAAAAATGGAATCCATTATTGATAAACATGACCGGATATATCGGCGACAGGTTCGGGTATTTAAAAACCTGGGCTTCCTCTCAATAATTACCGCCGTACTGAGTGTGATTACTGCGTTATTCAGTACCTCCCTGCTCCTGAAATACACGCTGTGTGTCGTGATATGCGTTTGTCTGATTTATCTGGTTTTTATGTTCTTCTGCCTGGACAGGTATATCGCGCTCAGTCGTCAGACACTGCTGTGGCTGTTGCGCCGGGTGGAAGATACCGCAGAGTTCGCCGGGAGCTGCTCCGCCGCCTGCTGTCCGGGAAAACGCTGACCGGACGGGATGAAGACGACATCCTGCGTCTCTGGTGGGAGAGCAGTAATGAAGTGGAGGAGCTTGCAACCCGTCAGCGTGAACAGGATGCCATCCGGAAGTTTGTCGGCGGGGATAAATCAGAATGAAGGTTTATCTGCAGCGTTACGGCGTGGCCGGTTTTCTCCTGGTGTACTGGAGTCTTTCCTTTGTGAATGAATATTTCCTGCATGAGCATCCGCTTTCTGCTGAATCCTGGAAGTGGATGAGATTACAGGCGCTGCTGGTAACAGGCTCTGTTGTGGTGACCGTGCTGCGGCTTTTTCTCCTGAACTCCGCGGTGCGCCGGGAGGCAACGGCCATCATGACCGGGGTTGCTGCAGGTCTTCATGTTTTTGCTCTGCTGGTTCCTTCCGTCTGGTTGTTTTATCAGTGGCAGTGGAACGGACTGTTTCTTCTGCAGTGGCAGGGAGCAGTCTTCCTGTTCTGTCTGTTCGCGCTTCCCGTTTCAACATTCTGTTTTTCTTAAGGTTAAGGTGTTCGTGTGAAGAACCTGCTTGATACTGTCACTCAGGCGGCCAACTCGCTGCTGACCGCGCTGAAGCTGCCGGATGAATCGGCACAGGCCAATCAGATCCTCGGCGAGATGAGCTTCCCGCAGTTCAGCCGTCTGCTGCCGTACCGGGACTATAACCAGGAGTCCGGCCTGTTCATGAATGACGCCACGATGGGCTTTATGCTGGAAGCCACGCCTGTCAACGGCGCTAACGAGACCATTGCGCTCTCCCTTGACCATCTACTGCGTACCAAACTGCCGCGCGGGATACCCCTGTGTATCCACCTGATGTCCAGCCAGCTGGTCGGGGAGCGTATTGAGTACGGGCTGCGGGAGTTCTCCTGGTCCGGTGAGCAGGCGGAGCGGTTTAACGCCATCACCCGCGCCTACTACATGAAAGCTGCAGAGACTCACTTTCCGTTGCCGGAAGGAATGAACCTGCCCCTGACCCTGCGCCATTACCGGGTATTCATCTCATACTGCGCGCCGTCCAGAAAAAAAAGCCGGGCCGATATCCTGGAGATGGAAAACCTGGTGAAGATTATCCGGGCCTCCCTGCAGGGGGCATATATCAGCACACAGACCGTGGATGCGCAGGCCTTTATTAATATTGTCGGGGAGATGATTAATCACAATCCGGAATCCCTCCATTCGACCCGGCGCCGGCTGGACCCGTATTCCGACCTGAATTACCAGTGCGTGGACGACTCCTTTGACCTGAAGGTCAGGCAGGATTACCTGACGCTGGGACTGCGCGATCACGGGAAAAACAGCACCGCGCGCATCATGAGTTTTCATCTGGCCCGTAACCCGGAAATCGCCTTCCTGTGGAACTCGGCGGATAATTACAGCAATCTGCTGAACCCGGAGCTGTCCATCTCCTGTCCGTTCATTCTGACGCTGACCCTGGTGGTGGAAGACCAGGTGAAGACCCACAGCGAAGCGAACCTGAAGTACATGGATCTGGAGAAGAAGTCGAAGACCTCCTACGCCAAATGGTTCCCGTCCGTGGAGAAGGAAGCGAAGGAGTGGGGAGACCTGCGCCAGCGCCTGGCGTCGAACCAGTCCTCGGTGGTGTCCTACTTTTTCAATATCACGGCGTTCTGCCGCGACAACAAGGAAACGGCGCTGGAAACGGAGCAGGATATCCTGAACAGTTTCCGTAAAAACGGTTTTGAGCTGATTTCGCCGCGCTTTAACCACATGCGTAATTTCCTGGCCTGCCTGCCGTTTATGGCCGGGAAGGGGCTGTTTAAGCAACTGAAGGAAGCCGGTGTGGTGCAACGGGCGGAGAGCTTCAATGTGGCCAACCTGATGCCCCTGGTGGCGGATAACCCGCTGACGCCCGCCGGGCTGCTGGCTCCGACCTACCGTAACCAGCTGGCCTTTATTGATATTTTCTTCCGGGGAATGAACAACACCAACTACAACATGGCGGTCTGCGGAACCTCCGGGGCGGGCAAGACCGGGCTGATACAGCCGCTTATCCGCAGCGTGCTGGATTCCGGCGGCTTTGCGGTGGTGTTTGACATGGGGGACGGGTACAAGTCCCTGTGCGAAAATATGGGCGGGGTGTACCTGGACGGGGAGACCCTGCGTTTTAACCCCTTCGCCAATATCACCGATATTGATCAGTCGGCCGAACGTATCCGCGACCAGCTGTCGGTGATGGCCAGCCCCAACGGCAACCTTGACGAAGTCCATGAGGGCCTGTTGCTGCAGGCGGTCAGGGCAGCCTGGCTGACAAAAAAGAACCGGGCGCGTATTGATGACGTGGTGGATTTTCTGGAGAACGCCCGCACGAGCGAACAGTATGCGGAGTCACCTGGTATCCGCAGCCGCCTGGATGAAATGATTGTCCTGCTGAACCAGTACACGGCAGCAGGCACTTACGGCAGATACTTCAACTCCGATGAACCCTCCCTACGCGATGATGCCAGGATGGTGGTGCTGGAGCTGGGTGGCCTGGAAGACCGCCCGTCACTGCTGGTTGCGGTGATGTTTTCCCTGATTCTCTACATCGAAAACCGGATGTACCGCACGCCGCGTAACCTCAAAAAGCTGAACGTGATCGACGAAGGCTGGCGTCTGCTGGACTTCAAAAACCGCAAGGTCGGGGACTTCATCGAAAAAGGCTACCGTACTGCCCGCCGTCACACCGGCGCGTATATCACCATCACGCAGAATATCGTCGACTTTGACTCCGACAAGGCGTCCAGTGCCGCCCGCGCGGCATGGGGTAACTCTTCCTACAAAATTATCCTCAAACAGAGCGCCAAAGAATTCGCGAAATACAACCAGCTGTATCCGGATCAGTTCCCGCAGCTACACCGGGAGATGATTGAGAAATTCGGCGCCGCGAAAGACCAGTGGTTCAGCTCGTTCCTGCTGCAGGTGGAAAACCATTCCTCCTGGCACCGTCTGTTTGTCGACCCGCTCAGCCGCGCCATGTACAGCTCAGACGGTCCTGACTTTGAGTTTGTACAGCAGAAGCGGAAAGAGGGGCTGAGTATTCACGAGGCGGTCTGGCAGCTGGCGTGGAAAAAATCAGGACCGGAGATGGCCTCGCTGGAGGCCTGGCTGCAGGAGCATGAGATATTCAGGGGAGCTTATGAGTACAAAGCAGAAACAGACTGACGGCACGGGAGCGCGTAAGCGTGACGGGCTGTGGATGATACCGGGATGCCTGGGGATGGTGGTACTGAACGCCGCCATCAGTTACGGGATAGTCCGGCTGAACACGCCGGTGACGGTGGCATTCAACATGAAACAGACCGTGGATGCGTTTTTTGACAGCGCCGGCCAGAAAAAACTGACGGAAGCGCAGTCGAAAGCGTTGTCCGGGCGCTTTAATGCGGCCCTGGAGGCCAGCCTGCAGGCGTGGCAGCGGGAGCACCATGCCGTCATTCTGGTTTCACCGGCGGTGGTACAGGGTGCGCCGGATATCACCCGGGAGATCCAGCAGGATATTGCCCGGCGGATGAGGGCAGAGCCGTGAAATGGCGGGGGCTGACAGCCCTGCTGATATGGGGGCAGAGCGTGGCGGCCGCAGACCTGGGCACCTGGGGCGATCTGTGGCCGGTACAGGAGCCGGACATGCTGGCGGTGATTATGCACCGGCTGGAAGCCCTGCAGCAGTCCGGTGAGATGGGCCGCCGGATGGAGGCCTTTAAGGAACGGGTGATCCACAACAGCCTGCGACCACCGGCGGTGCCGGGTATCGGGCGCGCGGAGAAATACCGCAGCTGGCTGTTTGATCCGTCGGTCAGACTGGCGGCCGATATCCGGGATAACGAAGGTCGGGTGTTTGCCCGTCAGGGGGAGGTGATGAATCCGCTGCAGTATGTGCCTTTTAACCAGACGCTGTATTTCATCAACGGCGATGATCCGGAACAGGTGGCGTGGATGAAACGCCAGACGCCGCCGACGCTGGAGAGCAAAATTATCCTGGTACAGGGCAGCATCCCTGAGATGGAGAAGGCGCTGGACAGCCGGATTTACTTTGACCAGAACGGGGTGCTTTGTCAGCGTCTCGGGATCGACCAGGTGCCGGCCAGGGTAACGGCCGCAACAGACGGGCGTTTCCTTAAAGTGGAGTTTATTCCGGCGGAGGACGGCAGAAAATGAAACGGAGTCTGTGGCTGTGTGTACTGATTCTGCTGGCCGGTCATGTTTCCACGGTATCGGCTGATTCCTCCTGTGAAAGTCGTTTTGTAAACCCGATCACGGATATCTGCTGGAGCTGTCTTTTTCCGCTGTCGCTGGGCAGTACAAAAG
Source organism: Salmonella sp. SAL00672 (assembly GCF_046552175.1). Taxonomy (NCBI): domain Bacteria; kingdom Pseudomonadati; phylum Pseudomonadota; class Gammaproteobacteria; order Enterobacterales; family Enterobacteriaceae; genus Salmonella; species Salmonella sp. SAL00672. The sequence continues at coordinate 25,536 of NZ_JBGDUQ010000015.1, read as the reverse complement.
TGAGTCAGGGAAAGCTGCCGGATACGGCTAATCCCTCAATGCCGCTCCAGTTCTGTCCGGCGCCGCCGCCCATTTTTAAGCGTCCCGGACTGGCGATTGGCTACTGGGAGCCAATGGCGCTGACGGACGTCACCCGCTCTCCGGGCTGCATGGTGAATCTGGGGTTCAGCCTGCCGGCCTTCGGGAAAACGGCACAGGGTACGGCGAAGAAGGAGGATAAACAGGTGAACGGGGCGTTCTACCATGTTCACTGGTACAAATACCCGCTCACGTACTGGCTGAATATCATCACCTCGCTGGGGTGTCTGGAGGGCGGTGACCTGGACATTGCGTACCTCTCCGAAATCGACCCCACGTGGACGGACAGCAGCCTGACCAGCATTCTCAATCCGGAGGCGGTAATTTTTGCCAATCCCATAGCTCAGGGGGCCTGCGCGGCAGATGCCATTGCCAGCGCCTTCAATAAACCGCTGGATGTCCTGTTCTGGTGTGCAGGCTCTCAGGGCTCCATGTATCCGTTTAACGGCTGGGTGAGTAACGAATCCAGTCCGCTGCAGTCCTCCCTGCTGGTCAGTGAGCGGATGGCCTTCAAGCTTCACCGTCAGGGCATGATTATGGAAACCATCGGGAAAAATAACGCTGTCTGTAATGAATATCCGTCGCCCATTCTCCCTAAAGAGCGCTGGCGTTATCAGATGGTGAATATGTACCCGGACAGCGGGCAGTGCCACCCGTTCGGACGCAGTGTGATGCGCTGGGAAAACGGAAAAAATCCGCCCAACACGAAGAAGAACTTTGGCTATCTGATGTGGCGTAAGCGCAACTGTGTATTTCTGTAAACCGATACCGGAGAGAGGGTGTTTATGCGAATTATTTATAAGAGGCAGCATTATCTGTCCGTTATCTGGTGGGGGGCGGTTGCTGTCGTGCAGATCCTGAATGAGAGTGTAAAACTGTTTCCGTTTGCGCTGGTGATGTTTGCGCTGATGGCTTTTTATTTTCTTCCGGAACGCATCATCTCTGATGTTGTTAATTCGTGGATGGAAACAGACACGTCCGGAAAAATATCTCTCATCAGACTTTATCTGGAAGCGACATTTATGCTGTCTCTCGCGTCTTCTTCTCTTTTGTTTATGTGCCGGGGAAAGCGATGCTCAGGAAAATAAAATGCCTGGCCGGACTGATTATGGTCATAAGCGGGACGGTATCAGCCGGCGGAGTCGCTAATACCCCTGAAAACCGCCAGTTCCTGAAGCATCAGGAAAATTTAAGCAGCCAACTGCGTGAAAAACCGGACCATCAGCTGAAAGCCTGGGCAGAGCAGCAGGTACAGGCGAATCCCCTGGTGCAGTCAGACCGGCATTTCCTGGATGACCTTGCCCGAAAGCAGCAGACTTCTCAGGCGGATAAACCGGAGCAGGGCGCGGTGTACTTTATCTCGTTTTCCATTCCGGAAGAGGGACTGAAGCGCATGCTGGGCGAAACCCGTCGCTACGGTATTCCGGCCACGCTGCGTGGAATGCGGGATAACGACCTGAAGGCCACGGCAGATGCCGTTCTGTCCCTGGTGAAGGATGGGGCAACAGACGGTGTTCAGATTGACCCGACGCTGTTCACGAAATATGACATCCGCAGCGTACCGACTCTGGTGGTGTTCTGCCCACAGGGATATGACGTTATCCGGGGCAATCTGCGGGTGAAGCAGGCGCTGGAGAAAGTGGTCACCGCCGGGGACTGCAGGCAGGTGGCTGCCGGATTACTTGATGTTGCCGGAGATAAACCGCAATGACATTCCCTGCGGAATAAACAGCAGGAAGGAGATGTTATGGCGCTGACCAGAAAACAGCGGGAAAGACTGCGTATGAAATTTGGTGGCCGCTGTGCTTACTGTGGCTGTGTGCTACCGGAGAAGGGCTGGCATGCCGACCACGTTCAGGCAGTGCTCCGCAGTGCATGAAGGCGGCAGAGAAAGGCATTTTCAGACTGAAAACTACCGGTGAAGTGTTCAGACCAGAAGCTGACTGTCCGGAAAACATCTTCCCGTCCTGTGCGCCGTGCAATTTGCTGAAAACGACATATTCGCTGGAGATGTTCAGAAAACAGGTCTCCCTGCAGGTTGAGCGGGGGCGCCGGAGCAGCGTTAACTTCCGGACAGCAGAGCGTTTTGGGCTGATTAGTGTGGTGAATAAACCGGTTGTTTTCTGGTTTGAGCAATACGAGGGGGAGAATAAATGAAACGTATGTTACCTCTGTTTCTGCTTCTGGCCGCCGGCCAGTCACAGGCAGACAGTAACAGTGATTATCGTGCGGGTTCAGATTTTGCCCATCAGATCAAAGGCCAGGGCACCGGCAGTATCCGGAATTTTAATCCGCAGGAGAGTATACCCGGCTATAACGCGAATCCGGATGAAACGAAGTATTACGGTGGCGTGACCGCCGGCGGTGACAGTGGGCTGAAGAATGACGGCACGACGCAGTGGGCTACAGGCGAAACCGGTAAAACCATTACAGAATCGTTCATGAACAAGCCCAAAGATATTCTGTCACCGGATGCGCCGTTTATTGAAAAAGGAAGGGATGTGGTGAACCGTGCCGACAGTATTGTGGGAAATACCGGGCAGCAGTGCAGCGCGCAGGAGATTAACCGCAGCGAATTCACGAATTATACCTGTGAACGCGACACCACTGTGGAGGAATACTGTACCCGGACGTCCACCATCACCGGCGACTGGAGAGAGACATCAGAGGTCAGAACCTACACCCTCACCGCCTTTAGTTTCAGCCGTTCCGGTAAGCAGATCGTTTTCAGCGTGACCGTGCCGGAAGCGGGTACGATAAGCAGCGCCAGCCTGAATGTGACCACACAGAATTATCTGTGGAATTCCCGTGCCGGCTTTATGAATACCACCTTCAACATGACGTGGAGCAGTACCATTACACTGGGTGGCGCGACGGGAATGATGCTGAGCAAAGGCCAGATTCTGAGCGGGACAAGCTGCAGCGGGAACGGTAGCTGTACCGGGTCGGTGGATGACCGCATTTTTAACGAGCTGACCAGCGGAAGGACGAGACTCACGCTGACACTGGTGATGCAGGTAAAGGACCGGGAGTGGATACCGCGGGTGGAGTGGGTGGAAAGCTGCCCGTTCAACAAGGTGGATGGTGTTCTGAAAGATACCGAATGTACCGAACCCGGGGGAACGAAAACCGGGGTGATGGAAGGAAAACCCTGGAGCCTGACGGAGGCCTGCTGGGCATACCGCGATAAATATGTCACCCAGTCTGCGGACAACGGCACCTGCCAGGCGTATGTCGATAATCCGGCCTGTACTCTTGCCGCCCGGCAGTGCGCGTTTTACTCCGGTGAGGGCACCTGCCTGCATGAATACGCCACGTACTCCTGTGAGTCGAAAACCGCCGGAAAGGTCATGATTTGCGGCGGGGATGTGTTCTGCCTTGATGGGGAATGCGATAAGGCGCAGAGCGGAAAGAGCAATGATTTTGGCGAGGCGGTATCACAACTGGCGGCGCTGGCGGCGGCAGGTAAAGATGTCGCAGCCCTGAACGGTATTGACGTCCGTGCATTCACCGGACAGGCGAAATTCTGTAAGAAGGCCGCAGCCGGGTACAGCAACTGCTGTAAGGACAGTGGCTGGGGGCAGGATATCGGTCTGGCTAAATGCAGTAGTGACGAAAAAGCACTGGCCAAAGCAAAAACGAACAAACTGACGGTCAGTGTCGGGGAATTCTGTTCGAAAAAGGTACTGGGTGTCTGTCTGGAGAAGAAACGCAGCTACTGCCAGTTTGATTCGAAGCTGGCGCAGATAGTCCAGCAGCAGGGGCGCAACGGCCAGCTGCATATCAGCTTCGGCAGTTCAAAACATCCTGACTGCCGGGGGATCATCACCGTGGACGAACTGCAGCAGATTAAATTCGACCAGCTGGACTTCACGAACTTCTACGAAGACCTGATGAATAACCAGAAAATCCCGGACAGTAGCGCGCTGACGGAGAAAGTGAAAGAACAAATCGCTGACCAGCTGAAACAGGCCGGAAAATAAGGAGAGCATAATGGCACAGGACAATGAACGGGACAGGCTGAAACAGTCAGCCAGAGAAAGTGCCCTGTTACTGCTGAAAGTCGTCGCCGGTGTGGTTGCCGTCAGTGTGATTGTGGGGGAGGGCGGGCTGGTTGATAATAAGCGGCAAAGACCTGCTCTTCAGACATTATCAGAACCACGCTCAGGTCATGCGTTACGGGGTCTGCGCGCTGGCATGGCTGTGTATTCTGGTCGGTAATTTTGTCTGGCTGACGTACCGGCGGTTCGAAAAAATACAGGGCAGGGAGCCTGCCGGGAAATACGGTTATTTAATGCTCATCAGCATGGCTGCCACATTTGGGGCCGAACTCCTGCTTATTGGGATTATTGTCCGTATGCTGTTTTACGGGGACGGTCCCGGGGGCGCGGATGTTTCCGTCATGTCCCTGACGATTGCAGCGCTGACGATTTCTGTGGGTATAAAAATGCCGGACGGTGGCAGGGAATAAGGGGAACTGATGAAAATGATGACTTTTCTGCTCCGGCTGGCGGTGACGGTTATCGTGGCATCCCCGGTGGTGTACTGGTCGTGGGATACTGTAAAGGCAACAACGGCGGAAGATAGCCTGCTCGCGGGGCTTATCATCGCCGCGAATGTCGTGATGTTAATGCCGCTGTACTGTTTCGTGCTCATCCTGACGAAACGCCGGCAACATGATAATAAATCCAGTTGAAGGGAGCGTCTGATGCGAAAAAAACAGATCGTGTGGCTGGCGGCGTTACTCTGTGGTCCCCTGGTGGCATACGGAAAAGATGCTGGCTGGCAGTGGTATAACGAAAAAGTCAGTCCGCAGGAGACGGAAAATAAACCTGCTGTGCCACATCAGGAACCGGATATTATGCAGAAACTGGCCACGCTGCAGGCCGCCACGAAACGGGCGCTTTATGAAGCCATTCTGTATCCTGGTGTGGATAATTTTGTGAAATATTTCCGGCTGCAGAATTACTGGACGCAGCAGGCGGGGCTTTTCAGCATGAGCGCCAAAAAAGCCATGCTGGCGCATCCTGAACTGGACTATAACCTGCAGTACAGCCACTACAACGGCACGGTACGTAACCAGCTGGCCGCAGACCAGGCTCAGCAACGGCAGGCCATATCAAAGCTGGCTGAACACTACGGTATCATGTTCTTTTACCGCGGGCAGGACCCCATTGACGGCCAGCTGGCGCAGGTGATTAATGGCTTTCGCGCCACTTACGGTCTGAGCGTTATCCCGGTGACCGTGGACGGGGTGATTAACCCGATGCTGCCGGATACGCGTCCTGACCAGGGGCAGGCGCAGCGTCTTGGTGTGAAATATTTCCCGGCCATGATGCTGGTAGACCCGAAACAGGGCAGTGTCCGTCCGTTGTCATACGGGTTTATTACGCAGGACGACCTGGCAAAACAGTTCCTGAATGTGTCAGAAGATTTTAAGCCGAATTTCTGAAGTAATATCAGGGGATGGTATTACTGTCACTCGTTCGCAGGTAAATAATGCAGATGAAGCGGCTGTCTTTATGCCCTTTATTTTTAATTCAGATAAATAACCCCCACTGTTAAATAGTTTATTCATGGCGGCGTTTTTTAGCTGATGAATATTCTGTTCTCTGATAATAAATCAGGCATCGCATATATTAAATAACAATGGAGTGACTCCACTGTGCGTAAATATAAATTATCGCTTCCTTTACCGGATATTACGGGAGTATGGGTTTTCTCCCTGGGCGTCTGGTTTCACATTGTCGGGCGGCTGGTTTACCGCAAACCCTGGATGGCTTTTTTTCTGGCGGAACTGATTGCCATCATTCTGATGTTGTCCGGCGCTTACTGGGTGCTGGATGCCTGGATAGCCCGCGTCAGCCGGGAAGAGCGTGCGTTACTGGAAGCCCGTCAGGCTGCCATTCTGGCTGCTGAAAAAGAAGAAAAGGGGGATAAATCACATGTCTCTCAATAAGGCTTTGCTGTTCCTGTTGCTTCTGGTGGGGACGGGGGTTAATGCCTCCACGCGGGAAGAGATTGAACGGCTGTATAACCCGCACGGGATGGCCGCACCGTCCGGGCAAAAGCAGCCAGCAGATACGCAGGGCGTGCAGAAGGTAACGCCGGCGCCCCGCTGGTTTCGTCTCAGCAATGGTAAAACGGTTAACCTCGCCGACTGGAAAGTGGTGTTGTTCATGCAAAGAAGCTGCCCCTGGTGCCACCAGTTTGACCCGGTACTGAAGCAGGTGGCACAGCAGTATGGATTTTCGGTATTCCCTTATACCCTGGACGGCCAGGGGGATGCCGCGTTTCCGGAGGCGCTGCCGGCACCGCCGGAAGTGATGCAGACCTTCTTCCCCAATATTCCCGTCGCCACCCCGACAACATTTCTGGTTAACGTGAACACACTTGAAGCATTGCCTCTTTTGCAGGGGGCCACCGACGCCGCCGGTTTTATGGCCCGGATGGATACCGTTCTGCAGATGTACGGAGAAAAACATGCAGGGTAAAACGAGAATTAAACCGCTTTTCATATTATGTACGGCGCTGATGACCGTCGCACCCGCCGTCTCTGCCGATGTGAACAGCGACATGAACCAGTTCTTCAATAAGCTGGGCTTTGCTTCCAATACCACACAGCCCTCCGTCTGGCAGGGACAGGCGGCAGGATATGCCTCCGGCGGCTCTTTATATGCCCGGACACAGGTAAAAAATGTCCAGCTGGTCTCCATGACCCTGCCGGATATCAATGCCGGTTGCGGGGGCATCGATGCCTATCTCGGCTCATTCAGTTTCATTAACGGCGAGCAGCTGCAGCGTTTTGTGAAGCAGATTATGAGTAACGCCGCAGGGTACTTTTTTGACCTTGCGCTGCAGACGACGGTGCCGGAAATCAAAACGGCAAAGGATTTTCTGCAGAAAATGGCCTCCGACATTAACAGTATGAACCTCAGCTCCTGCCAGGCGGCGCAGGGGATTGTCGGGGGGCTTTTCCCAAAAACACAGGTCTCCCAGCAGAAGGTCTGCCAGGACATTGCCGGTGAGAGCAATATTTTTGCCGACTGGGCGGCGTCCCGGCAGGGATGTACTGTGGGCGGGCAATCCGACAGCGTCAGGGATAAAGCCAGTGACAAGGATAAGGAGCGGGTGACCAAAAATATCAACATCATGTGGAATGCTTTGTCCAAAAACAGGATGTTTGACGGCAACAAGGAGCTGAAAGAGTTCGTGATGACGCTGACCGGTTCACTGGTTTTTGGACCCAACGGCGAAATCACGCCCCTGCCTGCCAGAACCACCGACCGGGCTATTATCCGGGCATTAATGGAAGGCGGAACGGCGAAGATATACCACTGCAATGATTCGGATAAATGCCTGAAGGTGGTGGCCGACACGCCGGTGACCATCAGTCGCGACAATGCGCTCAAATCACAGATTACGAAGCTGCTGACCAGTATTCAGAACAAGGCGGTCAGCGACACTCCCTTGGATAATAAGGAAAAAGGGTTTATCTCCAGCACCACCATCCCGGTTTTCAAATACCTGGTTGACCCGCAGATGCTCGGCGTGTCAACCAGCATGATTTATCAGCTGACGGATTATATCGGGTACGACATCCTGCTGCAGTATATCCAGGAGCTGATCCAGCAGGCCCGGGCGATGGTGGCCACAGGGAATTATGACGAGGCGGTTATCGAACATATCACCGACAACATGAATGACGCGACCCGGCAGATAGCGTCCTTCCAGGCGCAGGTCCAGGTGCAGCAGGATGCGCTGCTGGTTGTCGACCGTCAGATGAGCTACATGCGCCAGCAGCTGTCAGCCCGCATGCTCAGCCGTTACCAGAACAACTATCATTTTGGCGGAGGTGCGCAGTGAACGAAGTCTATGTCATTGCCGGCGGAGAATGGCTGAGTAATAACCTGAACGCCATTGCGGCCTTCATGAGCACCCGGACGTGGGACTCCATTGAGAAAATTGCGCTGACCCTGTCCGTTCTCGCGGTGTCCGTTATGTGGGTACAGCGACATAACGTGATGGATCTGCTGGGCTGGGTGGCGGTGTTTGTGCTGATATCACTTCTGGTGACCATACGGACATCAGTACAGATAATTGATAACAGCGACCTGGTGAGGGTTTACCGGGTGGATAATGTGCCGGTCGGACTGGCACTCCCCCTTTCGCTGACGACCCGGATCGGGCATGCGATGGTGGCCAGCTATGAGATGATTTTTGCCCAGCCGGACAGCGTCACCTACAGCAAGACAGGTATGCTGTTCGGGGCGAATCTGATTGTGAAAAGCACCGATTTCCTGTCCCGGAATCCGGAAATCATTAACCTGTTTCAGGACTACGTCCAGAACTGTGTGCTGGGGGATATTTACCTCAATCACAAATATTCCCTGGAAGAACTGATGGAATCCGATGACCCCTATACGCTGATTTTTTCCCGCCCCAGTCCGTTGCGGGGGGTTTATGACAAAAATAATCATTTTGTCACCTGCAAGGATGCGTCGGTCACGCTGAAAGACAAGCTGAATCTCGATACAAAGACAGGAGGCAAGACCTGGCATTATTATGTGCAGCAGATATTTGGGGGCAGGCCGGACCCTGACCTGTTATTCAGGGAACTGGTAAGTGACAGTTACAGTTATTTCTACGGCTCCAGCCAGTCAGCCAGCCAGATCATGCGTAAGAATGTAACAATGAACGCTCTGAAAGAAGGGATCACCAGTAATGCAGCCCGTAACGGTGATACCGCCAGTCTGGTGAATCTGGCCACCACATCCTCGATGGAAAAACAACGTTTGTCACATGTCTCCATTGGTTATGTGACAATGCGAAACCTGCCGATGGTACAGACTATTCTGCTGGGGATAGCCATCGGGATTTTCCCGTTACTGGTTCTGGCCGCTGTCTTTAATAAACTGACGCTGTCAGTGCTGAAAGGGTATGTATTTGCCCTGATGTGGCTGCAGACATGGCCGTTGCTGTATGCCATTCTGAACAGCGCCATGGTGTTCTATGCGAAACAGAATGGTGCCCCGGTGGTGCTGTCAGAACTCTCTCAGATACAGCTGAAATATTCCGATCTGGCATCAACCGCAGGTTATCTCTCTGCCATGATTCCCCCGCTGTCGTGGATGATGGTAAAAGGTCTGGGCGCTGGATTTTCCAGCGTTTACAGCCACTTTGCGTCTTCGTCTATCAGCCCGACGGCCAGTGCGGCTGCCGGCGTGGTGGACGGCAATTATTCCTACGGCAACATGCAGACGGAGAACGTCAACGGCTTTAACTGGAGTACCAACAGTACCACGTCATTTGGCCAGATGACTTACCAGACCGGTAGTGGGGCGACCGCCACGCAGACCCGGGACGGCAATATGGTCATGGATGCCAGCGGTGCGCAGTCCAGACTGCCGGTGAATATCAACGCGACCCGGCAGATAGCGGCGGCACAGCAGGAGATGGCGCGGGAAGCCAGCACGCAGGCAGAAAACGCCCTGCATGGTTTCAGCAGCAGTATCGCCAGCGCCTGGAATACGCTCAGCCAGTTCGGGACGAACCGGGGCAGCAGCGACTCAGTGACCAGTGGTGCTGACAGCACCATGAGCGCGCAGGATTCCATAATGGCCAGCCGGATGCGCAGCGCAGTGGAAAGCTATGCGAAGGCACATAATATCAGTAATGAGCAGGCCACTCAGGAACTTGCAGCGAGAAGTACGCGAACATCTGGGGGTATTTATGGTGATGCAAGTGCAGAGTGGGGCATAAGGCCCAAGATATTGGGGGTCGGTGGTGGAGCTGGTGTTAAAGCCGGTGGTCGTGCTGGTATTGATTGGAGCGATGATGATACGCATCAGGCCAGCAGTAGTTCACGATCCAGCCAGGATGTTCGTCATGGTGTTGATGCCAAAGCCACGCAGGATTTTAAGGAGGCCAGCGATTACTTCACGAGCCGTAAGGTCAGTGAGTCCGGAAGCCATACGGACAATAATGCTGATTCTCGTGTGGATCATTTGTCTGCCGCCCTGAACTCAGCGAAACAGAGTTATGACCAGTACACCACGAACCTGACCCGCAGCCATGAGTATGCTGAGATGGCGTCCCGTACAGAAAGCATGAGTGGGCAGATGAGCGAAGATTTGTCACAGCAGTTTGTGAATTTTGTGCAAAAGCATGCGCCACAGGATGCAGAAAATATTCTGACAAATACCAGCTCGCCGGAGGTGGCAGAACGACGTCGGGCAATGGCCTGGGCCTTTGTTCAGGAGCAGGTACAGCCTGGTGTGGATAATGCCTGGGGCGAAGCCCGCGGTGATATTGGCAGTGGTATGAGCACAGTATCCGGTGGTGGTGATAAACAGGATGTGGTAGCCGATCATCAGGCCCATCAGGCAACGGTGGAACAACGGACGCGGGACAGTAATATCAGTAATGATGTAAAAAACCAGGTTGATAATATGGTCACAGACTATCATTCCGATATAAACGATACTTATGGAAATATCCAGGGTGAGGAAAAGACTATTGACCAGCAGTATTCTGGCCTGCAAAAACAGTATAAAACAGAAGCACTATCTCAGAATAATAAATATAATGAAGAAAAGGCTGCACAGGAAAGGATGCCTGGCGCGGACAGTCCTGAAGAACTGATGAAGAGGGCAAAAGAGTATCAGGATAAGCACAAACAGTAAGGCGATATCCGGGAGGTGGGAATGAAAAATTTAGCTCAGATTGTTCTGGTGACAGTGGTACAGTTTATTGCCTGTTATCTAGCTGAGTGGGGAGTCGCTGAAACAGGGACTATCCTGTTATTTGTCCTGCTGTGGCAGGGGCTGTTTATCTGGTTATTTATTCAAATTCGTAAAAAAAATAACATATCTGATGAGTTCAAGTTTAGTAAAGGAATTTGGTATGTAATTATGCCCGTATGCTCATTACTCTCGCCATTATTAAGTTTAATGATTTTTATCGGTGGAACATTATATGAATTAAGACGAGTAAGTGGTTGTATAAGCATAAAAGAGTGGATGAAATGTCAGCTTGATGACCAATATGATGAAGATAGGGGTCTGGATTTTGAATCTGTTGAGTATCGTCAAACGACTTACTACAACCCCTCAACTGGATATCCTATGCATGGAGGAGTTGATTCGGCTGGTAATACTTTTGGGTCTCGCTGGCAGGATAATAATGACAGGTAATAAGAAAACTATGGTTGGTAAATAAAGGTAATTGGATGAAAATGAAAAAAATAATGATGGTTACACTGGTCAGTTCCACTCTGGCCCTGTCAGGGTGTGGTGCGATGAGCACAGCAATCAAAAAGCGTAATCTTGAAGTGAAAACCCAGATGAGCCAGACCATCTGGCTTGACCCGTCCAGTGAACGGACGGTGTATCTGCAGGTGAAAAATACCTCCGATAAGAATATGAGTGACCTTCAGAGCCTGATTGCAAAAGATATTCAGGCAAAAGGGTATACTGTGGTTACCTCACCAGACAAAGCATACTACTGGATTCAGGCCAACGTGCTGAAGGCCGACAAGATGGATTTGCGTGAGTCCCAGGGATGGCTGAACCGTGGTTATGAAGGTGCGCTCTCCGGGGCAGCGCTCGGGGCCGGTATCACAGCGTATAACTCTAACTCAGCAGGTGCCACGCTGGGAGTAGGGCTTGCTGCCGGGCTTGTGGGGATGGCCGCTGATGCGATGGTGGAAGATATTAACTACACCATGATCACCGACGTACAGATCTCAGAACGGACAAAAGCGACCGTGACAACGGACAATGTTGCCGCCCTCCGCCAGGGAACCTCGGGTGCCAAAATCCAGACCAGCACCGAAACCGGTAATCAGCATAAATACCAGACCCGTGTGGTATCGAATGCCAACAAGGTTAACCTGAAGTTTGAAGAGGCAAAACCCGTGCTGGAAGACCAACTGGCCAAATCAATCGCAAATATTCTTTAATCATCTTCAGGAGGCCGGTCTGACTGGCCTCCTGACTGACGCCTCGCTTTGCTCGTTGTCCAGGCCCGGAAAGAAATAAAATAAATTTCATTTCTCTCCGGCGTTTCCGAAATAAATATGAAAACACTGAGCGGTTGTGCAAATTCTTTGTGCGTCCGTGAAGTGTTGCCGCGAAGCGGGAATAATAAGGATACGGAATGCCATTATCAGAACTTCTTTGTCACATGACTAACGGCAATCCGTTTTCCTGGCTGTTTGCTGTACTGGTAGTCTGTGCTGCTGTTCTTTATTTTCTGAAAAAACGAAAGTAACGGTTGGTCATTTATTCAAATTAATTCCCCGTCCGGACTGATAATCTTTCTTTGGAATAACATCTATGAGCTTTAATGCGAAGGATATGACCCAGGGCGGTCAGATTGCGTCCATGCGTATTCGCATGTTCAGCCAGATCGCCAACATTATATTTTACTGCCTGTTTATTTTCTTCTGGATACTCGTCGGCCTGGTGTTATGGGTGAAACTCAGCTGGCAGACGTTTGTGAATGGGTGTATCTACTGGTGGTGTACCACGCTTGAAGGAATGCGGGATTTAATTAAATCCCAGCCTGTCTATGAGATCCGGTATTACGGCCAGACGTTCCGGATGAACGCCGCTCAGGTTCTGCAGGACAAATACACGGTCTGGTGTGGGGAGCAACTGTGGTCGGCCTTTGTTCTGGCCGCCTGTGTGGCGCTGGTTATCTGCCTGATTACATTTTTTATGACCACATGGATTCTGGGGCGTCAGGGTAAACAACAGAGCGAAAATGAAGTCACAGGTGGTCGTCAGCTGACAGACAATCCGAAAGACGTTGCCCGGATGCTGAAAAAAGACGGCAAGGACTCCGATATCCGGATTGGCGACCTGCCGATTATCCGGGATTCCGAAATCCAGAACTTCTGTCTGCACGGCACGGTCGGGGCCGGTAAGTCGGAAGTTATCCGTCGTCTGGCCAACTACGCCCGTCAGCGTGGTGATATGGTGGTGATTTATGACCGTTCAGGGGAATTTGTTAAAAGTTACTATGATCCCTCTATCGATAAAATCCTGAATCCGCTGGATGCACGCTGTGCCGCCTGGGATTTGTGGAAGGAGTGCCTGACACAGCCGGATTTTGATAATACGGCAAATACTCTGATCCCGATGGGCACAAAAGAGGACCCGTTCTGGCAGGGTTCAGGACGTACCATTTTTGCGGAAGCGGCGTACCTGATGCGTAATGACCCCAACCGCAGTTACAGCAAACTGGTGGATACACTGCTTTCCATCAAAATTGAAAAACTGCGTACCTTCCTGCGTAATTCACCGGCGGCCAACCTGGTGGAAGAGAAAATTGAGAAAACGGCGATTTCCATCCGTGCTGTGCTGACCAACTACGTGAAAGCCATCCGTTACCTGCAGGGGATTGAGCATAACGGTGAGCCTTTTACCATCCGTGACTGGATGCGTGGTGTCCGGGAAGATCAGAAAAACGGCTGGCTGTTTATCTCGTCGAATGCCGACACCCATGCCTCCCTGAAGCCGGTGATCTCCATGTGGCTGTCCATTGCCATTCGTGGTCTGCTGGCAATGGGAGAAAACCGTAACCGTCGTGTGTGGTTTTTCTGTGATGAGTTACCCACGTTACACAAACTGCCGGACCTGGTGGAGATCCTGCCGGAAGCCCGTAAGTTCGGAGGCTGCTATGTGTTTGGTATCCAGTCTTATGCCCAGCTGGAAGATATCTACGGTGAGAAAGCGGCAGCCACGCTGTTTGACGTCATGAACACCCGTGCCTTTTTCCGTTCTCCCAGCCATAAGATTGCAGAGTTCGCTGCCGGTGAAATTGGTGAGAAAGAGCACCTGAAAGCCAGCGAGCAGTATTCCTACGGTGCTGACCCGGTACGTGACGGGGTATCGACCGGTAAGGATATGGAGCGCCAGACACTGGTCAGTTATTCCGACATTCAGTCTCTGCCGGATCTGACCTGCTATGTCACCCTGCCCGGACCGTATCCGGCAGTAAAACTCTCACTGAAATATCAGGCACGACCGAAGGTTGCTCCGGAGTGTATTCCGCGTGAGATCAACCCGGAAATGGAGAACCGCCTGAGTGCCGTACTTGCCGCAAGGGAAGCAGAAGGTCGCCAGATGGCCAGCCTCTTCGAACCGGATGTGCCGGAGGTTGTTTCCGGAGAGGACGTGACTCAGGCTGAACAGCCGCAACAGCCGCAACAGCCGCAACAGCCGCAACAGCCACAGCCCACGGTTGTCAGCGATAAAAAATCAGCAGCGGCGGGTACCGCCGCGAATACGTCCGCAGGCGGTGTCGGACAGGAACTGAAAATGAAGCAGGAAGACGAAGAGCAGCCGCTGCCCCCCGGCATTAATGCGTCCGGTGAAGTGGTGGACATGGCGGCGTATGAGCGCTGGCGGCAGGAGCAGGAGGTGAATACTCAGCAGCAGATGCAACGGCGGGAGGAAGTGAATATCAACGTTCACCGTGGGCACGGAAAGGATGAACCGGAGCCGGGAGATCATTTCTGATGATGAGTATTGCGCAGGTTCGTTCGGCGGGAAGTGCCGCCGGTTACTACAGCGACAGGGATAACTACTACGTGCTGGGCAGTCTGGAGGAACGCTGGGCTGGAAAAGGCGCGGAGCAGCTGGGGCTGCAGGGCGCCGTCGATAAGGAGGTGTTCACCCGGGTACTGGAGGGCAGACTGCCCGACGGGGCTGATCTGAGCCGGCAGCAGGACGGCGGCAACAAACACCGCCCCGGCTATGATCTGACCTTCTCTGCCCCCAAAAGTGTTTCCCTGATGGCCATGCTGGGGGGCGATAAACGCCTGACTGAGGCACACAACCAGGCGGTGGATATCGCTGTCCGTCAGGTGGAGGCCCTGGCCTCCACCAGGGTGATGACGGACGGGCAGTCAGAAACGGTGCTCACCGGGAACCTGGTGATGGCGCTGTTCAATCATGACACCAGTCGTGACCAGGAGCCGCAGCTGCATACCCATGCCGTGGTGGCCAACGTCACGCTGCATGACGGGGAATGGAAGACCCTGAGCAGTGATAAGGTGGGAAAAACGGGATTTATCGAGAATGTCTATGCTAACCAGATAGCCTTCGGGAAGATTTACCGCGCGGTGCTGAAAGAGAAGGTTGAAGCGCTGGGCTATGAAACGGAAGTGGTCGGTAAGCACGGTATGTGGGAGATGCCCGGTGTCCCGGTGGAGGCCTTTTCCAGCCGTTCGCAGGCCATCCGGGAGGCGGTCGGGGAGGATGCCTCGCTGAAATCCCGGGATGTGGCGGCGCTGGATACGCGTAAATCCAAACAGCATGTCGATCCGGAAGTGAAAATGGCTGAGTGGATGCAGACCCTGAAAGATACAGGGTTTGATATCAGCGCATACCGTGAGGCTGCGGACAGGCGGGCGGAAATACAGGCAGCACAGCCTGTTCCGTCACAGGAGCAGCCGGATATTCAGCAGGCGGTGACGCAGGCCATTGCCGGATTAAGCGACCGGAAGGTTCAGTTTACGTATACCGACGTGCTGGCCAGAACGGTCGGCATGCTGCCGCCGGAAGCCGGCGTGATTGAGAAAGCCCGGGACGGGATTGATGAGGCCATCAGCCGCGAGCAGCTTATCCCCCTCGACCGGGAGAAAGGACTGTTCACCTCCGGTATTCATGTGCTCGATGAGCTGTCTGTCCGGGCACTCAGCAGCGATATCATGAAGCAGAACCGGGTGACCGTCCATCCGGAGAAGAGCGTGCCCCGCACGGGAAGTTACAGCGACGCGGTGAGTGTCCTGGCTCAGGATCGCCCGTCACTGGCCATTATCAGTGGTCAGGGCGGTGCTGCCGGTCAGCGGGAGCGGGTGGCGGAGCTGACGATGATGGCCCGGGAGCAGGGGCGTGAGGTGCAGATTATTGCCGCCGACCGCCGTTCGCAGACGAACCTGAAGCAGGATGAACGTCTGTCCGGTGAGCTGATAACCGGGCGTCGTCAGTTGCAGGAGGGCATGTCATTTTCCCCGGGCAGTACCGTTATTGTCGACCAGGGCGAAAAGCTGTCCCTGAAGGAGACTCTGACCCTGCTGGATGGCGCGGCGCGTCATAACATCCAGGTGCTCATTACCGACAGCGGTCAGCGCACCGGTACCGGCAGCGCGCTGATGGCCATGAAGGAGGCCGGCGTGAACAGTTACCGCTGGCAGGGCGGGCAGCAGACCCCGGCGACCGTTATCAGCGAGCCGGACCGGAATGTCCGCTATGCCCGGCTGGCCGGTGATTTTGTGGCTGCGGTGAAAGCCGGGGAAGAGAGCGTGGCGCAGGTCAGCGGCGTGCGTGAACAGGCCATACTGGCGGGGATGATACGCAGTGAGCTGAAGACGCAGGGGATACTCGGGCAGCAGGACACCATGATGACCGCGCTGTCACCGGTCTGGCTGGACAGCCGGAACCGTTACCTGCGCGATATGTACCGTGAAGGGATGGTGATGGAGCAGTGGAACCCGGAGAAACGGTCCCATGACCGGTATGTGATTGACCGGGTGACCGCACAAAGTCACAGTCTGACCCTGCGGGATGCGCAGGGAGAGACGCAGATGGTGCGGATTTCAGCCCTGGACAGCAGCTGGTCACTCTTCCGGCCGGAGAAGATACCGGTGGCAGACGGCGAGCGTCTTATGGTGACGGGAAAAATTCCCGGGCTTCGCGTCTCCGGCGGTGACCGCTTGCAGGTGTCGTCCGTCAGTGAAGACGCGATGACGGTTGTTGTGCCGGGACGGGCTGAGCCGGCTTCCCTGCCGGTGGGGGATTCCCCGTTCACGGCGCTGAAGCTGGAAAACGGCTGGGTGGAAACACCCGGGCATTCCGTCAGTGACAGTGCGAAAGTTTTTGCTTCCGTCACACAGATGGCGATGGACAACGCCACCCTGAACGGTCTGGCCCGCAGCGGCCGGGATGTCCGGCTGTATTCCTCACTGGATGAGACCCGCACTGCTGAAAAACTCTCCCGTCACCCGTCTTTTACGGTCGTTTCTGAGCAGATAAAGGCGCGTGCCGGTGAGGTATCGCTGGAAACCGCCATCAGCCGCCAGAAAGCCGGGCTTCACACGCCGGCACAGCAGGCCATTCACCTTGCCCTTCCGGTGGTGGAAAGTAAAAACCTGGCATTCAGTCAGGTGGACCTGCTGACGGAGGCGAAGTCGTTTGCTGCAGAGGGAACCGGTTTTGCTGACCTGGGACGGGAAATTGATGCGCAGATAAAACGGGGCGATTTACTGCATGTGGATGTGGCAAAAGGTTATGGCACAGACCTGCTGATTTCCCGTGCGTCGTATGACGCTGAAAAGAGTATTCTGCATCATATCCTTGAGGGCAAGGAGGCGGTCACGCCACTGATGGAGAGGGTACCCGGCGAACTCATGGAGACTCTGACATCCGGACAGCGTGCCGCCACCCGTATGATACTGGAAACGAAAGACCGTTTCACCGTGGTACAGGGTTATGCCGGGGTGGGCAAGACCACCCAGTTCCGGGCGGTGATGTCAGCGGTGAACCTGCTGCCGGAGAGTGAGCGTCCACGCGTCGTGGGGCTGGGACCGACCCACAGGGCGGTCGGGGAGATGCGCAGTGCCGGCGTGGAAGCACAGACGCTGGCGTCCTTTCTGCACGACACGCAACTGCAGCAGCGCAGCGGTGAAACGCCGGATTTCAGCAACACGCTGTTCCTCCTTGATGAGAGTTCGATGGTGGGCAACACCGATATGGCGCGGGCATACGCCCTGATTGCGGCCGGTGGTGGTCGTGCCGTGGCGAGCGGTGACACGGACCAGCTGCAGGCCATCGCACCCGGCCAGCCTTTCCGCCTGCAGCAGACGCGCAGCGCGGCTGATGTGGCCATCATGAAGGAGATTGTACGCCAGACACCGGAACTGCGGGACGCCGTGTACAGCCTGATTAACCGGGATGTGAATAAGGCACTGTCCGGGCTTGAAAACGTGAAGCCGGTTCAGGTTCCCCGCCTGAAGGGGGCATGGGCGCCGGAAAACTCGGTGACGGAGTTCAGCCGTCTGCAGGAGCGGGAACTGGCGAAAGCCGCACAGGAGGCGGAGAAAAAGGGCGAAGCCTTTCCGGATGTACCCATGACGCTGTATGAGGCCATTGTCCGCGACTATACCGGCAGAACGCCGGACGCCCGGGAGCAGACGCTGATTGTCACGCATCTGAATGAGGATCGTCGGGTGCTGAACAGCATGATTCAGGATGCACTGGCGAAACCGGGTGAGCAGCAGGTCACTGTCCCTGTACTGACCACCGCGAATATCCGTGACGGGGAGCTGCGCCGTCTGTCAACCTGGGAGAATCATCAGGGCGCGCTTGCCCTGGTGGATAATGTGTATCACCGGATTGCCGGTATCAGTAAGGAGGACGGGCTGATTACCCTGCAGGATGCCGACGGCAACACGCGCCTTATTTCCCCCCGGGAAGCAGCGGCAGAGGGCGTCACACTGTACAATCCGGAAACTATCCGGGTGGGGGCCGGTGACCGGATGCGTTTCACGAAGAGTGACAGGGAACGCGGGTATGTGGCCAACAGCGTCTGGACGGTGACGGCGGTTTCCGGTGACAGCGTCACGCTGTCAGACGGGAAACAGACCCGCATGGTGCGTCCCGGGCAGGACAGGGCAGAGCAGCATATTGACCTGGCGTATGCCATCACCGCCCACGGTGCGCAGGGGGCCAGTGAGACGTTTGCCATTGCGCTGGAGGGAACCGAAGGGGGCCGGAAACAGATGGCCGGTTTTGAGTCGGCGTATGTGGCGCTGTCGCGTATGAAGCAGCATGTGCAGGTGTACACCGACGACCGTCAGGGCTGGGTTAAGGCCATCAACAGTGCGGAGCAAAAGGGCACGGCCCATGACGTGCTGGAGCCGAAATCAGAGCGTGAGATGATGAACGCAGAGCGCCTGTTCAGCACCGCCCGGGAACTGCGGGACGTGGCCGCCGGTCGTGCCGTGCTGCGCAACGCCGGACTGGCGCAGGGAGACAGCCGGGCGCGTTTTATTGCGCCGGGGCGCAAATATCCGCAGCCGTATGTGGCGCTGCCGGCGTTTGACCGTAACGGTAAATCCGCCGGTATCTGGCTGAACCCGCTGACAACGGATGACGGTGCCGGGCTGCGGGGCTTCACCGCGGAAGGTCGGGTGAAAGGCAGCGAAGAGGCGCAGTTTGTGGCCCTGCAGGGCAGTCGTAACGGCGAAAGCCTGCTGGCTGATAACATGCAGGATGGCGTCCGGATTGCCCGCGATAACCCTGACAGCGGCGTGGTGGTGAGAATTGCCGGTGACGGGCGTCCGTGGAATCCCGGCGCCATTACCGGCGGCCGGGTGTGGGGCGATATTCCTGACAGCAGCGTGCAGCCCGGCGCGGGGAACGGGGAGCCGGTCACGGCAGAGATTCTGGCACAGCGGCAGGCAGAAGAGGCAGTCCGCCGTGAAACAGAGCAGCGTGCCGCAGAGATTGTCCGTAAAATGGCTGAGGATAAACCTGACCTGCCGGAGGAGAAAACCGCGCAGACGGTCAGGGAGATTGCCAGCCAGGAGCAGGACACCATCCTGGAAGTGGCGCGGGAAAGCCGGGTCCAGGAGCGGCTGCAGCAGATGGAACAGGAGATGGTGCGTGACCTGCAGAAAGAGAGAACCCCGGGCGGGGACTGATACGGGAAGATAGACCACGATGACGATGGATAACGCCACACGTAACGATTCACCGGTTGTCCGGCTGGATACCCGGCTGCAGCGACTGCTGGTCTGGTCGCCGGGACAGAGGGATATCATCAAAACGGTGGCGCTGCTGCTGATGGTGCTGGACCATGCAAACCGTATTCTGCACCTGAACCAGACGTGGCTGTTTCTGGCCGGGCGCGGGGCGTTTCCGCTGTTTGCCCTGGTGTGGGGACTGAACCTGTCCCGGCATACGCATCTCCGCCAGTCTGCGATTAACCGGCTGTGGGGATGGGCGGTTATCGCGCAGTCAGGGTATTTTCTGGCGGGATTTCCGTGGTATGAAGGGAATATTCTGTTTGCCTTTGCGGTGGCCGCGCAGGCGCTGAAGTGGTGTGAGCAGCGCTGCCTGTTTCACTCTGTGGCCGTGCTGTTACTGCTGACGGCGTGGATACCCCTGTCCGGAACCAGCTACGGCGTTGCCGGCGTGCTGGTGCTGGTCATCTGTTACCGGCTGTACCGGACCGCAGATACTGAAGAACATCTGGCGCTTGCGGCCTGCCTGGTGGTGGCCGTCCCCGCGCTGAATCTGGTCACCAGCGATGCCGCGGCCGCAGCAGGGCTTCTGGTGACCGCGCTGGCGGTATGGCTGGTATCCCTGACAGACAAATCACTGCCACGGTTCTGGCCGGCTGATTTTTTCCCGGTATTCTACACCTGTCATCTGGCTGTGCTGGGCGTTCTGGCGATGTGACGGGTGTGGTATCTTTGGCAGTATGAGCAGGATTTGGCAGGGGCAGCATACAGCATGACTGAGCAGAAACGACCGGTACTGACACTGAAACGGAAAACGGATGGGGAAGCGCTGGCCCGCAGCAGCAAAACCATTATTAACGTCACCACGCCCCCGAAGTGGAAGGTGAAGAAACAGCAGCTGGCTGACAGGGCTGTCCGGGAAGCGTCACTGGCAGAAAAAAAAGCCCGGGCAAGAAAAGATCTGTCCATCTACCTGCGACTTCAGTCAGTGGAGGAAGCGGTCAGCACGCTGAAACCCTGGTGGCCGGGGCTGTTTGACGGCGACACGCCCCGTCTTTTCGCCTGTGGCGTGCGTGAGGCGCTGTTTGAGGACGCCTCCAGGCGTGGTATCCCGCTGTCACACAAAAAGATAATCCGTGCGCTGAAAGCGATTGCCCATTCTGAAGCATATCTCAGCGCGATGAAAGCCGGGGCCTGCCGGTATGACACGGAAGGGTATGTGACGGAGCATATTACCGTGGAGGAAGAACAGTACGCGCTGGCGCGACTGGCAAAGGTCCGGGCGCAGAACGCCAGAAAAGCGGAACTCCGCGCGGTGCTGGCGCAGACGGTCTGAACCGGAGAAGCTCGGTATAATGAGTGAACGGATGAAACAGAAAGACCGTCTGTACGGCGTGGCACCGGCCTTACTCCGGTAGCGCCAGAGTCGGGGATGTGAGTCTCTCCGGCTGGAAATGGCGGAGGATTATGCTGCCGCCCGGGCTTGGCAGCAGGCCGCAACCTAGGTCTCTCATCCGCAGTGGAGGCTGTTTGCCCTAGAAAGTGCGCGCCAGTGCTAGGGAAAAGACTATTATCCACAGGCAGAGAAACTGAGGTGTCAGCCAGTATTTTTATGTTCAGAACCTGAACGACGAACGGTATCCGGCACACAGGATGCCCCGATGCTGCAGGCTGTGATGTAAGCCAGGCCGCAGGTCCGCTATGTGTTTAAGTACTGGCCCACATTTGTACAGCAGTGGGAAAACTTGCTGAAAGCCGCACAGAAGGGGCTGGAAATCAGCGAGGGCGGATGCCTGGCTTGCGTATCACAACGGTATTTTTGCCACCAGTCATTATGAAGGCGCGCTCACCAATGAAGATATCAGTAGTGTGGCTGCCGCCGCCCTGAAAGGGCATAAAATCAGGGGGGGGAAACGTGAACACGAAAAGCATACTGGATGCCAGTAACCGACTGGCACATACGCTTGCGCTGCAGGGCTCGCCGGCGATGATAATGATGCCGGTTAAGGAGGCCACGGAGAAGAACGTGACAGTGATACCGGGCGGCGCGGGACAGGAAACCCTGGAAAACGCGGCCGTGCTGATTCTGGCCTGGATGGAGCGTAATGATCGTGCCACCACTAGGGAAGGCAATAACAATTTATCCTGACGCCTCCGCCGCTGGCGTCGTTGTCCAGCCCCGGCAATCCGGGAAAAACGAGTTCCCCCCGATTCCGGCGTTTCTGAAGTAATAAAATCACTACTCTAATCAAGTTTATATGAGGTACATAAT
Source organism: Salmonella sp. SAL00672 (assembly GCF_046552175.1). Taxonomy (NCBI): domain Bacteria; kingdom Pseudomonadati; phylum Pseudomonadota; class Gammaproteobacteria; order Enterobacterales; family Enterobacteriaceae; genus Salmonella; species Salmonella sp. SAL00672. Next base: position 3,430 of record NZ_JBGDUQ010000015.1, on the reverse strand, counting down.
GAGACTCAGGAAAGGTCATGGATTGACGTTGGTCACACATGCGTGTTTATCCCTGCTGGGCTCCCTGCCAGCTATTGCGGCACCGTCCGTTCAGGCCGGTTTTGCACCGGAGGGCAGCGCAGAGCAGCTGGTTCTTAAGACTATTGAGGCTGCGCAACATAATATCCGGCTGATGGGGTATTCCTTCACCTCTCCGGAGGTGGCTGGCGCTCTTATTAGTGCAAAACGTCGGGGAGTGGATGTCAGGGGGGTACTGGACTGGAAAGCCAATACTGGGAAAAACAATAACGCCAGCAGGGCGACAATGAACCTGCTGACCGGTGCCGGCATTCCGGTTCGTACTGTCAGTGTGTACAAAATTCTTCATGACAAAGTTATCGTCAGCGGCGGTCGCCACACCGAAGTGGGATCGTTTAACTATTCCCGTGCAGCAGACCGTTCGAATTCGGAGAACGTGCTTGTCGTCTGGGATGACCCAGTCTTAGCCCGCAGCTACCTGAACCACTGGACATCCCGCTGGGCGCAGGGAACGGACTGGAAACAGACGTACTGACATCCCAGTAAACGATCCTGAAACGTAAACCGTGCGCCAACACAGGTTACGTTCATAAAGTAAGTCGCTGATTTTAGAAATCTGTAGTATTCTCTGCAAACGATCTAGGTTTGATCCTTGAGGAGGCAGAGATGTCGCAGATTGAAAATGCAGTAACTTCCTCATCGAAACGCATTTACAGAAAGGGTAATCCCTTATCTTCCGCTGAGAAGAAGAGATTATCTATTTCACGAAAAAAGACGACGCATAAAGAGCTCAATGTTTTCATACAAAACATGCATAAAGAAAGCTTGCAGCAGCTTTGTGAAGAGACTGGAACTACTCAGGCTCAAATGATTGAGTTACTAATTGAACGGGAAATGGCCAAAAGAGCCTGAGATAAGAAGGTGAATGAGTAACTTTCTTGATCGTCTCGTCAGTGAGTGTTAGATTGCTGATCGTCTAAAGAATTTTGATGGCTGGCCACGCCGTAAGGTGGCAGGGAACTGGTTCTGATGAGGTGTCTACCCGGGACCAGAAAAGCAAAAACCCCGATAATCTTTCTATTCTTGGCGGGACAGAAGATTAACGGGGCCTACTTAAACTGTATAGCCACCAATCAGGCTATGCAGGGAGTATAGTTTTATGCTCAGAAAATTTCAATACTTGTTTCTGTGGCATTTACTCCTTCCGTGCATTGTAAGTGCAGGCAGAAGTGACTGACACCCGAACACTGTTCACTCATTACCGACAGGTCAAAAATCCGAATCCGGAATTCACGCCGCGAGAAGGGAAAAAGACCCTGCCGTTCTGTCGTAAGCTGATGGCGAAAGCCGAAGGGTTCACGTCCCGTTTTGATTTTTCCGTCCATGTGGCGTTCGTTCGTTCGCTGGGAAAGCGTCACCGGATGCCGCCTTTGCTGCGCCGTCGTGCCATCGATACGCTGCTTCAGGGGTTGTGCTTCCATTATGATCCACTGGCCAACCGTGTACAGAGATCCATCACCAATCTGGCTATAGAGTGCGGTCTGGCCACCGAGTCAAAAAGTGGCAATCTGTCCATCACCCGCGCCACACGGGCGCTGAAGTTTATGGCAGAGCTGGGGCTGATTACCTACCAGACCGAGTATGATCCGCAGATTGGCTGCAACATCCCGACCGATATCACCTTCACGCCGGCACTGTTCTCCGCGCTCGATGTCTCTGACGTGGCTGTTATGGCCGCCCGCCGCAGTCGTGTCGAATGGGAAAATCAGCAGCGCAAAAAGCAGAATCTGGAGCCGCTGGAGATGGACGAACTGATAGCGAAAGCCTGGCGATTTGTGCGCGAACGGTTCCGCAGCTACCAGTCTGAACGTAAACTGCACGGACTGAAACGCGCCCGGGCGCGGCGTGACGCGGACAGAACCCGTAAGGACATCGAAACACTGGTGAAACAGCAGCTGACGCGGGAATACGCCAGCGGACGCTTTACCGGCGGGCTTGATGCCATGAAGCGGGAGTTGCAGCGGCGCGTGAAAGAGCGCATGATGATGTCGCGGGGCAAAAACTACACGCGACTGGCCATGGCCACCGTCCCCATATAACCCACCAGATTATGAAAATCCGGCTGACGCCGGAGGATTTTGTACGTCTGTCGCCTGGCGCCGCCTGTTTTCTGCGCGGAACGTTCGTTCTTCCTGCCAAAATATCGCTCATTCTGCTGCCAGAATGGTCAGAAATGTTCCCGCCTGAGCCATTTCCGGACGCAATATTCAGTTACTCACAAATAACTGCAAGGGACTTTTCCATAAAGTTACAACCGATATACTGACAAAGCGCCAGGCGACCTGATTTCAAAGTGCGTGGTTTCCTTTAAACCCCTGATCTATACTTCTTTTAAATACATAATCCTCTCTCTTATAAATAAATAACCTGTTCATCACCTGCCCTGTGGACAGGTTCCAGAGAATGCCCGCCCTTGCAGCGGACTCACGTCCGCGCCGGTTCGGAAACAACATTAGTACCTCCCGTCGCGATGCGCCGGGCCCCGGTCATGCAAATAGTTACAACATCCAAAATTCTGATCAACGAAACCGGAGCAAAAACCTGATATCCAGCCCATTCCCACCACTGAAAAGCGCCGCCGCCCCGGCCCAAAGGGCCGGAATGGAGTCGCTTTTAATGATGGATGATGTAACTAAACTACTGAGTGGCGTTATGTCCCGTCTGGCTTTGCAGGGCGATGGCCCACTGCGTGAACCATCACCCCGCCAGCAGGGTGTTTTCTGTGCAGTTGTCAACCACTGAATCGGAACCCCAAAGGGGCCCCCACGATTCAGCAGTTGACAATTTCAGCTACAGTAACATCATACGATCTTTTTAAGATCAATTTGGAAAGCGGATATTTTTGTACGTTAAATGCATTATTTAACCAAGCACTCGAACAGGCGTCAGGCTGGAACAATCACCCCTAGTTAATCGGTTCCTGATCCATCCGGGCTTCGTCATTATAACGCTTATACTTGGATCATATCATTACCAATGCTAAAAGATGACATTTCTATCACGTTTGACTCTCGCTCTTCAGTAAGATGAATGACAGTTTTATTTATCTTTGCTATGGCTTCAGGTAATGTGATCCCATACCAAAAATATTCGAAAGAAGTTTTTTTTTGATCTTATATCTGTAGTGGAATAAACACGAACATTCTTCTTCCAGTTGTAAAACGTGGCCTCAGAAATTCCCATCTTTCTGCAGACTTCCCCGACGCGGGTGCCGGTTTCAGCCTGTTTCAGGGCAAATGCAATCTGTTCTTCGGTATAACGGGTCTTTTTCATGACAATGCGCCTCTCTGTGAGATGGAAGAAAGACCGGAAACTTCAGTTTAGACTGGCACTGTTTACAGGGGGAAGGTCA
>NZ_JBGDUQ010000014.1:0-77040 GCF_046552175.1 Salmonella sp. SAL00672 | reverse complement strand
GTTCCGTGTCAGTGGTGGCGCATTATAGGGAGTTATTTCTGCCTGACAAGAGGAAATTTAAAATAATTTTCTGAGTGTCTCTTTTTTCATCAACAGCGGGCTTAACGTGCCATAAAATAAGCAAATTGCCGTTATTGCAACTGCAATCACACTTCCAGGTGGCATACTAATAACCAAACGAAAGAGAAAGGAAGAACATTCATGCCTTTAAGCGCACAACAATTAGCCGCACAGAAAAATCTATCCTATGTTCTGGCTGAAAAGCTGGCGCAGCGGATATTAAAGGGTGACTACGCCCCCGGTACGATTCTTCCCGGCGAAATAGAACTGGGCGAGCAGTACGGCGTAAGTCGAACGGCAGTTCGCGAAGCGGTGAAAACGTTGACGGCTAAAGGTATGGTGCTACCCCGTCCGCGCATTGGTACGCGGGTGATGCCGCAGGGAAACTGGAACTTTCTGGATCAAGAGCTGCTGACCTGGTGGATGACGGAAGAAAATTTTCATCAGGTGGTAGATCATTTTCTGGTGATGCGTATTAGCCTGGAGCCGCAAGCCTGCCTGCTGGCGGCGACTCTTGGCACACCGGAGCAGAAAGCGCGGCTTAATGCCTTAATGGAAGAGATGGTCGCGCTGAAAAAGCATTTTAAGCGTGAACGCTGGATTGAAGTGGATATGGCGTGGCACGAGCATATCTACGAAATGAGCGCCAATCCCTTTCTAATCTCTTTTGCGACGCTATTTCATTCGGTTTATCACACTTACTTTACCTCAATCACCTATAACGAGGTGGTAAAGCTGGATTTGCACCAGGCCATTGTTGATGCCATCGCTGATGGCGACGGCGAACGCGCTTTCCAGGCCTGCCAGGCGTTGTTAATAGCGCCCAATGAGAGACCAGATAATTAACAGGATATTGAATGACCAGCAAAAAAGCGCGCAGTATGGCTGGCCTGCCGTGGATCGCGGCGATGGCCTTCTTTATGCAGGCGCTAGACGCCACCATTTTGAATACCGCTTTACCGGCTATTGCGCATAGTCTTAACCGTTCACCACTCGCCATGCAGTCCGCTATTATCAGTTATACCCTGACAGTAGCTATGTTAATTCCGGTAAGCGGCTGGCTGGCTGACCGCTTTGGTACGCGTCGCGTTTTTATGGTTGCCGTAAGTCTGTTTACGTTAGGCTCGCTGGCCTGCGCGCTCTCCAGTTCACTATCTGAATTGGTTATTTTTCGCGTCGTACAAGGCGTCGGCGGAGCGATGATGATGCCAGTGGCGCGGCTGGCGTTATTGCGAGCCTATCCGCGTAGTGAGCTGCTGCCCGTTCTTAACTTTGTCACTATGCCGGGGCTGGTAGGTCCGATTCTGGGGCCGGTATTAGGCGGCGTACTGGTGACCTGGGCAAGCTGGCACTGGATCTTCCTGATTAATATTCCCATTGGTGTTGCAGGCATTCTGTATGCCCGCAAATATATGCCCAACTTCACCACGCCGCGTCGCAAGTTTGACATGACCGGCTTCTTTCTTTTTGGGTTAAGTCTGGTTTTATTTTCCAGCGGAATGGAACTGTTTGGCGAAAAGATTGTGGCGACATGGATCGCATCCGCCATTATTTTTTGCAGTATCGTTCTACTATTGGCCTATATCCGCCACGCCCGCCGTCATCCGACACCGTTAATATCACTATCGCTGTTTAAGACACGCACATTTTCCGTCGGTATTGCCGGCAACCTCGCCACGCGTCTGGGGACAGGCTGCGTACCTTTTTTGATGCCGTTAATGCTACAGGTTGGTTTTGGCTACCCGGCTCTGATCGCCGGCTGCATGATGGCGCCGACAGCTTTGGGTTCTATTATCGCGAAATCGACCGTAACGCAGGTTTTGCGACGTTTGGGATACCGGAAGACTCTGGTCGGCATTACGGTATTTATCGGTCTGATGATTGCCCAGTTTTCGTTTCAATCTCCCGCCATGCCGATCTGGATGCTCGTGCTGCCGCTATTCATTCTTGGAATGGCGATGTCCACTCAATTTACGGCAATGAATACGATTACTCTTGCGGATCTGACAGACGATAACGCCAGCAGCGGCAACAGCGTTCTGGCGGTTACGCAGCAATTGTCTATCAGTTTAGGCGTGGCGATCAGCGCGGCGGTGTTACGTATTTATGAAGGTTTTGCGGGCACCAGTACCGTGGAACAGTTCCACTATACCTTTATCACGATGGGGGCGATCACTATCGTGTCCGCGCTGATGTTTATGCTGCTAAGAGCCAAAGACGGCAACAATCTGATTAAAGAACGGCATAAATCTAAACCGACCCACGCACCGTCAAAACCGGAGTAAGCTGAAGTCGCTGTTGTTGCAAGGCGGGCTGCGCCATCCGATGAATCAACACATCAATAGCCAGCTCGCCCAATTCATCTTTCGGCTGATGGATAGTCGTCAGCGGCGGCGTCATATAGCGCGCCAGCTCAATATCATCATAGCCAATGACTGCCATATCCTGCGGAATACGAAGCCCCGCCTGATATAGCGCCTGATAGGCGCCGACAGCCATCGCATCGTTTCCGGTAAAAACCGCTTGCGGTCGCTGTTGATGGGCGAGTAACGCCTGCATGGCGTCAAAGCCGCCGCCAAATTCAAAATCGCCGGTGATCTCATAGCCTTGCGGAATAGCCAGCCCTGCGCGTTTCATCGCCGCCCGATACCCTTCCAGCCGTAAACGCGCTGGCGTTTTGTCCAGCGGGCCGGTAATACAGGCTATTCGGGTAAATCCTTTATCGATAAGGTATTGGGTAGCAAGATCGCCGCCTAGCAACGAATTATCCTGAATGAGATCGCTATCGCCCTCACCATCAAACGGCGACCAGTCCATCATGACGGTAGGAATAGACGGATAACGCTCCATGATTTCACGAGAAGGCTGATGCGTTTCGGTACACAGCAGCAGTAAACCGTCTACCCGTTTTTGCATCAGGGTCTCCAGGTTGCGGTTCATCCGTTGCTCGTCGCCTTCGGTATTGCACAACACCAGACTATAACCGCGCTCAAAACAGCTTCGCTCAACGCCGCGCACCAGTTCGGAATAAAAAGGGTTGGTACTGGCGGTAATTAGCATACCAATCGTGCGGGTCTGGTTTAACTTGAGGCTTCGCGCCAGCGCAGAAGGCGCATAGTTAAGTGATTTAATCGCCGCTTCAACTTTTTCGGTTATCGTCTCACTCACAAAGCGATCTTTGTTAATAACGTGAGAGACCGTCGATGTAGAGACTCCCGCCAGGCGGGCAACATCTTTCATAGTAGCCAAGCGTTACCCCTGCTGATGTAAAAACGCTTCTATCTCTTCGCGCCACGGAACGGAAGGTTGCGCGCCTTTACGCGTTACGGCAATCGCGGCGGCGGCATGGGCAAAGCGAATCGCTTCCGGCAACGGCGTCTCCTCCAGTATCGCGGTGATAAAGGCGCCGTTAAACGTATCTCCGGCGGCAATGGTATCGACAGCCTCAACGCTAAATCCAGGAACGCGGCGGCCCTCGCCGTTTACGCTGGCCCAGACGCCACGGCTTCCTAAGGTAATTAATACGGTTCGAATGCCTTTATCATGCAAAACCTGCGCAGCTTTCGCGGCATCGTCGTCATTTTCCACACGCACGCCCGTCAGCTTTTCAGCTTCCGTTTCATTTGGCGTGATGATGTCCACCAGCGCCAGCAGTTCATCCGGTAGCTCACGGGCAGGCGCCGGGTTAAGCGCAACAGTAGTATGATGTTGATGGGCGATTTTCGCCGCCGCCAGTACGCTTTCCAGCGGCGATTCCAGCTGCATCAGTAACGCATCCGCCTGCGCGATACGTTCACGTTGCGCATCAACCAACGCCGGCGATAACGCGGCATTCGCTCCGGCATGAATACCGATGACGTTCTCGCCTTCGCCGTTAACGAAAATCAGCGCCACCCCGGTAGACTCGCCTTTAATAACGCTAACTGGCGCGATATCAATACGATCGCTGACTAATTGTTTACGAATACTGTCGCCAATATCGTCATCGCCCGTGCAGGCGATAAACGCAATATTTGCCCCGCTACGTCCCGCAGCAACCGCCTGATTCGCGCCTTTCCCGCCAAACGCGACCTGATAATGGCTACCGGTTACCGTTTCACCCGGGGTAGGGAAGGACTCAAGATTAAGGATATGATCGGCATTAATGCTGCCAAGGACGATGAGATTACCTGCGGTTTTCATATTCGGGGTTCCACGTCAAAGTGCGCCACCGGTTAGGGTGGCGCGTGCCCTGCTTTTCTTTTTTTACGTTCACCTCAGCGGAGGCTCGCGTATTTCTGTCGCCATCAGGCCATAGTTGACCCGTGTCGTTTATTACTGCTTGATGACCAGTTTCAGGTCAACCGGATATTTGGCCTGAACTTTTTCGCCTTTCAGCACCTTATCCGCCACTTCAACGCCTTTGGCGCCGATTTGATCCGGTAACTGAGCGATAGTCGCTGCCAGTTTGCCATCTTTTACGGCCTTTTCGCCATCCGGCGTACCGTCAAATCCAACCACCATCACATCTGCTTTACCGGCAGTTTGCAGCGCGCGCAGTGCGCCCAGCGCCATTTCATCGTTCTGGGCGAAGACAGCCTGAACATCCGGATGCGCGGTCAGCAGGTTCTGCATGACGTTCAGACCCTTAGTACGGTCGAAATCGGCAGGCTGGCTGGCCAGAACATTAAATTTGTGGGCGGCTACCGCCTGCTGGAAACCTTCGCCACGCTCACGCGCCGCGGATGTTCCGGCAATACCTTGCAACTCAATCACTTTGGCGCCTTCGCCAGCTTTTTTCGCGATATAGTCGCCAGCGATCTTACCGCCCAGCACGTTATCAGACGCGATATGGCTGACGACATCGCCTTTGGTTGCCTGGCGGTCAAGCGTGATAACCGGAATCTTCGCCTGGTTCGCCATCTTCACCGCGTTACCCACCGCATCGGAGTCAGTCGGGTTGATCAGCAGAATTTTGGTCCCGCGAACGGTTAAATCCTGCACGTTCGCCAGCTCTTTGGCAGGGTTGTTCTGGGAGTCCAGCACCACCAGGTTATAACCCAGTTTATCCGCCTCTTTTTGCGCCCCGTCTTTTAACGACACGAAGAAGGGATTATTGAGGGTAGAGATCACCAGCGCAATGGTGTCTTTCGCCATTGCATTCGCGCTCACGGTGGCGCTCAGCGCAACAGCAGATACCAGGGTAGCCAGTTTTTTCATGTTCATATTTCAGATGTCCTGTAGTCGTTGTTACTGCTTTTTGTTGTCTACCAGTACCGCCAGCAAAATCACCACCGCTTTGACGATCATCTGGTAATAGGAGGAAACACCTAACAAATTCAAACCATTATTAAGGAAGCCGAGAATCAATGCGCCGATCAATGTCCCAACAATGCGTCCTTTACCGCCAGCAAGGCTGGTGCCGCCCAGCACCACGGCGGCAATAGCATCCAGCTCATAGCCGGTACCCGCCGTCGGCTGCGCGGAAGAGAGGCGCGCCACTTCAATGATGCCCGCCAGCGATGCTGTCAGGCCGCAAAGTGAATAGACGATAATTTTCACTTTGCTCACGCTAATGCCAGACAGGCGCGTCGCCGCTTCGTTACCGCCCAGCGCGTAGATATAGCGTCCCAGACGGGTGTGATGCAGCATATACCAGGCGACGATAAAGACGATAGCCATGATCCAGACCGGCGTAGGAACGCCCAGCGGACGGCCGATACCGAACCAGCCAAACAGATCGGCGTTATCGGTAAAGCCAGTGTTGACCGGGCTACCGTCGGTGTAAACCATCGTTACACCGCGCAGTAATAGCATCATCACCAGCGTAGCGATAAACGCCTGTACGCGGCCTTTCGCGACGATAACGCCAGTAACAGCGCCAATCGCGGCGCCCAGCGCCAGCGCGGCGGCAACCGCGACCAGCGCATTCACTTCAACGCCGACGATTGAAGCGGCAACCGCGCCGGTGAGCGCCAGCAGGGAACCGACGGACAGATCGATCCCCGATGTCAGAATCACCAACGTCATCCCCACCGCCATAATGGCGTTGACGGAGGTCTGTTGAAGAATATTGAACAGATTATTAACGGTAAAAAAGTTGGGGCTCAACGTCGACACAATCGCGATCAACACCAGCAGGGCAATGAGCGACTTCTGCTCAAGAAGCCACGCTTTAGTGAAATAACGGCGACCAGAAACAGCCTGGGTTGTCATCTTTTTTACTCCTGATTCACGCGATTAAGCTTGCCCACTGCGGCAGCCATTAACACTTCTTGGGTGGCCTGCTCGCGAGTAAATTCACCGCTGAGATGCCCTTCATGCATGACGATGATGCGATCGCTCATGCCTAATACTTCTGGCATCTCAGATGAGACCAGAATGATGCTCAGGCCGTCGGCCTTAAACTGGTTGATAAGCTGGTAAATCTCTTTCTTGGCGCCGACGTCCACGCCGCGGGTCGGCTCGTCGAGAATGAGCACTTTCGGGCGCGTCATCAACCCGCGGGCAATCGCCACTTTTTGCTGATTACCGCCAGAAAGCAGGCCTATCGCCTGTTCCATTGACGGCGTCTTGACGTTGAACAGACGGATAAAATCCCCCACCGCCTGCTGCTCATCTTTGTGTTTCAGGCTTCCGCCAGCGCGGCTGAAATAGTCCAGCGCCGTCAGCGACATATTCTCTTTAACTGACATGCCGAGCACCAGTCCATCGCGCTTACGGTCTTCAGAGATATAAACGATGCCATTGGCCAGCCCGTCCTGCGGAGAACGCGTCACCACTTCGTGTCCATCGAGCGTCACGTAACCGCTGGTTCGCGGCATCGCGCCGTACAATACTTTCATCAGCTCGGTGCGACCGGCGCCCATCAGGCCGGAGATGCCAAGGATCTCGCCTTTTCGCAGCACAAAAGAGACATCATTCACGCCCGGTCCGCACAGATTATCGACCTTCAGGCGAATCTCACCCGGCGCGTTATCCAGATGCGGGTACTGATCTTCCAGCTTACGTCCCACCATCATTTCGATAAGAGAATCTTCGGTCAACGTGGCCACTTCACGCTCGGCGATAAATTGCCCATCGCGGAAGACCGTCACGTCATCGCAAATTTCGAAGATCTCTTTCATACGGTGGGAGATATAGACAATGCCGCGCCCCTGCGATTTTAATTCGCGGATAACGCGGAACAGAGAGTCGGTTTCAGTGTCGGTCAGCGCATCGGTCGGTTCATCCATAATGATGACTTTGGATTCGAAGCTCAGCACTTTGGCGATTTCCACCATTTGCTGATCGCCGATAGAGAGTTCGCCCACCAGCTTATCGCTCTTAAAACGCAGATTGAGTTTGGCTAAGAGGTGGTCGGCTTCGGCATACATCTTTTTCCAGTCGATTTTGCCAAAGCGATTCACAAACTCACGGCCCAGGAAGATGTTTTCCGCAATGGTCAACTGCGGAATCAGGTTCAGTTCCTGATGAATAATGCCGATCCCGGCTTCCTGAGACGATTTAGGCCCATTAAAGGTGGTCTCTTTACCCAGCCATAACAACGATCCCGCATCTCGCGTATAGATGCCGGTTAATACTTTCATCATGGTGGATTTTCCGGCGCCGTTTTCCCCCACCAGCGCCATAACGCGGCCAGGATAAACGTTTAACGCGGCGCCGGAGAGAGCCTTCACGCCGGGGAACGCTTTATCGATCCCTTTGAGTTGCAGTAATGCGTCCATAGCGGCCTCAGAACGTAACGCCAGCGCAAAGAATGACGTTCGCATACGGGGAACACTCCCCGCTGCGAATCACCGCCTGACTGTCTGCAGTCAATTTTTTGAATTGTTCGTGTGTCGTATAACTAATTTTTATGGTGTTTCCCTGGTGTTGCTGCAGTTGCTCAAGGTGAGTGAGCAACGTTTCGTGGAGCTGCGGATTCTGTTGTTTGATTTCCGTTGCAAGAATCGCCGCCTCAACCTGCATTTCCCGGGTCACGACATCCACCACCTGCATAAAAGAAGGTACGCCCTGGGTTAGTGCCATATCGATACGCGCGGTGCTATTCGGGATGGGTAAACCCGCATCACAGACCACCAGAGTATCAGTATGCCCCAGACGGGAAATGACCGACGAGATTTCAGAGTTGAGTACGGTGCCTTTCTTCATTTTTCTGCTCCACTAGCGAAACGTTTCGCTGGCCGCAGTGTAACCCTGGATGTGTTCATAAAACCATCATGACGTAACAGAATTGTGATCGCCGTCGAAACGTTTCGCTAGCGGAAATCAGGTGAAGATAATCGCCATCAGGCGATTATCTTGTGGGAATCTACGGATTGGTCAGGCCGGGTAAGCCAACGCGGCCCCCGGCATGTTGATGGGAGGTTAAATCTCGACCTGCGTACCTAACTCAATCACGCGGTTAGGCGGGATCTCGAACTGATCCGGCGCGCGCAGGGCGTTGCGTTGCAACAACAAATACAGCTTGCCACGCAGACGCAAATACCACGGGCGTTTGCCGACAATCAACGACTCGTGCGACATAAAGAACGACGTTTCCATCATCCGACAGCTAAGCCCTTCCAGACCGCAGCGGTGGAACACCTCTTCAACGTTTGGCGTTTCGCGCCAGCCGTAGCTAGCCACCACGCGCCAGAATGTCGGAGACAACTGCTCAATCTGCACCCGGCGAACGTTATGCACATATGGCGCATCTTCTGTACGCAACGTCAGTAAGATTACGCGCTCATGCAACACTTTGTTGTGCTTCAGGTTATGCAATAAAGCAAAAGGGATCACACTGAGCGCGCGCGACATGTATACGGCAGTACCCGGCACCCGAACCGGCGGTGACTTCTCCAGTGAAGCAATCATCGCTTCCAGCGAATTACCGTGTTCATGCATACGACGCAACAGACGGAAACGCTCGCTCTTCCAGGTGGTCATGATCGTGAACATGATCAGACCCAGGCTCAGCGGCAGCCAACCGCCGGACAACAATTTGTCGAGGTTAGCCGAGAACAGCGGGATATCCACGCACAGGAATGCGATGAGGATCAGCGCGACAAAATATTTGTTCCAGTGCCAGTTCTTACGCGCCACGGTCGTAGAAAGAATAGACGTCAGCACCATCGTGCCGGTCACGGCGATACCATAGGCCGCCGCCAGGTTGCTGGAGTGCTCAAAGCTAACAATAACAACCACGACCGCGAAATAAAGCAGCCAGTTAACGAAAGGGATATAGATCTGACCGGACTCCATCTCGGAGGTATGGATAATGCGCATTGGCGACAAATAGCCAAGACGCACGGCCTGACGCGTCAGCGAAAAGACGCCGGAAATGACCGCCTGGGAGGCGATCACCGTCGCCAGCGCGGCCAGAATCAGCAGCGGAATTAACGCCCAGTCCGGCGCCAACAGGAAGAAGGGGTTTTTAATCGCTTCCGGATGCTTAAGTAGCAATGCGCCCTGACCAAAGTAGTTCAGTACTAACGACGGCAATACCACGGTAAACCACGCCAGGCGAATCGGGAACTTACCGAAGTGTCCCATATCGGCGTACAACGCCTCTACGCCGGTAATCGACAGCACCACCGCGCCCAACGCAATAAATGATACGGTTTTATATTCAAGGAAAAAACGTACCGCCCAGACAGGATTCAGCGCATGTAACACTTCGGGATTGGCGATAATACTGCGCAGGCCAAGTACCGCCAGGATTAAAAACCAGGTCAGCATGATCGGCGCAAAGAGTTTCCCTACCATTCCCGTACCGTGCTTCTGAATCATAAACAACAGAGTCAGCACAATAATGGAAAGCGGGACAATCCAGGTATCCAGCTGCGGCGCGACAATTTCCAGGCCTTCAATCGCCGACATCACCGAAATCGCCGGCGTAATCACCACTTCGCCATAGAAAAAGCTGCCGCCTATCAGTCCCATGATAACTAACATGGATGTGGTGCGCGCCGAGGTATTACGCCCGGCAAGCGACATCAGCGTCAAAATTCCACCTTCACCCGCGTTATCGGCGCGCATCACGAAGGTGAGATATTTGATGGAAACCACAAAGATGAGTAGCCAGAAGATCAGCGACAGAAAACCAAATACGGCATCTCGTTCAACGCCAAAACCAAACTGACCGGACAAACATTCACGAAGCGTATAAAGCGGGCTGGTACCAATATCACCGTAGACAACCCCAATAGCTGCGAGGGTAATCGCAGGCAACGATTGCTTATTATCAGTGCTCATAGACTCATCTTTCGTTTATACACGTCACCCTTCACCCTACCTCCTTGTCGGCTGCATTCGCTTACCCCAGTCACACGTTTAAGTCAGTGCCAGGGGATTCACTCCTTTGCCGCCTTGATGTAGTTTGAATGAATGAGTGTATAGATATGAAATGTGTGCTTAGTCCCTTGGCCCACAAAAAAGCGCACAGTATGCACGATTAATCATAAAATCGTACCCCTAAATGAAGCCAGATTAACCTGGCTCAAAGAAAAATAAACAGCGCGTCAGACGATTACAGCCCCGGTGGTGAAACGTCTATACTCGCAATTAGCATGATCCATTTGTCGAAAGGACGCCTCTTTATTATGGCTCACCCACATTTATTAGCGGAAAGAATTTCCCGTCTGAGCAGCGCCCTTGAGAAGGGGCTGTATGAACGTAGTCATGCCATACGCCTTTGCCTACTGGCGGCGTTAAGCGGTGAGAGCGTCTTTTTGTTGGGCCCGCCCGGTATCGCCAAGAGTCTGATTGCCCGCCGCCTGAAGTTTGCTTTCCAGCGCGCCCGCGCTTTTGAATATCTGATGACACGCTTTTCCACGCCGGAAGAGGTTTTTGGCCCGCTCTCTATTCAGGCGCTGAAAGATGAAGGTCGCTATGAACGCTTAACGACCGGCTACCTTCCCGAAGCCGAAATCGTTTTTCTGGATGAAATCTGGAAAGCCGGGCCAGCTATCCTGAACACATTGCTGACCGCCATTAACGAACGCCATTTCCGCAACGGCGCATTTGAGGAAAAAATTCCGATGCGGCTGCTGGTGGCGGCCTCTAACGAACTGCCCGAAGCGGACAGCAGCCTGGAAGCGTTGTACGACCGAATGTTGATTCGCCTGTGGCTGGATAAAGTTCAGGATAAAGCCAATTTCCGCTCCATGCTGGTCAGTCAGCAGGATGAAAGTGATAACCCGGTACCTGCCTCGTTACAGGTTAGCGACGAAGAATATCAACAGTGGCAAAAGGATATCGGCGCGATTTCACTCCCTGATCCGGTCTTTGAGCTGATATTTACTCTGCGCCAACAGCTGGATAATTTGCCGAATGCGCCTTATGTCTCCGACCGTCGCTGGAAGAAAGCCATCCGCCTGTTACAGGCCAGCGCCTTCTTTAGCGGACGCGACGCGGTTGCGCCGATTGACCTTATCCTGCTAAAAGATTGCTTGTGGTATGACGCGCAGAGTCTGAATCTCATGCAACAGCAACTGGAAATATTGATGACCGGACACGCCTGGCAGCAGCAGGCCATGCTGACTCGCCTCGGCGGTATCGTCCAGCGTCGCCTTCAGTTGCAGCAACAGCAAAGCGATAAAACCGCCTTCACCGTCATTAAAGAAGGCGGTATGTTCAGCCGTCGCCCGCATTACACTTTACCGCCGGAAGCCAGTGCGTCAACGTTGACGTTATTGCTACAAAAACCGCTCAAATTGCATGATATGGAAGTGATCCATATTACCTTTGACCGCAGCGCGCTGGAACTTTGGCTGACCAAAGGCGGCGAGATCCGCGGCAAACTGAACGGGATCGGCTTTGCCCAAACGCTGAATATGGAAGTCGATAACGCTCAACATCTGGTGGTGCGCGACATCAGTCTACAAGGTACCCGTCTGGCGTTACCGGGAGCGGCTGAAGACAGTATGCCTGCGGAGATCAAACAGCAGCTGGAAACGTTAGAAAACGACTGGCGCCAGCAGCATACCCGCTTCAGCGAGCAGCAACATTGCCTGTTTATTCACAGCGACTGGTTAGGGCGCATTGAGGCCAGCCTGCAGGATGTAGGAGAACAGATCCGCCAGGCGCAACAATGCTGACGCTGGATACGCTAAATACCATGCTGGCCGTCAGCGAAGAGGGAATGGTCGAAGAGATGATCCTCGCGCTACTGGCTTCCCCACAGCTGGTCATTTTCTTTGAAAAGTTTCCGCGTTTAAAAAACGCCGTGACCGCCGATCTCCCGCGCTGGCGGGAAGCGCTACGCAGCCGTCTTAAAGACGCACACGTTCCGCCGGAACTCACGGAAGAGGTCATGTGTTATCAGCAAAGCCAACTTCTCTCTACACCACAGTTCATCGTGCAACTGCCGCAAATACTGGCGTTGCTTCATCGCCTGCATTCACCGTATGCCGCGCAGGCGAAGCAATTGACGGAGAGCAACAGTACCTTTACCCCTGCGCTACACACGCTTTTTTTGCAACGCTGGCGGTTAAGTCTGGTCGTGCAGGCCACCACGTTAAACCAGCAATTACTGGAAGAAGAGCGCGAACAGTTGCTGAGTGACGTTCAGGAACGGATGACGCTGAGCGGGCAACTGGAACCGACGCTGGCGGAAAATGATAATGCCGCAGGCCGCCTGTGGGATATGAGCGCGGGCCAGCTTAAACGTGGTGATTATCAACTGATCGTAAAATACGGCGAATTTCTCGCCGCCCAGCCGGAGCTAATGCAACTGGCGGAACAACTGGGACGTTCGCGGGAAGCCAAATCGGTACCGAAAAAAGACGCGCCGATGGAAACCTTTCGTACACTGGTACGCGAACCCGCAACGGTGCCGGAGCAGGTTGACGGTATTCAGCAAGGCGATGATATTCTGCGCCTGTTGCCGCCAGAGCTGGCGACGCTCGGCATCACCGAGCTGGAATATGAATTTTACCGCCGGTTAGTGGAAAAACAGCTCCTCACCTATCGCCTGCATGGCGAAGCGTGGCGTGAGAAAGTGACCGAACGGCCGGTAGTACACCAGGATGTCGACGAGCAGCCGCGCGGACCGTTTATTGTCTGCGTCGATACTTCAGGCTCGATGGGAGGATTTAACGAGCAGTGCGCAAAAGCGTTCTGCCTGGCGTTGATGCGCGTTGCGCTGGCGGATAACCGCCGCTGCTTTATTATGCTGTTTTCCACTGACGTTGTGCGCTATGAACTCTCCGGCCCGGAAGGTATCGAGCAGGCCATCCGCTTTTTAAGTCAACGTTTTCGCGGCGGCACGGATATCGCCAGCTGTTTTCGCGCCATTATTGAAAGAATGCAGGGACGGGAATGGTTTGATGCCGATGCGGTGGTCATTTCGGATTTTATCGCCCAGCGCTTGCCGGATGACGTGGTGAGCAAAGTGGGAGAGTTGCAGCGTCTTCACCAGCATCGATTCCATGCGGTGGCGATGTCGGCGCACGGCAAACCCGGCATCATGCGCATTTTCGATCATATCTGGCGCTTTGACACCGGGATGCGAAGCCGCCTGCTGAGACGCTGGCGGCGCTAACGGCTTATAAAATAGCAGGAATGCTTTCGCGAACCTGCGCGGGCCATACGCCGCACTGTACCTGACCAATATGCGGCAATTGCAGCAGCAACATCGTCAGACGCGACTGCCCAATCCCGCCGCCGATGGTCTGCGGCATTTCGCCGCGCAGCAGCGCCTGATGCCACTCCAGTTGCAGACGATCTTCATCACCGGTCAACGCCAGCTGGCGCATCAGCGTATCGGCATCTACGCGAATACCCATAGAGGAAAGCTCAAACGCATCTTCCAGCACCGGGTTCCACACCAGGATATCGCCGTTCAGACCGGCGTAGCCCAGCTCAGATGCGGAGCTCCAGTCATCATAATCCGGCGCGCGTACATCATGGCGGTGGCCATCGCTCAGTTTACCGCCGATCCCCACCAGAAAAACGGCGCCAAGTTCTTTGGCGATCGCGCGTTCGCGCCCTTTCGCATCCAGATCCGGATAGCGAGACAACAACTCCTGGCTGTGAACAAACTGAATTTGCTCTGGCAGGAACGGCGCCAGACCAAACTGTTTATGCACTTCTGCTTCCGTCGCCTTAATTCCTGCCCATATAGCCTCTACTGTGCTTTTCAGGGTGGAAAATTGGCGCTCGCCATCGCCCATGACACGCTCCCAGTCCCACTGATCCACATAGACCGAGTGGAGCGGAGAGAGTCGGTCTTCATCGGGGCGAAGGGCTTTCATGTGCGTGTACAGCCCTTCGCCCGCGCTGAAGTCATGTTGCCCCAGGGTTTGACGTTTCCACTTCGCCAGTGAATGCACCACTTCGAACTGGGCGTCAGGCAATGCTTTCACTTTTACCTGCACCGCTTTTTCACAGCCGGACAAATTATCCTGCGTACCATCCCCTACGCGACTCAGGATCGGCGCCTGGACCTCAATCAGACCCAGGCGCTCCTCCAGCTGGCGAGAGAAATGTGATTTCACGAAGCTAATTTGACGTTGTTTGGCAATGTAAGCGGTTTTCATTTTTTTACTCCTGCGTCCTGTTGCCTATGATTAAGCAACAAAACGAGAGCACTATTCAATAATCAACAGATAAAAAGCTAACTTCGGTTTTGATTCGTTAAAAATAATGGCTAAAATAGAGATAATCATTAATCTGCATAAGAAAAAGCGATGGAAAATTATCAGATCGACAATCTGGACCGCGGCATACTTGACGCCTTAATGGGAAATGCCCGCACCGCCTACGCCGAACTGGCCAAACAATTTGGCGTTAGCCCTGGAACCATTCACGTTCGCGTCGAGAAAATGAAGCAGGCCGGGATCATTACGGGCGCACGGATTGACGTCAGCCCTAAACAGCTGGGCTACGATGTGGGCTGCTTTATTGGCATCATCCTCAAAAGCGCCAAAGACTATCCCTCCGCACTGGCCCGGCTGGAAAGCCTGGATGAAGTGACGGAAGCGTATTACACCACCGGTCACTACAGCATCTTTATAAAAGTGATGTGCAAATCAATCGACGCGCTTCAGCACGTACTTATCAACAAGATCCAAACAATTGATGAAATTCAGTCCACTGAGACACTGATCGTCTTGCAGAACCCGATCATGCGCACCATCAAGCCATGATCGGCTTTTTTAATCCCACATTTTTCCACAGGTAGATCCCAGCTCGTTCACAGAGTACAATGCAGCCTCTTTACCTGAGCGAGCGATCAATGGCAGACATTACTCTTATCAGCGGCAGCACCCTGGGCGGCGCCGAATACGTCGCGGAACATCTGGCGGAAAAGCTGGAAGCTGCCGGTTTTTCAACCGAAACGGTGCACGGTCCGTTATTAGAGGATCTGTCAACTTCCGGGATCTGGCTGATAATCAGCTCAACGCACGGCGCCGGAGACATTCCGGACAACCTGACCCCTTTCTATGAAGACCTTCAGACGCAGAAACCCGATCTTTCCGCGGTACGTTTCGGCGCAATTGGCATTGGCAGTCGAGAATACGACACGTTTTGCGGCGCGATTGAGAAAATAGAAGCGGAACTGAAAGGCGCTGGCGCAAAACAGGTTGGGGAAACACTGAAGATCAACATCCTTGAGCATGAGATTCCGGAAGATCCAGCGGAGATTTGGCTCGGATCCTGGATTAATTTACTCAAATAAGTGTAAAGATCGTGCGATACATTGTGGATAAATCTGGTGGAAAGCTTGGATCAACCGGTAGTTATCCAAAGAATAACCGTTGTTCACTTTTTGAGTTGTGTATAAGTACCCGTTTTGATCCCAGCTTATACGGGCCACGATCACCGATCATTCACAGCTAGTGATCCTTTCCAACGCATTGATCTTTATTACAGGATCCGGGTTATCCACAGCCTGGTGCGATCCTAGTAAGAGATCACAATAGAACAGATCTCTAAATAAAAAGATCTTCTTTTTAATAGCCCGGATCCCGGGGCTTTCTCCATCGGCTAAAGTTGAGTAGAATCCACCGCCCGGGCTTCAATCCATTTTCACACCGCGTTATGCGAGGCAATTACCATGTTTTATCAGGATCCTTTTGACGTCATTATTATTGGCGGGGGTCATGCAGGCACTGAGGCCGCGATGGCCGCAGCGCGTATGGGTCAACAGACTCTGCTTTTGACACACAATATTGACACGTTGGGACAGATGAGCTGCAACCCGGCGATCGGCGGTATTGGAAAGGGACATCTGGTAAAAGAGGTGGATGCGCTCGGCGGTCTGATGGCGAAAGCGATCGATCAGGCAGGTATTCAGTTTAGGATACTAAACGCCAGCAAAGGTCCGGCCGTTCGCGCTACCCGGGCTCAGGCGGATCGAGTCTTATACCGCCAGGCGGTGCGTACCGCGCTGGAGAATCAGCCGAATCTGATGATCTTCCAGCAAGCTGTTGAAGATCTGATTGTCGAAAACGATCGCGTTGTCGGCGCCGTGACCCAAATGGGGCTCAAATTCCGCGCGAAAGCGGTGGTACTGACCGTCGGAACCTTCCTGGATGGCAAAATTCATATTGGTCTGGATAACTACAGCGGCGGTCGTGCTGGCGATCCGCCATCCATCCCGCTGTCTCGCCGTCTGCGTGAGCTTCCGCTACGCGTCAGCCGCCTGAAAACCGGCACACCGCCGCGTATTGATGCGCGTACTATCGATTTCAGCGTGTTGGCTCAACAGCATGGCGATAACCCGATGCCGGTTTTCTCGTTTATGGGGAATGCTTCTCAGCATCCGCAACAGGTGCCGTGTTACATCACGCATACCAATGAGAAAACCCATGACGTGATTCGTAATAACCTCGATCGTAGCCCAATGTACGCTGGCGTGATCGAAGGGATCGGCCCACGCTACTGTCCTTCGATCGAAGACAAGGTGATGCGTTTTGCCGATCGTAACCAGCATCAGATCTTCCTTGAGCCGGAAGGACTGACCTCTAACGAGATTTACCCTAACGGTATCTCCACCAGCCTGCCGTTTGACGTGCAGATGCAGATTGTCCGTTCCATGCAGGGTATGGAGAACGCGAAGATCGTTCGCCCTGGTTACGCGATTGAGTACGATTTCTTCGACCCGCGCGATCTGAAACCGACTCTGGAAAGTAAATTTATTCACGGCCTGTTCTTTGCTGGTCAAATCAACGGTACTACCGGCTATGAAGAGGCTGCGGCGCAGGGCTTGCTCGCTGGTCTGAATGCCGCGCGTCTTTCCGCCGACAAAGAGGGCTGGGCGCCTGCGCGTTCTCAGGCTTATCTCGGCGTGCTGGTGGACGATCTCTGTACGCTGGGCACCAAAGAGCCGTATCGCATGTTTACCTCCCGTGCCGAATATCGTCTGATGCTACGTGAGGACAATGCCGATCTGCGTCTGACTGAAATGGGCCGCGAGCTGGGTCTGGTGGATGATGAACGCTGGGCGCGCTTCAACGAGAAGCTGGAAAATATCGAACGCGAACGTCAGCGGCTGAAATCGACATGGGTAACGCCGTCTGCGGAATCCGCCGATGAAGTGAATGCGCATTTGACCACGCCTCTCTCCCGTGAGGCCAGCGGCGAAGATCTGTTGCGTCGTCCGGAAATGACCTACGCGCAGCTCACTTCGCTTGCCGCATTCGCGCCTGCGCTTGAAGATGAGCAAGCCGCTGAGCAGGTGGAAATCCAGGTCAAATACGAAGGCTATATCGCTCGCCAGCAGGATGAGATTGAAAAACAACTACGTAACGAGAATACGTTGCTACCTGCCACGCTGGATTATCGTCAGGTTTCCGGTCTGTCGAACGAAGTTATCGCCAAGCTGAACGATCATAAACCGGCGTCTATCGGCCAGGCATCGCGTATCTCCGGCGTTACGCCAGCGGCAATCTCCATTCTGCTGGTATGGCTGAAAAAACAAGGTATGCTGCGTCGTAGCGCTTGATAACACTAATTTGGCGGGGGCGCTTCGCTTGCCCGCCCTACAAATTTGTAGGCCCGATAAGCGAAAGCGCATCGGGCATTTGATTATTAACAGGTAATGACCGTGCTCAACAAACTCTCTCGTCTGCTGGCTGATGCCGGTATTTCTCTTACCGATCACCAGAAAACGCTGCTGGTCGCCTACGTTGATATGCTGCACAAATGGAACAAAGCATACAACCTGACGTCAGTGCGGGATCCCAACGAAATGTTGGTACGCCATATTCTCGACAGCATAGTCGTTGCGCCGTATCTTCAGGGACAGCGTTTTATCGACGTAGGAACAGGACCGGGGCTGCCGGGCATCCCGCTGGCTATTGTTCTCCCTGACGCGCATTTCACCTTACTCGACAGCCTGGGCAAGCGGGTACGTTTTCTGCGTCAGGTCCAGCACGAACTGAAACTGGAAAACATCACGCCGGTTCAAAGCCGCGTTGAAGCCTATCCCTCCGAACCGCCGTTTGATGGCGTTATCAGCCGCGCTTTCGCATCGTTGAATGATATGGTGAGCTGGTGTCACCATCTGCCGGGAGAGAAAGGGCGTTTTTATGCCTTAAAAGGGCAATTGCCAGGGGATGAAATTGCCTCACTACCTGACGATTTTAGCGTCGAATCTGTTGAAAAATTACGCGTTCCGCAACTGGAAGGCGAGCGGCATCTGGTGATTATTAAGTCAAACAAAGTTTAATTTTTATCAAAAAAAATAGAAAAAAAACGACGCGGCTTGTGTTAAAAATCGACAGGTATAACGCATTTCAGCGTTGTTACATTTAACTCTGGATTTACGGTTTCGTTTCAACATGACAACGTCGCTTCTTTTGTTAAAACAGAGAGTAATCAACTTTGTAAATATCAGTCTGCTAAAAATCGAATCGAAAAATCACTTTTGCTTGTTAAATTTTTATTATAAATGTCAATGGGGCGTTTTTAAGGTGTAAGCTGGTATTTTTAAAACAGTACCTGGTTTTACGCTTAAATATCAAAAAGATGAAAAGGCATGAATTGACACGTAAATGAATTGCGTAAGCATGAATATGTTTAATGTGTGATCTGGTGCACGCTTTATCGCCAGTGTTTTCGCGCTATTTGCAGTTTTGTACGATCGTTCACACTTTGGCTAAAAGTTAAAAATGCGGGCCAGAGAAAAATATTTAAACATTTATTCACCTTTTGGCTACTTATTGTTTGAAATCACGGGGGCGCACCGTATAATTTGACCGCTTTTTGATGCTTGACTCTAAGTCTTAAAGAACGTTTTATACGACACGCGGCATACCTCGAAGTGAGCAGGAGTAAAAACGTGATGTCTGTGTCGCTCGTGAGTCGAAACGTTGCTCGTAAGCTTCTGTTCATTCAGTTTCTGGCGGTAATAGCAAGTGGATTGCTGTTTTGCCTCAAAGACCCCTTCTGGGGCATCTCCGCAGTATGTGGGGGATTGGCAGTGGCACTGCCTAATATGTTGTTTATGATATTTGCCTGGCGTCACCAGGCGCATACACCTGCTAAGGGCCGCGTGTCCTGGACTTTCGCCTTCGGTGAAGCCTTCAAGGTGTTAGCGATGCTGGTTTTACTGGTGGTGGCGTTGGCGGTTTTAAAGGCGGTGTTTTTGCCGCTGATCGTTACGTGGGTTTTGGTGCTGGTGGTTCAGATACTGGCGCCGGCTGTAATTAACAACAAAGGGTAAAAGGCATCATGGCTTCAGAAAATATGACGCCGCAGGAATACATAGGACACCATCTGAATAACCTTCAGCTGGACCTGCGTACTTTCTCGCTGGTGGATCCGCAGAACCCCCCAGCCACCTTCTGGACGCTCAATATTGACTCCATGTTCTTCTCGGTGGTGCTGGGTCTGTTGTTTCTGGTGATGTTCCGTAGCGTTGCTAAAAAAGCGACCAGCGGCGTGCCAGGCAAGTTTCAGACCGCGATTGAGCTGATAGTCGGCTTTGTGCATGGCAGCGTCAAAGACATGTACCATGGCAAAAGCAAGCTGATTGCGCCGCTGGCCCTGACGATTTTCGTCTGGGTATTCCTTATGAACCTGATGGACTTACTGCCTATCGACCTGCTGCCGTATATCGCTGAGCATTGGCTGGGTCTGCCGGCAACGCGCGTGGTGCCGTCTGCTGACGTCAACATCACCCTGTCGATGGCGCTGGGCGTATTCATCCTTATTCTGTTCTACAGCATCAAAATGAAAGGCATCGGCGGCTTCGCAAAAGAGTTGACGCTGCAGCCGTTCAATCACTGGGCGTTCATTCCTGTCAACTTAATCCTTGAAGGGGTAAGTCTGCTGTCCAAACCGGTTTCTCTCGGTCTGCGACTGTTCGGCAACATGTATGCCGGTGAGCTGATTTTCATTCTGATTGCTGGTCTGTTGCCGTGGTGGTCACAGTGGATTCTGAATGTGCCGTGGGCCATTTTCCACATCCTGATTATTACGCTGCAAGCCTTCATTTTCATGGTTCTGACGATTGTCTATCTGTCGATGGCGTCCGAAGAGCATTAATTTACCAACACTACTACGTTTTAACTGAAACAAACTGGAGACTGTCATGGAAAACCTGAATATGGATCTGCTGTACATGGCTGCCGCTGTGATGATGGGTCTGGCGGCAATCGGTGCTGCGATCGGTATCGGCATCCTCGGGGGTAAATTCCTGGAAGGCGCGGCGCGTCAACCTGATCTGATTCCTCTGCTGCGTACTCAGTTCTTTATCGTTATGGGTCTGGTGGATGCTATCCCGATGATCGCTGTAGGTCTGGGTCTGTACGTGATGTTCGCTGTCGCGTAGTAAGCGTTGCTTGAATTAAGAGCAATATCAGAAGGTTAACTAGATAGAGGCATTGTGCTGTGAATCTTAACGCAACAATCCTCGGCCAGGCCATCGCGTTTATTCTCTTTGTCTGGTTTTGCATGAAGTACGTATGGCCGCCGTTAATGGCAGCCATCGAGAAACGTCAGAAAGAAATTGCTGACGGTCTCGCTTCTGCTGAACGAGCACATAAGGATCTTGACCTTGCAAAGGCCAGCGCGACCGACCAGCTGAAAAAAGCGAAAGCGGAAGCTCAGGTAATCATCGAGCAGGCAAACAAACGCCGCGCTCAGATCCTGGACGAAGCCAAAACTGAAGCAGAGCAGGAACGTACTAAAATCGTGGCGCAGGCGCAGGCGGAAATTGAAGCCGAGCGTAAACGCGCCCGTGAAGAGCTGCGTAAGCAAGTTGCTATCCTGGCTGTTGCTGGCGCCGAGAAGATCATCGAACGTTCCGTGGATGAAGCTGCTAACAGCGACATCGTGGATAAACTTGTCGCTGAACTGTAAGGAGGGAGGGGCTGATGTCTGAATTTGTTACGGTAGCTCGCCCCTACGCCAAAGCAGCTTTTGACTTTGCCGTTGAACACCAAAGTGTAGAGCGCTGGCAGGATATGCTGGCGTTTGCCGCCGAGGTAACCAAGAACGAACAAATGGCAGAGCTTCTCTCTGGCGCGCTGGCGCCGGAAACGCTCGCTGAGTCGTTTATCGCAGTCTGCGGTGAGCAGTTAGACGAAAACGGTCAGAACCTGATTCGGGTGATGGCTGAAAATAATCGTCTGAACGCGCTCCCGGATGTTCTGGAGCAGTTTATTCATCTGCGTGCCGCCAGTGAAGCTACCTCCGAGGTAGAAGTTACGTCGGCAACCGCATTGAGTGAAGAGCAGCTTTCGAAAATCAGCGCCGCGATGGAAAAACGTCTGTCACGCAAAGTGAAGCTGAATTGCAAAATCGATAAGTCTGTAATGGCAGGCGTTATCATCCGGGCGGGTGATATGGTCATTGATGGCAGCGTACGCGGCCGTCTTGAGCGCCTTGCAGACGTCTTGCAGTCTTAAGGGGACTGGAGCATGCAACTGAATTCCACCGAAATCAGCGAACTGATCAAGCAGCGCATTGCTCAGTTCAATGTGGTGAGCGAAGCTCACAACGAAGGTACTATTGTTTCTGTCAGTGACGGTGTTATCCGCATTCACGGCCTGGCCGATTGTATGCAGGGTGAAATGATCTCCCTGCCGGGTAACCGTTACGCTATCGCACTGAACCTGGAGCGCGACTCCGTGGGTGCGGTAGTCATGGGTCCATACGCTGACCTTGCCGAAGGCATGAAGGTTAAATGTACGGGTCGTATCCTGGAAGTTCCGGTTGGCCGCGGCCTGCTGGGACGTGTGGTAAACACCCTGGGTGCGCCAATTGACGGTAAAGGTCCGGTTGATAATGACGGCTTCTCTGCCGTTGAAGCGATTGCGCCGGGCGTTATCGATCGTCAGTCTGTCGATCAGCCGGTGCAGACCGGCTATAAAGCCGTTGACTCCATGATCCCAATCGGTCGTGGTCAGCGTGAACTGATCATCGGTGACCGTCAGACCGGTAAAACCGCGCTGGCTATCGACGCCATCATCAACCAGCGCGACTCCGGCATCAAATGTATCTATGTCGCTATCGGCCAGAAAGCGTCCACCATCTCTAACGTGGTGCGTAAACTGGAAGAACACGGCGCGCTGGCTAACACCATTGTTGTTGTGGCAACCGCATCTGAATCCGCTGCGCTGCAATATCTGGCGCCGTATGCCGGTTGCGCAATGGGCGAATACTTCCGCGACCGCGGCGAAGATGCGCTGATCATTTACGATGACCTGTCTAAACAGGCTGTTGCTTACCGTCAGATCTCCCTGCTGCTCCGTCGTCCGCCAGGACGTGAAGCATTCCCGGGCGACGTATTCTACCTCCACTCTCGTCTGCTGGAGCGTGCTGCGCGTGTTAACGCCGACTACGTCGAAGCCTTCACCAAAGGTGAAGTGAAAGGGAAAACCGGCTCTCTGACCGCGCTGCCGATTATCGAAACGCAGGCAGGTGACGTTTCCGCGTTCGTTCCGACCAACGTAATTTCCATTACCGATGGTCAGATCTTCCTGGAATCTAACCTGTTTAACGCCGGTATTCGTCCTGCGGTTAACCCGGGTATCTCGGTATCCCGTGTAGGTGGCGCAGCCCAGACCAAGATCATGAAAAAACTGTCCGGTGGTATTCGTACCGCGCTGGCGCAGTATCGTGAACTGGCGGCGTTCTCTCAGTTTGCATCCGACCTTGACGATGCCACCCGTAAACAGCTTGACCACGGTCAGAAAGTGACCGAACTGCTGAAACAGAAACAGTATGCGCCGATGTCCGTCGCGCAGCAGTCTCTGGTTCTGTTCGCAGCAGAACGTGGTTATCTGGCGGATGTCGAACTGGCGAAAATCGGTAGCTTCGAAGCCGCACTGCTGGCTTACGTCGACCGTGATCACGCTCCGCTGATGCAAGAGATCAACCAGTCCGGTGGCTATAACGACGAAATCGAAGGCAAGCTGAAAGGCATCCTCGATTCCTTCAAAGCAACCCAGTCCTGGTAACGTCTGGCGGCTTGCCTTAGGGCAGGCCGTAAGGCATTGAGGAGAAGCTCATGGCCGGCGCAAAAGAGATACGTAGTAAGATCGCAAGCGTCCAGAACACGCAAAAGATCACTAAAGCGATGGAGATGGTCGCCGCTTCCAAAATGCGTAAATCGCAGGATCGCATGGCGGCCAGCCGTCCTTATGCAGAGACCATGCGCAAAGTGATTGGTCACCTTGCGAACGGTAATCTGGAATATAAGCACCCCTACCTGGAAGAGCGCGACGTTAAACGCGTGGGCTACCTGGTAGTGTCGACCGACCGTGGTTTGTGCGGTGGCTTGAACATTAACCTGTTCAAAAAGCTGCTGGCGGATATGAAGGCATGGTCCGATAAAGGCGTTCAGTGCGAACTCGCAATGATCGGCTCTAAGGGCGTGTCATTCTTTAATTCCGTAGGCGGCAACGTTGTCGCTCAGGTGACAGGTATGGGGGATAACCCTTCTCTGTCCGAACTGATCGGTCCGGTTAAAGTGATGTTGCAGGCCTACGACGAAGGCCGTCTGGACAAGCTTTACATTGTCAGCAACAAATTTATTAACACCATGTCTCAGGTGCCGACGATCACTCAACTGCTGCCGCTGCCGGCGTCAGAAGATGATGATCTGAAGCGTAAAGCCTGGGATTACCTGTATGAACCAGACCCGAAAGCGCTGCTGGATACTCTCCTGCGTCGTTATGTGGAGTCTCAGGTTTATCAGGGCGTGGTAGAAAACCTGGCCAGCGAGCAGGCCGCACGAATGGTGGCGATGAAAGCCGCAACCGATAATGGCGGCAGCCTGATTAAAGAGCTGCAGTTGGTATACAACAAAGCTCGTCAGGCCAGCATTACTCAGGAACTCACCGAGATCGTCTCGGGGGCCGCCGCGGTTTAACCAGGTTATTTCGTAGAGGATTTAAGATGGCTACTGGAAAGATTGTCCAGGTAATCGGCGCCGTGGTCGACGTCGAGTTCCCTCAGGATGCCGTACCACGCGTGTACGATGCCCTTGAGGTGCAGAATGGTAATGAGAAGCTGGTGCTGGAAGTTCAGCAGCAGCTTGGCGGCGGTATTGTGCGTACCATCGCGATGGGGTCTTCTGACGGTCTGCGTCGCGGTCTGGATGTAAAAGATCTCGAACACCCGATCGAAGTCCCGGTAGGTAAAGCCACGCTGGGTCGTATCATGAACGTCCTGGGCGAACCGGTCGACATGAAAGGCGAGATCGGCGAAGAAGAGCGTTGGGCGATTCACCGCGCAGCGCCTTCCTACGAAGAGTTGTCAAACTCTCAGGAACTGCTGGAAACCGGTATCAAAGTTATCGACCTGATGTGTCCGTTCGCGAAGGGCGGTAAAGTCGGTCTGTTCGGTGGTGCGGGTGTGGGTAAAACCGTAAACATGATGGAGCTTATCCGTAACATCGCGATCGAGCACTCCGGTTACTCTGTGTTTGCGGGCGTAGGTGAACGTACTCGTGAGGGTAACGACTTCTACCACGAAATGACCGACTCCAACGTTATCGATAAAGTATCCCTGGTGTATGGCCAGATGAACGAGCCGCCGGGAAACCGTCTGCGCGTTGCATTGACCGGTCTGACCATGGCGGAGAAATTCCGTGACGAAGGTCGTGACGTACTGCTGTTCGTCGATAACATCTATCGTTACACCCTGGCCGGTACGGAAGTATCCGCACTGCTGGGCCGTATGCCTTCCGCAGTAGGTTACCAGCCGACTCTGGCGGAAGAGATGGGCGTTCTGCAGGAACGTATCACCTCCACCAAAACCGGTTCTATCACCTCCGTACAGGCGGTATACGTACCGGCGGATGACTTGACTGACCCGTCTCCAGCCACCACCTTTGCGCACTTAGATGCAACCGTGGTACTGAGCCGTCAGATCGCATCCCTGGGTATCTACCCGGCCGTTGACCCGCTGGACTCCACCAGCCGTCAGCTGGATCCGCTGGTTGTTGGTCAGGAACACTACGACACCGCGCGTGGCGTTCAGTCCATCCTGCAGCGTTATCAGGAACTGAAAGACATCATCGCCATCCTCGGTATGGATGAACTGTCTGAAGAAGATAAACTGGTGGTAGCTCGCGCGCGTAAAATTCAGCGCTTCCTGTCCCAGCCGTTCTTCGTGGCGGAAGTATTTACCGGTTCTCCGGGCAAATACGTCTCCCTGAAAGACACCATCCGTGGCTTTAAAGGCATCATGGAAGGCGAATACGATCACCTGCCGGAGCAGGCGTTCTACATGGTCGGTTCCATCGACGAAGCCGTGGAAAAAGCCAAAAAACTTTAACGCCTTAATCGGAGGGTGATATGGCAATGACTTACCACCTGGATGTCGTCAGCGCGGAGCAACAAATGTTCTCCGGTCTGGTCGAGAAAATCCAGGTTACGGGTAGCGAAGGCGAACTGGGGATTTACCCGGGGCACGCGCCGCTACTCACCGCCATTAAGCCTGGTATGATTCGCATCGTTAAGCAGCACGGTCACGAAGAGTTTATCTATCTGTCCGGCGGCATTCTGGAAGTGCAGCCTGGCAGCGTGACCGTTCTGGCGGATACCGCGATTCGCGGTCAGGATCTCGACGAAGCGCGAGCCCTGGAAGCGAAGCGTAAAGCCGAAGAGCACATTAAGAGCTCGCACGGTGACGTGGATTACGCTCAGGCGTCTGCGGAACTGGCCAAAGCGATCGCTAAACTGCGCGTTATCGAGTTGACCAAAAAAGCGATGTAACACCGGCTTGAAAGCATAAAACCAGTCTGATTGCGGACTGGTTTTTTTTTATCCTCTCAATTTTTATTCGATAAACTAGCAACGACAAAAACAAGCGGCTGAAGGCGATGCGTTTTCAGCGACAGCGCTGTTTTCATTAAATCCTTCTTTCTGGCATTGGCATCTGCACATTGTGCGAAGAAGGAAGGAATGGATGCGTTTTTATTGCATAAAATGAGGGATTATTACTATGTCATTTCAGCCATCCTTTGCGGGTCCACAACCCGACTCAAGGATTGATCGTACTACCTTTATTCGTCGCGCTTATCTTCATCTCGCCGTCGCCATCGTCGGTTTTATCGTGTTGAGCGCGGCGTGGAGTTTTATAGGGGTCGGGGAGTATGCGCTTGATGTGCTGCTGGCTGGTGGAAGATATAGCTGGTTGGTTGTTCTCGGCGCTTTTATGCTGGTGGGAATGCTGGCAACCCGTCTGGCGGATAATGCGGGGACTAATCAAACGCAACTTATCGGGCTGGGGATTTATGTGTTGGCAGAATCCCTGATTTTTGCCCCCCTGTTAACGGTGGCGGCGTATATTAACCCGTCGAGTATTGGCGCGGCGGCAATAACGACCCTGTTGCTGGTCGGCGGCCTGACGTTTACCGCTTTTTCCATAAAAAAAGACTTTTCTTTTCTGCGCTCGTTTCTGACTATGGCTGGGTTCATTGCTTTTGGCGCGATTATTGCCAGCGTCATCTGCGGCTTCTCGCTGGGCGTCTGGTTTTCTGCGCTAATGGTACTGCTGTGCGCCGGGTTTATACTTTACGATACTTCTAACATTATTCACCATTACCCTACCGATCGCCCTGCTGGCGCGGCATTACATCTGTTTGCTTCTATCGCGACCATGTTCTGGTATATTTTGCGGATTTTTATGTCGCGTAATTAAGTAAAAAATACGCGCAACGGAAAACCAGCGGCCTCTGTCGCTGGTTTTTGCTTTTCTGACTCCCCTGCGCTTTATTACGTTATCTTCTTTATTTATGGAGTAAAAAAACAGCAAAAACATCGGACTACGTTGCCAATACGCGGGTGTTTTTACTTTTCAGGAGACAAGAGGCGCGGTAATGAACGAAAATGATTCATTAGCAGGCGGGGATTTTATCCCGGTGAGCGTTTTATCCTTCTTCCATTTTACGATGAAAAAAATGTAGTATTTTCAACGTGAAACAGTATAAATTCGTTCTCAAATTACAGTCAGGACGCGTATGTTAAATAGTGCTATGAGCGTAGTGATCCTTGCCGCAGGTAAAGGCACGCGCATGTATTCCGATATTCCTAAAGTGCTGCACACGCTGGCGGGTAAACCCATGGTGCAGCATGTCATTGATGCAGCTACTAAATTAGGGGCCGCACAGGTTCATCTGGTCTATGGCCACGGTGGCGAGTTGTTAAAACAGACCCTGAAAGATGACAAGCTGAACTGGGTGCTTCAGGCGGAACAGTTGGGAACAGGTCACGCAATGCAGCAGGCCGCGCCCTTTTTTAGCGACGATGAAGATATTTTAATGCTTTACGGCGACGTGCCGCTGATTTCGGTTGAAACCTTACAGCGCCTGCGCGATGCCAAACCGCAGGGTGGTATTGGGTTATTAACCGTGAAGCTGGACGATCCGAGCGGCTATGGCCGTATTACGCGTGAAAACGGTAAAGTGACCGGCATCGTTGAACATAAAGACGCCACTGATAAACAGCGTCAGATCCAGGAAATTAACACCGGTATTCTGATCGCCAACGGCGCGGACCTGAAACGCTGGTTGTCTAAGCTGACTAACAATAATGCGCAGGGTGAATATTATATCACTGATATCATTGCGCTGGCTTATCAGGAAGGACGGGAAATCGCCGCGGTGCATCCGGCTCGCATCAGCGAAACGGACGGAGTGAATAACCGTCTACAGCTTTCTCGTCTGGAGCGTATTTACCAGGCCGAACAGGCGGAGAAACTGCTGTTATCCGGCGTTATGTTGCGCGATCCGGCACGTTTTGATCTCCGTGGCACCCTTCATTGTGGAATGGATGTCGAAATTGACGCTAACGTTATCATCGAAGGTTATGTAACGCTCGGTCACCGCGTGAAGATCGGCGCGGGCTGCATTATTAAAAACAGCGTTATTGGCGATGACTGCGAAATTAGCCCATACAGCGTGGTGGAAGATGCGCATCTGGAAGCGGCCTGCACCATCGGTCCGTTTGCTCGCCTGCGTCCCGGCGCGGAGCTGTTAGCGGGCGCTCACGTCGGCAATTTCGTTGAGATGAAAAAAGCGCGTCTGGGTAAAGGTTCTAAAGCCGGCCATCTGACCTACCTGGGCGATGCGGAAATTGGCGACAACGTGAATATCGGCGCGGGGACCATCACCTGTAACTATGATGGCGCGAACAAATTCAAAACGGTTATTGGCGACGATGTGTTTGTCGGCTCCGATACCCAACTGGTGGCGCCGGTTACTGTTGGTAAAGGGGCCACCATCGCCGCAGGGACTACCGTCACCCGTAACGTAGCTGACAATGAACTGGTATTAAGCCGCGTGCCGCAGGTGCATAAGCAAGGCTGGCAGCGTCCGGTGAAGAAAAAGTGATTTTGTAGGCCGGATAAGCGTCAGCGCCATCCGGCAGACCGGAGATGAGAGGATAAAATAATCCTCCGCTCCATGAGCAGTACTTATAAAAATAACCCCACTCTCTACAAGGCTCGGGGCGCCCGCAACGACGGGCATACAGGTCAGCGACAACGCATGGCGTAATGCCATAATCAGGAAATAAAACTATGTGTGGAATTGTTGGCGCTATCGCGCAGCGTGATGTAGCTGAAATCCTTCTCGAAGGTTTACGTCGTCTGGAATACCGCGGATATGACTCTGCCGGTCTGGCCGTGGTTGATGCAGAAGGTCATATGACCCGCCTGCGTCGCCTCGGTAAAGTCCAGATGCTGGCTCAGGCAGCGGAAGAACATCCTCTGCATGGCGGCACCGGTATTGCTCACACTCGTTGGGCGACGCACGGTGAACCTTCAGAAGCTAACGCGCATCCGCATGTTTCTGAACACATTGTGGTGGTGCATAACGGCATCATCGAAAACCATGAACCGCTGCGTGAAGCGTTAAAAGCGCGTGGCTATACCTTCGTTTCTGAAACCGACACCGAAGTGATTGCACACCTGGTAAACTGGGAACTGAAACAGGGCGGTACTCTGCGTGAGGCTGTTCTGCGTGTTATCCCGCAACTGCGTGGTGCGTACGGTACAGTGATCATGGATACCCGTCACCCGGATACCCTACTGGCGGCACGTTCTGGTAGCCCGCTGGTGATTGGCCTGGGTATGGGCGAAAACTTTATCGCTTCTGACCAGCTGGCGCTGTTGCCAGTGACTCGTCGCTTTATCTTCCTTGAAGAGGGCGATATCGCTGAAATCACTCGCCGTTCGGTAAATATCTTCGATAACACCGGCGCGGAAGTAAAACGTCAGGATATCGAATCCAATCTGCAATATGACGCGGGCGATAAAGGTATTTACCGCCACTACATGCAGAAAGAGATCTACGAACAGCCGAACGCGATCAAAAACACCCTTACCGGGCGCATCAGCCACGGTCAGGTGGATTTAAGCGAGCTGGGACCGAACGCCGATGAACTGTTGTCGAAGGTTGAGCATATTCAGATCCTCGCCTGCGGTACGTCTTACAACTCCGGTATGGTTTCCCGTTACTGGTTTGAATCGCTGGCAGGTATTCCGTGCGACGTTGAAATCGCCTCTGAATTCCGCTATCGCAAATCTGCCGTGCGCCGTAACAGCCTGATGATCACGCTCTCCCAGTCTGGCGAAACGGCAGATACCCTGGCTGGCCTGCGTCTGTCGAAAGAGCTGGGATATTTGGGCTCTCTGGCCATTTGTAACGTGCCGGGATCTTCGCTGGTGCGTGAATCCGATCTGGCGCTGATGACCAACGCGGGTACGGAAATTGGCGTAGCATCTACCAAAGCCTTCACCACCCAGTTAACCGTGCTGTTGATGCTGGTGGCGAAACTGGCGCGTCTGAAAGGTCTGGATACGTCCATTGAGCATGATATCGTTCATGGCCTACAGGCGCTGCCGAGCCGTATTGAGCAGATGCTGTCGCAGGACAAACGTATCGAAGCCCTGGCGGAAGATTTCTCTGACAAACACCATGCGCTGTTCCTGGGGCGTGGCGATCAATATCCGATTGCACTCGAAGGCGCGCTGAAGCTGAAAGAGATCTCTTACATTCACGCGGAAGCCTATGCTGCAGGCGAGCTGAAACACGGGCCGTTGGCGCTGATTGACGCCGATATGCCGGTGATTGTGGTGGCGCCGAACAACGAACTGCTGGAAAAACTGAAATCCAACATCGAAGAAGTTCGCGCACGTGGCGGTCAGTTGTACGTCTTCGCCGATCAGGATGCGGGTTTCGTCAGCAACGACAACATGCACATCATCGAGATGCCGCATGTGGAAGAGGTCATTGCGCCTATCTTCTACACCGTTCCGCTGCAACTGCTGGCGTATCACGTGGCGCTGATTAAAGGCACCGACGTTGACCAGCCGCGTAACCTGGCGAAATCGGTGACGGTAGAGTAAGTACAAATGTTGCACCAGGCAGAAGGCCGTCGACAGACGGCCTTTTTTTGTGCGCTGTGACAGGCGCTGTTCTTTCTCTATGGTGGCTGAAGAGCGACTAAGAGGTGCTACGCCTGCCTGCGCTACGGGCACCCGGTCACATTCTCTTCTTTAAGGCCCTGGCTCAATCCAGGTGGATCGGAAATCAAACCACCCCAGGTTATTCAGGTGGATCCCCCTGGCCCGGTCGGGGCTTTTGAGTCGCATCCAGTGGTGAAAAAGCGGCTGTAGCCAGCCTGAACGGGTGGTTTCCCTGACCAGTTGTTCCGCGCTGATGGTTTCGGCATGCCACTGGGTTTCCCATTGGGCCAGCAGCGCATCATCCCCACCACTGATGGCGTGGCGCAGTAAAGGGGAGCCCAGTAGCCATGTACCGACGTTCCACTCTTCGGGAATGGGGAAATTGACCGTCCCCAGCCAGAGATCCACATTGGCTTTGCCATTCGCCCAGTCATCATAATTCAGCTCAACGCCCTCAAGTAAAATGCCCTGCTGGCGCATGATCTCTTGCATGATATCCAGGAGCATTGGAAATTCAGGGTGCTGATCGTGATAGGCCAGACGCAGTTTTGCGTAGGGCGACGACGAGATAAAAGGTGAACAGGCCGGGCCCGCCTCAATAGTATGAAACCAGGAGGACAGCAGGCTGCCGCCCGGTACCCAGAAGGGGCGAATTGCCTCACTCAGATGCTGGAGTAAGGCGTAAGGGCTGAGTGTTTCCCGCAGCCAGCGGCGATGTTCGGCGGTATGCCAGTGCGGAGAGCGACTGTCGCATAATAAAAAATAGCCTCCACGCTCAAGAAACATCTCGCGCAGGTTGTCAGAAGGTTTGCCTGATACCTGGCTAAGCCGTCCGGAAACGTAATCCTCATCGCTCAGGCTGGAACTGAGCCAGGCTGCCGTGTCGTTATCCGACAGCGATTCCGCCAGGTTATCTGTCTCCGTTAAATTCGGCCAGATAAAGACCTCCACTTCATCCAGCAGCCCGCGCAGGCCGAAATAGTGGTCAAAGGCCTTCATTTGCAGATGAAAGCCATTGTTTTCCACCACCTCATAAGGGCCAGTCCCCACAGGATGTGCCGGGAAATCAGCGCGTTGTGTATGGTCAGGCGGTAGGATCATGGCATCAATATGGCTGAGCAGTAGCGGCAGTCGGTTATCCGGGTGCGCCAGCGTAATTTCAAGGCTCAGCGGCCCGGTGGCCTGAATGGTCTGCAAGTGCGAGAACAACGGCAGCTTAGCGCTGCGGGTCAGTGAAGCGATAACCGCGTCGATCGTCAGCTCCTGACCATCATGCCAGAGGACGGCGGGGCGCAGATAAAAACGCCAGCGCAGTGGATCAATCTGCCGCCAGTGGTGGGCAAGATCGGCTTCGACTTCACCTTTTTCCTCATTTATGCGCGTCAGGCCGCTAAAAATCTGCCTGACCAGATGCTGCTCAGAGCGACGCAACGGTATGCCGGGGCACAGCGACGGCATTGTCCGATAATAGGGGATGCACAGCCGCTGATAGTCTGCCCGCACGCTATAGCCCAGCTTTGAACGCAGCAGTTGCGCCACCTGGTGCTTATTTTTACCCAGCAGCTGAATGGCCTGATCAATATGACCAGACTCCAGTAACTGCTCCGCCTTTTCGCTTAACAGCTGTTCTGGTTTATAGCGCAGGTGAAGCCGGGCGCGATGCCCACGTCCGGCCTGTGATTGCCAGATGAGCCACTTTGCCTCCTGCATCTGAAGCAACAGATTACGCATATGCCGTCGGGTGCAGAACAACACATCCGCCAGCTCCTGTAATGTCACGCTAACAGGCTTGTCGCCATAGTGCTGGAGTAGCTTTAAGTATTTTTGTTCAGTGTGCCGGGTTGTCATAAAAGGTGAAATTTCCCGAACGGGAATGAGCAATTTTTAATATCCCCTTTTTAGCCGATGATTTTCTCTATCGCAACTTCTATGAGGATTCATCATGACAAAGCGCATTAATAAAGACACTCAGGTCTGCATGTCCCTGGCGGCACGCCCAAGTAACTTCGGTACACGCTTTCACAACTATCTGTACGAAGCGCTGGATCTCAATTATCTCTACAAAGCTTTCTCGCCGACCGATCTTACGCAGGCCATTAGCGGCGTGCGTGGTCTGGGGATCCGCGGGTGCGCGATCTCTATGCCATTTAAGGAAGCCTGCATTCCGCTGGTGGATGAACTGGATGCTTCTGCTCAGGCCATTCACTCAGTTAATACCATTGTGAATACCAATGGCCATCTGAAGGCGTACAACACTGATTACATTGCAATAGCTCGCTTGCTGGCGAATTACAAGGTCTCTCCCGACCTGGTGTTTGCTTTGCGTGGCAGCGGTGGTATGGCAAAGGCGGTAGCCTGCGCGCTGAAGGATGCAGGGTTTACCCGTGGTTATATTGTTGCGATTGATGAAGCGTCAGGTAAACAACTGGCCGAACTCTATGGCTATGAATGGCGCCCGGATACCGACGGTATTGAAGCCGATTTGTTAATTAACGCCACGCCTATCGGAATGGCTGGCGGTAATGATGCCGACAAACTTTCTTATTCCGAACAGGAAGTGGATAAGGCGAGCGTTATCTTTGATGTGGTGGCGCTACCGCCCGTCACGCCGCTAATCCGCTACGCCCGTGAACGCGGTAAAACCGTGATTACCGGTTCCGAAGTGTTTGCTATTCAGGCCGTGGAGCAATTTGTCCTTTATACCGGGATTCGCCCGGATGACGCGCTGTTCCAGAAAGCCGCGGCCTGGTCACGTCTGTAACATTTTTTCCCGCTTTTTCTTTAAATTAAAAGAACAGGGTACCCTACTATGACTAAAAAAATTGTTGCTGTGACGGCCTGTCCGACGGGCGTCGCCCATACCTTTATGGCGGCAGAAGCGTTGGAAATTGAAGCCCGCAAGCGTGGTGACTGGATCAAGGTTGAAACCCGCGGTTCCGTCGGGGCGAAGAATACGCTGACCGCGGAAGAGATAGCGCAGGCGGATGTGGTGATTATCGCGGCGGATATTGAGCTGGATCTGTCAGGCTTTGTTGGCAAAAGACTCTATCGCACCAGTACCGGCGCGGCGCTAAAAAAGAGTGCGCAGGAAATGGATAATGCTTTCAATAGCGCCGAGGTCTATCAGGGGAGTGCCGGGCGCTCTTCTTCAGCTGGTAAAACAGAGCTACCCGGCGTTTATAAGCATTTAATGACCGGCGTATCCCATATGCTTCCTTTGGTGGTGGCGGGAGGATTGTGTATCGCACTCTCTTTTGTCTTCGGTATCCAGGCCTTCAACGAGCCGGGCACGCTGGCGGCTGCGCTATTTCAAATTGGTGGTAAGGCGGCCTTTGCGCTGATGGTGCCGGTACTGGCTGGGTTTATTGCCTTCTCAATTGCCGATCGTCCGGGTCTGGCCCCGGGGCTTATTGGCGGGATGTTGGCCAGCCTGTGCGGCGCCGGTTTCCTGGGAGGGATTGTGGCCGGTTTTCTGGCCGGTTACAGCGTACGGTTTCTGGCGCAAAATATTAAGCTGCCAGCGTCAATGGAAGCGCTTAAGCCTGTGCTGGTTCTGCCGCTACTGTCTACGCTGGTTACCGGCCTTATCATGATTTACGTGGTGGGTGGCCCCGTTTCTGCGGTGATGGAAGGGCTGACGACGTTCCTGGGGAATATGACCTCTACGAATGCTATCTTGCTGGGAATGTTGCTGGGCGCAATGCAAGGTTTTGACCTTGGTGGGCCGGTGAATAAAGCTGCGTATACCTTCGGCGTCGGTTTACTGGCTTCTCATTCTTATATGCCAATGGCGGCCATTATGGCGGCAGGGATGGTACCGGCATTAGGAATGGGCGTCGCAACCTGGGCGGCCAGAGCGAAATTCAATGCCGCTGAGCATGAAGCGGGTAATGCATCTTTTATCCTGGGGCTGTGCTTTATCTCTGAAGGGGCGATTCCCTTCGCCGCGCGTGACCCGATGCGCGTCATCCCTTCCACGATGGTCGGTGGCGCAATCGCCGGGGGACTATCCATGTATTTCGGTTGTACACTGATGGCGCCACACGGCGGCCTCTTTGTCCTGGCGATCCCGCATGCGGTAGAACATGTGATGCAGTACCTTCTCTCGATTGCCTTGGGCACTATTGCCTGCGGCCTGATGTACGCGCTGTTGAAACCGTCTGCGGTTGCGCAAACAGTCTAATTCATCTCCCCCTGCAGGCTGGTCTGGTGTCTCCCCGGGCCAGCTTTTTTTATTTCCATTGTCATCAAACCGTCATAATCAAGACATATAACTGTCATCAATTTGTCCTATTTTGCTCATCGTAGCAACTCAAACAACGATTTACCGAAACCGTGCAGGAGACATTATGAAAGTTATGCGTACCACTGTCGCAACTGTTGTCGCCGCGACCTTATCGATGAGCGCGTTCTCTGCCTTTGCAGCAGCAAGCCTGACAGGTGCCGGTGCAACGTTTCCTGCGCCGGTGTATGCCAAATGGGCGGATACCTACCAGAAAGAAACCGGTAACAAAGTCAATTACCAGGGGATAGGCTCTTCCGGCGGCGTGAAACAAATCACCGCGAATACCGTTGATTTTGGCGCTTCCGATGCGCCGCTGTCTGACGAAAAACTGAATCAGGAAGGCCTGTTCCAGTTTCCGACGGTGATCGGCGGCGTGGTGCTGGCGGTGAATATTCCAGGCCTCAAATCCGGTGAACTGGTGCTGGATGGTAAAACGCTGGGTGACATCTACCTCGGTAAAATCAAGAAGTGGGATGATGAAGCCATCACCAAACTGAACCCAGGCGTGAAGCTGCCCTCACAGAATATCGCTGTGGTGCGTCGCGCTGACGGTTCCGGTACCTCCTTCGTGTTCACCAGTTACCTGGCGAAAGTCAACGACGAGTGGAAATCGAAAGTGGGCGCGGGTTCTACCGTGAACTGGCCAACCGGTCTGGGCGGTAAAGGTAACGACGGCATCGCGGCATTTGTACAGCGTCTGCCAGGCGCTATCGGCTACGTTGAATACGCTTACGCTAAGCAGAACAACCTGGCCTACACCAAACTGGTTTCTGCCGACGGCAAACCGGTAAGCCCGACGGAAGAGAGCTTCTCTAATGCGGCGAAAGGCGCTGACTGGAGCAAAACCTTCGCGCAGGATCTGACCAACCAGAAAGGTGACGATGTGTGGCCAATCACCTCCACCACCTTTATCCTGGTCCACAAAGCGCAGAAGAAACCTGAGCAGGGTGCTGAAGTGTTGAAGTTCTTCGACTGGGCCTACAAAAATGGCGCTAAGCAGGCGAATGATCTGGACTACGCCAGCCTGCCGGATAACGTTGTTGAGCAGGTTCGTACCGCCTGGAAGACCAGTATAAAAGACAGCAACGGTAAGGCGCTGTATTAATTAACGAATTGGCGGATGGCGCTACGCTTATCCGCCCTACGGTTTCGACCGCAGGCCCACGTTGTAGGCCGGATAAGCGTAGCGCCATCCGGCAGGGGCAACGTCGTAAAACGCGTTTAATGGAAAGAGTAATTTATGGCTGCAACCAAGCCTGCTTTTAACCCGCCGGGTAAAAAAGGCGACATGATTTTCAGCGCGCTGGTAAAACTGGCTGCGCTGATTGTGCTATTGATGTTGGGCGGTATTATCGTCTCATTGATCATCTCCTCCTGGCCAAGTATTCAGAAATTTGGTTTCTCATTTCTTTGGACTAAGGAATGGGACGCGCCAAACGATATCTACGGCGCTCTGGTGCCCATTTATGGCACGCTGGTGACCTCCTTTATCGCACTGCTGATTGCCGTTCCGGTCAGTTTCGGCATTGCCCTGTTTTTAACCGAGCTGGCGCCAGGCTGGCTAAAGCGTCCGCTCGGCATCGCCATTGAACTGCTGGCGGCGATCCCCAGTATCGTGTACGGCATGTGGGGGCTGTTTATCTTCGCGCCGCTGTTTGCGACGTACTTCCAGGAGCCGGTCGGCAATATTCTTTCCAACATTCCGTTTGTCGGCGCGCTGTTCTCCGGCCCGGCGTTTGGTATCGGCATTCTGGCGGCGGGCGTCATCCTCGCCATCATGATCATCCCCTACATTGCGGCGGTTATGCGCGACGTCTTCGAGCAAACGCCGGTAATGATGAAAGAGTCCGCTTACGGTATCGGCTGTACTACCTGGGAAGTTATCTGGCGCATCGTGCTACCGTTCACCAAAAATGGCGTGATCGGCGGCATTATGCTGGGGCTGGGCCGTGCTCTGGGTGAAACGATGGCGGTCACTTTTATCATCGGTAATACCTACCAGCTCGACAGCGCGTCGCTGTATATGCCGGGCAACAGCATCACTTCCGCGCTGGCGAACGAATTCGCTGAGGCGGAATCGGGTCTGCACGTGGCAGCGTTGATGGAACTGGGGCTGATCCTGTTTGTGATCACCTTTATCGTCCTGGCGGCGTCTAAGTTCATGATTATGCGTCTGGCGAAGAACGAGGGAGCACGTTAATGGCTACGCTTGATATGCAGAACACCGCGCAGCTCGCGGAATCCCGTCGCAAGATGCAGGCGCGTCGCCGCATGAAGAACCGTATCGCACTAACGCTCTCAATGGCGACGATGGCATTTGGTCTGTTCTGGCTGATCTGGATTTTGATGTCCACCATCACGCGTGGTATCGACGGGATGTCGCTGGCGCTGTTTACCGAAATGACGCCGCCGCCGAACACGGCGGGCGGCGGGCTGGCGAACGCCCTGGCGGGGAGTGGATTGTTGATTCTCTGGGCTACCGTATTGGGTACGCCGCTGGGGATTATGGCCGGGATCTATCTGGCGGAGTATGGCCGTAAATCCTGGCTGGCGGAAATCATTCGTTTTATTAACGACATTCTGCTTTCCGCGCCGTCAATTGTTGTGGGGCTGTTTGTTTACACCATCGTGGTGGCGCAGATGCAGCACTTCTCCGGCTGGGCAGGGGTGATTGCGCTGGCGCTGTTGCAGGTGCCGATCGTTATCCGTACCACTGAAAACATGCTCAAGCTGGTACCGGATAGCCTGCGTGAAGCCGCTTATGCGCTGGGTACGCCGAAGTGGAAGATGATCTCCGCGATTACGCTGAAAGCCTCTATCTCCGGCATTATGACCGGTATTCTGCTGGCAATTGCCCGTATTGCCGGGGAAACGGCGCCATTGTTGTTTACCGCGCTCTCGAACCAGTTCTGGAGCACCGACATGATGCAGCCGATCGCCAACCTGCCGGTGACCATTTTTAAATTCGCGATGAGTCCGTTTGCCGAATGGCAACAATTAGCCTGGGCGGGCGTGCTGATTATTACCCTGTGCGTACTGCTGCTGAATATTCTGGCGCGTGTTGTTTTCGCGAAGAAAAAACACGGTTAAAGACATTGTAGGCCTGATAAGCGTAGCGCCATCAGGCATTATTTTACGGCGTGGCGGATGCGGCGCTGGATGAGGAAAAGAGTGAAATGAGTATGGTTGAAACTGCCCCGAGTAAGATTCAGGTTCGTGATTTGAACTTCTACTACGGCAAATTCCATGCCCTGAAGAACATTAATCTGGATATCGCGAAGAATCAGGTAACGGCATTTATCGGGCCATCCGGCTGCGGTAAATCAACGCTACTGCGTACCTTCAATAAAATGTATTCGCTTTATCCGGAGCAGCGCGCGGAAGGTGAAATTCTGCTGGATGGCGACAATATTCTCACCAACACCCAGGATATCGCGCTGCTGCGCGCAAAAGTGGGGATGGTATTCCAGAAGCCGACGCCGTTCCCGATGTCCATCTATGACAATATCGCCTTTGGCGTGCGTCTGTTTGAGAAGCTGTCTCGCGCCGATATGGACGAGCGCGTGCAGTGGGCGTTGACCAAAGCCGCATTATGGAACGAAACCAAAGATAAATTGCACCAGAGCGGGTACTCTCTCTCCGGTGGTCAGCAGCAGCGTCTGTGCATTGCGCGCGGTATCGCCATTCGCCCGGAAGTGCTGCTGCTGGATGAGCCATGTTCAGCTCTGGACCCGATCTCTACCGGGCGTATTGAAGAGCTGATCACCGAGCTGAAACAGGATTACACCGTGGTGATCGTGACCCACAACATGCAGCAGGCGGCACGTTGCTCCGATCATACGGCGTTTATGTACCTGGGCGAGTTGATTGAGTTCAGCAACACGGACGATCTGTTCACCAAGCCCGCGAAGAAACAAACAGAAGACTATATCACCGGTCGTTACGGTTAATTCAGGAGTGCGTAATGGACAGTCTGAACCTTAATAAACATATTTCCGGCCAGTTCAACGCCGAACTGGAAAGCATCCGCACTCAGGTAATGACCATGGGCGGCATGGTGGAGCAGCAGCTTTCTGACGCTATCACCGCTATGCACAACCAGGACAGCGAGCTGGCGAAGCGCGTGGTAGAAGGCGACCATCAGGTTAATATGATGGAAGTCGCCATCGATGAGGCCTGCGTGCGTATTATCGCCAAGCGCCAGCCGACGGCGAGCGATCTGCGCCTGGTGATGGCGATTATCAAAACCATCGCCGAACTGGAGCGCATTGGCGACGTGGCGGATAAAATCTGCCGTACCGCGCTGGAGAAATTCTCCCAGCAGCACCAGCCGCTGTTGGTGAGTCTGGAGTCACTGGGCCGCCACACCGTGCAGATGCTGCACGACGTGCTGGATGCGTTCGCGCGCATGGATCTCGATGAAGCGGTGCGTATCTATCGTGAAGATAAGAAAGTTGACCAGGAATATGAAGGCATCGTGCGTCAGCTGATGACCTACATGATGGAAGACTCGCGCACCATTCCCAGCGTGCTGACCGCGTTATTCTGCGCTCGTTCTATCGAGCGTATCGGCGACCGCTGCCAGAATATCTGCGAATACATCTTCTACTTCGTGAAGGGGCAGGATTTCCGTCACGTCGGTGGCGATGAGCTGGATAAACTGTTGGCGGGGAAAGATCCGAAAGAGTAAATCTCATTCTTTTGCCCGGTGGCGCTGCGCTTACCGGGCCTACAGGTACAGATGCTGTAGGCCGGATAAGCGTCAGCGCCATCCGGCATTTCAGTTAACGCGTAATCTCCCACCCGCGCGCTTTCCACAATCCCGGCAACTGCGCCAAATCGGTAAAAGTCGTCACGTTAGGGTGATCGATCGGCTTGTTATGCGGATCGGCGCAGAAATAAAACACTTCCATTCCCGCCGCAATTCCTGACTGCGCGCCTGCGCTGGAATCATCCACCAGAATACACTTCTCAACATTGACCTTCATGGCGTTCGCCGCATGGAGCATCAGCGCCGGATCGGGCTTCCAGCGTTGAATATCGTAACCGCTAAACAGCAAATCGGGAAAATAATGCAACATGCCCAGTTTACCCAGCGAATGCTGCATCTTACTGACCGGCCCGTTGGATACCACGCACATCGGCGTCTTAATGCTCTCCAGCAGGGTATTTGCGCCCGCGATCGCTTCCAGTTCGGTATCGAACAGACGCGCCACTTCCGCGCGGTACACCGGCTCCAGCTCCGCCTTTGCCAGCGCAACGCCATACTCTTTACTGATGGTATCGATAATTTCGTAGAGCTTTACGCCTTTAAAGCGTCTGAATACTTCCGTGAGCTCAAGCGTAATGCCGAACTGCCGGAACATAGTGACATAGGCGCGCGAGCAAATCACTTCACTGTCGACCAGCGTGCCGTCACAGTCAAAAAACACTGCTTCGATTTGGGACATGTCATTTCCATTTTAACAAGTTTAACGTTTACGTAATGCTGAATGAGGGGACGCAATCGTTGCCGTACTAACAAATTGAGTGAAAAAAATTACCACACAACTGCGCCAGGTGTCGCATTTTGGTATAGGATAACGGCGAATTTTCCCTCCTTTCTCCGGAAATTGATAATGAGTCAACAACACACCACCCAGGCTTCTGGTCAGGGTATGCTGGAACG
Organism: Salmonella sp. SAL00672; assembly: GCF_046552175.1. Lineage (NCBI taxonomy): Bacteria > Pseudomonadati > Pseudomonadota > Gammaproteobacteria > Enterobacterales > Enterobacteriaceae > Salmonella > Salmonella sp. SAL00672. The sequence goes on along the minus strand of NZ_JBGDUQ010000014.1, from coordinate 36,190 downwards.
CGTGTTTAAACTGCGCGAACATGGCACGACGGCACGAACCGAAGTGATCGCCGGTTTTACCACTTTCCTGACGATGGTTTATATCGTTTTTGTTAACCCGCAAATTCTGGGCGTAGCTGGCATGGACACCAGCGCCGTCTTTGTGACCACCTGTCTGATTGCGGCCTTTGGCAGTATTCTGATGGGTCTGTTCGCTAACCTGCCGGTGGCGCTGGCGCCCGCGATGGGGCTGAATGCGTTCTTTGCCTTCGTGGTTGTGCAGGCAATGGGACTGCCGTGGCAGGTAGGCATGGGCGCCATTTTCTGGGGCGCTGTTGGTCTTTTATTGCTGACTATCTTCCGCGTGCGTTACTGGATGATCGCCAACATTCCGGTCAGCCTGCGCGTGGGCATCACCAGCGGCATCGGCCTGTTTATCGGCATGATGGGGCTGAAAAACGCCGGCGTGATCGTCGCTAACCCGGAAACGCTGGTCAGCATCGGCAACCTGACCTCGCACAGCGTGCTGCTGGGGGTTCTCGGATTCTTTATTATTGCGATTCTCGCTTCGCGCAACATTCATGCGGCGGTGCTGGTGTCCATCATCGTCACGACGCTGCTTGGCTGGATGATGGGCGATGTACATTACAACGGCATTGTCTCCGCGCCGCCAAGCGTCACCAGCGTGGTAGGGCATGTCGATTTGGCAGGTTCGTTCAATCTTGGCCTGGCGGGGGTTATTTTCTCCTTCATGCTGGTAAACCTGTTTGACTCCTCCGGTACGCTGATTGGCGTGACTGATAAAGCCGGCCTGGCGGATGAGAAAGGCAAATTCCCGCGCATGAAGCAGGCGCTGTTTGTTGATAGTATCTCTTCTGTCACTGGCGCATTTGTCGGAACGTCTTCTGTGACCGCTTATATTGAGTCCTCTTCCGGCGTTTCGGTGGGCGGTCGCACCGGTTTAACGGCGGTGGTGGTCGGTATTTTGTTCCTGCTGGTTATCTTCCTGTCGCCGCTGGCGGGCATGGTGCCGCCTTACGCGGCGGCGGGCGCGTTGATTTACGTCGGCGTGCTGATGACCTCCAGCCTGGCGCGGGTAAACTGGCAGGATTTAACCGAATCGGTCCCGGCGTTTATTACGGCGGTAATGATGCCGTTTAGCTTCTCGATCACCGAAGGTATCGCGCTGGGCTTTATCTCTTACTGCGTGATGAAAATCGGTACCGGTCGCCTGCGCGACCTTAGCCCGTGCGTAGTGATTGTCGCGCTGTTATTCGTGCTGAAGATTGTGTTTATTGACGCACACTGATGAAATGAACCCTCGCCCCATCGGGGTGAGGGTTTTTAACGAACTTACGCTTTAACGCGCTGAATATACTCGCCAAATGCGGTCAACTGACCGGTCAAATGATCTAACGTTCCCTGATCCACCACTTCTCCAGTCTGCGGATCGACTTTATTCTGAATCACGCCGCCCATAAATTCCGGTTTATTCATCACCATCGCATCAAGGAACACCAGAATCTGGCGCAGATGATACTGGCAGCGCGCGCCGCCAATCGCCCCCATTGAACTGGTCTGGATAAGAACGGGCTTACCCGCCAGCGGCTGCTCAGGCAGACGGGATAGCCAGTCGATGGCATTCTTCAGGCCGCCGGGAACGGAATAGTTATATTCCGGCGTCACAATGACGACGCCGTCGGCGTTGCGAATCTGCTCCGCCAGCGCCTCTACGCTGGCTGGAAATCCCTCTTCCTGCTGGATATCGGCGTCATACAGCGGAATATCCCCGATCGAAGGCAGCGGCGATACCGTCATTCCTGCCGGCGCGACTTTAGGCAGCGTACGCGCCACCATCCCGTTAAAGGAACCTTTGCGTAAACTTCCCAGCAGTGTAACCACATTCAGCGTTTCAGACATACGTGCCCCTTTTTTCATTATGAACGATTAAGCGTATACGATTTGGCGGCGGGGAGTTGGGCGAATCGCATCAGACGACCGGTTGGCTCATTGGCGCGCGTCTGGATATCGGGCAGGCTTTTCCAGCCCAGTTTGCCATCGAACTCCCACACTTTTAATTTTTCTATCGCTGGCGTAACGGTTACGGACCATACCAGCACATCTTCCGCATCGCACACGGCTTCAAGCTGCGTGACATGCGCGCACTTCAGGCGTCCGGCAACGGGTAAAAGTTGCAGCTCCCGCGGATCGTCATTCATGACATCGCCGGTGAGTTTTAACACGCTCTGGCGCAATGTGATGAGTTGCGCTCGCGCTTCGTTGGGATCGTTTTGATTGGCTACCCATAAGTTTTCATTACGGGAGAAAGGGTGGCGTTCGAGCGAATGCGGATGGTGAAAGCCGCGGGAGGTGCGCTGTAATTCCATATCCAGCCCGCACTCTCCTTCGGTGGTCAACGCCACGCCAACCATATTTCCGGCGTAGGAAATAGAAAAGCCTGGCAGATTTTTGTCACGAAACGCGGGTTTACCTTTCGCCTGAATAATGATTTCCGGCAGCTCGCCAATTCCGTACAGCATAAACATCAGTTCGGCAAGAAGGCCTCTGGAGGCGAGAAAACGCGTTCGTCGGTGAGCAGGCAGGTTTCTGGCTTCAATATGGCAAGACGAAGAGAGACGAATTGAAACCAACTGTCCCTCCGTAAGTATCCCTCTGGCAAAGTGAGTCGCCATTTTTCGCTCCGTGATTAATGGGCCGTGATAATGACGAGAGTAACATTAACGTAAATTATGGACAGGTTTTACGCGCTAAAAATTCAATTTCAGAAGGTTCTTTAATCAGACGGTGACATTTCTGGTAAGAGGAAGGTTAATTTATCAACGCAGGTGGTCAGATAAGGCGACGGCAGAGCGTGTTGATAGCCTGTCGTAGCCACACAATCTTGGGATTATGACTATTACGTTTGTGCCATAATAGGGTAAACGGCACCATCAGCTTTTCCCGCTGTTGCGCATCAAAAGGCAAGGGGCGCGCCACTAACGGTAGCTGGTGGAGCTGATTGTAGTGCTGGCAATAGCGCGGCGCGGTTGCTATCAGGGTGTGATCCGGCTGGGCGGCCATAAAGAGCGACTGCTCGAACCCCGGCAGGCTCAACGCGATATGGCGTTTGCGTCCCATTTCTTGCAGGACATCATCCAGCGCCCAGGTATCGCTTTGCTCCCAGCAAATACTGATATGCGGGTAGCGCAGAAAAGTGTCCAGATCCCACGCTTCACGCAGTGCCGGATGATCTTCCCGCAGCCAGACCCACGGCAAATCGCTAAACAACACCTCAAAATCAATCGCGAGCGGCAACAGACTGAGCAATTCTCGCGAGCGGGGATGGCTTTCGCGTCCGGTAAATCCGATATCGACTTCCCCGCGCGTAATCGCCTCCAGCGAGTCATAATCCCAGTTGCGAACCTTAATGGTAGCCTGCGGATAGCGCTGATAAATCTGCTGCGACAGTGAATTAAACATAATCATCATCAGCGGCGACTCTGCTGCCAACTCAAATTTTAAACCGCGCGGCGTTTGATGATGCGGTTTATCAAGCAGTTGATTCCCCATCTGCATCCAGTCCGCCAGACTTTGCTCCATACTGACCATCAGCGGCGTCGGCGCCAGGCCCAGCGGCGTATTGACGAACAGCGGATCGTCAAACCATGCCCGGAGTTTCGCCAGCGATTTGCTGACCGCCGAGGGCGTTACGTTCATCCGTTTTGCAGCTTTAGTGACGCTGCGCTCCTGCATGAGTAACTGTAGGCATAACAGCAAATTAAGGTCGAGATTGGTAAGGGATTTCTTCATGCTCGGCTACGGACCTGTTGGGCGTGACGGAGAAGATCAGCAGAATACTCACTATGCTACAACCAATCAGAATCCCGATCAGCATATTCATCGCGCTGATACCGAGTATTGCCGCCAGCCAAATCCACAGTGATGAACCGCAAACCTGCGCGATACCCAGCGTGGAACTGGCCACTCCGGCGCGCAGCGAAAACGGCCCCAGCGCCTGGCTCATCGCGACGCCAAAACCAACCGAGAATCCGGCGCAGATAAGCGTCAGGCCAAAGAGCGTGACGGTATTGGTATGAGCAAGGCTTAACGTCACGCCAGCCGTCAAAAACAGCCCCTGTGAGACGAGCATTAAGGTTCGCGGCTTAAATAACCCAAGCGCAAAAGGGGTGGAAAAAGAGACGACCATACTGACGCCTGCGGTGAGCGCCATGGTAATGGCATAGTCGCCACGGCTAAATCCCATCACCTCCATCAGCAGTACTGGAGAGGCATTGACGAAGGTCAGGATCACCGACACGCTAAGGGTGGTGATCGCCAGTCGACTAACGAAAAAACGGTTAATCAGCGACTCGGCGGCGGGCGACGATCGTGATAAATCGCGTGGAGCCAGCCTTACCGGGCGCGTCTCGCGCAGGATAAACAGTGATAACAGGCCCACAATAATGCCCATCGCGGACATCGTATAGAACAGACTTTGCCAGGGGAAACGAAGCATAATCAAATGCCCCACCACCGGGGCGAGTACCGGCACAATACAGGTAATCCCATTCAATAATGACAGCACTTTCGCCCGGCGATGCCCGTCGAGCGTGTCGCGCAGAATGGCGAACGCCACCACATAGCAGCCGCCTGCACCTATTCCCTGAAGAAAACGCCCACTCAGAAATAGCGAGCCTTCCGACGCCCGTGAACAAAGCAGTGAGGCCATCATAAAGACGATCGCGCCGACGATCGCGACCGGTTTGCGGCCTGACTGATCGGCTATCTTCCCGGCAAACAGCATGGCCGTCGCCATTCCGGCCAGGTAAACGGAGAAGGCGATATGCAACTGCGCCTCACTGGCGTTCAGATCGGCGGCTATACGCGGTAAACCGACCAGATACATATCAATACCGGCAGGATAGAGTAAAACCAGGGCAAAACTACACAGTAGAAAACGTTTCATAGCGGCCTCACGAAAAGTGTGGCGCTAAGAATACGGGGCGATGTTGCGCGAGACGAGTTGCCATTTGGACAACAGTGATTTCCGCATGGGAAATCATTGCTGCCGGATGGCGGCATAAACGCCTTATCCGGCTTACGGGTTTTGTAGGCCCGGTAAGCATCGCGCCACCGGGCAACACAACGTTATTTGCCGATACAGAAGCTGGAGAAAATCCGTCCCAGCAGGTCGTCGGAGGTAAACTCGCCGGTAATCTCGCTTAAGCTTTGCTGCGCCAGGCGCAACTCTTCCGCCAGCAGTTCCCCCGCCCATGCGCCTAATAGCTGCGCTTTGCCCTGCTCAAGGTGTTCAGCGGCTTCCGCCAGCGCCTGTAGGTGACGGCGACGGGCCAGGAAGCCGCCTTCCATATTGGTATCAAACCCCATGCTCTGCTTGAGGTGGTTACGCAACACGTTGACGCCTTCGCCGGTACGCGCCGAGAGGCGAACCAGTGAGTGACCGTTTACTTCACTAATACCCAACGTTTCGCCGGTGATATCCGCCTTGTTACGTACCACGGTAATCGGTAGATTTTTGGGCAGACGGGCGATAAAGTCCGGCCAGATGTCGGCAGGGTCAACGGCGTCCGTCGTGGTGCCATCCACCATAAACAGCACGCGATCGGCCTGTTCAATCTCCTGCCAGGCGCGTTCGATGCCGATACGCTCAACTTCGTCGCTGGCGTCGCGCAGTCCGGCGGTATCGATGATATGCAGCGGCATCCCGTCGATGTGAATATGCTCGCGCAACACGTCGCGCGTGGTACCGGCGATATCGGTGACAATGGCCGCTTCACGGCCTGCCAGCGCATTCAGCAGGCTGGATTTCCCGGCATTCGGGCGTCCGGCAATCACTACCTTCATCCCTTCGCGCAGCAGGCTGCCCTGGCGCGCTTCGGTTCGCACGGCGTCAAGATCGGCGATGACGCCATTGAGCTGCGCTTCAATTTTGCCGTCAGAGAGAAAGTCGATCTCCTCATCCGGAAAATCGATAGCCGCTTCGACGTAGATTCGCAGGTGAGTAAGTGCTTCCACAAGGTGGTTAACGCGGGCGGAAAATGCCCCCTGTAACGAGTTTAGCGCCGAACGCGCCGCCTGTTCGGAACTGGCATCGATCAGGTCGGCAATGGCTTCCGCCTGGGCTAAATCGAGCTTATCGTTGAGGAACGCTCGCTCGGAGAACTCGCCAGGTCGGGCAATGCGCACGCCTGGAAGCGTCAGGATACGTTTTAACAGCAGGTCCAGGATCACCGGACCGCCGTGCCCTTGTAGCTCCAGCACATCTTCACCGGTGAAGGAGTTCGGGCCGGGGAACCACAGCGCAATACCCTGATCCAGCGCGCTGCCGTCAACGTCTTTAAACGGCAGGTAGTCGGCATAGCGCGGCTTCGGCAGCTTGCCCAGCACCTCTTGCGCAACGTCGCGCGCTTTCAGACCAGAGATACGCAGGATACCCACGCCACCGCGTCCCGGTGGGGTTGCCTGGGCGACGATAGTGTCGTTATGGCTCATGGTTAGTCTCAACTTTGTTGCAATAAAAAAGGCGGTCATATGACCGCCTTTTGATTGTAGGCCTGATAAGCGTTAGCGCCATCAGGCTGACCGGCGCGCCTTGCCGGATGGCGGCTTCGCCTTATCCGGCCTACACCGAATCAGGATTTTTTCTTCTCGCGGCTATGCAGGCCACGCTTCTCCAGACCACGGTAAATCAGCTGCTGCTGAATGATGGTGACCAGGTTGCTGACGATATAGTACAGCACCAGACCTGACGGGAACCACAGGAAGAACACCGTAAAGATGACCGGCATAAAGGTCATGATCTTCTGCTGCATCGGGTCGGTCACGGTGGTCGGCGACATCTTCTGAATGAAGAACATCGTTACGCCCATCAGGATCGGCAGAATGTAGTACGGGTCCTGTGCGGACAGGTCATGAATCCACAGAGCGAACGGCGCATGACGCAGTTCAATGGAACCCATCAGCATGTAGTACAACGCCAGGAAGATAGGCATCTGGATGATCAGCGGGAAGCAGCCGCCCAGCGGGTTAACTTTCTCCGCTTTGTACAGGGCCATCATCTCCTGGCTTTGGCGCTGTTTATCATCGCCAAGACGTTCGCGCATCGCCTGAATTTTCGGCTGCAGCATACGCATCTTCGCCATTGACGTGTACTGCGCTTTGGTCAGCGGGTACATGATACCGCGAACGATAAAGGTAATGATGATAATGGAGAAGCCCCAGTTGCCCACAAAGCTGTGGATCCACTTCAGCAACTTGAACAGTGGCTGAGAGATGAACCACAACCAGCCGTAGTCCACGGTCAAATCCAGGTGCGGTGCAACAGCCGCCATTTTATCCTGAATTTCCGGGCCGACCCACAGGGTGCTGGTCATCGCGCCAGTCTGGCCTGGCTGTACCAGTACCGGCTGCGCTTTATAGCCGATAGCGACAATGCCGTTACCCAGATTGGCGGTGTAGAAATTGTTGGTGCCGTCGTTACGCGGAATCCATGCGGTAGCGAAATACTGCTGCAACATTGCCACCCAACCGCCTTTGGAGCTGACGTTGAGGTTTTCGTTATCGGCAATAGTGTCGAATTTGTATTTCTCATACTTCTCATCCGGCGTGGAGTACGCTGCGCCGCGGAACGTATGCAACGCAAAGTTGCTGCTGCCGGTGTCGCGATGAGGAGGCAGGTTGACGGATTGTTTTAACTGACCAAAGGTGGAGACTTCCAGCGGTTTTTCGCCGGTGTTCTGCACGCTATAGTTCACGTTAACCGCATAATCGCCACGCTTAAAGACAAACGTTTTGGTAAACGTGTTGCCTGCGGCGTCAGTATAAGTCATCGGAACCTGCAGTTCGTTCTGACCGTCGGCCAGTACAAACGCATCTTTCTCGACGTTGTACAGCGGACGCGGGCCGTTCGCCGGGTTATCCGGGCCGTCGCGGCCTGTCAGGCCGCTTTGCGCCTGATAGATAAACTGCGGGGTGGTTTCCAGCAGCTGGAACGGTTCGTTGGAACCCAGTTCTTTCGGGTAAGCCGGGAGCAAGGCCTGCTCGACATCACCACCACGGGTGTTGATAGTCAAATCAAGCACATCGGTTTTCACCGTAATCATTTTCCCCTGGCCACTGGCTGGTACGCCCTGGTCGGCGGCGCTACCCGCTGCGGTGGTCGTTGTCTGCGTGGTCTGTTGAGTCTGAGGTTGCGGATTTTTATCCTGCTCCCAGGCTTGCCAGATCATGAAAGACACGAACAGCAAAGCGATGACTAAAAGATTGCGTTGCGAATCCATCGTTAGTGTTCTCTGGTATCAAATGGTCCGGGCGGGACGGGATCGTCACCACCAGGGTGTAAAGGGTGGCATTTTAATACGCGTTTCACCGTCAACCAACTGCCTTTTATCACTCCAAACCTGCGCAATGCCTCAATTCCGTAGCTTGAGCACGTTGGCGTGAAACGACAATGCGGCCCAAGCAGCGGACTGATCAGGCGTTGATAGACCCGAATAAGGGCTATCAGGACCCGCGAGCCAGGCGACAGTGGCGGCGCCATAATTTTTCCAACGCTTCCGAGAGAGCACGGTTATCGAGGTCGGCAACCCCTTTTTTCGCCACCACCACGAAATCCATTGCAGGAAGTTCATGCTGGCGCAGACGGAAGCTTTCACGCGTCAGACGTTTAATCCGGTTGCGTTCATGCGCACGTCGAACATTTTTTTTGGCGACGGTAAGACCGATACGGGGATGCCCCAGCGAATTCAGGCGGCCGAGGATGGTGATTTGCGGCGTGCCAGCCCGTTGAGGTTGCTGGAAGACGAATGTGAAATGAGCGGGAGTTAACAAACGTAACTCCCTGGGAAATGCGAGCTTAACCACTCAGGGGTTAGCTTTATTACTTGGAAACGGTCAGACGAGCGCGGCCTTTAGCACGACGACGTGCCAGAACCTGACGACCATTTTTAGTAGCCATACGAGCACGGAAGCCGTGAGAACGGTTGCGCTTCAGTACAGACGGTTGAAAAGTGCGTTTCATGGCGATTTCTACCTAAACTTGAATAAATTCACTGACTTTTGCGTATACCCGAACAAACTTTGAACGACTTACGCCACAGTGTGGGTGATTAAAGAGGCCGGATTGTAATAATTGTACACTCCGGAGTCAATTCTCTTTCCTTATTTTCCCGCGATTTTCCACGCCTTTTTGTGCGGAAAATAAGCAGCGTTGACGCCATATGACGGGCATTGCGCGACGGGTGGAGAATTATACGGACTGCCAGGTAAAGCGCAAGGATCGCCCTGGATCTTTATGCGATCTTTTAGGCGTCTGCTCACCTTTACCTATTAATTTTTTCAATATGCGCGCGAAAGCGTACAGGAGTTCCCCAGGATCGATTACACTTATCCTTTCCTGGAAAGTCCTGTGGATAAATCGGGAAGAATCTGTGAGAAACAGAAGATCTCTTGCTCAGTTTAGGCTATGATCCGCGGTCCTGATCGTTTCAAACGATCCTGGTCAGGCATGAACACGAAATCTTTCAGACTGCGTGAAGTCGCGATCGTTTGAAAGATCCGTGAAAACCGCAGACAGCGGTTCGTGCGTCACCCTTCATGCAGGGTCTTATCGACGTGCGCCAACAATCATTAATGTATCAGCCTTTGTCATTTATCGACTTTTGTTCGAGTGGAGTCCGCCGTGTCACTTTCGCTTTGGCAGCAGTGTCTTGCCCGATTGCAGGATGAGTTACCAGCCACAGAATTCAGTATGTGGATACGCCCGTTGCAGGCGGAACTGAGCGATAACACGCTGGCTTTGTATGCGCCAAACCGTTTTGTGCTCGATTGGGTAAGAGATAAGTACCTCAACAATATCAATGGATTACTCAACACATTCTGCGGCGCGGATGCCCCACAACTGCGTTTTGAAGTGGGAACAAAGCCCGTTACGCAAACGCTAAAAACGCCTGTGCATAACGTTGTCGCGCCTGCGCAGACAACGACGGCGCAGCCGCAGCGCGTAGCGCCTGCGGCCCGTTCGGGCTGGGATAACGTACCAGCGCCGGCGGAGCCGACCTACCGCTCCAACGTCAATGTTAAGCATACATTTGATAACTTCGTCGAAGGTAAATCCAACCAACTGGCGCGCGCGGCGGCACGTCAGGTGGCGGATAATCCTGGCGGCGCTTATAACCCGTTATTCCTCTATGGCGGCACTGGTCTGGGTAAAACTCACCTGCTGCACGCGGTGGGTAACGGCATTATGGCGCGCAAACCCAACGCGAAAGTCGTGTATATGCACTCCGAGCGCTTTGTGCAGGACATGGTAAAAGCCCTGCAAAATAACGCCATCGAAGAGTTTAAACGCTACTACCGCTCCGTTGACGCATTGCTGATCGACGATATTCAATTCTTCGCCAATAAAGAACGATCCCAGGAAGAGTTTTTCCACACCTTTAACGCTCTGCTGGAAGGCAATCAGCAGATCATTTTGACGTCGGATCGCTATCCGAAAGAGATCAACGGCGTTGAGGATCGTCTCAAGTCCCGCTTTGGTTGGGGGCTAACAGTGGCGATCGAACCACCAGAGCTGGAAACCCGCGTGGCGATCCTGATGAAAAAAGCGGACGAAAATGATATTCGTCTGCCAGGCGAAGTAGCGTTCTTTATCGCCAAGCGTCTACGCTCTAACGTACGTGAACTGGAAGGCGCGCTGAACCGGGTGATCGCCAATGCCAACTTTACCGGCCGGGCGATTACTATCGACTTTGTGCGCGAAGCGCTGCGCGATTTACTGGCGTTGCAGGAAAAACTGGTCACCATCGACAATATTCAGAAGACGGTGGCCGAGTATTACAAAATCAAAATTGCGGATCTGCTTTCTAAGCGTCGATCTCGCTCGGTAGCACGTCCGCGCCAGATGGCTATGGCGCTGGCAAAAGAGCTCACCAACCACAGTCTGCCGGAAATCGGCGATGCGTTTGGCGGGCGCGACCACACTACCGTACTTCATGCCTGTCGTAAAATTGAGCAACTGCGTGAAGAAAGCCACGATATCAAAGAAGATTTTTCGAATTTAATCAGAACATTGTCGTCGTGATCCTATGAAATTTACCGTTGAACGTGAACATTTATTAAAACCGCTTCAGCAGGTCAGCGGCCCGCTGGGCGGTCGTCCTACGCTGCCGATTCTCGGTAACCTGCTCCTCCAGGTAGCGGACGGTACGCTTTCTCTGACCGGCACCGATCTTGAAATGGAGATGGTCGCGCGCGTTACGCTTTCTCAGCCGCATGAGCCGGGTGCTACTACCGTGCCGGCGCGGAAATTCTTTGATATCTGCCGCGGCCTGCCGGAGGGCGCGGAGATTGCCGTTCAGTTGGAAGGCGATCGGATGCTGGTGCGTTCTGGCCGTAGCCGCTTCTCGCTGTCTACGCTGCCTGCCGCCGATTTCCCGAATCTTGACGACTGGCAAAGCGAAGTTGAATTTACGCTGCCGCAGGCCACGATGAAGCGCCTGATTGAATCGACCCAGTTTTCGATGGCCCATCAGGATGTGCGCTACTACTTAAACGGTATGCTGTTTGAAACGGAAGGTAGCGAACTGCGCACTGTCGCGACCGACGGCCACCGCCTGGCGGTGTGCTCAATGCCGCTGGAAGCGTCTTTACCCAGCCACTCGGTGATTGTGCCGCGTAAAGGCGTGATTGAACTGATGCGTATGCTCGACGGCGGTGAAAACCCGCTGCGCGTGCAGATCGGCAGTAATAATATCCGCGCGCACGTTGGCGACTTTATCTTCACCTCGAAGCTGGTGGATGGTCGCTTCCCGGATTACCGTCGCGTTCTGCCGAAGAATCCGGATAAACATCTGGAAGCGGGCTGCGATATCCTCAAGCAGGCGTTTGCCCGCGCGGCAATCCTCTCGAATGAGAAATTCCGCGGCGTGCGTCTGTACGTCAGTGAGAATCAGCTCAAAATCACCGCCAATAACCCGGAACAGGAAGAAGCGGAAGAGATTCTGGACGTGAGCTACGGCGGGACGGAGATGGAAATCGGCTTTAACGTCAGTTACGTGCTGGACGTGCTCAATGCGCTGAAGTGCGAAACCGTGCGCATTATGCTGACGGATTCCGTATCCAGCGTACAGATTGAGGATGCGGCGTCACAGAGTGCTGCCTACGTTGTTATGCCAATGAGGCTGTAGAATCTGAAAAGGGGCTGGTTTACTTGCCATTTCGCCTCCCGGCAGTGCTCGAAATGCTCACGTACTTCGTGTACGCTCCGCTTTCTGCGCGCTGGCGGTAGACGAACTGGCTGCGACACACACGCCCCTGGACGAATGTACTAATATATGTCACTGACGCGCCTTTTAATCAAAGACTTCCGCAACATAGAAAATGCGGATCTCGCTTTATCCCCCGGCTTTAACTTCCTGGTTGGCGCCAACGGCAGCGGCAAAACCAGCGTGCTGGAAGCTATCTATACGCTTGGCCACGGTCGGGCGTTTCGCAGTTTGCAGCCTGGCCGCGTGATTCGTCATGAGCAGGAAGCGTTTGTTCTTCACGGGCGATTACAGGGCGAAGAGCGTGAGACGTCGATTGGCTTAACCAAAGATAAGCAGGGCGACAGCAAGGTCCGTATCGACGGTACCGACGGTCACAAGATCGCGGAGCTGGCGCATTTAATGCCGATGCAGTTGATTACGCCGGAGGGGTTTACTTTACTCAACGGCGGCCCCAAATACAGAAGAGCGTTCCTTGACTGGGGATGCTTTCACAACGAAGCCGGATTCTTCACCGCCTGGAGCAACCTGAAACGATTGCTGAAACAGCGTAATGCCGCGCTGCGCCAGGTGAGTCGTTATGAGCAATTGCGCCCGTGGGATAAAGAGCTGATTCCGCTGGCGGAACAAATTAGTACCTGGCGGGCGGAGTACAGTAGCGCTATCGCACAGGACATGGCGGATACCTGTCAGCAGTTTTTACCTGAATTTTCCCTGACGTTCTCTTTCCAGCGCGGCTGGGAGAAAGAGACAGACTATGCGGACGTGCTGGAGCGAAGCTTTGAGCGTGACCGTATGTTGACCTACACCGCGCACGGGCCGCATAAAGCGGACTTTCGCATTCGCGCCGACGGCGCGCCGGTGGAAGATACCCTGTCGCGCGGGCAGCTAAAGTTATTGATGTGCGCCTTACGTCTGGCGCAGGGCGAGTTCCTCACCCGCGAAAGCGGGCGGCGCTGCCTGTACCTGATAGATGATTTTGCCTCTGAACTTGACGATGCGCGTCGCGGACTGCTGGCCAGCCGCTTAAAAGCCACGCAATCGCAGGTCTTTGTCAGCGCAATTAGCGCTGAACACGTTATAGACATGTCGGATGAAAATTCGAAGATGTTTACCGTGGAAAAGGGTAAAATAACGGATTAACCCAAGATTAAATGAGCGAGAAACGTTGATGTCGAATTCTTATGACTCCTCCAGTATCAAAGTCCTGAAAGGGCTGGATGCGGTGCGTAAGCGCCCGGGTATGTATATCGGCGACACGGATGACGGCACCGGTCTGCACCACATGGTATTCGAGGTGGTAGATAACGCTATCGACGAAGCGCTCGCAGGTCACTGTAAAGATATCGTCGTGACTATTCACGCCGATAACTCCGTGTCCGTAACGGATGATGGCCGTGGCATTCCGACCGGGATTCACCCGGAAGAAGGCGTCTCGGCGGCGGAAGTGATCATGACCGTTCTGCACGCGGGCGGTAAATTTGACGATAACTCCTATAAAGTCTCCGGCGGTCTGCACGGCGTGGGCGTCTCGGTAGTCAACGCTCTGTCGCAAAAACTGGAACTGGTTATCCAGCGAGATGGCAAAATTCACCGTCAGATCTACGAGCACGGCGTGCCGCAGGCACCCCTGGCCGTCACTGGCGATACCGATAAAACCGGCACGATGGTACGTTTCTGGCCGAGCCACGAAACCTTCACCAACGTCACTGAATTTGAATATGAGATCCTGGCGAAACGCCTGCGTGAACTGTCATTCCTGAACTCAGGCGTCTCCATCCGCCTGCGCGACAAGCGCGATGGCAAAGAAGATCATTTCCACTACGAAGGCGGCATCAAGGCGTTTGTTGAATATCTGAACAAGAATAAAACGCCGATCCACCCGAATATCTTCTATTTCTCCACCGAAAAAGACGGTATCGGCGTGGAAGTAGCGCTGCAGTGGAACGATGGTTTCCAGGAAAACATCTACTGCTTTACCAACAACATTCCGCAGCGCGACGGCGGTACTCACCTTGCAGGCTTCCGTGCGGCGATGACCCGTACGCTGAACGCCTACATGGACAAAGAAGGCTACAGCAAAAAAGCCAAAGTCAGCGCCACCGGCGACGATGCCCGTGAAGGTCTGATTGCGGTGGTTTCCGTAAAAGTGCCGGACCCGAAATTCTCCTCACAGACCAAAGATAAGCTGGTCTCTTCCGAGGTGAAATCGGCGGTAGAACAGCAGATGAACGAACTGCTGAGCGAATACCTGCTGGAAAACCCATCTGACGCGAAAATTGTCGTCGGCAAAATTATCGACGCCGCGCGTGCGCGTGAAGCGGCGCGTCGCGCCCGTGAAATGACCCGTCGTAAAGGCGCGCTGGATTTAGCGGGCCTGCCGGGCAAACTGGCGGACTGCCAGGAACGCGACCCGGCGCTGTCCGAACTGTACCTGGTGGAAGGGGACTCCGCGGGCGGCTCTGCGAAGCAGGGGCGTAACCGCAAGAACCAGGCGATTCTGCCGCTGAAAGGTAAAATCCTCAACGTCGAGAAAGCGCGCTTCGACAAGATGCTCTCCTCTCAGGAAGTGGCGACGCTGATCACCGCGCTGGGCTGCGGTATCGGTCGCGACGAGTACAACCCGGACAAGCTGCGCTATCACAGCATCATCATCATGACCGATGCGGACGTCGACGGCTCGCACATCCGTACGCTGCTGTTGACCTTCTTCTATCGTCAGATGCCGGAAATCGTCGAGCGCGGCCACGTCTACATTGCGCAGCCGCCGCTGTACAAAGTCAAGAAAGGCAAGCAGGAACAGTACATTAAAGACGACGAAGCGATGGATCAGTACCAGATTTCCATCGCGCTTGACGGTGCGACTCTGCACGCGAACGCTCATGCGCCGGCGCTATCCGGCGAAGCGTTAGAAAAACTGGTCTCTGAATATAACGCCACGCAGAAAATGATTGGTCGTATGGAGCGTCGCTTCCCGAAAGCGCTGCTCAAAGAGCTGGTGTATCAGCCAACTCTGACCGAAGCCGATCTTTCTGATGAGCAGACTGTAACGCGCTGGGTGAATGCGCTGATTACCGAGCTGAACGAGAAAGAGCAGCACGGCAGTCAGTGGAAGTTCGATGTTCATACTAATACGGAACAGAATCTGTTCGAGCCGATCGTTCGCGTGCGTACGCATGGAGTGGATACCGATTATCCGTTGGATCACGAGTTTGTGACCGGCGCGGAATATCGTCGTATCTGCACGCTGGGCGAGAAGCTGCGCGGTCTGATTGAAGAGGACGCGTTTATCGAACGCGGCGAGCGTCGCCAGCCGGTAACCAGCTTCGAGCAGGCGCTGGAGTGGCTGGTGAAAGAATCACGTCGCGGTCTGGCTATCCAGCGTTATAAAGGTCTGGGTGAAATGAACCCGGATCAGCTGTGGGAAACCACCATGGACCCGGAAAGCCGCCGTATGCTGCGCGTGACCGTCAAAGATGCGATTGCTGCCGACCAGCTGTTCACCACGCTGATGGGTGATGCCGTTGAGCCGCGTCGTGCCTTTATCGAAGAGAACGCCCTGAAAGCGGCGAACATCGATATTTAACCTGCCTTAATCCCCGGCCTACCGCTGGTTGGCCGGGGCATCATGATGTTCTCCGACATAGCTGAATAAAAAATCTCTAAAGCGCTGAGTGGCGGGCGTTTGTGTGCGCCACGCATGGTAATACACGTTCATATTGCGCCGCAGCGGAGGCGTGAGCGAACAGGTCGTTAATTGGTAGCTTTTGGCGTAATGGCGGGAAAAGGTTCCGGCGATCACCACGCCTTCACACTGCGCCGCCAGCGACATGGCGGTCGCCATATGTTCCACCGTCATTTTGGGCTTAATGCGCACGCCAGCGGTCGCGGAGATCATCGGAATGGATTCGTTGCCAACGGCGATCAGCTCTTCGCTCTGAATCTCTTCCCAGCGCACCGTTTTTTTATGCAGCCGATAGTCCGGATGGCAGTACAGGGCGATTTCCGTTGTGAACAGCGTTTGTTTGTCGATTTCCGGCTCCAGCGGCCGCTCCGGGCCGATACCAAAATCGGCTTCTCCCAACATAATGCTTTTTTGTAATTGCGACATGGGCTTATCAATAAGCTGTACGTGGGTATGCGGATGCTGCCGCTTAAAGGCATGGATGATTTGCGGCAGAAAAGCACAGGCGATCAGCGGCGCGCCGACCACCCGCACCAGGGATTTTTTGATCTCTTTCAGGTCGCGGGCATAATTTTCGGCCCGTTGAAACTCTTCAACAACCCGCATGGCGGCGGGTAAAAACTTTTCGCCGTCGGGCGATAGCTTCACCACGCGCGAAGTGCGGTCGAAAAGGGAAACCTCCATCTGGCTTTCCATTTCGTTGATTAAACCGCTAACAGCTCCCTGCGTGATGCACAGATATTTGCTGGCGGCGGTAAAACTACGCAAATCCGCGACGGCCAGAAACGCGCGAAATTGCCGGATAGTTAAATTCATTTGCCACCTGTGTTACCCCTTTACTGAGAGGATTTTATCTCAGGCTGGATAAGGTCGCGTTGATACGACTCGCAAATACAGGGTGTCTGCCTGCGGCGCAGGCAGACTGTTGGCTTATTTTACGGTAATGGTCGGCGACTTTTTCATGGTTTCTTCGGTCAGCTCCTGGCCGATGCCGGGAAGCTCCGGAACGTCGTACATGCCGTTTTTCGGCAGGTAGTTGTATTTACAGGTCTGTGTATTCGGTTCCAGCAGCGCATACCGGTGCAGTTCGTGGATGACGAAGTTAGGGATCGCGGTTTCCATATGCAGCGCCACCGCTGTGGAAATCGGCCCGCCGCAAACATGGATTTGCACCGTTTTGTCGTAAACGTGCGCCATATCGCAGATTTTCTTCACTTCGGTGATGCCGCCGCAGGTGCAGATATCGGGCTGAATAACGCTCAGGCTGCCGTTTTCCAGGAAAGGACGGTATCCCCAGCGCCAGTAAATACGTTCGCCAGCCGCCAGTGGAATATTGACCTTATCGGCAACCTGCTTCATCTGTGCGGGATTTAACGGCATGACCGGCTCTTCGTAGTAGAAGATGCCCAGTTCTTCGATCATGCGGCCAAACTGAATCGCCGAGGTGGTATCCGTAAAGGCATGCATTTCGGCGATGATATCCACATCCGGGCCGACTGCATCGCGAATGGCGGCCATACGGTCGTAGCCCAGACGCAGGATTTTATCGGTGAGAGGCCCGTTGAGGTTTTGCTGGTTCCAGTTGCCGTGGCGATCCATTGCGACGGTATCCACTTTTATTGCGTCATAGCCTTCGCTGACGGCGGTCAGTGCCGCCTGTGCATACTGCTCCGGCTCGGTCAGCATATCTTTATCGCTGCCGTCCCCCCAACCAAACTGTAGCTGACTGGCGTAGGTTCTTATTTTCTCGCGGCTTTTGCCGCCAAGCATTTTATACAGCGGCACGCCCCACGCTTTGCCTTTGATATCCCACAGCGCGATATCGATGCCGCTCATCGCCGCGGAAAAGATGCCGCCGCCGCCCTGCCCCCAGAAGGTTTTTTTGAGCATCTTTTCCCAGATAGCTTCGTTATTCATCGGGTCCATGCCGATGATAATGGCGGCTAAATCTTTTGCCATGCCGATGCCTGCGGAGGCACCGACGCCGTAGGCCAACCCGACTTCGCCAAAACCGGAAATGCCCTCATCGGTATTAATTTTTACCACCACCGGACGCCATTTGCTGGTGGCGGACGCAAAATCGTTCGCCACATCAATAATATCAACGCTGGTAATTTTCATCATTTACTCCTCGTAATTAATATTTTTTAATCGTTAAGATTAATGCCGATACCACGGCGATAGCGCTGATAAAAACCAGGCATAGTAAGCCGCCGGTATAAGTTCCAGTGATAGAAATAAATAAGCCGATAAATACAGGAGATAATGAAGAGAGTCCGTTGGCGACGCCGTTCATTACGCCGCTGGCGGCGGATATGGATTTTCCTGGTATCATTCCCTGTAATAACGTCCAGGCAACGGGCGTACCCATCGTACAGAAAGCCACAGCAAAGGAGAGGAGTACTGCTGACATATATTTATGTTCGGTTATGGTGCCGAAATAGATACTGACGCCAGCGAAAAACATTAATACCATTAATATGGGGGCGCTGCGTCCTATTTTATCGACGAAGACGCCTGCGGCCGCTTTGGCAAATATCGACAGGACAAAGGGAAGCGACGCCAGCCAGCCCATTTCCGCCCAACTGAAACCTCTGGCTGATTTTAGATAGGTCGGTAGCCAGGTAATCATTCCCCAATATAAACATTGCAGACACAGATACCACAGCACCAGCAGCCAATAGCTGTAGTTGGTAATCACCGGTTTGACCCGCAACATAAAACTTTCGCTGTTGCCTGCGCTTTCCGTTTCCTGTCCAGCTTTGATATAAGCCAGTTCTTGTTCGCTGATACTTTTATGTTGTTCTGGTTTATCAGCAACATATCGCCAAAGTAGCCAAAGAGGGATTAACCCAAGAGCGGCGCATAAAAAGAAGTTGGAGCGCCAGCCGTGGGTGCCTATCCACCAGGTGAAAAAAGGCATCGCAATGGCGGGTGCCACCGACTGGCCGACGATCCACGCCGCGTTTGCTCTGCCGCGCTCCTGCTTCGGGAACCAGTTTTTAATAAATACGCTTTGCAGTGGATAATAAAATCCCTCTCCGATGCCCAGTAATATACGGCAAATAATAATTAGAGCGAATGATGTAGCGACTCCGCCAATCATTAAAGCGATAGTCCAGATCAGAATACAAAGCATCATTGCTTTTCTGGGGCCGAGATAATCACCAAGCGGTGATAATACAACGTTAGCGATACCATAAGCGGCCAGAAAGACGGTCATCATCATGCCGATTTGCAATGGCATACCTTCAATACCCATATAGGCTAAGAAGGGTTCATTCGCGGCTAATACCGAAACATTAACGCGATCGAGATAAGCAATAAATATTCCAATAAACAGACAGGCAACGATTAAAAATCTTTTCCTGGTTGGGGGGGCGGTAAGGGCCATCGACATTAGCGATCTCCTTCTCATCGGATAAGGTTATTTTAAAATATAAGTTTTTGTTGATTTTTACTGATTAAGAACCAATCCCATTAGGCTCTAAGTGATGATGTCCAAAGTAGCAATACACATTCTTTTAGAAAAACGGTATTTTCTGTTTGATTAATGAGGTTATCTAATACATCAGGAGGGAGAATACGGCCTGAAAAGGGGAATCCCGTTTGTGAATCTTATCCCCCTTTCTCTCGGATTCTTTGCTGTTTTTTGAGCGGAATCGCGTTAGCATGAGTCAGGACTCATTTAATGCGGGGATTTCATGGCTATCAAACTTATTGCTATCGACATGGATGGCACCCTTCTGCTGCCCGATCACACCATTTCTCCGGCGGTTAAAAACGCGATTGCCGCTGCGCGTGAAAAAGGGGTAAACGTGGTGCTGACCACAGGCCGTCCGTATGCGGGTGTGCACAGTTACCTGAAAGAACTTCACATGGAACAGCCCGGCGATTATTGCATTACCTATAACGGGGCGCTGGTGCAGAAAGCAGGGGACGGCAGTACGGTTGCGCAAACGGCGCTCAGCTATGATGACTACCGTTACCTGGAAAAACTGTCCCGTGAGGTGGGTTCTCACTTCCACGCATTAGACCGAAATACGCTTTATACCGCTAACCGCGATATCAGCTACTACACGGTGCATGAGTCGTATGTAGCGACCATTCCGCTGGTATTTTGTGAAGCGGAGAAGATGGACCCGAACACCCAGTTCCTGAAAGTTATGATGATCGATGAGCCTGCCGTTCTCGACCGGGCGATTGCGCGTATACCGGCAGAGGTGAAGGAAAAGTACACCGTGCTGAAAAGCGCGCCGTACTTCCTTGAAATCCTCGATAAACGGGTTAATAAAGGCACCGGCGTAAAATCACTGGCCGAGGCGCTGGGTATTAAGCCAGAGGAGGTGATGGCGATTGGCGATCAGGAAAACGACATTGCGATGATCGAATACGCCGGTATGGGCGTGGCAATGGACAACGCCATTCCGTCGGTCAAAGAGGTGGCTAACTTTGTGACTAAATCGAACCTTGAAGATGGTGTTGCCTGGGCGATTGAAAAATTTGTGCTGAACCCCGATCACTCATCCGGCCATTTCCCCGCCCGATAAGGCATAGTCGCCATCGGGCAAATACTCGCTTAACGACCCGCACTTGCTGCGGGTTTTTTTATGTCTTTCGTTTACGTCTTATAACGTTCCCATAACCAATTGTCGTTTTTGTGATCTAAATTGTAGTACAACATAATTGTGTTGTACTACATTAATGGCATGATAACGACGGTTGATATCACGCTAGTACTACAAAATTGCGGCGTAATTCAGCTATCGCGGTAAAGTAAGAGAGTTCACATCGAGCACAAGGACTCTCTATGACTCTCAATAAAACCGATCGCATCGTTATCACGCTGGGCAAACAGATTGTCAGCGGTAAATACGTACCCGGTTCGGCGCTGCCAGCGGAAGCGGATCTGTGCGAGGAGTTTGAAACGTCGCGCAACATCATTCGCGAAGTGTTTCGCTCGCTTATGGCGAAGCGGCTAATTGAAATGAAGCGTTATCGCGGCGCGTTTATCGCACCGCGTAACCAGTGGAATTATCTCGATACCGACGTGCTGCAATGGGTGCTGGAAAACGACTACGACCCGAGGCTTATCAGCGCGATGAGCGAAATACGAAACCTGGTGGAGCCAGCAATAGCACGCTGGGCGGCGGAACGGGCAACATCAAGCGATCTGGCTGAAATTGAGTCGGCGCTAAACGACATGATTGCCAACAACCAGGACCGGGAAGCGTTTAACGAGGCGGATATTCGCTATCACGAAGCAGTGTTGCAGTCGGTGCATAACCCGGTGCTGCAACAGTTAAATGTAGCGATCAGCTCGCTACAGCGAGCGGTATTTGAACGGACCTGGATGGGCGATGCGGCCAACATGCCGAAAACGCTCCAGGAACATAAGGCGCTATTCGATGCGATACGGCATCAGGATGGCGATGCGGCAGAGCAGGCGGCATTAACCATGATCGCCAGCTCGACACGAAGGTTAAAGGAAATCACATGACAGCTCGCTACATCGCAATTGACTGGGGATCGACCAATCTGCGCGCCTGGCTTTACCAGGGCGACAAATGCCTGGAGAGCAGGCAATCAGAAGCAGGCGTTACACGCCTGAACGGTAAATCTCCTGACGCGGTGTTAGCAGAAGTCACAACACACTGGCGCGACAGCGCCACCCCCGTGGTAATGGCGGGCATGATCGGCAGTAACGTAGGCTGGCAAAATGCGCCTTATCTGCCGGTTCCCGCCCTGTTCTCCGCTATTGGCGAACAGTTAACCGCCGTTGGCGACAACATCTGGATCATCCCCGGATTGTGTGTCTCACGCGAGGATAACCACAACGTGATGCGCGGCGAAGAGACGCAACTGCTTGGCGCCCGCGAACTTTCTCCTTCTTCTGTCTATGTCATGCCCGGCACGCATTGCAAATGGGTACAGACTGATACGCAACAAATTCATGATTTTCGTACTGTGATGACAGGCGAACTCCATCACTTGTTGCTGCGTCACTCGCTGGTCGGGGCTGGTTTGCCGGAACAGGAAGCTTCTGGCGACGCCTATGCCGCGGGGCTGGAGCGCGGTCTTAATTCTCCTGCCGTCCTGCCTTCTCTTTTTGAGGTTCGTGCCTCGCACGTGTTGGGACATCTTGCGCGTGAGCAGGTCAGCGACTTCCTCTCCGGCCTGTTGATTGGCGCGGAAGTCGCCAGCATGAGCGAATCCTTCGCGGCGCAACAGGCTATCACTCTCGTCGCTGGATCCGCGCTGATCTTACGTTACCAACAGGCGTTTCGTGCTATTGGGCGTGATGTTTCAACCGTGGATGGCGATATGGCATTTCAGGCTGGAATAAGGAGCATCGCTCATGCAGTGGCAAACTAATCTCCCTCTCATCGCTATCTTACGCGGTATTACGCCCGATGATGCCCTGGCGCACGTTGGCGCGGTGGTGGATGCGGGATTTGACGCTATAGAAATTCCGCTTAACTCCCCACAGTGGGAAAAAAGCATTTCTTCCGTGGTGAAGGCGTATGGCGGCAGGGCGCTTATTGGCGCTGGTACCGTACTGAAACCGGAACAGGTAGACCAGCTTGCCGGGATGGGCTGCAAGCTGATCGTCACGCCGAATATCCAACCGGAGGTGATCCGCCGGGCAGTGAGCTATGGCATGACCGTGTGTCCGGGCTGCGCCACGGCAACGGAAGCCTTTGCTGCGCTGGATGCAGGCGCACAGGCGTTAAAAATTTTCCCATCATCGGCGTTTGGTCCGGGCTACATCAGCGCGCTGAAAGCGGTACTTCCGCCGGATGTTCCGCTATTTGCCGTCGGCGGCGTGACGCCGGAAAACCTGGCGCAATGGATTAAAGCCGGCTGTGTGGGCGCGGGACTGGGTAGCGATCTCTATCGCGCCGGGCAATCCGTTGAACGCACCGCGCAGCAGGCTGCGGCATTTGTTAATGCGTATCGAGAGGCAGTGAAATGAAAATAACTCACATCACCACGTACCGTTTACCTCCACGTTGGATGTTCCTGAAAATCGAAACGGATGAAGGCGTGGTTGGCTGGGGAGAGCCGGTCATTGAAGGTCGGGCACGTACTGTTGAGGCGGCAGTACATGAGTTTGCCGACTACCTGATAGGGAAAGATCCGGCGCGTATCAACGACCTGTGGCAGGTAATGTACCGGGCCGGTTTTTATCGCGGCGGCCCGATTATGATGAGCGCCATCGCCGGTATTGACCAGGCATTGTGGGATATCAAAGGCAAGGTGTTGAATGCGCCGGTCTGGCAGCTCATGGGCGGCCTGGTGCGCGACAAAATCAAGGCCTATAGCTGGGTGGGCGGCGATCGTCCGGCAGACGTCATTGACGGTATTGAAAAATTGCGTGGTATTGGTTTTGACACCTTCAAGCTGAACGGCTGTGAAGAGATGGGCGTGATTGATAACTCCCGTGCGGTGGATGCGGCGGTCAATACCGTGGCGCAAATCCGCGAAGCTTTTGGCAGTGAAATTGAGTTTGGGCTCGATTTCCACGGTCGCGTTAGCGCGCCGATGGCGAAGGTGCTGATTAAAGAACTGGAACCCTATCGTCCGCTGTTTATTGAAGAGCCGGTGCTGGCGGAACAGGCGGAATATTATCCGCGCCTGGCGGCGCAAACGCATATTCCGATTGCTGCAGGCGAGCGTATGTTCTCGCGTTTTGAATTTAAACGCGTGCTGGACGCGGGTGGGCTGGCGATTCTACAGCCGGATTTATCCCACGCGGGCGGCATTACCGAATGCTATAAAATCGCCGGAATGGCGGAAGCATATGATGTGGCGCTGGCGCCGCATTGCCCGCTGGGTCCAATCGCCCTGGCTGCCTGCCTGCATATCGATTTTGTTTCGCGCAACGCGGTATTCCAGGAACAGAGTATGGGCATTCACTATAACAAGGGCGCGGAGCTGCTCGACTTTGTGAAAAATAAAGAAGACTTCAGCATGGACGGCGGCTTCTTTAAACCCTTAACCAAACCGGGTCTTGGCGTAGACATTGACGAGGCCAGGGTGATTGAACTTAGCAAAAGCGCGCCGGACTGGCGTAATCCGTTGTGGCGGCACGCTGACGGATCGGTAGCCGAGTGGTGATCGCCACGCTGTAGGCTCAACAAACGTCGCCCTCCGGGCAACCCAATTTAAATATAAAAACACACCCTCTGTAATTTACAGGGCATGGTGAGCGGCCTCGCTATGCCCAGAATCTGGAGACAGATGACGATGGATATTTCAGTTACAGCAGCACAGCCGGGGCGTCGCCGCTATCTGACGCTGGTGATGATCTTTATTACCGTGGTGATTTGCTACGTCGATCGCGCCAACCTTGCCGTGGCTTCCATGCATATTCAAAAAGAATTCGGCATTACCAAAGCGGAAATGGGCTATGTCTTCTCCGCTTTTGCCTGGCTCTATACGTTATGCCAGATCCCTGGCGGCTGGTTTCTCGACCGTATTGGGTCCCGGCTGACCTATTTTATCGCTATCTTCGGCTGGTCAGTCGCGACGCTATTGCAGGGGTTTGCGACGGGACTATTGTCGCTTATCGGCCTGCGCGCTATTACCGGGATTTTCGAGGCACCAGCCTTTCCGGCAAATAACCGGATGGTCACTAGCTGGTTTCCGGAGCATGAGCGCGCATCCGCAGTCGGGTTCTACACCTCCGGACAGTTCGTCGGACTGGCATTCCTTACGCCGCTGCTGATCTGGATTCAGGAAATGCTGAGCTGGCACTGGGTCTTTATCGTCACCGGCGGTATCGGGATTATCTGGTCATTGGTCTGGTTTAAGGTTTATCAACCGCCGCGTTTGACGAAAAGCCTTAGCCAGGCGGAGCTGGAGTATATTCGCGATGGCGGCGGTCTGGTGGATGGCGATGCGCCAGCGAAAAAAGAGGCCCGCCAGCCGTTGACGAAAGCCGACTGGAAACTGGTGTTCCATCGTAAGCTGGTGGGCGTCTACCTCGGTCAGTTCGCCGTAAACTCTACGCTATGGTTCTTTCTGACCTGGTTCCCTAATTATCTGACCCAGGAAAAAGGCATTACCGCGCTAAAAGCGGGCTTTATGACGACCGTACCGTTCCTGGCTGCCTTTTTTGGCGTACTGCTCTCCGGCTGGCTGGCGGATAAACTGGTGAAAAAAGGCTTCTCGCTGGGCGTGGCGCGCAAAACGCCGATTATTTGCGGTTTGCTCATCTCCACGTGCATTATGGGCGCTAACTACACTAACGATCCGTTGTGGATTATGGCATTGATGGCGATAGCTTTCTTCGGCAATGGATTTGCGTCCATTACCTGGTCGTTAATCTCTTCCCTTGCGCCGATGCGGTTGATTGGCCTTACCGGCGGTATGTTTAACTTTATCGGTGGGTTGGGCGGGATTAGCGTACCGTTAGTGATTGGTTATCTGGCGCAAAGCTACGGTTTTGCTCCGGCGCTGGTCTATATCTCCGTTGTGGCCCTGCTGGGTGCGCTGTCTTACATCCTGTTAGTGGGCGATGTGAAACGCGTCGGATAAGTTGGCCGTGGCGAGCCGGAAGCTATTATGGCGAAGGATGACCGGCTATCCATGCGTCGAGCGCCGTCACTCCCTGCGTCACGATAGTTTTAATATCTATATCGCTAAGCGGTTGCAATTCCAGCTCCCGACAGGCTTCGGTTGCCTGCGTCATCCCCAGGCTGGCGCAGCCGCTTTTTAATTTATGCGCCAGCCGCTTAATGTTAACGTCGTCATTCATGGCGCGCGCCGCCTCGATCTCCTCGACTAAAGGCAGCGCGCTGTCTTTGAATAACGCGACCCATTGCCGGAGTTTTTCCGGGCCGACAGACGCCATATCGCTGGCAAGCTGATGTTCATTCAGCATCGCCCGCGCGTTGTGAGATTTGCCCTGTAAATAGTGCGCTATCATACGGTAAAGCTCCTCGCGG
Source organism: Salmonella sp. SAL00672 (assembly GCF_046552175.1). Taxonomy (NCBI): domain Bacteria; kingdom Pseudomonadati; phylum Pseudomonadota; class Gammaproteobacteria; order Enterobacterales; family Enterobacteriaceae; genus Salmonella; species Salmonella sp. SAL00672. Next base: position 10,289 of record NZ_JBGDUQ010000014.1, on the reverse strand, counting down.
GGAACGGGCTTTTGAATAATCCCGCAGAAAAGACCGGCGGTACGCTGACGAAGATTATCGTCTATCACATGCGCGCTAAAACCAATGCGTTTCATGGCGGGATACTGACTCATCAACTGCTGCGCCAGGGTTAAGCCGTCATAATCCGGTAAATCAAAATCCACCAGCGCCACATCAAAGGACTCGCCTTCGGCTAAACAGCGTAGCGCGTCATTCGCGCTTTCAGCTACTGAGACCTTCACCCCTTTGCCCGTGAGCATTTCAGCGGTAATACGCTGCGTCAGCATATTATCTTCAATCAGCAACAGGCGTAATCCGTTAAGATTTACCGGTTCCCTGAACGCATTTTTGCTTGCGGGTTTGGGGTGGCGAACCGGCAGTTGTAAACGAAAACAACTGCCAACATGAAGCGTACTGGTGACGGTTAGCGTCCCGCCCATCGCCTCTGCCAGGCTGGCACTGATAGCCAGCCCCAGGCCCGTCCCGCCCCGGCGTCCTGTCGCCTGCACAAACGGTTTGAAAATAGCCGTCAGCTTCGCTTCAGGGATACCGCATCCGGTATCTTCAACCTCAATAAACCAGCTCTGATCGTCGCAAAACGTGCGCAGCACTATGCTGCCGCGATCGGTAAATTTCGCCGCATTACTTAAAAGATTAATCACAATTTGACGTATCCGGCGCGGATCGCCTTGTAGCGTTGAGGGGAGTTGCTCGCTAAAGTCGGTGATGAGCGCCACCTGAACGCGGCTGTGCATTAAATGCAGCGCGCTATTCAACAATTGTCGCGGTTCAAACGGTTCCTCGCTAATGGAAACGTTGGTGCCGCCTACTTCAATCGCCGAGTAATCAAGAATATCGTTAAGAATCGCCAGTAGCGATTCGCCTGAATCATTAATGGCCTGTAAATCGTCGCGGTAGTTTGCCATGAGCGGTTTATCGGCCAGCAATTGTACCGTACCGAGAATGCCGTAAAGCGGCGTGCGAATTTCATGGCTCATGGCGGCAAGGAACGTCGATTTCGCCTCGTTGGCCTTTTCCGCTTCGGCGCGCGCCTGCCGGTGTTCCAGCACCAGCGCATGAAGCTCCGCCGTTTGCGAACGCACCTGTTCCGCCAAATCCTCACGATGGCGGTTCAATTTGCGCACGTTGGCGCGAAACGCTTCCATCAGACGGCTGATGGTATCCAGTTCGCTGACGCCAGCCGCCTCCGGAAACGGCGAGTCAATATCGCCCTCCAGTAGCCGCTGTAAGGCCTGCGTTTGTTGCGCCAGCGGGCGGGATACGGAGCGGTAAACCACTCGCCAAAGAATAAAACTTAATGAGCACAGCGCCAGGATGCCTAAGATCACTAACCCTATTTGCCCACGCTGACTGGCGTGTGTAAGACGCGCTAACCCAGCCTCGTTTCGTTTTTCGATGGCGTTCACCAACTGCGACACTTCCGTACTGAAGCGGGTAAACTGAAAGAGGTTATTGGCCATGAGCGTTTGAAGCTGGTCGCGGATGGCGTTTTCCTTACGAAACAGGGTAACCAGTGTGGTGTACTGGTTTATTTTCTCCAGCGCGTCGGCGATTTGGGCGCGAACGGTAGGATCTTCTATACGCTGCTGGCGGCGGGATAAAATTTTAACCAACTGATTAAGTTTTTCATCGGTGTCCTCGGCATCGCTCAGCCCTTGCGCGTCTTTTAAGGTCACAATGAGCTGCTTAAACCGCAGGGCATTGACCCGCAACTCATTCATCTGATTCACATACTCAAGGTCGATATCAATCAGTCGGTCAAGCGCGCGTTCAGCCTGATCCCCTTTACCGCTTTCGATAAGATCGTAAATACCGGCCTGGGTGGCGCCCGCAGATGTCGCTGCATTATTGGCCTGACCGTGAGCCTGGGCGGCAATGCTTTCCGCCGCCTCCGCAATCTGGCGGCTTAACTGCTGTTGCTGTGCGCGCAGCGTGAGAATTTCACCGACCAGCGTTCCCTGTTGCCCAAGCGTTTGCGCAATCTCTTTTTCTTGCCGGGCGATGGCCGAGGTATTAAACCCCTGCTCGCTTAATGCCTGCAAAAGATGGTTAATTTTAAGGCTTTGCGCTTTCAGCATCTTCCCCTGCGCCAGCCAAACGCCCTCACTGTCGGCATTGGTCAGATTTTGCGCGGAGAAGAGCTCGTAAGCGCTGGCTTCGCTTAACTGCCTGGCCATATTCATCGTGGGGAGCAGCGCTTGCGTATTGGTTTGCTCCACCTGACTAATGACGCGCAGGCTTATCCAGCCGATCACGGTGCTGAGCAGGGTGAGTGCCGCCATCAGGGCGAAGGCCAGCCATAATCTGCGGGTCAGTGAAGGCGTTGACATTTATGCGCCGCGGGTGAAATGGGTTGAGTTGCCGCCGGAAAAACCATTAGGATAAAACCTTGTTGCTGGTGGGGCTATCATGCGCGCGCTTATTTCGTTCTTTTTTTTGATAATCATCGTCTCGAATGTAGAAACGGCGTCAGCCGAAACCGGGCTGTTACACTGGACGCGCGCCGATCGGGCGATTCCCTGGCGGCAAACGTCAGTCAATGCGAGTAAACCCTGGAAACTGTGCGCATTATACCCCAGCCTGAAAGATTCTTACTGGTTGTCCGTCAACTACGGGATGCAAAAAGCGGCCAAATTGTATGGCGTTGATTTAAAAGTGCTGGAAGCGAATGGCTATCGGCAACTGGCGACGCAACAACAGCAAATGATGCAATGCCGGGAGTGGGGCGCCGACGCTATTCTGCTTGGCAGCAGTACCGATCGTTTCCCGGAACTGGAACGGTATGCCGGTAATGTGCCGGTTATTGAACTGGTGAACATGATTCACGATGCCAGCGTCGCAACCCGCGTTGGTCTGCCGTGGTTTCAGATGGGGTATCTGCCGGGACGTTTCCTGGTGCAGTGGAACAAAGGAAAAGCGCTTAACGTTTTACTCTTCCCGGGGCCGGAAGAAGCTGGCGGCAGTCGGGAGATGGCGGCGGGTTTTCGTCAGGCAATTAAAGGCAGCGCCATCAACATTGTGGATATCGCCTGGGGCGATAACGACATTGAAGTGCAGCGAAACTTACTCCAGGAAATGCTGGAGCGCCATCCGGACGCCAATGTGGTCGCCGGGTCGGCGATAGCGGCGGAGGCGGCGATGGGCGAAGGGCGAAATTTGACGACTCCGCTCACGATCGTCTCATTTTATCTGACGCATCAGGTTTATCGCGGTTTAAAACGCGGCCATATCCTGATGGCGCTCAGCGATCAGATGGCCTGGCAGGGAGAATTAGCGATAACGCAGTCGATTAAGGTCTTACAGGGGCAACCGGTGCCTGAAAATATCAGCCCGCCGGTGCTTATTTTGACGCATAACAACGCCGACAGCGCGCGCGTTCGTCGTTCGCTATCGCCTCCGGGATTTCGGCCCGTCTATTTGTATCAATACACCTCCGAGGCTAAAAAGTAGCCTTCGCCATGCTGTGTGACCAGCAGCTCCGGCGTAATTTTATGGCGTAAGCGGCGAACCAGGACATCAATCGTGCGGAGATCCGGAGTCTCTACGCGGCGGGCGGAAAGCATTCGCAGCAGACGTTCGCGATGCAGCACTTTGCCTGGGTTGGTCACAAAGGCCAGCAGCAGCTCGTACTCCGCGCGCGTAAGCTTAATGGCTTCACCGTTGTGCTCCAGCGTGTGATTCATCACGTTCAGGCAGTAGCCGGAAAACATATAGCAGTTTTCACTGGCATTTTGCGGCGTGGGGCGGGCCAGATCGATACGCCACAAAAGATTTTTTACCCGCACTACCAGCTCGCGCAGTTCCAGCGGCTTGGTGACGTAGTCGTCCGCGCCCATCTCCAGTCCGACGATGCGGTCGATTTGGTCGCAACGCCCCGTCACCAGAATAATGCCCACCGTGGAGCGTTCTCGTAGCGCCCTGGTCAGCATCAACCCGTTTTCATCGGGGAGGTTGATATCCAGCAGGATCAGCGAAACGTGCTCATGCTCCATGATGTCACGCAGGCCCGCGCCGCTGTCGGTCACCGAAACGCGATACCCCTCCTGCTCAAAATAGGCCTGTAATCTGGCCTGAGTAACAGGTTCATCCTCAACAATAACAATGTGATGTGACATCCTGCGCGCGGTCTCTTTCTGTTCATATCTGTTCATATATTGCCGTATCCCGTTCATCCTGACCAGTGACGCTGTTCATATTTGCGGAATAAGATCTGCGCATTAAACCATATAATTACAGGGGCTATTATGCGAAAACTCTGGAGAGCGCTACTCAGGCCAAGCGCCCGTTGGTCGATACTGGCGCTGGTCATTGTCGGGATTGTGATCGGCGTTGCGCTGATCGTGTTACCTCACGTCGGTATCAAACTGACCAGTACGACAGAGTTTTGCGTCAGCTGCCATAGTATGCAGCCGGTGTATCAGGAATATAAACAGTCCGTACATTTCCAGAACGCTTCCGGCGTACGCGCGGAATGCCACGATTGCCATATCCCCCCTGATATTCCAGGCATGGTGAAACGTAAGCTGGAAGCCAGCAACGATCTTTACCAGACATTTATCGCCCACTCGATTGATACCCCGGAAAAATTTGAAGCCAAACGCGCCGAGCTTGCCGAGCGTGAATGGGCGCGCATGAAAGAGAATAACTCCGCGACCTGTCGTTCCTGCCATAACTACGATGCGATGGATCACGCGAAACAGAACCCGGAAGCGGCGCGGCAAATGAAAATCGCCGCGAAAGAAAATCAGTCCTGCATCGACTGTCATAAAGGGATTGCCCACCAGCTACCGGATATGAGCAGCGGATTCCGCAAACAGTTTGATGAACTGCGCGCCAGCGCCAGTACGCATAATGACGGCGATACGCTCTATTCGCTGGATATCAAGCCGATTTACGCCGCTAAAGGCGATAAAGAACCGGCAGGTTCGCTGTTACCTGCTTCTGAAGTGAAAGTCCTTAAACGGGACGGTGACTGGCTGCAAGTGCAAATCGAAGGCTGGACGGAGACGGACGGTCGCCAGCGCGTGCTGACGCAGTTGCCCGGTAAACGTATTTTTGTCGCCTCGATTCGCGGCGATGTGCAACAGCATGTGAAAACGCTGGAAGAGACCACCGTCGCGGCGACCAATACTCAGTGGAGCAAATTACAGGCAACCGCGTGGATGCAAAAAGGCGACATGGTAAATGACATTAAACCGATTTGGGCCTATGCCGACTCCCTCTATAACGGCACCTGTAATCAGTGTCACGGCGCGCCGGACAAAGCGCACTTTGACGCTAACGGCTGGATCGGCACGCTCAACGGCATGATCGGTTTCACCAGTCTGGATAAGCGTGAAGAACGTACCTTGTTGAAATATCTCCAGATGAATGCGTCTGATACCACCAACACGCCGCACAGCGATAAGGGAGAAAACAATGAAAAATAAGGACTCGTTACACGTCTCTCGTCGACGTTTTCTGGCGCAGCTTGGCGGTTTGACGGTGGCAGGAATGCTGGGGCCGTCACTGCTGACGCCCCGTAGCGCCCGCGCAGCGGATGCCGTTGCGCCAGGCGCCGCGACGAAAGAGGGTATCCTGACCGGTTCTCACTGGGGGGCGATTCGCGCCACGGTGGTTGACGGTCGATTTGTGGCGGCAAAACCGTTTGAACAGGATAAATACCCGTCCAAAATGATCGCCGGTCTGCCCGATCACGTCCACAACGCGGCGCGTATTCGTTATCCGATGGTGCGCGTCGACTGGATGCGTAAAGGTCATCAAAGCGACACCTCGCAGCGCGGCGATAATCGTTTTGTGCGCGTCTCCTGGGATGAAGCGCTGGATCTGTTCTATCAGGAACTGGAGCGGGTGCAAAAAACCTACGGGCCGAGCGCGTTACTGACGGCGAGCGGCTGGCAATCTACCGGCATGTTCCATAACGCCTCCGGGATGCTGGCGCGCGCGATTGCGCTACATGGCAATAGCGTTAGCACGGGAGGGGACTATTCGACCGGCGCGGCGCAGGTGATTCTGCCGCGCGTGGTGGGTTCAATGGAAGTGTACGAGCAGCAAACGTCATGGCCTCTGGTTTTACAGAACAGTAAAACGATTGTGCTATGGGGTTCTGATATGGTGAAAAACCAGCAGGCAAACTGGTGGTGCCCGGATCACGATGTCTATCAGTACTATGAACAATTAAAAGAGAAAGTTGCCAGCGGCGCTATCTCGGTCATCAGCATCGACCCGGTCGTCACCTCCACGCACGATTATCTGGGGCGCGATAAGGTCAAACATATCGCTATTAACCCGCAGACGGATGTCCCGTTACAACTGGCGCTGGCGCATACCCTGTACAGCGAGAAACTGTACGATAAAAATTTCCTCGATAACTATTGCGTCGGTTTTGACCAGTTCCTCCCCTATTTGCTGGGCGAGAAAGATGGACAGCCCAAAGATGCCGCCTGGGCGGAAAAACTGTGCGGTATTGATGCCGACACCATCCGCGCGTTGGCGCGGCAGATGGCGGGCGACAGAACGCAAATCATCGCTGGCTGGTGTGTGCAACGTATGCAGCATGGCGAACAGTGGTCATGGATGGTCGTCGTGCTGGCGGCAATGCTGGGACAGATTGGTTTACCGGGCGGCGGCTTTGGTTTTGGCTGGCACTACAACGGCGCCGGGACGCCTGGCCGTAAAGGGATCATTTTAAGCGGCTTTTCCGGTTCGACGACCGTTCCGCCAGTACACGACAGCACGGATTACAAAGGCTACAGCAGCACCATTCCTATTGCGCGTTTTATGGATGCCATCCTTGAACCGGGCAAGGTCATTAACTGGAACGGCAAATCGGTTAAATTACCGCCGCTGAAGATGTGCGTGTTCGCCGGGACCAACCCGTTCCACCGACACCAACAAATTAACCGCATAATTGAAGGCTGGCGCAAGCTGGAAACGGTCATCGCTATTGATAACCAGTGGACGTCGACCTGCCGCTTTGCGGATATCGTTTTGCCGGCTACCACCCAATTTGAGCGTAACGACCTTGATCAGTTCGGCAATCACTCTAACCGCGGTATTATCGCCATGAAACAGGTGGTATCGCCGCAGTTTGAAGCGCGTAACGACTTTGATATTTTCCGCGATCTCTGCCGACGCTTTAACCGTGAAGCGGCATTTACGGAAGGCCTTGATGAAATGGGCTGGCTGAAACGCATCTGGCAGGAAGGGAGCCAGCAGGGAAAAGGTCGCGGTATCCACTTACCGACTTTCGAGGTGTTCTGGAATCAACAGGAGTACATCGAGTTTGATCATCCGCAGATGTTTGTGCGCCATCAGGCTTTCCGTGAAGATCCGGACCTGGAGCCGTTGGGCACGCCAAGCGGTTTGATCGAGATTTACTCCAAAACGATCGCCGACATGCAATACGACGATTGTCAGGGCCATCCCATGTGGTTCGAAAAAATCGAACGCTCGCATGGCGGGCCGGGATCGCAGCGCTGGCCGTTGCACTTACAATCCGTCCACCCTGATTTCCGTCTGCATTCCCAACTGTGCGAGTCGGAAACGCTGCGTCAGCAATATGCCGTTGGCGGCAAGGAGCCGGTCTTTATTAACCCACAGGATGCCAGCGCGCGCGGGATCCGCAACGGTGACATCGTGCGGGTATTCAATGCACGCGGGCAGGTACTGGCGGGGGCGGTAGTTTCCGATCGCTATGCGCCGGGCGTGGCGCGAATTCATGAAGGCGCCTGGTACGATCCTGATAAAGGCGGCGATCTCAACGCGTTATGTAAGTACGGCAACCCTAACGTATTAACGCTGGATATCGGTACATCGCAGCTCGCGCAGGCGACCAGCGCGCATACGACGCTGGTGGAAATTGAAAAATATACCGGCCCTATGGATAACGTCACGGCGTTTAACGGTCCGGTCGAGATGGTCGCGCAGTGTGAATATGTACCCGCATCGCAGGGGAATCCGCATGATTAAGCAGCCAGCGCTTGCTCAGGAACAGTACGCCTGCGTATATGCATGGCTGGCGTTACTCTTTTTCCGGGAAGTGGATGATGAAGGGTTAATACAATTACAGTCCGCGGAGATCGCGGACTGGCTGGCGCTGTTAAAGCGTCAGCCTGCGCTGGCGGCGTCGGTGGCGTTACTCGAACAAAAAATTGCCGCGCTTAGCCTGCGCCAGGATGCGCAGCTGGAGCTGGCCGCAGATTTTTGCGGATTGTTCCTGATGACGGATAAAAAATCGGCCTTGCCCTACGCCTCGCAATACCCACAGCAGGAACCCGGCATGATTAAACATTTATTGCTTGAAGCCGGGATGGAGGTCAACGACGATTTTAAAGAGCCGACCGACCACCTGGCGATTTATCTGGAATTACTCAGCCATTTACATTTTTCATTGGGTGAATCGTTCCAACAACGGAGAATGAATAAATTACGCCAGAAAACATTGTCGTCATTACTGGAATGGCTTCCGGAATTTACAAATAATTGCCTTAAGCATGATCCCTATGGTTTTTATGCTGCGTTAAGTCAATTATTGTTGGCTATCGTTCGTTTTGATGACGGAAAAGAGGATTTATCCATTGTTGCGGTTGAATAAACCCTGTGACGGGCATCGCAAAATAAATCTTACGATAGTCGGGGGTTATCATATCTATAGGTTTAGCCAATTGTAATTATTGATACCAATCAATATCCACTATGGGTTTGTATTTAGTATTGACGGGCCTCATGAGTAAAAAAATAAAATTTAATTAATCATGCCGCAATACCCCATAAGGATAGTGATATGAAAAAAATTACCCTCTATGCGACAACGGTTATCACCGTTGGGCTGTTATGTTATTTAGGTTTGTCCGGGTATGTATGGTATTACGACAAACAGCGCAGTAAAAAAAGCGATGTGCAGGCCTCGGTTGTGGGTGAAAATAATAAAATACTGGGTTATTTCAGGGAGAAAGGATGTGATTATTGTCATACGCCTTCCGCTGAATTGCCTTTTTATTCCTCTTTTCCGGTGGCAAAGCAGCTAATGGATTACGATATCCAGCTCGGTTACAAGTCGTTTAACCTGGAGGCGGTACGGGCCGCCCTGATTGCGGATACGCCGGTGCCGCAAAGCGAACTGAATAAAATTGAATGGGTTATGCAACATCAGACTATGCCGCCAACCCGCTATGTCGCGCTGCACTGGGCGGGGGGCGTCAGCGATAAAGAGCGTACTGACATCCTGAACTGGATAGCCGATCAGCGTGAGCGCAACTATGCCAGCGCCGATACCGACCCCGCGCACCGGAATGAACCCGTTCAGCCTATTCCGCGCAATATTCCCGTCGATGCGAAAAAAGTCGACTTAGGTTTCCGTCTTTATCATGATGAACGTTTATCCGGCGACAGCACAATATCCTGTGCGCATTGTCACGCGTTAAATGCGGGCGGTGTCGATGGCAGAAAAACCTCAATTGGCGTTGGCGGCGCGGTAGGGCCGATAAATGCGCCAACGGTATTCAACTCCGTATTTAATATCGAACAATTTTGGGATGGCCGTGCTGCAACCCTGCAGGAGCAAGCAGGCGGACCGCCGTTAAATCCTATTGAAATGGCTTCTAAATCCTGGGATGAAATTATTAGTAAGCTTGATAAAGATCCTGTCCTGAAAAAAGATTTCCAGGCGGTTTATCCGCAAGGATTTACCGGGGAAAATATTACTGATGCGATCGCCGAATTCGAAAAAACGTTGATAACGCCGGATTCCGCCTTTGATAAATGGCTACGTGGAGATGAAAATGCGCTGACCGCGCAACAGAAACACGGTTATCAATTATTTAAAGAGAATAAATGTGCAACCTGTCACGGCGGTATCATTTTAGGCGGGCGCTCTTTTGAACCATTGGGATTAAAGCGAGACTTTAATTTTGGCGAAATTACCGCAGCGGATATTGGTCGTATGAACGTCACCAAAGAGGTTCGCGATAAATTACGGCAAAAAGTCCCGGGCTTACGCAACGTCGCGTTAACGGCACCTTATTTCCATCGGGGCGACGTACCGACGCTGGATGGCGCGGTAAAACTGATGCTGCGTTACCAGGTTGGCACCGATCTGCCGCAAAACGATATTGACGATATCGTCGCCTTCCTGGAAAGCCTGACCGGTGTTTATACGCCATATCAACCTGAATATGCGCAATGACAATGATGCTTGAAGCCAGAGATCTGTACTGCGAGCGGGACGAGAGGACGCTGTTTCGCGGGCTGTCGTTCACCGTGGAGGC
>NZ_JBGDUQ010000013.1:0-91169 GCF_046552175.1 Salmonella sp. SAL00672 | reverse complement strand
GAGCGGTAGTTCAGTTGGTTAGAATACCTGCCTGTCACGCAGGGGGTCGCGGGTTCGAGTCCCGTCCGTTCCGCCACCCTAATTAGGGGCGTAGTTCAATTGGTAGAGCACCGGTCTCCAAAACCGGGTGTTGGGAGTTCGAGTCTCTCCGCCCCTGCCAGAAATAATCCTTAGCATCTGCTAAGGATTTTTTTTTGCCTGAAATTACCTGATTATCTGGTCAGGTAATCGTAAGTTCCCTTCTTTTTCTTTTCATCATTTTCATTGTTCATCCAGCACATCCGTTTTTAACAGATCGCAGATCAGCGAGTATTTATCGCTGTTTTGCAGCCAAATGGCGTATAGCGGCCGTGAAAGCGTTGCGCTGTCGGCAACGGTATGTAATCCGCCCTTTTCATTTGCCCAGTTTACAGGAAGCCAGCTACAGCCATTTAATGCGCTAAGCTGCTGTCGGGCGAGTTCGGCTGAGCTGGTTGTTAATACCGGCACTTCATCTGCTGCGATCAGCCCGGTTTCATGCTGTTGGAAGTCTGGTCCCCACTCCAGCCGCAGATAATTGAGTTCTGATTTCTTACGGGCAGGGCTGCTGCAATATAACGCCAAAGTGAAGTGCCCTAACAGCTGACTGCTGAACTCATCCATTTTGGGCGCTTCGGTAGTAATGAGGAGATCAAGCTGGCGTTCATGAAGTTGCTTCACAAGCGATTGCCGTTGAGCGATTCTGGCTTCGAATTGCAGGCCGCTTTGTGGCTCCTGTAGTTGGTACAGTCGCCCCAGCCAGGCGTTAAGCATACACTCCCATAAAGACGCGCTGGCGCCGATGGAAAACTCGTTATGGCGTGAGGTATGCGCCACCTCTTTACGTGCCGCCTGCCACGTATTCATCAGCGTTTCCGCATACGGTAAAAGTTTTTCGCCAGCCGTGGTTAAACGGATATTGTTTCTGTGCCGTGTAAAAAGGTTTACGCCCAGTTGATTCTCCAGTTGCCTGATACGAAAGCTCACCGCGGATTGCGTCAGGTAAAGTGCTTCTGCGGCCCGCCCGAAATGGCGTGTCCGGCTAACTTCCAGGAAAGTTTTTAACAATTCCGTATCCACTGTGCTCTCCACAAAATTATTTGTCGTTATGATTTAAATGTTTTGTTTTACACTCTGTCAAGCGTAACTAATACTCCGCGCCATAAATAGCTCAGACAAAGAATTAGGAGCGTGCAGGATGGCGGAAAGCTTTACGACGACTAATCGATATTTTGACAATAAACATTATCCACGTGGATTCTCTCGTCACGGTGATTTCACGATTAAAGAGGCACAACTGCTTGAGCGTCATGGTCATGCCTTTAATGATCTGGATCTTGGCAAGCGTGAGCCTGTGACTGAAGAAGAGAAGCTGTTTGTAGCGGTATGTCGCGGCGAACGCGAGCCGGTAACGGATGCAGAACGCGTCTGGTCCAAGTATATGACGCGTATCAAGCGTCCAAAACGCTTCCACACCTTGTCTGGCGGCAAGCCGCAAGTTGAAGGCGCAGAAGACTACACCGAAGCTGATGATTAATAAAAAGGGCGTAATGCCCTTTTTTTACGCCAACAGCTTTTGCAAATGAATTAACAACCTGTCTATCGCCCGATAGCTTACCGCCTCCTGCAAATGCTGACGCGAGATCTGGTCAGCCAGTTCTATGTCGGCAATGGTTCTGGCCACTTTTAGTAAACGCTGCCAGGCGCGAATGGATAATCCAAGATGCACCAGCGTGTCTTCAAGCCAGCGGGCGTCATCGTGATGCAAAACACAGTATTTTTGGATTTCGCGACCCTCCAGACGCGCGTTTAACTTCTTCTGGCGTCGGTACTGCCGTTCATGGGCGGCGATGACCCGCTTTTTTACCGTAGCGCTGCTCTCACCCTTTGAGGCGTGTTGGCTAAGAATCCCGGGCGGAGGAAGTGGTATCTCAAGCGAAAGGTCAAAACGATCAAGAAACGGGCCTGACAACCGATTAAGGTAACGTAGTGTCTGTTCTGGCGTGCAGCGATTATGGTTTCCCTGATAATGTCCGGTCGGGCTGGGATTCATTGCGGCGATTAACTGGAACCTGGCAGGGTACGTTATTTTCGCTCTGGTACGGGATAAATGAATTTGACCGGATTCTATAGGTTCACGTAGCGCATCCAGTGTGCGTCGTTCAAATTCAGGCAATTCATCAAGGAACAAAATTCCGTTGTGCGCCAGCGATATCTCCCCCGGGGCGGGTATTGCGCCGCCGCCGACCATAGCAGTAAGTGAGGCGCTATGATGAGGTGAGCGAAAGGGACGTTGCTGCCATCGTTTTTGTACCGTATCGGCATTAACCAGACTGAGGATCGCGGCGCTTTCCAACGCCTCTTCATTGCTTAATGGTGGAAGAATCCCGCTCAGTCGACTGGCCAGCATGGTTTTACCCGTACCCGGCGGGCCGATCAATAGCAGATTATGTCCCCCTGCCGCTGTAATCTCCAGGCCGCGTTTACCCTGCTCCTGACCGATCACATCGCGAAGATCGGCAGTTGCGGTAGGCGATGCCATATCCTGAGCTAAAGGTCTTTCCAGGGCGTGTTTCCCTTCCAGAAAGGCGCAGACGGTTTGTAGATGATCGGCGATAAAACATCCTTCTTTGCTGATAAGCCCAACCTCCGCCGCGTTCTCTGTTGCGACGATAATATTTCTGCCGGCCCTGATGGCTTCCGTTGCACTTGATATTGCGCCAGGAACGCCGCGTAATGCGCCTGTAAGCGCTAACTCACCCACCAGCTCATATGCCTCAAGATTCGACGCTGTAAGCTGCTCAGACGCGGCCAGAAGCGCAACAGCAATAGGCAGGTCATACCTTCCGCCTTCTTTCGGTAGATCGGCTGGAGCAAGGTTAATGGTTATTTTTTTAGCCGGAAATTCATATCCGCTATTAATAATCGCACTACGTACCCGGTCACGCGCCTCTTTTACCGTGGTTTCCGGTAGGCCAACCATGGTTAATCCCGGTAATCCACTACTGATATGCACCTCTATAGTGATAGGCGGCGCATTGACGCCAAGTGCGGCGCGAGTATGAACAATCGCCAGTGACATAATCCCTCCTGTTACGTGGATTATGCGGAATAGAAGAGAAAATCGAATTACTGACTTTTTGTTTTTTAGCGGCTGATTCCTGAATTTTGGCGTCATTTTCAGGTAAGAAACATCAAACTGGGAGAGCGCTCGCAGAAGCGAAAAGAAGGAAAACAGGGTGTAGAGTGCGCCAAAAGGGGGAGGAAAACGTGAAAATTTTTCAGTTGCTAATTTTTCTTATAAAAAACAAAGCACTTTTAGGCATTCACCTGCATTATCTGAAATGTGGTTAAAAAAATATCTTGTGCTATTGGCAAAACCTATGGTAACTCTTTAGGTATTCCTTCGAACAAGATGCAAGAATAGACAAAAATGACAGCCCTTCTACGAGTGATTAGCCTGGTCGTGATTAGCGTGGTGGTGATTATTATCCCACCGTGCGGGGCTGCACTTGGACGAGGAAAGGCTTAGAAATCAAGCCTTAACGAACTAAGACCCCCGCACCGAAAGGTCCGGGGGTTTTTTTTGGCCTGAAAAACTTAAGCGAGGAGCAGAGCGTGAATAACAGCATAAAATTCTGTTTCTCAAGATTTACGACGGGGATGTAACTATGAACGGGGCACAGTGGGTGGTACATGCTTTGCGAGCGCAGGGGGTGAAAACCGTATTTGGTTATCCTGGCGGCGCAATTATGCCGGTTTACGACGCGTTGTATGACGGTGGTGTGGAGCATTTGTTGTGCCGACACGAGCAGGGTGCGGCAATGGCGGCAATCGGTTATGCCCGTTCTACCGGCAAAACCGGTGTTTGTATCGCCACCTCCGGCCCTGGCGCCACTAACCTGATCACTGGCCTGGCGGATGCGTTGTTAGATTCGGTCCCCGTCGTCGCGATCACGGGTCAGGTTTCCGCCCCGTTCATCGGCACCGATGCGTTCCAGGAGGTGGATGTGTTAGGGCTGTCGCTGGCCTGTACCAAACACAGCTTCCTGGTGCAGTCGCTGGCAGAGTTGCCGCGCATCATGGCGGAGGCTTTTGAAGTCGCCAACGCTGGCCGTCCTGGCCCGGTTCTGGTGGATATCCCGAAAGATATCCAGTTGGCCAGCGGTGAGCTGGAACCCTGGTTTACTACCGTTGATAACGAAGCGACTTTCCCGCAGGCTGATGCGGAACAGGCGCGCCAGATGCTGGAACAGGCGAAAAAACCCATGCTGTACGTCGGCGGTGGTGTTGGTATGGCGCAGGCAGTTCCGGCGCTGCGTAAATTTATCGCGGTAACGCAAATGCCAGTTACCTGCACGCTGAAAGGGCTGGGGGCTGTTGAAGCTGATTATCCGTACTATCTGGGCATGCTGGGAATGCACGGTACTAAAGCGGCTAATTTCGCGGTGCAAGAGTGTGATTTATTGATCGCAGTGGGTGCGCGTTTTGATGACCGGGTGACCGGTAAGCTGAATACGTTTGCGCCGAACGCCAGCGTGATCCATATGGATATCGACCCGGCGGAAATGAACAAACTGCGTCAGGCACACGTCGCGTTGCAGGGCGATTTAAATTCGCTGTTGCCGGCATTACAGCAACCGCTGAAGATCGACGCATGGCGTCAGTCCTGTGCAGAGCTGCGCGCAGAACACGCCTGGCGCTATGATCATCCTGGCGAGACTATCTATGCGCCGTTGTTGTTGAAGCAATTGTCGGAACGCAAACCCGCAGACAGCGTGGTGACGACGGATGTGGGGCAGCATCAGATGTGGTCAGCCCAGCATATGACTTACACCCGCCCGGAGAACTTCATCACCTCCAGCGGTCTGGGGACGATGGGATTCGGCTTACCGGCGGCCGTTGGCGCGCAGGTAGCGCGACCGAATGATACCGTTATCTGTATCTCCGGTGACGGCTCCTTCATGATGAATGTTCAGGAGTTGGGCACCGTAAAACGCAAGCAGTTACCGTTGAAGATAGTCTTACTCGACAACCAGCGGTTAGGGATGGTTCGACAATGGCAGCAACTGTTTTTCCAGGAGCGATATAGCGAAACCACCCTGACCGATAACCCCGATTTCCTCATGCTGGCCAGCGCCTTCGGCATTCCAGGCCAGCACATTACTCGTAAAGACCAGGTTGAAGCGGCACTCGACACGATGTTGGCAAGCGAAGGGCCGTACCTGCTTCACGTCTCAATCGACGAACTTGAAAATGTCTGGCCGTTGGTGCCGCCTGGCGCCAGTAACTCTGAAATGCTGGAGAAATTATCATGATGCAACATCAGGTCAATGTATCGGCACGCTTTAATCCAGAAACCTTAGAACGTGTTTTACGCGTGGTGCGCCATCGTGGTTTTCAGGTGTGCTCCATGAATATGGAAGCCGCGACCGATGCGCAGAATATAAATATTGAATTGACCGTTGCCAGTCCCCGGTCGGTCGACTTACTGTTTAGTCAGTTAAGTAAACTGGTAGATGTTGCGCATGTCGCGATCTGCCAGAGCGCTGCCACATCACAACAAATCCGCGCCTGAGCGCAAAAGGAAGAAAAATGACGACGAAAAAAGCTGATTATATTTGGTTCAATGGCGAGATGGTGCGCTGGGAAGACGCGAAGGTTCACGTAATGTCTCACGCGCTGCACTACGGTACGTCGGTATTTGAAGGGATTCGGTGCTACGACTCTCACAAAGGCCCGGTAGTGTTTCGTCATCGTGAACATATGCAGCGCCTGCGCGACTCAGCAAAAATTTATCGTTTTCCGGTTTCCCAGAGTATCGATGAGCTGATGGAAGCCTGCCGCGACGTAATTCGTAAAAATAATCTGACCAGCGCCTATATCCGTCCGTTGGTATTTGTCGGCGATGTCGGTATGGGCGTTAACCCGCCCCCGGGATACACCACTGACGTCATCATCGCCGCGTTCCCGTGGGGGGCATACCTGGGCGCCGAAGCGCTGGATCAGGGGATCGATGCGATGGTTTCTTCCTGGAATCGCGCTGCGCCGAACACCATTCCAACCGCTGCGAAAGCGGGCGGTAACTACCTCTCCTCACTGCTGGTGGGTAGCGAAGCGCGCCGCCACGGCTATCAGGAAGGCATCGCCCTGGATGTAAACGGCTATATCTCCGAAGGCGCAGGTGAAAACCTGTTTGAGGTAAAAGATGGCGTGCTGTTTACTCCGCCGTTTACCTCTTCCGCGCTGCCAGGCATTACTCGCGACGCGATCATCAAACTGGCGAAAGAGCTGGGTATTGAAGTGCGCGAGCAGGTGCTGTCCCGTGAATCGCTGTATCTGGCCGACGAAGTGTTTATGTCCGGAACCGCGGCAGAAATTACTCCGGTACGCAGCGTTGATGGTATCCAGGTAGGTGAAGGCCGTTGCGGCCCTGTCACCAAGCGTATCCAGCAAGCCTTCTTTGGTCTCTTCACTGGAGAAACCGAGGATAAATGGGGCTGGTTGGATCCGGTAAATTCATAATAAATAAAATTAATATTTTCCCAAAATAATTTGCGTCACAGGAAGGCGGCAACGCAGCGAATCCCCAGAAGCTTACTGTCGTAAGTGACTGGGGTGAGTGAGGCAGCCAACGATCCTGTGGCGTGAAGTATGAAGGGAAAAGATGGGGAGTAAATAAAGCATGCCTAAGTACCGTTCCGCCACCACCACCCATGGTCGTAATATGGCGGGTGCCCGCGCGCTGTGGCGCGCCACCGGAATGACCGACAGTGATTTTGGCAAACCGATTATCGCCGTGGTGAACTCATTCACTCAGTTTGTGCCGGGTCACGTTCATCTGCGCGATCTCGGTAAGCTGGTCGCCGAACAGATTGAAGCTTCCGGCGGTGTGGCGAAAGAGTTCAACACTATTGCCGTGGATGACGGGATCGCCATGGGGCACGGGGGTATGCTCTATTCACTGCCGTCGCGCGAGCTGATCGCCGACTCCGTGGAGTACATGGTGAACGCTCACTGCGCTGACGCGATGGTGTGTATCTCCAACTGCGACAAAATCACCCCAGGGATGCTCATGGCCTCGCTGCGCCTGAATATTCCGGTGATCTTTGTCTCCGGCGGACCGATGGAAGCCGGGAAAACCAAGCTTTCAGACAAAATTATCAAGCTGGATCTGGTTGATGCCATGATTCAGGGCGCGGACCCGAAAGTCTCTGACGATCAAAGTAACCAGGTTGAACGCTCCGCCTGTCCAACCTGCGGCTCCTGCTCCGGCATGTTTACCGCTAACTCCATGAACTGCCTGACCGAAGCGCTGGGCCTGTCGCAGCCGGGCAACGGCTCGCTGCTGGCAACTCACGCTGACCGTAAGCAGTTGTTCCTCAATGCCGGTAAGCGGATTGTTGAACTGACTAAACGCTATTACGAGCAAAACGACGAAAGTGCACTGCCGCGTAACATCGCCAGCAAAGCCGCGTTTGAAAACGCGATGACGCTGGATATCGCGATGGGCGGTTCGACCAACACCGTTCTTCACCTGCTGGCGGCGGTGCAGGAAGCGGAAATCGACTTCACCATGAGTGATATCGACAAGCTGTCCCGCAAGGTGCCGCAGCTGTGTAAAGTGGCGCCAAGTACCCAGAAATACCATATGGAAGATGTTCACCGTGCCGGCGGTGTGCTGGGTATTTTAGGCGAGCTGGATCGCGCCGGGCTGCTGAACCGCAACGTGAAAAACGTATTAGGCCTGACGTTGCCGCAAACGCTGGAACAGTACGACATCACGGTTACGCAGGACGAAGCGGTTAAAAAAATGTTCCGTGCTGGCCCTGCCGGTATCCGTACTACTCAGGCGTTCTCGCAGGATTGTCGCTGGGATTCGCTGGATGACGACCGCGCAGCGGGTTGCATCCGCTCGCTGGAATATGCCTATAGCAAAGACGGCGGTCTGGCGGTGCTATATGGCAACTTCGCCGAAAACGGCTGCATCGTTAAAACCGCGGGCGTCGATGACAGCATCCTTAAATTTACCGGCCCGGCTAAAGTGTATGAAAGCCAGGACGACGCGGTAGAGGCAATTCTCGGCGGCAAAGTAGTGGAAGGCGATGTAGTCGTGATCCGCTACGAAGGGCCGAAAGGCGGGCCGGGAATGCAGGAAATGCTCTATCCGACCAGTTTCCTGAAGTCGATGGGGCTGGGTAAAGCCTGCGCGCTCATCACCGATGGGCGTTTTTCCGGCGGGACTTCCGGTCTCTCTATTGGCCACGTTTCGCCGGAAGCGGCCAGCGGCGGCACTATTGCGTTGATTGAAGATGGCGACACTATTGCGATTGATATCCCGAACCGCAGCATTCAGTTGCAGTTGAGTGAGGCTGAAATCGCCGCACGCCGCGAGGCGCAGGAAGCTCGTGGCGACAAAGCCTGGACGCCGAAAAATCGTCAGCGTCAGGTTTCGTTTGCCCTGCGTGCCTACGCCAGCCTGGCGACCAGCGCCGATAAAGGCGCGGTGCGCGATAAATCGAAACTGGGAGGTTGATGATGGCGGAATCTCAACCACTGTCAGTCGCGCCGGAAGGGGCGGAGTATCTGCGCGCGGTGCTACGCGCGCCAGTATACGAAGCGGCGCAGGTGACGCCGCTGCAAAAAATGGAAAAGCTCTCGTCACGTCTGGACAACGTTATTCTCGTCAAACGCGAAGACCGGCAGCCGGTACATAGCTTTAAGCTGCGCGGCGCTTACGCGATGATGGCCGGATTGACCGAAGAACAAAAAGCCCACGGCGTGATTACCGCGTCGGCGGGGAACCATGCACAGGGCGTGGCGTTCTCCTCCGCGCGGCTTGGCGTGAAGTCGCTGATCGTCATGCCAAAAGCAACGGCGGATATTAAAGTCGATGCGGTACGCGGTTTTGGCGGCGAAGTGCTGTTGCACGGCGCTAATTTTGATGAAGCGAAAGCGAAAGCTATTGAACTGGCGCAGCAGCAGGGTTTTACCTGGGTGCCGCCGTTTGATCACCCAATGGTGATCGCCGGGCAGGGCACGCTGGCGCTGGAACTGCTTCAGCAGGATTCGCATCTCGATCGTGTCTTTGTGCCGGTTGGCGGCGGCGGCCTGGCGGCGGGCGTAGCGGTACTGATCAAACAATTGATGCCGCAAATCAAAGTGATTGCCGTCGAAGCGGAGGATTCCGCCTGCCTGAAAGCGGCGTTGGAAGCCGGTCATCCAGTGGATCTCCCGCGCGTTGGGTTATTTGCTGAAGGCGTAGCGGTAAAACGCATCGGCGACGAAACCTTCCGCCTGTGCCAGGAATATCTCGACGACATTATTACAGTCGATAGCGACGCTATCTGCGCGGCGATGAAAGATCTGTTTGAAGATGTGCGTGCGGTGGCGGAGCCGTCCGGCGCGCTGGCGCTGGCGGGGATGAAGAAATATATCGCCCAGCACAATATTCGCGGCGAACGCCTGGCGCACGTCCTTTCCGGCGCCAACGTCAACTTCCACGGCTTGCGCTATGTGTCTGAACGCTGCGAGCTGGGGGAACAGCGCGAAGCGTTACTGGCGGTGACCATTCCGGAAGAAAAGGGGAGCTTTCTCAAATTCTGCCAGTTGCTTGGCGGGCGTATGGTCACCGAATTTAACTACCGTTTTGCCGACGCGAAAAATGCCTGTATTTTTGTCGGCGTACGCGTCAGTCAGGGGCTGGAGGAGCGAAAAGAGATTATCACCCAACTGTGCGACGGCGGTTATAGCGTAGTGGATCTCTCCGACGATGAAATGGCGAAGCTGCATGTGCGCTATATGGTCGGCGGACGCCCCTCCAAGCCATTACAGGAGCGTTTGTATAGTTTCGAATTTCCGGAGTCGCCCGGCGCGTTGCTCAAATTCCTGCATACGCTTGGCACGCACTGGAATATTTCGCTATTCCATTACCGTAGCCACGGTACCGATTATGGCCGCGTGCTGGCGGCGTTCGAGTTAGGCGATCATGAGCCGGATTTCGAAACCCGGCTGCATGAGCTGGGCTATGAATGCCATGATGAGAGCAATAACCCGGCGTTCCGGTTCTTTCTGGCGGGTTAATTCAGCGTTTAGTTTTTCGGGCCCACAAAGTAAAGTGGGCCTGATATCCAGATATTATCTTCCCTCAGTTATTGGGCTTTTCTGCCAGCCCGGAGCATCCACTCATTTCATTTTGCGAGACGTTTTCCAGAAGGCGCCCAATCTGCTTGTGGTGAAACTCGGCTCACCATATCGTTAGCACCGCCATCACTTGCACCTGCTAAAAACAATGTATAAAATTTTATACACAAGGATGTTATGTTACTCACCCGAGCTCTCTCCAATGAAAAAGAAATTCGATGAGTGGGATCTTCTCTGGAGGATCTCCTGGCTTTTCCCATAACGGTACGTAAAGCAGTCGGTTATCAGCTTCACAAAATTCAGTATGGAATTGAACCCGATGACTGGAAACCGTTTTCAGAAATTGGGGCTGGGGTAAATGAAATTCGTATTCGTGACAACAATGGTATCTATCGCGTTATGTATGTCGCTAAGTTTGAAGAAGCACTCTACGTTTTGCATAGTTTCCAAAAACAGACGCAACAAACCAGTCAGCATGATAAAAACATCGCCAGAACGCGTTATAACCGGGTGGTGCAACAACGGAGAAACAGCTTGTGATTGCCAAAACTGATAGTGATATTCGCCATGTGACGCCATCTGGCGGTAATGTTTTTGCTGATTTGGGGTTTCATAAGCAGGACGCAGAAAAGTTTTACGCTGATTCCCTGAATGAAATCGAAAACACGTTAGCCATTAAACAACAGCTAATGGAAGAAATTACCCTCTGGATTACGCAAAACCAGATGAAGCAAGCCGAGGTTGCTACAGTTTTGCATATATCCCGACCGCGCGTTTCGGATGTCGTCAACAAGAAATGCAGCAAATTCACCATTGATGCTCTGGTGAATATGCTTAGCCGTATTGGGAAGCCTGTTCGGGTAATGGTAGGGCCGTAAAACTAATTCGGTAAAATCTTCCAGAACGCATCAATTAGCGGCTCATGCAGCCGCTTTTTTTGCGCGCAGACGCCGAGTTCAAACGGCGTTTTTTCATCGCTGCGTTCTAAAATCATCACCCGGTTGCGCACTGGCTCCGGGCTGTTTTCCAGCACCACTTCCGGCAGCAGCGCCACGCCGCAGCCCAGCGCCACCATTGAGACCATCGCTTCGTGACCGCCGACGGTGGCGTAAATCTGCGGATTGCTGATTTTATGCCGGCGGAACCATAGCTCAATGCGACGGCGTACCGGCCCCTGGTCGGCCATGATAAACGGCACCGTCGACCAGTCTGGCTTGTCGACCGAAACCTGATTACGCACCGGGCAGGGCAGCGCCGGGGCGATCAGCACCACCGCCAGATTTTCCAGCATCGAAAACGCCACTGCGCCGGGCAGCGTTTCTGGTTTGCCGGCGATTGCCAGATCGGCCTCGCCGGTGACTACTTTTTCCATCGCATCGGCGGCGTCGCCGGTGGTGAGCTTAATTTCCACCGAGGGATGCTCGGCGCGAAAACGGTCGAGGATTGGCGGCAGGTGGCTGTATGCCGCGGTCACTGAACAGAAGATATGGAGTTCGCCGGAAAGGGACGGCCCCTGCTGATCGAGGGTATGGCGCAGCTGCTGGTACTGCAAAAGCGTCTGTTGGGCAAACACTCGCAGCTCTTCACCCGCTTCGGTCAGCGTGACCGTACGGTTATCGCGCACAAACAGCGGCTGGCCGAGATCTTCTTCCAGCCGCTGAATCTGCCGGGAGAGCGTGGAGGGGCTGACGTGCATCGCCCGCGCGCTGCGGCCAAAGTGGCGGCTTTCCGCCAGATGCAGGAAGGTTTTTAGATCGCGTAAATCCACAGACAGACCTCCGGTTTTTGACGTTGCATAAACCGCAACATAACGTTGTGAATATATCAATTTCCGCAATAAATTTCCTGTTGTAATGTGGGTTCATTCGCACAGATAGCAATCTGTAAACCGAACAATAAGCGCGACACACAACATCACGGAGTACACCATCATGGCTAACTACTTTAATACACTGAATCTGCGCCAGCAGCTGGCACAGCTGGGTAAATGCCGCTTTATGGGCCGCGACGAATTCGCCGACGGCGCGAGCTACCTTCAGGGTAAAAAAGTGGTCATCGTCGGCTGTGGCGCTCAGGGTCTGAACCAGGGCCTGAACATGCGTGACTCCGGTCTGGATATTTCCTACGCCCTGCGTAAAGAAGCCATTGCTGAGAAGCGTGCTTCCTGGCGTAAAGCGACCGAGAACGGCTTCAAAGTAGGCACCTACGAAGAGCTGATCCCGCAGGCTGACCTGGTAGTTAACCTGACGCCGGACAAACAGCACTCCGACGTGGTGCGTTCCGTACAGCCGCTGATGAAAGACGGCGCGGCGCTGGGCTACTCCCACGGCTTCAACATCGTGGAAGTGGGCGAGCAGATCCGTAAAGACATCACCGTGGTGATGGTGGCGCCGAAGTGTCCGGGCACCGAAGTACGTGAAGAATACAAGCGTGGCTTCGGTGTGCCGACGCTGATCGCCGTTCACCCGGAAAACGATCCGCAAGGCGAAGGCATGGCGATTGCTAAAGCCTGGGCGGCGGCGACCGGCGGTCACCGTGCGGGCGTACTGGAGTCTTCTTTCGTGGCGGAAGTGAAATCCGACCTGATGGGCGAGCAGACCATCCTGTGCGGTATGCTGCAGGCCGGTTCTCTGCTGTGTTTCGACAAGCTGGTGGCAGAAGGCACCGACCCGGCTTATGCGGAAAAACTGATTCAGTTCGGCTGGGAAACCATCACCGAAGCGCTGAAGCAGGGCGGCATCACCCTGATGATGGACCGTCTGTCTAACCCGGCGAAACTGCGTGCTTACGCGCTGTCCGAACAGCTGAAAGAGATCATGGCGCCGCTGTTCCAGAAACACATGGATGACATCATCTCCGGCGAATTCTCTTCCGGCATGATGGCTGACTGGGCTAACGACGATAAGAAACTGCTGACCTGGCGTGAAGAGACCGGCAAAACCGCGTTCGAAACCGCGCCGCAGTATGAAGGCAAAATCGGCGAGCAGGAGTACTTTGATAAAGGCGTGCTGATGATCGCGATGGTGAAAGCGGGCGTTGAGTTGGCGTTCGAAACTATGGTGGATTCCGGCATCATCGAAGAATCCGCTTACTACGAATCACTGCACGAGCTGCCGCTGATCGCCAACACCATCGCCCGTAAGCGTCTGTACGAAATGAACGTGGTTATCTCTGATACCGCAGAATACGGTAACTACCTGTTCTCTTACGCTTGCGTACCGCTGCTGAAACCGTTTATGGCGGAATTGCAACCGGGCGATCTGGGTAGTGCTATCCCGGAAGGCGCAGTAGACAACGCACAGCTTCGCGACGTGAACGACGCGATTCGTAGTCATGCGATTGAGCAGGTAGGTAAGAAACTGCGCGGCTATATGACGGATATGAAACGCATTGCGGTAGCGGGTTAATGTAGGCAGTGTCGGGTGGCGCTAGCGCTTACCCGACCTACAAAATCAAGCAGACGATGTAGGCCGGGTAAGGCGTAGCCGCCACCCGGCTTTTTATTTGCGATACAATACTTTAATGATGTGGTAACCGAACTGAGTATGCAGCGGGCCGGTTGGCTCCAGTACCGGGCAGGAAAAGACTACTTTATCGAATGCCGGAACCATCTGGCCCTGACGAAATTCGCCTAAATGACCGCCTTTTTTACCGGATGGGCAGATAGAATGCTTCTTCGCCAGCTTCTCAAAATCGCCGCCGTTTTTAATTTGCTCCAGAAGATCTAAAGCCAGTTTCTCTTCTTTTACAAGAATATGCAGTGCTGCTGCCATTTTTGCCATTATTGTGTTCTCACGTCGCAAAGATTGGCCGTCACTTTATCACTCCTTAGGCCGTCAGACATATACTCTTCGCCATTACAGGACAGATGTCCCGCCTGATTTAATGAACCGGGAGATAAGCGGCATTTTTAGCAGGCGTATTTCGGATGTGCGGGACGGCGGTCCTGTCCTTTCTGACAAGGGGCGAGATACCATGAACATAATGAAAAACGCAGAATTTCCAGACGACTGGCTTTTAGGGCTACGCCAGGTCGTACGCGACCCAGTGCTCTATGAATTACTCAAATACTGCCCGTTGGAAATCATGCAGTACAGGGCGTTTATGCGATGTCGCTTGAGTATGTTCTGCTGACGGCGATCGCGCTAATGGGTTCTTTCAGTTGGATCAAGAGCGCACAGCGTAATGGCTATATGCCGCTTGCCGCCAGAGCCTGCTGATTGACCTTTTCCAGGCTGCCTGAAAAAGCAGCCTGGTCTTCTCTGGGCCTCGCTTTCTGCTACAATCCCTCCCCCGTTCGAAGATTGAGCACTATTCCCATGCGTTTAAATCCCGGCCAACAACACGCTGTCGAATTCGTCACCGGACCCTGCCTGGTGCTGGCAGGAGCGGGTTCTGGTAAAACTCGCGTGATTACCAATAAAATCGCCCACCTGATCCGCGGATGCGGCTATCAGGCCCGGCATATTGCGGCGGTGACGTTTACCAACAAGGCAGCGCGTGAGATGAAAGAACGGGTCGGGCAGACGCTCGGCCGTAAGGAAGCGCGCGGTTTGATGATCTCCACCTTTCATACGCTAGGGCTGGATATTATTAAGCGCGAGTACGCTGCGCTGGGGATGAAATCGAACTTTTCATTGTTTGACGATACCGACCAGGTCGCCTTGCTCAAAGAGCTGACCGAAGGCCTGATCGAAGACGACAAGGTTCTGTTGCAACAGCTGATCTCCACGATCTCCAACTGGAAAAACGATCTCAAAACGCCTGCACAGGCAGCGGCGGGGGCGAAAGGTGAACGCGATCGTATTTTTGCCCACTGCTACGGGCTTTACGACGCCCATATGAAGGCATGTAACGTTCTCGATTTTGATGATTTGATTTTGCTGCCGACGCTGCTGCTGCAACGCAATGACGAGGTGCGCGAGCGCTGGCAGAATAAAATTCGTTATCTGCTGGTGGATGAATATCAGGATACTAACACCAGCCAGTATGAGTTGGTTAAGCTGCTGGTCGGGCAACGCGCGCGCTTTACGGTCGTAGGCGATGACGATCAGTCTATCTACTCCTGGCGCGGGGCGCGTCCGCAAAACCTGGTGTTACTGAGCCAGGATTTTCCGGCGCTGCAGGTGATTAAGCTGGAGCAAAACTATCGTTCTTCGGGCCGCATCCTGAAAGCGGCGAATATTCTCATCGCCAACAATCCGCACGTCTTTGAAAAGCGCCTCTTTTCCGAGCTCGGTTACGGCGCGGAACTCAAAGTGTTAAGCGCAAACAATGAAGAACATGAAGCTGAGCGCGTTACCGGCGAACTGATTGCCCATCACTTTGTGAACAAGACCCAGTACAAGGATTACGCCATTCTGTATCGCGGGAATCATCAGTCGCGGGTATTTGAAAAATTCCTCATGCAGAACCGTATTCCGTACAAAATTTCCGGCGGCACCTCATTTTTCTCCCGTCCGGAGATTAAAGACCTGCTGGCCTACCTGCGGGTGTTGACCAACCCGGATGATGACAGCGCTTTCCTGCGCATCGTGAATACGCCAAAACGCGAAATCGGTCCGGCCACGCTGCAAAAGCTGGGTGAATGGGCAATGACGCGTAATAAGAGCCTGTTTACCGCCAGCTTTGATATGGGACTTAGCCAAAAGCTGACCGGACGTGGTTACGATTCATTGACGCGTTTTACCCACTGGCTGGGGGAAATCCAGCGTCTGGCCGAACGCGAGCCTGTCGCCGCCGTGCGCGATCTCATCCACGGTATTGACTATGAATCCTGGTTGTACGAAACCTCGCCGAGCCCCAAAGCGGCGGAAATGCGTATGAAAAACGTTAACCAGCTCTTTAGCTGGATGACTGAGATGCTGGAAGGCAACGAACTCGATGAGCCGATGACGCTGACCCAGGTGGTTACACGCTTTACGCTGCGCGATATGATGGAGCGTGGCGAGAGCGAAGAAGAGCTGGATCAGGTACAGTTGATGACGCTTCATGCGTCGAAAGGACTGGAATTCCCGTATGTCTATATGGTGGGAATGGAAGAAGGATTTTTGCCGCATCAAAGCAGCATTGACGAAGATAATATTGAGGAAGAGCGTCGGCTGGCCTATGTTGGGATCACTCGCGCGCAGAAAGAGCTCACCTTTACATTATGTAAAGAGCGCCGTCAGTATGGGGAACTGGTGCGCCCGGAACCCAGCCGCTTCCTGTTAGAACTCCCGCAGGATGATTTAATCTGGGAGCAGGAGCGCAAAGTGGTAAGCGCTGAGGAGCGAATGCAAAAAGGGCAAAGTCACCTGGCTAATCTGAAAGCCATGATGGCGGCAAAGCGAGCGAAATCGTAGGCCGGATAAGCGAAGCGCCATCCGGCAATCAGACGATGGTTAGCGAACGTCCAGCGGCCAGTGTACATAGCTTTGCCACTGGCTTTCCTGATCAATCAACTCTTTACCCAGCGGGTGATGCGCCAGCCAGTCGCCAGGCAAGGTTAACGTCAGATTTTCATTTAGCGCCCGTAGCGTAATTTCTGGTACCAGATCGTCACGACGGCGACCAGCAAAAAGAATCGCCAGTCGCAGCAAACGGCATAGCTGTTCCGCAACACGGGGCGGTACCGCGTTTTGCTGATGAAGCGAAGAGAGATCGACCGGATTGGTCTGATTCAGTAAGAGGGTGGCGAGCAATTTTTTCTGCGCGGGCGTATAGCCAGGCAGATCCAAATGGCGTACTAAATAGGCGGCATGATAGGGCGCCTGTTTAAAATCAACGCTCAGACCGATCTCATGCAATTGGCAAGCGCTCAGCAACAGTTCACGACTAATAGGCTCAATATGCCAGGCATTTTCTACCTGTTTGAGGAAGTTATCTGCCAGCTTCGCCACGCGATTTGCCTGATCGGTATCGACGATGAACCGACGCTGAATGTTTCGCAGCGTGCGGCTGCGGATATCCTGATCTACCGCCAGATGCAACATCCCATACACCAGCCCTTCGCGTAACGCGCCGCCTGCCAGCGTCATGCTCTGGATGTTCAGCTCGGTAAATATCGCGATCAGAATAGCCAGCCCGCTTGGGAAAACCAGCGCGCGCTCCAGCGTCAGGCCTTCGATTTCCAGCTCTTCCAGACGCCCGCACTGTATCGCGCGTTGTTTTAGCTGCTGCAGTTTGGCGAGCGTAATGCGCTCGTCCATCCCCTGCGCCATCATGATTTCCTGCAATGCCTGTACGGTGCCGGAGGCACCCACGCAGACCTTCCAGCCATGAAAACGCAGTTCATCGGCGACCGGACGCAGTACATCGCGCGCGGCCTTCTCCGCATCATCAAAGTTTTCTTGCGCCAGATTACGATCGCTAAAATAGCGTTCAAGCCACGTTACGCAGCCCATGGACAGGCTAAATAGCGACGTGGTTTGCGCGCCTGTGCCGGTAACCAGTTCAGTGCTGGCGCCGCCGATATCCACCACCAGTCGCTGATCTGCGCCGCCGGTGGTATGAGCGACCCCCTGATAAATCAGCCGCGCCTCTTCTTCGCCGCTGATAACCTGCACCGGACAACCAAGGATAGTCTGCGCTTTCGCGATAAATTCACCCGCATTGACGGCGAGACGCAATGTTGCGGTGGCAACCACGCGGATTTGTGGCTGCGGGATATCCTGCAAACGTTCAGCAAACAGACGCAGGCATTGCCAGCCGCGTTCCATCGCTTCGGCTGAAAGGTGGTTGTCGTTGTTCAGACCCGCGGCCAGACGCACCTTGCGTTTTATTCGGGTCAGCGTCTGGATGCTTCCCGCCGCCTCGCGCACGACCAGCATATGAAAACTATTGGAACCGAGATCAATGGCGGCATACAACGAGGTGGAATTCATACACTTCATCCTTCAACCTGTATCCGTGTTGGCTGCGTACACTCCCCTGAATCATTTACTAAAGTACGCTCATCGGGATTTGTTTTCTTGCCGCCTTGATACAGGCTAAATGATTTTGTGTATGGCATAACTTTTCTTAACCTGAACGACGACGATTACGCGGAGCGCCAGCACGACGCGGACCATTGCCAGGACGCGAACGCGTCAGACGCAACGGCTTGGGCAGATCGTTCATGAGCGCTTCCGGATTGTATTTGCTGACCGGAATCGAGTGGCCGATATAGCTCTCAATGGCGGGCAGATTCAGCGCATACTCTTCGCAAGCCAGGCTGATGGAATGTCCGCTGGCGCCAGCGCGACCGGTACGACCGATACGGTGAACATAGTCTTCACAATCGTCTGGCAGATCGTAGTTAAAGACGTGCGTTACGGCGGGGATATGCAACCCGCGCGCCGCGACATCGGTCGCCACAAGAATATCCAGATCGCCGCGGGTGAACTCATCCAGAATCCGCAGGCGCTTTTTCTGCGCGACGTCGCCGGTCAGCAGACCAACACGATGGCCATCTGCCGCCAGATGTCCCCAGATATCTTCGCAACGATGCTTGGTGTTGGCGAAAATAATGGCGCGATCCGGCCACTCTTCTTCGATCAGCGTTTGCAGTAAACGCATTTTCTCTTCATTAGAGGGGTAGAAAAGCTCTTCTTTAATGCGGTGGCCGGTCTTTTGCTCCGGTTCCACTTCAACATATTCGGCGTTGTTCATCTGTTCAAACGCCAGCTCGCGAACCCGATAAGACAGGGTGGCGGAGAACAACATGTTCAGACGCTGCGCAGCCGGCGGCATACGACGGAACAGCCAGCGGATATCTTTAATAAAGCCCAAATCGTACATGCGATCGGCTTCATCGAGTACGACGACCTGAATGGCGCCGAGGTTAATGTGGTTTTGTTTGGCGTAGTCGATCAGTCGGCCCGTCGTACCAATAAGAATATCAACGCCGCTTTCCAGCACTTTAAGCTGCTTGTCGTAACCATCGCCGCCGTAAGCCAGGCCTAATTTTAAGCCTGTCGCTTGCGCCAACGGCTCCGCGTCTGCGTGAATTTGTACGGCTAATTCACGCGTCGGCGCCATGATCAGCGCGCGCGGCTGGTTCACCTTGCGATCGTCGATCGCGGGATGAGAAAGTAAATAATGAAACGTTGACGTCAGAAACGCCATCGTTTTCCCGGTACCGGTTTGCGCCTGCCCTGCAACGTCACGACCCGCCAGCGTTAGCGGAAGGGCCAGTGCCTGAATGGGCGTACAATTATAAAACCCTTTTTTTTCAAGGGCTTCAACCACCTGTGGGTGCAGGGCGAAGTCGGAAAACTTCTGTTCTGTTAAATGTGTTTTGCTCATAGTGTGGTAGAATATCAGCTTACTATTGCTTTACGAAAGCGTATCCGGTGAAATAAAGTCAACCTTTGTTGGCGAAGTTAACATCAGCACCTCGTTGGTTAATGCTACACCAACACGCCAGGCTTATTCCTGTGGAGTTATATATGAGCGATAAAATTATTCACCTGACTGACGACAGTTTTGACACGGATGTACTCAAAGCGGACGGGGCTATCCTCGTTGATTTCTGGGCAGAGTGGTGCGGGCCGTGTAAAATGATCGCTCCGATTCTGGATGAAATCGCTGACGAATATCAGGGCAAATTGACCGTTGCCAAACTGAACATTGACCAGAACCCAGGTACTGCGCCTAAATATGGCATCCGCGGTATTCCGACTCTGCTGCTGTTTAAAAACGGCGAAGTGGCGGCAACCAAAGTAGGCGCACTGTCTAAAGGTCAGTTGAAAGAGTTTCTCGACGCCAATCTGGCGTAATACCTTTTATACGTCGAATGACAAAGGCGCTGTATGGTCAGGCGTCTGTCATTCGACGAATGATTAAGGTATCAGGCAGTTTCGTGGCGTCTGTTGTCCTTACGTTATTCTTAAATTGTCAGGATCTCTGGACGCCCGGTCTGAGTCGTGCTAAGTTAGTATTGACTTCGAATTAAACATACCTTATTAAGTTTGAATCTGGTTTTATCCGTCACTTCCCGTTTTTTCTCGCACGAGAAGTGGAAAGATTCCTGGCTCTTCGCTCATTCCGTCTTGTCGTTTCAGTTCTGCGTACTTTCCTGTGACCAGACAGCGAACAGACATGAGTTGATAGCCGTAAACAGGCATGGATGACCCTGCCATACCATTCACAACATTAAGTTCGAGATTTACCCCAAGTTTAAGAACTCACACCATTATGAATCTTACCGAATTAAAGAATACGCCGGTTTCTGAGCTGATCACTCTCGGCGAAAGTATGGGGCTGGAAAACCTGGCCCGTATGCGCAAGCAGGACATTATTTTTGCCATCCTGAAGCAGCACGCAAAGAGTGGCGAAGATATCTTTGGCGACGGTGTGCTGGAGATATTGCAGGATGGATTTGGTTTCCTCCGTTCTGCAGACAGCTCCTACCTCGCCGGTCCTGATGATATCTACGTTTCCCCCAGCCAAATCCGCCGTTTCAACCTCCGCACTGGTGATACCATTTCTGGTAAGATTCGCCCGCCGAAAGAAGGTGAACGCTATTTTGCGCTGTTGAAAGTTAACGAAGTTAACTACGACAAACCGGAAAACGCCCGTAACAAAATCCTCTTTGAGAACTTAACCCCGCTGCACGCAAACTCTCGTCTGCGTATGGAGCGTGGTAACGGTTCTACCGAAGACTTAACGGCGCGCGTTCTGGATCTGGCTTCGCCGATCGGTCGCGGCCAGCGCGGTCTGATTGTCGCGCCGCCGAAAGCGGGTAAAACCATGCTGCTGCAGAACATCGCGCAGAGCATCGCGTATAACCACCCAGACTGCGTGCTGATGGTGTTGCTGATCGACGAACGTCCGGAAGAAGTAACCGAGATGCAGCGTCTGGTGAAAGGCGAAGTGGTTGCGTCTACCTTTGACGAACCGGCATCCCGCCACGTTCAGGTTGCCGAAATGGTTATCGAGAAGGCGAAACGTCTGGTTGAACACAAGAAAGACGTTATCATCCTGCTCGACTCCATCACCCGTCTGGCGCGTGCCTACAACACCGTGGTGCCGGCGTCCGGTAAAGTACTGACCGGTGGTGTGGACGCTAACGCCCTGCATCGTCCGAAGCGTTTCTTCGGTGCGGCGCGTAACGTGGAAGAGGGCGGTAGCCTGACTATCATCGCGACGGCGCTAATCGATACCGGTTCCAAGATGGACGAAGTTATCTACGAAGAGTTTAAAGGCACCGGTAACATGGAGCTGCATCTCTCGCGTAAGATCGCTGAAAAACGTGTCTTCCCGGCTATCGACTACAACCGTTCCGGTACCCGTAAAGAAGAGCTGCTCACCACTCAGGAAGAGCTGCAGAAAATGTGGATCCTGCGTAAAATCATCCATCCGATGGGTGAGATTGACGCGATGGAATTCCTCATTAACAAACTGGCGATGACCAAAACTAATGACGACTTTTTCGAGATGATGAAGCGCTCATAACCTGGTCTTTACCTGAAAACGCCACGTTTTTACGTGGCGTTTTTGTTTTGCGATTCATCCTGGCGTCATGTCATATAAACTGGTCATCGGGATATGCGCTACAGAGTAACACCATGCACAATACACATTGTTTGCGGTAAAAAGTGTAATGTTCTAACAGGTCTCTTCTAGGAGCTGGCGTAACGCATTATACTTTAAGGAAATGATATATGCTGAGAGCACATACACTGTGAAGTTACTCACCGCTTTATCTGAGCTAATCAGTATTTTTTTATTCACGACCATTTTTATTTTTCTTGCGCGAAAAGTAGCCATAAAAATTGGTTTAGTGGATAAACCAAACTTTCGTAAACGACATCAGGGCGTTATCCCATTAGTCGG
This sequence comes from Salmonella sp. SAL00672, assembly GCF_046552175.1. Classification (NCBI taxonomy): domain Bacteria; kingdom Pseudomonadati; phylum Pseudomonadota; class Gammaproteobacteria; order Enterobacterales; family Enterobacteriaceae; genus Salmonella; species Salmonella sp. SAL00672. Next base: position 69,209 of record NZ_JBGDUQ010000013.1, on the reverse strand, counting down.
CGGGATTTCTGTGTTTGCAGGAATCTGCTTTATGTTTGGCCTCTCGGATTACTACATACCGCACTTATCGCTATATCTTATTTGCGCTGGTGTATTGGTTTTTGTTGGTGCGATGGATGACCGTTTTGATATCAGTGTAAAAATTCGTGCTGTGGTTCAGGCTGTTATTGCGGTTGTAATGATGGTTATCGCAAAACTTCACTTAGGTAGCCTTGGTTACATCTTTGGGCCTTGGGAGTTAGTGCTTGGCCCCTTTGGCTATTTCCTTACTCTGTTTGCGGTATGGGCGGCGATCAACGCTTTCAATATGGTGGACGGTATTGACGGCCTGCTGGGTGGGTTATCCAGCGTCTCATTTGCGGCGATGGGGCTGATTTTATGGTTTGATGGTCAGACTAGTCTGGCAATGTGGTGCTTTGCCATGATCGCCGCGATTCTGCCTTACATTATGCTTAATCTCGGTATTTTGGGGCGGCGTTACAAAGTCTTTATGGGCGATGCCGGTAGTACACTGATTGGCTTTACCGTCATCTGGCTCTTACTGGAAACGACGCAGGGGAAAACTCACTCTATCAGCCCGGTTACCGCGCTATGGATTATCGCTATTCCATTGATGGATATGGTGGCGATTATGTATCGCCGTCTGCGTAAAGGGATGAGCCCCTTTTCCCCTGATCGCCAACATATTCATCATTTGGTTATGCGAGCAGGGTTTACTTCCCGCCAGGCATTTGTTCTTATTACGCTCGCAGCGGCGATTCTGGCGGGAGTAGGCGTAACGGCAGAATACTCTCATTTTGTTCCTGAATGGGTTATGTTGGTGCTCTTTTTGCTAGCATTCTTCCTCTATGGCTACTGCATTAAGCGGGCCTGGAAGGTGGCGAGATTTATTAAGCGTGTGAAGCGTCGCCTGCGCAGGCAACGTGAGAACCGGCCAAACTTAACCAAGTAAATGAGGATACGATGACACAACCATTACCGGGGGCACGCGCGGTGAGCGCTGAAAATGAACTGGATATTCGCGGGTTGTTTCGTACTTTATGGGCTGGCAAATTCTGGATTATCGGCATTGGCCTGCTATTTGCCCTTATCGCGTTAGCCTATACCTTTTTTGCTCGTCAGGAGTGGAGTGCGACGGCGATCACCGATCGCCCAACCGTAAATATGTTGGGCGGTTATTACTCCCAGCAGCAGTTTCTGCGCAACCTGGATATTAAGACCGATCCTGCTTCTTCTGATAAGCCCTCGGTGATGGATGAAGCGTATAAAGAGTTCATCATGCAACTTGCCTCCTGGGATACGCGTCGCGATTTCTGGTTACAGACGGACTATTACAAGCAGCGAATGGTCGGGAATAGCAAAGCTGATGCGGCGATGCTTGATGAACTGATCAATAACATACAGTTTACGCCCGGCGATTTTACACGCGCCATCAACGACAATGTGAAGCTGATTGCTGAAACTGCGCCGGACGCCAATAATCTGCTGCGTCAGTATGTCGCATTCGCCAGCCAGCGGGCGGCGAGCCATCTGAATGATGAATTAAAAGGTGCCTGGGCTGCGCGTACCGTGCAGATGAAAGCCCAGGTCAAACGGCAGGAGGAGGTTGCGAAAGCGATCTATTCGCGTCGTGTAAACAGTATTGAGCAGGCGCTCAAAATTGCGGAACAACATAATATTTCTCGTAGCGCGACGGATGTCCCGGCAGATGAATTACCGGACTCAGAGCTTTTTTTACTCGGTCGCCCTATGTTGCAGGCGCGTCTTGAAAATCTGCAAGCGGTTGGCCCTGCGTTCGATTTGGACTACTTTCAAAATCGGGCAATGTTGAATACGCTTAATGTGGGGCCGACCCTGGACCCTCGTTTTCAGACCTATCGTTATTTGCGTACGCCGGAAGAACCGGTAAAACGTGATAGCCCACGCCGAGCCTTCCTGATGATTATGTGGGGTATCGTTGGGGCGCTAATCGGTGCGGGCGTTGCCTTAACCCGTCGCCGCACGATTTAGCAACACCTCTGCAGTAGGGGGCTGGGCCCCTACTGTCTATTCGAAGAGAATCGATGTGAAAGTACTGACTGTATTTGGTACACGACCGGAGGCCATTAAGATGGCGCCTCTGGTCCATGCGCTGGAAAAAGATCCTCATTTCGAGGCCAAAGTATGCGTTACTGCGCAGCATCGGGAGATGCTTGATCAGGTATTAACTCTTTTTTCTATTGTGCCTGATTTCGATCTCAACATTATGCAGCCGGGACAGGGGTTGACGGAAATTACCTGCCGAATTCTGGAGGGATTAAAGCCGATCCTGGCAGATTATAAACCTGATGTGGTGCTGGTTCATGGAGATACCACCACTACGATTGCTACCAGCCTGGCGGCTTTCTATCAACGAATTCCGGTAGGGCACGTAGAAGCCGGGTTGCGAACCGGCGATCTCTATTCCCCCTGGCCGGAAGAGGCAAACCGCACGCTGACCGGACATCTGGCGATGTACCACTTTGCGCCGACGGAAAACTCGCGGCAGAATCTGTTGCGGGAGAACATTCCGGATGAGCGCATTTTTGTCACTGGCAATACCGTTATCGACGCGCTGATCTGGGTACGCGATCGCGTTCTGACGAGCGATACATTACAGGCTGAACTGGCCGAGCAGTATCCTTTCCTCAACGCGAATAAGAAGATGATTTTGGTGACCGGTCATCGGCGTGAAAGCTTTGGTCAGGGCTTTGAGCATATCTGCCAGGCGCTGGCGGAAATCGCCGCCGCGAACCAGAATGTGCAAATTGTCTATCCGGTGCATCTCAATCCCAACGTCAGCGAACCTGTCAACCGTATCCTCGGCCATGTTGAAAACGTGGTACTGATTGAGCCGCAGGACTACTTACCTTTTGTCTGGCTGATGAATCACGCCTGGCTCATTCTGACCGATTCCGGCGGTATTCAGGAAGAAGCGCCGTCATTAGGTAAGCCGGTATTGGTCATGCGTGAAACCACAGAGCGTCCGGAAGCCATTACCGCTGGTACGGTAAGACTGATCGGCACGGACTCCCGGCGCATTGTGGCGGAAGTTATGCGTCTGCTGCACGACGAAAATGAATATCAAACCATGAGCCGCGCCCATAATCCTTATGGTGACGGGCAATCATGCGCGCGCATTTTACAGGCGTTAAAAAGTTATCGGGTATCGTTATGAGTTTTACGACCATTTCTGTTATTGGGCTGGGGTATATCGGATTACCGACTGCGGCCGCTTTTGCTTCCCGCCAGAAGCAGGTTATCGGCGTGGATATCAACCAACATGCGGTAGACACCATAAATCGCGGTGAAATTCACATCGTGGAGCCGGCGTTGGGCAATGTGGTGAAGATGGCGGTGGAAGGCGGCTTTCTGCGTGCGACGACGACACCTGTTGAGGCCGATGCGTACCTGATTGCCGTGCCGACGCCATTCAAAGGCGATCACGACCCTGATATGGCCTATGTGGAAGCCGCGGCGAAATCCATTGCGCCGGTATTAAAAAAAGGGGCACTGGTGATTCTGGAATCAACATCGCCGGTCGGCGCAACGGAGCAAATGGCTGGCTGGCTGGCCGGGATGCGCCCGGATCTGACCTTTCCCCAGCAGGCGGGCGAGCAGGCCGACGTGAATATCGCCTATTGTCCGGAGCGTGTGCTGCCGGGTCAGGTGATGGTGGAACTCATTAAAAATGACCGCGTGATTGGCGGTATGACGCCAGTATGTTCGGCTCGCGCCAGCGCGCTGTACAAAATTTTCCTTGAGGGCGAATGCGTTGTCACCAACTCGCGAACCGCAGAGATGTGCAAGCTGACGGAAAATAGCTTCCGTGATGTGAATATCGCCTTTGCGAATGAATTGTCGCTGATTTGCGCCGAACAGGGGATTAACGTCTGGGAATTGATCCGCCTGGCGAACCGCCATCCGCGCGTCAATATTCTGCAGCCGGGCCCAGGCGTTGGCGGGCACTGCATTGCGGTCGATCCGTGGTTTATTGTGGCGCAAAATCCGCAGCAGGCGAGACTGATTCGCACCGCGCGTGAAGTGAATGACGGCAAACCGCACTGGGTGGTCGATCAGGTAAAAGCCGCGGTCGCAGATTGCCTGGCGGCCACCGATAAACGCGCCAGCGAAGTGAAAATCGCCTGTTTTGGGCTGGCCTTTAAGCCGAATATCGACGATCTGCGCGAAAGCCCGGCGATGGGGATCGCGCAAAGTATCGCCCGCTGGCACAGCGGCGAAACCCTGGTCGTCGAACCGAATATCCGTCAGTTGCCGAAAAAATTGGACGGACTTTGCACGCTGGCGAAACTGGACGCGGCGCTGACCGCCGCCGATGTGCTGGTGATGCTGGTCGATCACGACGAATTTAAAGCGATTCCCGGCGATGCGGTTCATCAACGTTATGTGGTTGATACCAAAGGAGTCTGGCGCTGATGAAACGCATTCTGGTGACCGGCGGCGCAGGCTTTATCGGATCTGCGGTGGTGCGGCATATCATCCATGAAACGGCAGACGCGGTGGTGGTGGTGGATAAACTCACCTATGCGGGCAACCTGATGTCTCTGGCGTCGGTGGCGCAAAGCGACCGTTTCGCCTTTGAGAAGGTGGATATCTGCGATCGGGCATCACTGGAGCGAGTTTTCCAGCAGTATCAGCCCGATAGCGTGATGCACCTGGCGGCGGAAAGCCATGTAGACCGTTCCATCGACGGCCCGGCGGCGTTTATTGAAACGAATATCGTTGGTACTTACACCTTGCTGGAAGCCGCTCGCGCTTACTGGTCCGCGCTTGACGCGGACGCTAAAGCGGCGTTCCGCTTCCACCATATCTCCACCGATGAAGTGTATGGCGATCTGCATACTGCAGACGATTTCTTCACCGAAACCACGCCATATGCGCCAAGCAGCCCTTATTCCGCCTCCAAAGCCAGCAGCGACCATCTGGTACGCGCCTGGTTACGTACCTACGGTCTGCCTACGCTTGTCACCAACTGCTCTAATAACTACGGGCCCTACCATTTCCCGGAAAAACTGATCCCGCTGATGATTCTGAACGCGCTGGCGGGTAAACCATTGCCGGTCTATGGCAACGGTCAGCAAATTCGCGACTGGCTGTATGTAGAGGATCATGCCCGTGCGTTGTATCACGTGGTGACGAACGGTGCGGTGGGCGAAACGTATAATATCGGCGGTCATAACGAACGTAAAAATCTGGATGTGGTCAGGACGATCTGCGCTCTGTTGGAGGAACTGGCCCCGCAAAAACCGCAGGGTGTGGCGAATTATCACGATCTGATTACCTTCGTCGACGATCGACCCGGCCATGACTTACGCTATGCCATCGACGCGTCGAAAATCGCCCGCGAGCTGGGCTGGACGCCGCAGGAAACCTTCGAAAGTGGGATGCGAAAAACCGTTCAGTGGTATCTCGCCAATGAGGCCTGGTGGAAACCCGTGCAGGATGGCAGTTATCAGGGCGAACGCTTAGGACTGAAACGCTAAACGACAGGTTCTTACTCCTGGAGGAGAAACGAATGAAAGGCATCATTCTGGCGGGAGGTTCCGGTACCCGGTTGCATCCCATTACGCGCGGCGTATCAAAGCAGCTTCTGCCCGTCTACGACAAACCGATGATTTACTATCCGTTATCGGTGCTAATGCTGGCGGGCATTCGTGAGATCTTGATCATCACCACGCCGGAGGATAAACGCGACTTTCAGCGTTTGTTGGGCGACGGCGCAGCATTCGGTATCGATTTACATTATGCCGAGCAGCCCAGCCCGGATGGGCTGGCGCAGGCCTTTATCATTGGCGAAACGTTCCTCAACGGTGAACCCTCATGCCTGGTATTGGGCGACAATATCTTTTTTGGTCAGGGCTTTAGCCCCAAACTCCGTCAGGTCGCGGCGCGTACCGAAGGTGCCACAGTATTTGGCTATCAGGTCATGGACCCGGAACGCTTTGGCGTCGTGGAGTTTGACGATGATTTTCGCGCGCTCTCGCTGGAAGAAAAGCCGAAACAGCCTAAATCTAACTGGGCGGTCACCGGCCTCTATTTCTATGACAGCAAGGTCGTCGAGTATGCGAAGCGCGTGAAACCGTCCGGGCGTGGTGAGCTGGAGATCACTTCTATCAACCAGATGTATCTGGAGGAAGGTAAGCTGACCGTTGAACTGCTGGGCCGCGGCTTCGCCTGGCTGGATACGGGCACCCACGACAGTCTGATTGAGGCGAGCACTTTTGTGCAGACGGTGGAAAAGCGCCAGGGCTTCAAAATTGCCTGTCTGGAGGAGATTGCCTGGCGCAACGGCTGGCTGGATGATGATGGTTTGAAACGCGCCGCCAGTCAGCTTGAAAAAACCGGCTATGGCCAATATTTACTGGAGTTGCTCCGTGCCCGTCCGCGCCAGTATTGAACCGTTACTCTGGGAAAATACGTTTTTTGGCGTGAATAGCGGCATTGTGCGTATCGATGCCTCAGCGCCCGAATTAACGCCAGAAGCGCTGCAGGCGTGGCAACGCGTGCAGGTAAAAGTGCCGGCTGAAAACATCGCCTGGCTGTCGGCGTTGCAATCGCTGGGATTCTCTTTGGTTGAAGGCGAGGTGGATTTTGCGTTGCCGGTAAAAGGGCATCGCGACCAGCATGGCGCGGAAATTGCACACCTTAAAGACATTCCTGCTTTGCGTCAGTTGGCCGGAGAGGCGTTTACGCAGAGTCGTTTTCGCGCGCCGTGGTATGCGCCCGACGCCAGCGCCCGTTTTTACGCCCAGTGGATTGAGAATGCGGTACGCGGCACGTTTGATCACCAATGCCTGGTGCTTCGCACGGAGACAGGCGCTATCCGCGGTTACGTCTCGCTGCGGGAATTGAATGATACCGACGCGCGCATTGGCCTGTTGGCCGGACGCGGCGCGGGAGCGGAACTTATGCAGGCGGCGATCTGTTGGGCGCAGAGTCGCGGCAAAGCAACATTGCGGGTGGCGACCCAGTTGGGCAACACCGCCGCGCTTAAACGTTACATACAAAGCGGTGCCAACATCGAAAGCACTGCGTACTGGTTATACAGGTGACAACATGATTCCTTTTAATGCGCCGCCGGTGGTGGGAACCGAACTCGAATACATGCAGTCTGCAATGAGCAGCGGCAAACTGTGCGGCGACGGCGGCTTTACGCGTCGTTGCCAGCAGTGGCTGGAGCAACATTTCGGCAGCGCGAAGGTGTTGCTAACGCCTTCCTGTACCGCATCGCTGGAGATGGCGGCTCTGTTGTTGGATATTCAGCCCGGCGATGAAGTGATCATGCCGAGCTTTACGTTTGTCTCCACCGCTAACGCTTTTGTCCTGCGCGGCGCGAAAATTGTGTTTGTCGATATTCGTCCGGATACGATGAATATTGACGAAACGCTGATTGAGGCGGCGATTACTGATAAAACCCGCGCTATCGTGCCGGTACACTACGCTGGCGTCGCTTGTGAAATGGACGTCATCATGGCGCTGGCGGATAAGTATAATCTGTTCGTTGTCGAGGATGCCGCCCAGGGTGTGATGTCCACGTACAAAGGGCGCGCATTAGGGACGATCGGTCACATCGGCTGTTTTAGCTTCCATGAAACCAAAAATTACACCGCTGGCGGCGAAGGCGGCGCGACGCTGATCAACGATCGTACGCTGATTGAACGCGCGGAGATCATCCGCGAAAAAGGCACCAACCGTAGCCAGTTCTTCCGTGGTCAGGTGGACAAATACACCTGGCGGGATATCGGCTCCAGTTATTTGATGTCCGATCTGCAGGCTGCCTACCTGTGGGCGCAACTGGAGGCCGCCGATCGTATCAATCAACAGCGTCTGTCGCTGTGGCAGACTTACTACGATGCGTTAACGCCGCTGGCGCGCGCCGGGCGTATCAAGCTGCCTTCTATTCCGGAAAACTGCGGGCATAATGCCCATATGTTTTACATCAAACTGCGGGATATCGCCGATCGCAGCGCGCTGATTAATTTCCTGAAAGAGGCGGAAATCATGGCGGTATTCCATTACATTCCGCTGCATGATTGTCCGGCGGGCGATAAATTCGGCGAGTTTATCGGGGACGATATCTACACCACAAAAGAGAGCGAACGTTTGCTGCGTCTGCCGCTGTTTTATAACCTTGCGCCCGTCGATCAACGAACGGTGATTACTACCTTGCTAAATTATTTCTCCTGATATGTCGCTTGCTAAAGCCTCCCTGTGGACGGCGGTCAGTACGCTGGTAAAAATTGGCGCCGGACTGCTGGTGGTGAAACTACTGGCCGTCTCTTTTGGTCCGGCGGGCGTCGGACAAGCGGGTAACTTCCGCCAGATGATTACCGTGCTGGGCGTATTGGCTGGCGCCGGGATATTTAACGGCGTTACCAAACTTGTCGCACAACATCATGATAACCCGGCGCAGTTACGTACCGTGGTGGGAACCTCCTCCGCGATGGTATTGGGGTTCTCTACGCTGCTAGCGCTGGTCTTCCTGCTGGCGGCGGCGCCGATTAGCCAGGGATTGTTCGGTCATACGGACTATCAAGGGCTGGTGCGTCTGGTTGCGCTGGTACAAATGGGGATCGCCTGGGCGAACCTGCTGCTGGCGCTAATGAAGGGCTTTCGTGACGCGTCGGGTAATGCCTTATCGTTAATTGTCGGCAGCTTTTTGGGCGTCGCCGCCTGGTATCTCTGCTACCGTGTCGGCGGCTATGAAGGTGCTCTGCTTGGTCTGGCGCTGGTGCCGGCGCTGGTGGTAGTGCCAGCCGGTATAATACTGATTAAGCGCGGCACCGTCCCGCTACGCTATCTCAAGCCCTCCTGGGACAACGGTCTGGCAGGGCAGCTCAGTAAATTTACCCTGATGGCGCTGATTACCTCCGTTACGATGCCGGTTGCCTATGTGATGATGCGAAACCAACTGGCCGCGCACTATAGCTGGAGCGATGTCGGGATCTGGCAGGGCGTAAGCAGTATTTCTGACGCCTATCTGCAATTTATCACCGCCTCCTTCAGCGTTTACCTGTTACCCACGCTCTCACGCCTGACGGAAAAACAGGACATTACGCGTGAAGTGGTAAAAGCGCTGAAATTTGTTTTACCGGCGGTTGCGGCGGCGAGTTTTACCGTCTGGCTACTGCGCGATTTTGCTATCTGGCTGCTTTTTTCCGCCAAATTCACCGCGATGCGCGATCTGTTCGCCTGGCAGTTAGTGGGCGACGTGCTGAAAGTCGGCGCCTATGTTTTCGGTTATCTGGTGATTGCCAAAGCGTCGTTGCGATTTTACATTCTGGCCGAAATTAGTCAGTTCATTCTGTTAACGGCGTTCGCTCACTGGCTGATTCCCGCTCACGGCGCGCTGGGTGCGGCACAGGCTTATATGGCCACCTATATTGTCTATTTTTCACTTTGTTGCGGCGTATTTTTACTCTGGCGTAGGCGAGCATGACTGTACTGATTCACGTCCTGGGATCGGATATCCCTCACCATAACCACACCGTGCTGCGGTTTTTCAATGATACGCTGGCCGCCACAAGCGAGCACGCGCGCGAATTTATGGTTGCCGGCGAGGATAACGGCTTCACGGAAAGCTGTCCGGCGCTCTCGCTTCGTTTTTATGGCAGTAAGAAAGCGCTGGCGCAGGCGGTCATCGCCAAAGCGAAAGCAAATCGTCGACAGAGATTCTTCTTTCACGGTCAGTTCAACACCAGCCTGTGGCTGGCGCTGTTAAGCGGCGGTATTAAGCCAGCTCAGTTTTACTGGCATATCTGGGGCGCGGATCTCTACGAAGTGTCCCACGGGCTGAAATTCCGCCTTTTCTACCCGCTTCGTCGTATCGCGCAGGGGCGAGTAGGGGGCGTATTCGCGACGCGCGGCGATCTCAGCTATTTTGCGCGTCAGCATCCGGACGTACGCGGCGAGTTGCTCTATTTCCCGACGCGCATGGACCCTTCCCTGAATGCTATGGCAAAAGAGCGCCAACGTGCGGGGAAATTGACCATTTTGGTAGGGAACTCCGGCGATCGTAGTAACCAACACATTGCGGCGTTACGGGCGGTGTATCAGCAGTTTGGCGACACGGTAAACGTGGTGGTGCCGATGGGCTATCCGGCCAATAACCAGGACTATATTGATGAGGTTCGTCAGGCCGGTCTGGCGCTATTTAGCGCCGAAAATTTACAAATTCTTAGCGAAAAAATGGAATTTGATGCCTATCTTGCGCTGTTGCGCCAGTGCGACCTCGGTTATTTTATTTTTGCCCGCCAACAGGGGATCGGGACGTTGTGTCTGCTAATTCAGGCCGATATCCCGTGCGTACTGAATCGCGACAATCCTTTCTGGCAGGATATGGCGGAACAGCATCTGCCCGTCCTATTTACCACGGACGATCTTAATGAGCAGGTCGTGCGCGAGGCGCAGCGTCAGCTCGCATCGGTAGATAAAAGCGGCATCACCTTCTTTAGCCCCAACTACCTGCAACCGTGGCATAATGCGTTGAGAATCGCCGCAGGAGAAGCCGAATGAGTTTAATGCAATTCAGCGGGCTGCTGGTGGTCTGGCTGCTCTCTACGCTGTTTATCGCCACGCTGACCTGGTTTGAATTCCGCCGCGTGCGTTTTAACTTCAACGTTTTCTTTTCGTTGCTGTTTTTGTTGACCTTCTTTTTTGGTTTTCCGCTAACCAGCGTGCTGGTATTTCGTTTCGACGTTGGCGTCGCGCCGCCGGAAATCTTATTGCAGGCTCTATTATCCGCCGCCTGTTTCTACGGCGTGTATTACGTGACCTATAAAACGCGTTTACGCAAACGCGTTGTGGATGTACCACGCAAGCCGCTATTTACCATGAACCGGGTGGAAACCCACCTTACCTGGGTGATCCTGATGGGCATCGCGCTGGTGAGCGTGGCGATTTTCTTTATGCATAACGGCTTTTTGCTGTTCCGGCTGCACTCCTACAGCCAGATCTTTTCCAGCGAAGTCTCCGGCGTGGCGTTAAAACGGTTCTTCTATTTCTTCATTCCGGCGATGCTGGTGGTCTATTTCCTGCGCCAGGACAGCAAAGCGTGGCTGTTCTTTCTGGTGAGCACCGTCGCGTTTGGTCTGTTGACCTACATGATTGTCGGCGGCACGCGCGCTAACATCATTATTGCGTTTGCTATCTTCCTGTTTATCGGCATTATTCGGGGCTGGATCAGCCTGTGGATGCTGGCGGCGGCGGGCGTGCTGGGGATTGTCGGTATGTTCTGGCTGGCGCTCAAACGCTACGGATTAAATGTGAGCGGCGATGAGGCGTTCTATACGTTTCTTTATCTAACGCGCGATACCTTTTCGCCGTGGGAGAATCTGGCGCTGCTGTTGCAAAATTACCACAATATCGAGTTTCAGGGGCTGGCCCCTATCGTGCGTGATTTCTACGTCTTTATTCCCACCTGGTTATGGCCGGGACGACCCAGCATCGTGCTGAATTCTGCGAATTACTTCACTTGGGAAGTCCTGAACAACCATTCTGGCCTGGCGATATCGCCAACGCTTATCGGATCGCTGGTGGTCATGGGCGGGGCGCTGTTTATTCCGCTCGGCGCGATCGTTGTCGGGTTGATTATCAAATGGTTCGACTGGCTGTATGAACTGGGTAACCGGGAGCCCAATCGCTATAAGGCGGCGATTCTGCACAGTTTCTGCTTTGGCGCCATCTTTAATATGATTGTGCTGGCGCGAGAAGGGCTGGATTCGTTTGTTTCGCGCGTGGTTTTCTTCCTGGTGGTTTTTGGCGCCAGCCTGCTGGTCGCTAAGCTTCTGTTCTGGTTATTTGATAGCGCCGGACTGATTCATAAACGTACAACTTCGCTCCCTCAGGCACAGGTGGAAGGAAAACTATGACCAATAATGCCGCTGCGCCCCTTTACTCGCTGCGCGGGTTACCTCTGATTGGCTGGCGCGACATGTCACACGCGCTGAATTATCTGTTTGCCGATGGTCAACTGAAGCAAGGCACGTTGGTGGCGATCAACGCCGAAAAGCTGCTGACGGCGGAAGATAATCCGGAAGTCCGCGCGTTGATAGCGGCGGCGGAATTTAAATATGCCGATGGCATCAGCGTGGTGCGTTCAATACGTAAAAAATTTCCGCAGGCGCAGGTTTCTCGTGTGGCTGGCGCCGACCTTTGGGAAGCGTTAATGGCGCGCGCGGGGAAAGAAGGCACGCCGGTATTTCTTGTCGGCGGCAAGCCTGAGGTGCTGGCACAGACGGAAGCAAAACTGCGGACGCAGTGGAACGTCAATATTGTGGGTAGCCAGGACGGTTACTTTACGCCGGAGCAGCGTCAGGCGCTATTTGCGCGTATCCATGCCAGCGGCGCGAAAATTGTCACCGTCGCGATGGGATCGCCAAAACAGGAATTACTCATGCGCGATTGTCGGGAAGTGCATCCCCATGCGTTATATATGGGGGTGGGCGGGACCTATGATGTGTTTACCGGTCACGTTAAACGCGCCCCAAAAATATGGCAGAACCTGGGGCTGGAGTGGTTGTATCGTCTGCTTTCGCAACCGAAGCGTATTACCCGCCAGATGCGTCTGCTGCGCTACCTTCGCTGGCACTATACTGGCGATCTCTAATTCTCCCTTCTGATGACTTGAGCAGCGGATTGTGCTTATGGCGCTGCTCATTTACAACATAATCGATGATTTCTTACACAATAAGTGCATTTTTTTAATGCTCCATTTGCCATTTGTCCAAATTTAAGAAAATATTCGCAACAATCGATGTACCCATAACAATAACCGGTACTACCGGAACCGTTGCAAACACGACATGAGGATTTATGGCAGAGAAAAAACCGGAGCTACAGCGTGGGCTGGAAGCTCGTCATATTGAATTGATTGCCCTCGGGGGCACCATCGGCGTCGGACTCTTTATGGGCGCCGCCAGTACGCTGAAATGGGCGGGCCCGTCAGTGCTGCTGGCGTATATCATCGCCGGATTGTTCGTCTTTTTCATCATGCGTTCGATGGGGGAGATGCTCTTTCTGGAACCTGTTACCGGCTCCTTTGCCGTGTACGCCCACCGGTATATGAGTCCTTTTTTTGGCTATCTTACCGCCTGGTCATACTGGTTTATGTGGATGGCGGTCGGGATCTCGGAAATTACCGCCATTGGGGTCTACGTCCAGTTCTGGTTTCCGGAGATGGCGCAGTGGATACCGGCGCTGATTGCCGTCGGACTGGTCGCGTTGGCGAATCTGGCTGCGGTGCGCCTGTATGGTGAAATCGAGTTCTGGTTTGCGATGATCAAAGTCACCACGATTATTGTGATGATCATCATCGGTCTGGGGGTGATTTTCTTCGGCTTTGGTAACGGCGGCCAGGCGATTGGCTTTGGTAATCTGACCGAGCATGGCGGCTTTTTTGCCGGCGGCTGGAAAGGCTTTCTGACCGCATTGTGTATCGTGGTGGCCTCTTATCAGGGGGTTGAGTTGATCGGTATTACCGCCGGTGAAGCGAAGAATCCGCAGGTGACGTTGCGTAGCGCGGTGGGTAAAGTGCTGTGGCGTATCCTGATTTTTTATGTTGGCGCGATTTTCGTGATCGTCACCATTTTCCCGTGGAATGAGATTGGCAGCAACGGCAGCCCCTTTGTGCTCACCTTCGCGAAAATCGGCATCACCGCCGCGGCAGGCATTATCAACTTTGTCGTGCTGACGGCGGCGCTCTCCGGCTGTAACAGCGGAATGTATAGCTGTGGGCGTATGCTTTACGCGCTGGCGAAAAACCGTCAACTGCCGGCGGCAGTCGCGAAAGTCTCTCGCCACGGCGTGCCGGTCGCGGGCGTGGCGCTCTCTATTTTGATTTTGCTGGTAGGTTCTTGCCTGAACTACATCATCCCCAATCCGCAGCGCGTCTTTGTTTACGTTTATAGCGCCAGCGTACTGCCGGGGATGGTGCCGTGGTTTGTCATTCTGATTAGCCAACTGCGCTTTCGTCGGGCGCATAAAGAAGCGATTGCGGATCATCCTTTTCGTTCCATTATGTTTCCGTGGGCGAACTATTTGACGATGGCGTTTCTGGTTTGCGTTTTAATCGGCATGTACTTTAATGAAGATACGCGCATGTCGCTGTTTGTCGGCATCATCTTCCTGCTGGCCGTCACGCTGGTCTACAAAGTTTTCGGCCTGAATCGTCACGGAACCGCCCACAAGGTGGGGGAATAAGCGCCAAAATGCGCAAAGCATAACCAAACGCGCATTTTATTTAAAAAGGCACTGGACAGCGGGGTGTGAAGTCCGTATTATCCACCCCCGCAACGGCGCTAAGCGCCCGTAGCTCAGCTGGATAGAGCGCTGCCCTCCGGAGGCAGAGGTCTCAGGTTCGAATCCTGTCGGGCGTACCATTTATTTAGGTGCTTGAGCTGCGGTGGTTTAATACCGCGTAAAAAGTTTCAGTGGTGGCTATAGCTCAGTTGGTAGAGCCCTGGATTGTGATTCCAGTTGTCGTGGGTTCGAATCCCATTAGCCACCCCATTAATATAGAGTTGTGAAACGCGAAGGTGGCGGAATTGGTAGACGCGCTAGCTTCAGGTGTTAGTGTCCTTACGGACGTGGGGGTTCAAGTCCCCCCCCTCGCACCACGACTCAATGAATTGAACTAAAAATTCAAAAAAGCAGTATATCGGCGAGTAGCGCAGCTTGGTAGCGCAACTGGTTTGGGACCAGTGGGTCGGAGGTTCGAATCCTCTCTCGCCGACCAATTTTGAACCCCGCTTCGGCGGGGTTTTTTGTTTTCTGTTCCTTTTCAACCCCTTATCCCGCACGTGTTGCCATTATGATTTGTTGGCGATATCCCAGGCTTCATTTGTCGCTATTCGGTGACGAGTAATCTATTGATTTATAATCACTTTGTAAAAAGCATCCTGTTCTGTCTCCACCGGGCGACACGCTAAAACCTCGCCAGCGGCGGGGGGATGACAATCGCGTGAATTCTCTACGTTTTTTTAATGCCTGCGCCTGTTTTTTAGCGGTACAAAGATGGCACGTTATGTGCAATAATGTACGGGTAGATGCTCATTCCATCTCTTATGTTCGCCTTCTGGCCTCATAAACTCAGGAATGATGCAGAGCCGTTTACGGTGCTTATCGTCCACTGACAGATGTCGCTTACGCCTCATCAAACACCCTGGACACAACGTTGAGTGAAGCACCCCTTTATGTTGTCATACAGACCTGTTTTGACGCCTGCCCCTTAACCGGGCAGGCGTTTTTTTATGCATCCCGAATGATTTTGTGTAGGCGGTAAGCCCGGTAAGCGAAGCGCCACCGGGCAAGAGGGAATTACTGCGGGGGATTGTTCTGTAATGTCAGCATCAGGCCGTCGCGCCGCATGGCGGCGGCCTCTTCCGGTTGATGCAGTCGATCAAGCGCATCGGCAAGCCAGGCATAATCATACGCGTCCGGGCGTTGTTTCAGCGCGGCGCGGAAAGCCAGGGTCGCCTCCTGCCATTCACCGTGTTTCATTAGCGACTGGCCGAGCGTGCTCCATAACAGCGGGCGATCGCCTACCGTCTTGATTTGCTGGCGCAGCACTTTCTCCAGTTGTTCCGGATTATTGGTTCTGAGGCGAGGAATGGGCAGCACCAGCCGATCGTCATACTGGCGTTTCAGACCGTCAATGATAATCTGCTGCGCCATATCATGATCGTCACATTCGATCAGATGCTCGGCCATTGCGACCTGCAGCGCCACCTGATGGCGGGTTTTACGGCTTTGGTTTTTCCACCAGGTGCGTAATCCTTCGCTGCCCTGCTCGGCGCGCGCCTGATCCATGAGTCCTATCCACGCCTGTTGTTCGAGCATGGCGCGATGCGCTTCATCGCCGACGTGCGCTTTCGCCATGGATGGGATGATATCCAGTAAAGAACTCCATGCGCTGGTGCGAATATAGGCCTGCTCCGCCAGACGCAGAACTTCCGGGTGACGCGGCGTGACCTCCAGCAGTTTGTCCACGCCGTGACGCGCTGCGTGATTTTCATTGCGCGCCAGCTGTAAGCGCACGCGCGTGATCTCGACCGGGATGGTGTCGTTCCCCGCCAGCTCTGCCGCACGTTCAAGGTGCTGATTAGCGCGCGCTTCATCGCCGCGCTGCTGCGCCGCTTCTGCCGCCAGCAGATAATTTACCACCGGTTGTTCAGCATGGTCGGCATTTTTTGACATCAGCTTTTCAACCTGCTGATAGTCGCCCTCCGCCAGCTTCAGCAGCGCCTGTTCGGTCTGCTTGCGAGCGCGACGGCGTTTACGACCGGCAAACCAACCGCGGGTGTGCGCGCCGGTACGAAACAGACGGCGTAGTAACCACTCAATGGCGAATAGCACCACCATAGCGACGATGAGAATGATCGCCAGGCCGGTGACGCTGGTTTCAATGTTGTAGGTATCGGTCTGGATTAACACATAGCCCTGGTGACCGGCTATCATCGGGCCGACCACGATACCCGCGAGCAACAACACAAAGAGCAATAATACTTTTAGCATCATTATTCTCCTTGCGGCGCGGCTGCCGGAGCGTCTGTCTGCGTGGCAGGCGCTGCCGTAGAGACTGTCGGTTGCGCCAGCAGATTACGCACGCGGGTTTGCATCAGTTTTTCAAGGATCGCCTGGCTTCCCAGGGTTTCCGGCAGATCCATCGTGATATTTTGCTGGCTTAATTTATCGACCTCCTCCAGGAAGGCTTTTGTCGCGGCGTCGTCAGTATCGTAATAAGCGCGAACCCAGGTCGAAACGTTATCCAGCGCCTGACGGTATGTTTCTTCCTGATGGCGTGGCACGGCCTGCGCGGCGACTAACAGGCGGGAGCGAATATTTTCGCGTAAATAGACGTCCTGGTTGGGCGCCAACAGCGGTACGGCGGTATCATCGCGGCGGCGAATGGTAATAAAGCTGTCCATAAAGTTCTGCCAGCTTTTTTGCAGGTTAACGCGCCATTCGCTTAGCGAGCTGGACAGCTCGCTGCTGTCTGAATCCATCGGCGAACCATCGGTATCGTTATCCGCCAGACGCAGGTTATCGATTTGGTTAGAGAGCTGATTGAGCTTGAGAATAATGCCGTCGTAGTCGATCTGCGCAACGGATGACAGGCTGGCGATATCGTCAGTAATCGCGCGTCGTGCGGTAATCAGGCTGGGGTCGTTCATGTCCGCCAGACTGGCGTCAGCGCTTTTGAGCAGCGCAGCGGCGGTAGTGACGTCCTGATCGCTCCATAGCTTGCGTCCGGCGAGTTTCACCAGGAAATCAGCCTGCGCCAGCAGCCAAGTTTTAGCATCGCTGCCGGAAATGGTGGCGACTTTTTGTTGTACTTCATCAAGCTGTTTCGCCAGCGCCGCCTGTTGGCGATTTGCGTCATCTAACTGCGCCGCTTGTTTTTTGATAATCCCTTCCAGCTCCGCTTTTTGGCTCTCCTGCGCCTTTTGCAAGGCGGTTAGTTGCGTCGCCAGCGCATCGCTGGTTTCCGTTTGCGCGGTTGCCTGCTGTTTCCCCCAGCTATAAAGCCCAATACCTGCCGCCAGGGCAATCGCGATCGCCACCGCGCTTAATACCAGCGCGGCGCCGTTCTTACTTTTTTTCTCGGTATTAACTGGCTGTGGCGTGGTTTCCACGGTCTCCCTGGTCTCATCAACCACGGCGGAGGATTTTTCTTGTTCCGTCATTATGGCATCCCATTATGAGAGTTATTGTAATGCGCGCAACAGCGCATCGTTGTCGGCGTTATCAGCGACCTTAATATCTTGCCAGCCCAGTTCCCGGGCGAGGTGCGCCAGACGTTCACTGACGACCAATAGCCGACAGCGTAGTAACCAGTGCTCACGATACCACTCGGGAGTCAGCGACCAGAGCCGTTGCAACATCTCGCCGCTGGTGACAACAAGCGTTGTTACGCCGCGAGTATGCCAGCGCATCGCTTCTTCCGCGCCATCGTAATGTTTCGCACATCGTTGATAACATTCACAAAAACTGACTTCGGCTCCGCGAGCTGTCAGGGTTTCGCCCAGCAGTTCGCGGCCGCCATTGCCACGCAAAATCAGCGCGCGTTTGCCCGCAATATTTTGTAATTCAGGTAATTGTAGCAAGGCTTCGCTGATTTCCCGATCCAATGGATAACGAATATCGAACCCGCTAACGGTATGAAGGGCGAGCGCCGTGGTGCGGCCAATCGCGAAATAGCGCGGCGACGCAGGCCAGTTTCGACCATCCCGCTGGAGCTGGGAGTGAGCAAAGGCGACAGCGTGCTGTGAAAGGGCAAAAACCAGATCGTTTTCCGTCAGCGTCGCCAGGCGGTCGGCCAGAGTGGGTAGCTCCCGACCAGCGACAAATTCAATCAGTGGAAAACTCCAGGCCACCTGCCCCAGTGCGCGCAGACGGCTCACTAATGCTTCCCCTGCGGGAGAGGGGCGGGTGATCAGAATACTCATGCGGGCGTCTCGCCGTTATAAACTTCCGTCAGAATCGCGCGTGCGCCGTTTTCCAGCAGTTCCTCTGCAAGCGAGATGCCCATTTGCTCCGCCTGCTCGGGAGAACCACGACGTTCGCCGCGCACCATCACCGAACCGTCCGGCGCGCCAACCAGCGCGCGTAGCCAAATTTCACCGTTGATGATTTCTGCATAGCTGCCAATCGGCACCTGACAACCGCCTTCCAGGCGGGTGTTCATAGCGCGTTCCGCCGTTACGCGCAGCGCGGTTTGCGAGTGATTCAACGGTGCGAGCAGCGCCTGCGTTCGCGCGTCGTCAAGACGACACTCAATCCCGACGGCGCCCTGGCCTACGGCAGGAAGCGAAACGTCGGGCGGCAAGGCTGTGCGAATGCGCGACTCCAGACCTAAGCGTTTCAGACCGGCCACGGCCAGGATAATGGCGTCATAGTCGCCGTTGTCCAGCTTGCCGAGACGTGTGCCGACGTTGCCGCGCAACGAACGGATAATGAGGTCCGGACGGCGTTCCGCCAGTTGACACTGACGACGCAAACTGGACGTCCCGACGATACTACCCGCGGGCAGATCGTCCAGACTGTGATATTTATTCGAGACAAACGCGTCGCGCGGATCTTCGCGCTCGCAAATGGTCACCAGACCGAGACCGTCCGGGAAGGCCACCGGAACGTCTTTCATAGAGTGCACGGCGATATCAGCGCGTTTTTCCAGCAGCGCGATTTCAAGCTCTTTAACAAACAGTCCCTTACCGCCCACTTTCGCCAGGGGAGTATCGAGAATCACGTCGCCGCGTGTGACCATCGGCACCAGTTCTACCGTCAGTCCCGGATGGGTTGCCATCAATGCGTCTTTGACATAATGTGCCTGCCAAAGCGCAAGGGGACTTTGGCGTGTGGCAATTCTTAAAACATTGTCTAACATGCTTGTTACCGTCATTATCAATCATTGACCATCCTAACATCCTTATAGAGAGTATGTTAGTTTTCCGGTCACCGTGAGTGAGAGGATAAGGCGCAGTGTCGTCAATGACAGTGAATAATGACGAGAAACCGCCAGCCCGTATTTAAGAATTTACACGCAGCGAACGGTGCTACACTTGTATGTAGCGCATCTTTCTTTACGGTCAATGAGCAAGGTGTTAAATTGATCACGTTTTAGACCATTTTTTCGTCGGTATTAGATAAAAATATGCAGGCGAGAAAGGGTAACGGTTATTTTTGACATACGGTTTATCCCGAATGGCGACGGTCAAGTACTGACCTGCACCATGACGGGTAGCAACAT
The DNA here is from genome assembly GCF_046552175.1 of Salmonella sp. SAL00672. Lineage (NCBI taxonomy): Bacteria > Pseudomonadati > Pseudomonadota > Gammaproteobacteria > Enterobacterales > Enterobacteriaceae > Salmonella > Salmonella sp. SAL00672. The sequence goes on along the minus strand of NZ_JBGDUQ010000013.1, from coordinate 49,423 downwards.
CAGGCGATACGTCTTGTACCTCTATATTGAGACTCTGAAACAGAGACTGGATGCCATAAATCAACTGCGTGTGGATCGCGCGCTTGCTGCCATGGGACCCGCTTTTCAGCAGGTTTACAGTCTTCTGCCGACATTATTGCACTATCACCATCCACTGATGCCGGGTTACCTTGATGGTAACGTTCCCAGCGGTATTTGCTTCTACACGCCTGATGAAACCCAACGCCACTATCTGAACGAACTTGAGCTGTACCGCGGTATGACGCCGCAGGACCCGCCGAAGGGCGAGCTGCCGATTACCGGTGTTTACACCATGGGCAGCACCTCCTCGGTCGGGCAGAGCTGCTCGTCCGACCTGGATATCTGGGTGTGCCATCAGTCCTGGCTCGACGGTGAAGAGCGTCAGTTGCTGCAACGTAAGTGTAGCCTGCTGGAAAGCTGGGCCGCCTCGCTTGGCGTTGAGGTGAGCTTCTTCCTGATCGACGAGAACCGTTTCCGCCATAACGAAAGCGGCAGTCTGGGCGGGGAAGACTGTGGTTCTACGCAGCATATCCTGTTGCTTGATGAGTTTTATCGTACCGCTGTGCGCCTGGCCGGGAAGCGTATCCTGTGGAGTATGGTGCCGTGCGACGAAGAAGAGCATTACGACGACTATGTCATGACGCTCTACGCGCAGGGCGTATTAACGCCAAACGAATGGCTGGATCTGGGAGGCTTAAGCTCGCTCTCCGCCGAAGAGTACTTTGGCGCCAGCCTGTGGCAGCTATACAAGAGCATTGACTCGCCGTACAAAGCGGTGCTGAAAACGCTGCTGCTGGAAGCCTACTCATGGGAATATCCCAACCCACGTCTGCTGGCGAAAGATATTAAACAACGTCTGCATGACGGTGAAATCGTATCGTTTGGACTCGATCCCTACTGCATGATGCTGGAACGGGTCACTGAATACCTGACGGCGATTGAAGATCCGACGCGGCTGGATTTAGTCCGCCGCTGCTTTTACCTGAAAGTGTGCGAGAAATTAAGTCGCGAGCGTGCCTGCGTAGGCTGGCGTCGGGAAGTATTAAGCCAGTTAGTCAGCGAGTGGGGATGGGACGACGCGCGTCTGACCATGCTCGATAATCGCGCAAACTGGAAAATCGATCAGGTGCGCGAAGCCCACAACGAATTGCTCGACGCCATGATGCAGAGCTATCGTAATCTGATTCGCTTTGCGCGGCGCAACAACCTCAGCGTGAGTGCCAGCCCGCAGGATATCGGCGTACTGACGCGTAAGCTGTACGCGGCTTTTGAAGCGTTGCCGGGTAAAGTCACGCTGGTGAACCCGCAGATATCGCCGGATCTGTCCGAGCCGAATTTAACCTTTATCCATGTGCCGCCGGGACGCGCCAACCGTTCAGGCTGGTATCTCTACAACCGCGCGCCGAACATGGACTCCATCATCAGCCATCAGCCGCTGGAATATAACCGTTATCTTAATAAGCTGGTCGCGTGGGCGTGGTTCAACGGCCTGCTGACGTCGCGAACGCATCTGTTTATTAAGGGCAACGGTATTGTCGACCTGCCTAAGTTGCAGGAGATGGTCGCCGATGTTTCGCACCATTTCCCGCTGCGCTTGCCTGCTCCGACGCCGAAAGCGCTCTACAGCCCCTGTGAAATTCGCCATCTGGCGATTATCGTTAACCTCGAATATGACCCGACGGCGGCGTTTCGCAATAAAGTGGTTCATTTTGACTTCCGTAAGCTGGACGTTTTCAGCTTTGGCGAAGAGCAAAACTGTCTGATAGGCAGTATCGACTTGTTATATCGCAACTCGTGGAACGAAGTGCGTACTCTGCACTTTAACGGCGAGCAGGCGATGATCGAAGCGCTGAAAACGATTCTGGGGAAAATGCACCAGGATGCCGCGCCGCCGGATAGCGTCGAAGTGTTCTGCTACAGTCAGCATCTTCGCGGTCTGATTCGCACCCGCGTGCAGCAACTGGTCTCCGAATGTATCGAGCTACGTCTTTCCAGCACCCGTCAGGAGACCGGTCGCTTCAAGGCGCTGCGGGTTTCCGGGCAGACGTGGGGACTATTCTTCGAACGCTTGAATGTCTCGGTGCAGAAGCTGGAGAACGCTATCGAATTCTACGGCGCGATTTCGCATAACAAGCTGCACGGGCTGTCGGTACAGGTGGAAACCAACCAGGTGAAATTGCCGTCAGTGGTGGATGGCTTCGCCAGCGAAGGGATTATCCAGTTCTTCTTTGAAGAAACGGGCGATGAGAAAGGCTTTAATATTTATATTCTGGATGAAAGTAACCGGGCGGAAGTGTATCACCACTGCGAAGGTAGCAAGGAAGAACTGGTGCGCGACGTCAGTCGCTTCTATTCGTCATCGCACGATCGCTTCACGTATGGCTCCAGTTTTATCAACTTTAACCTGCCGCAGTTCTACCAGATAGTGAAAACCGATGGCCGCGCGCAGGTGATCCCATTCCGTACGCAGCCTATCAACACCGTGCCGCCAGCAAACCAGGATCATGACGCGCCGCTATTGCAGCAGTATTTTTCGTAAGTGCTGCGCCGGGCAAAGCTGCCCGGCCGGCGTTCACCGCTTCACATTAACTTCACCCAACTTCGTTACCGTGACCTCCGCATTTGGTTTACAGGAGGAGGTTTGAGGTGGCAGATGCGTTCATTTTGTTAGGGATAGTCATGGCGATGGTCAGCCTCGGCTTCATTCTTATAAATAAGTTATTCTGTTTTATATCTGCTGGGTGCCTGCTCTCGCTATGCGCCAGCATGGCCAGTTTTCAACTCTGGGATGCGTCTTACTGGGGGCGATGGGGAAAAGTATGTCCCGGTCTGGATGTGATCATCTCCTGCGACAATTACCATTTTCTCTATGATCTGGGATGGGAATTGTACGGTATCGCCTTTTTGTTCTTTACCGCGTTAATGCTCACATGTGCGGCCATTATTCTTATCAATATGATTATGGCTTTAGAGCGATACTGTGCCGGATGGCGGCGCTAATACGCCTTATCCAGCCTACATTCGAAGAATGCTCATTGAGCGGAACAAGGTTTAGACAATATTTTTTCTTATACAATTTATGTAGTAATATCCAGACCGTTCAAAACGCTATCGCGTCTTTCATTGTTTTCGTAAATATGTTTTGAAAAACCATATTAGAAACAAAAGCTCTTTAATGGTTTCTTATGGATGTTTTTATAAAAGGATATTATATGTCAATAAACAACCCTATTCTTATTTACGTGAATAAGAAACGACAAATAAAATTAGCTCTGTTTTATTCAGTGGTAGCTATAGCTCTTATGATGAGCCTCTTTCTAAATTATAGTATTATGCTAAAGATGGTGTGTGTTTTTTTAATACTCCTCATGATAGCAGGCGCAAGTGCTTACTGGTACTCCGCCTTTTCAGGAAAGCCACAGCTAACGTTGAACCAGGAGGGAGTAACATTACATACAACCAGGCTACCAATAGTTTACTGGCATGAAATCGACTATGTTGGTGAGCGTGTTAGCGATAATACGCCTGTGCTGGCCATTTTTGTCAAGGATGTTGAGCTTTATTGTCAGCGAATTACTAATGAGAAAATGCGTAATAATTTTCTGTCATTATTAAATAAGCATGGAAGTAATCGCGTGATGAATATCTCTCTAAACGATCTCGATTATGATTCAGATGAGTTACAGGATATTTTTAAAATGGCTGTTGCCAGAAACCTGGAACAATAGGGTAGAGATATATGTTTTTTGTTATTACTCACCATATTGATGTGCTGCCTCTGGCAACCCTACCCACACATGAAACATGCCCTTATTGTAATAATCAGGATGTATGGTTGATTATTCGCCAAAAAAGGACCCGTACATGTGGTCTGTCTCAAGCGAGAAAAAGAGATAAGTTTGGTTTAGCGATATGCAAGCATTGTAGCAATGAAATCAAGGAAAAACGTTGGTCACCAGCGTTACGTCAACTTTTTACCGAGCAGAAGCCACTATTTAACCTAACCTTTTGGCAACGCTACGGTTTTTGGGTTGGTTGGTTGAGTGTATGGCCCGCGCTGTTTCTGGCAACCTGGCTGTATTTCACATTTCGGGGTTGGTAATACGATCGCATATCTCGTTAAATATACGCAGGAAAGCGCTATTCTTCTGGCTCTCCTGCGGAATTAAAACTTAGCGAAAACTCACCTTTTCACCCGCTTGCTGCGTCGCCGCCTGCTCCAGCAGCTCCCAGAACGTTTCGCCGCTGCGATCGCACACCCACTCGTCACCTTTCAGGTCAAAGTGATAGCCGCCCTGTTTGGTCGCCAGCCACACCTGGTGCAACGGCTCCTGACGGTTAATAATGATTTTACTGCCGTTTTCAAAGGTGATGGTCAACACGCCGCCGTTGATTTCACAGTCGATATCGCTGTCGCCATCCCAGTCGTCCAGACGTTCTTCGATGGCTAACCACAGAGTGTCGGCAAGGCGATGAAATTCACTGTCGTTCATTGTTTTATCCCGCTATTTAGTGATATCGCCAGTATAAGGGGAAGCGTCAGCTTCTGGAACTGATACGAATTACCGTTGTGAGCGGTAAAGGATAAAACCCAGCGGTAGATAAATGACGATAAATAGCGCACTGGTGATAAGTATGACGGACGCGTTAACCGGGAAATGGTTCAGAGCCGACAGCATTGCCACCATCAGTGCGACGCAGCCGCCGCAGAGGAGAAAATGCAACAGGATTAAGGGGGCGCGCGGCTTTGCTTTGATATCCAAAAGAGCGCTAAGCAGACCGAGTACCGCGCTTATCGTCAGAACCCCGGCAGCTTCAACACCGTTTATCGTGCCGTGCATAACGCTTTCAACAATGACGTAAATGCATGAACCGATCCCCACGCCCCGAAGGGCGTTTTTCAAATGTTTAATCAAGCGCGCCAAACGGCTTAGCGACGTGATTTTTGGCATTCCTGAGCCTGCGTTATGATGATGATGTCTTTATTGTCGGAGTACATACTCTGATTCAAATTGAGCGTCTTATCCGGACAGGGGGATGCTGTTCGGTAAAGCTGGCTGCCAATCCACGTATAAACGTAGCGGTTATCATACGCAAAACGTTCGGTGACTTTTAGCGGCCCATTGATGCTAAAGACATGAATACCCTGACCTTGCTGGCTATCACGCATAAAATAGTCGTGCTCTTTTCCGGCGTTAATTTCCCGGTTCAGGAAGGGGGTTGCGCTATCCAGTTCCAGCCCTGAGTTGCCGGGTTAATCAATGAATTGGGTAACCGACGCAGGCGTTTGAAACTCACCTCCGGCAACGAAAGATTGTTCTCCTCTTCTGGCTGGAGATAAACCACGCCGCTGCCTTGCCGCTGATAAACATTGTGCGGAGATTCACTCAGCCGGCATCCCCTGGCGGGAGGCAGCAGAAGTGAAAGCGAAAAAAGGCAAAACAAATTACGATATTGCATAAGGTCATCCGGACGTGGTACGTAAACCTAAAGTGATTAGCAAAGCATGTTTCCTGATGTAAATGCGCAATAATCATGGCAACGCGCCGCTTTTCAGATTTTATAAAGAGCCCCTAAACGCTTGCTTTTACGCCTTCTCCTGCGATGATAGAAAATAGAAAGCATGAACTTACAGGCAATCCATAATGAAAAACGTGTTTAAGACACTCGCTGTACTTCTGACTCTGTTCAGCCTGACGGGCTGCGGTTTGAAAGGGCCGCTTTATTTCCCGCCAGCCGATAAAAATGCGCCGCCGCCGACGAAAAAAGTCGATTCGCAAACGCAGTCCACGATGCCCGATAAGAACGATCGCGCAACGGGAGATGGCCCGTCCCAGGTCAATTACTGAGGATAGTTTTCTGTCCCCGCGTGAACGGAGTGAATGATGCAATTCTCTAAAATGCATGGCCTTGGCAACGATTTTATGGTCGTCGACGCGGTAACGCAGAATGTCTTTTTTTCGCCGGAACTGATTCGTCGGCTATCCGACAGACACCTGGGCGTAGGGTTCGATCAGCTGCTGGTGGTTGAGCCGCCCTATGATCCTGAGTTGGACTTTCATTACCGCATCTTCAACGCCGACGGCAGTGAAGTCTCGCAGTGCGGCAATGGCGCGCGCTGTTTCGCGCGATTTGTTCGCCTGAAAGGGCTAACCAATAAACGCGACATTCGGGTCAGTACCGCGAATGGCCGGATGGTACTGAGCGTCACGGAAGATGAACTGGTACGCGTCAATATGGGCGAGCCAAACTTTGAACCCGCGCAGGTGCCTTTTCGCGCCAACAAAGCGGAAAAGACGTATATTATGCGAGCGGCGGAACAGACCATATTGTGCGGCGTGGTTTCAATGGGTAATCCGCACTGTGTCATTCAGGTTGATAACGTCGACACGGCGGCCGTTGAAACACTGGGGCCGGTTCTGGAAAGCCATGAGCGTTTTCCGGAACGTGCCAACATTGGTTTTATGCAGGTTGTAAGACGTGAGCATATCCGGCTGCGAGTCTATGAACGCGGCGCAGGGGAGACCCGTGCGTGCGGCAGCGGCGCGTGCGCTGCCGTTGCCGTGGGGATTCAGCAGGGGCTGCTGGCTGAAGAAGTACGCGTGGAATTACCGGGCGGTCGGCTGGATATCGCCTGGAAAGGTCCGGGTCATCCGTTATACATGACTGGTCCGGCGGCACATATCTACGACGGATTTATCCATTTATGAAGCAACCAGAGGAAGAACTACAGGAAACGCTCACGGAACTGGACGATCGAGCGGTCGTCGATTACCTGCGCCACCACCCTGAGTTTTTTATCCGTAACGCCCATGCCGTGGAAGCGATGCGTGTTCCACATCCCGTGCGGGGAACGGTTTCGCTCGTTGAGTGGCATATGGCCCGCGCGCGTAATCACATCAATGTGCTTGAAGAAAATATGACGCTGCTGATGGAACAGGCTCATGCCAATGAAAGCCTGTTTTATCGCTTGCTGCATCTGCAAAGCCGTCTGGTCGCCGCGGATAGTCTGGATGAGATGCTGATGCGGTTTCACCGCTGGGCGCGCGATTTGGGGCTTGCCGGCGCGACGCTGCGTTTGTTCCCGGATCGGTGGCGTCTTGGCGCGCCATCGCGCTATACGCATCTGGCTTTAAACCGTCAGGCCTTCGAGCCGCTGCGTATTCAACGACTGGGACAGTCGCAGCATTATCTTGGCCCGCTAAACGGCCCGGAACTGCTGGTGGTCTTGCCGGAGGCGAAGGCTGTAGGCTCGGTAGCTATGTCGATGATGGGCAGCGATGGCGACCTCGGGGTGATTCTCTTCAGCAGCCGTGACCCGCACCACTATCAGCCGGGGCAGGGGACGCAGCTTTTACAGGAGATCGCGCTGATGCTGCCGGAACTGCTGGAACGCTGGATTAAACGCGTATGACGGAGGTCGCGCTTTCTCAGGATGTCTCGCGGTTCCTGCGCTATTTAGGCGTGGAGCGCCAGCTTAGCCCTATTACCCTGCAGAACTACCAGCGTCAGCTTGATGCCATTATCGCTTTAGCCGGAGAAACCGGGCTGAAAAGCTGGCAACAATGTGACGCTGCGATTGTGCGCAGTTTTGCGGTGCGCAGTCGGCGCAAAGGGCTTGGCCCTGCCAGTCTGGCGCTACGTCTCTCGGCATTGCGAAGCTTTTTTGACTGGTTAGTCAGTCAGGGCGAATTGAAAGCTAACCCGGCGAAGGGCGTCTCCGCACCGAAAGCGCCGCGTCATCTGCCGAAAAATATTGATGTCGACGACGTTAACCGCCTGCTGGACATCGATCTTAACGATCCGCTCGCCGTACGTGATCGGGCGATGCTGGAGGTCATGTACGGCGCGGGACTGCGTTTATCCGAACTGGTTGGCCTGGATATAAAGCACCTCGATCTCGATACCGGAGAAGTGTGGGTAATGGGTAAAGGCAGCAAAGAGCGACGCCTGCCGATTGGCCGTAACGCGGTGACGTGGATTGAGCACTGGTTGGATCTGCGCGGCCTGTTCGCCAGCGATGAAGAGGCGTTATTCCTGTCGAAGCTCGGCAAGCGTATCTCCGCGCGCAATGTCCAAAAACGGTTCGCCGAATGGGGCATAAAGCAGGGGCTAAACAGCCACGTGCATCCACATAAGCTGCGCCATTCGTTCGCGACCCATATGCTGGAATCGAGCGGCGATCTGCGCGGCGTGCAAGAGCTGCTGGGTCATGCCAACCTTTCCACCACCCAAATTTATACTCATCTTGATTTTCAACATCTTGCTTCAGTGTACGACGCGGCGCATCCGCGCGCTAAACGGGGGAAATAATGCGTTTTTACCGGCCTTTGGGGCGTATTGCCGCGCTCACCTTTGACCTGGATGATACCCTTTATGATAACCGTCCGGTGATTTTGCGTACTGAGCAGGAAGCGCTCGCTTTTATGCAGAATTATCACCCGTCGCTACGTTCGTTTCAAAACGTCGATTTACAGCGGATACGGCAGGCGGTGCGTGAAGCGGAGCCGGAAATCTATCATGACGTTACCCGCTGGCGCCATCGCGCGATAGAGCAGGCCATGCGGGATGCGGGATTATCGGCGCAGGAGGCCATTGCCGGCGCGAATGCGGCGATGATGCATTTTGCCAAATGGCGCAGCCAGATTGAGGTTCCGCAGGCTACCCATGAGACGTTACAGCAGCTTGCGAAAAAATGGCCGTTGGTGGCGATCACTAACGGCAACGCCCAGCCGGAACTGTTTGGCCTCGGCGATTACTTTAAGTTTGTACTGCGCGCCGGCCCGGATGGACGTTCCAAGCCGTTTAGCGACATGTATTTCCTGGCGGCGGAAAAACTGCATGTGCCGATCGGCGAGATCCTGCATGTCGGCGACGATCTGACTACCGATGTGGCTGGCGCTATTCGCTGTGGGATGCAGGCCTGCTGGATTAAACCTGAAAATGCCGACCTGATGCGGACGCAGGACAGCCGTTTACTGCCGCATATCGAAATTTCGCGGTTGGCATCTCTCACCTCGCTGATATAATCACCAGTAGTTCTGTATAAATTCCCAGTTATTCTGGCGGATGGCGCTATGCTTATCCGCCCTACGATAAGTAGCCCCGGTAAGCGAAGCGCCACCGGGCGTTTTTAGTTTTCATGTTTTTACGCGGCGGTGCCAATGGACGTTTCTTACCTGCTCGACAGCCTTAATGATAAACAGCGCGAAGCGGTGGCCGCGCCACGTAGCAACATGCTGGTGCTGGCGGGCGCGGGAAGCGGGAAAACCCGCGTGCTGGTGCACCGTATCGCCTGGTTACTGAGCGTAGAAAACAACTCGCCATACTCCATCATGGCGGTGACCTTTACCAATAAAGCGGCGGCGGAAATGCGCCATCGTATTGGCCAGTTGATGGGGACCAGCCAGGGCGGAATGTGGGTAGGGACGTTCCACGGTCTGGCGCACCGCCTGCTGCGCGCGCATCATATGGACGCTAATTTGCCGCAGGATTTCCAGATTCTCGACAGCGAAGATCAGATGCGTTTGCTTAAACGCCTGATTAAGGCGATGAATCTTGATGAGAAGCAGTGGCCGCCGCGTCAGGCGATGTGGTACATCAATAGCCAGAAAGACGAAGGGCTACGCCCGCACCATATCCAAAGCTATGGCAACCCGGTGGAGCAGACCTGGCAGAAGGTGTATCAGGCCTATCAGGAAGCGTGCGATCGCGCTGGTCTGGTGGATTTTGCCGAGCTACTGCTGCGCGCTCATGAACTATGGCTGAACAAGCCGCACATCCTGCAACACTATCGCGAGCGGTTTACTAACATCCTGGTGGACGAATTCCAGGATACCAACAACATTCAGTACGCCTGGGTTCGTCTGCTGGCGGGCGATACCGGTAAGGTGATGATTGTCGGCGACGATGACCAGTCGATCTACGGCTGGCGCGGGGCCCAGGTAGAGAACATCCAGCGCTTCCTCAATGATTTCCCCGGCGCGCAGACCATTCGTCTGGAGCAGAATTACCGCTCGACCAGCAACATCCTTAGCGCGGCGAACGCTCTGATTGAAAACAACAACGGGCGTTTGGGTAAAAAGCTGTGGACTGACGGCGTTGACGGCGAACCGATATCTCTGTACTGCGCTTTCAACGAACTGGATGAAGCGCGCTTTGTGGTTAACCGTATCAAAACCTGGCAGGACAACGGCGGCGCGCTTGCGCAATGCGCCATCCTTTATCGCAGCAACGCCCAGTCGCGCGTGCTGGAAGAAGCGTTATTACAGGCCAGTATGCCGTACCGCATTTACGGCGGTATGCGCTTCTTCGAACGCCAGGAGATCAAAGATGCGCTCTCTTATCTGCGTTTGATTGCCAATCGCAACGATGATGCCGCCTTTGAACGCGTGGTGAATACCCCAACGCGCGGCATCGGCGACCGCACGCTGGACGTGGTGCGCCAGACCTCGCGCGATCGCCAGCTAACATTGTGGCAGGCGTGCCGTGAGTTGTTACAGGAAAAAGCCCTGGCCGGGCGTGCGGCCAGCGCGCTACAACGCTTTATGGAACTGATCGACGCCCTGGCGCAGGAAACCGCCGACATGCCGCTGCATGTGCAGACTGACCGGGTGATCAAAGATTCCGGCCTGCGCACCATGTATGAGCAAGAAAAAGGCGAGAAAGGCCAGACGCGCATCGAAAACTTAGAGGAACTGGTGACGGCGACGCGGCAGTTCAGCTACAACGACGAAGATGAAGATTTAATGCCGTTGCAGGCCTTCCTCTCTCACGCGGCGCTGGAAGCGGGCGAGGGGCAGGCGGATACCTGGCAGGATGCGGTACAGCTGATGACGCTGCACTCGGCTAAAGGCCTGGAGTTTCCGCAGGTGTTTATTGTCGGCATGGAAGAGGGCATGTTCCCCAGCCAGATGTCGCTGGATGAGGGCGGGCGTTTGGAAGAGGAGCGTCGTCTGGCCTACGTCGGCGTTACCCGTGCCATGCAGAAACTGACGCTAACCTATGCGGAAACGCGTCGTCTGTACGGTAAAGAGGTCTACCATCGCCCGTCGCGTTTTATCGGCGAACTGCCGGAGGAGTGCGTGGAAGAGGTCCGTCTGCGCGCCACCGTCAGTCGTCCGGTGAGCCATCAACGAATGGGAACGCCGCTGGCGGAAAACGACACAGGCTACAAACTCGGCCAACGCGTGCGCCATGCGAAGTTCGGCGAGGGAACTATTGTCAACCTGGAGGGCAGCGGCGAGCATAGCCGGTTGCAGGTGGCTTTTCAGGGGCAAGGGATCAAATGGCTGGTTGCCGCGTATGCGAAGCTGGAAACGGTTTGACCGACTCTCATAGTGCCGGGTGGCACCTCTTATCCGGCCTACGCGCTGGCTAACATTTTGATTTGTAGGCCGGATAAGGCGAAGCCGCCATCCGGCGATATATTGATGTTAATATTCTGAAATCATAGATAAATACTCTCACTCTGCTAACCTTTCTGCATAAGGGGAAATTATTGCTTTTTCGCGTTTCGTTGCGTGTTGACGGCAAATTTTTGCTGGCGTAACATGCGCCCACGATTACGCTAAGAGGACATTCGCCTTGGACACACCCAGTAGATACTGGCTCATTATCCTGTCATCCAGGATCAACTCCTAAGGCTATCCCTTTTTGCTGATAGCCTTAGCGGTTGTCAGCGACCTTTCATTTTTTCCCGTCGCGTTGAGTCAGGCTGTTTAATGGTCTGAAACCCAATTTGTTTCTGTGTGCCCATCTGAACTGTCCGATATTTTTACGCATTGGGAGTCCCGGTCATGCTGAGCGCATTTCAACTGGAAAAAAACCGACTGACCCGGCTGGAAGTCGAGGAGTCACAAAGCCTGATTGATGCCGTATGGGTCGATTTGGTCGAACCGGACGACGACGAGCGATTGCGCGTACAATCTGAGCTGGGCCAGAGTCTGGCGACGCGTCCTGAACTGGAAGATATCGAAGCATCCGCGCGCTTCTTTGAAGACGAAGACGGACTGCATATCCACTCCTTCTTCTTCTTCGAAGATGCGGAAGATCATGCCGGTAACTCTACGGTGGCATTCACTATTCGCGATGGCCGTCTGTTTACGCTGCGTGAACGCGAACTGCCCGCCTTCCGTTTGTATCGTATGCGCGCCCGCAGCCAGGCGATGGTCGATGGTAATGCTTACGAACTACTGCTCGATCTGTTCGAAACCAAAATTGAACAGTTGGCGGATGAAATCGAAAACATCTACAGCGATCTGGAAAAACTGAGCCGCGTCATTATGGAAGGGCATCAGGGCGATGAATACGACGAAGCGCTCTCCACGCTGGCGGAACTGGAAGATATCGGCTGGAAGGTACGCCTGTGTCTGATGGATACCCAGCGCGCGCTGAACTTCCTGGTGCGCAAGGCGCGCTTACCGGGCGGACAGCTGGAGCAGGCGCGTGAGATCCTGCGCGATATCGAATCTCTGCTACCGCACAATGAATCGCTGTTCCAGAAGGTGAACTTCCTGATGCAGGCGGCGATGGGGTTCATCAACATCGAGCAGAACCGTATTATCAAAATCTTCTCGGTGGTTTCCGTGGTGTTCCTGCCGCCGACGCTGGTCGCTTCCAGCTATGGGATGAACTTCGAGTTTATGCCGGAACTGAAGTGGAGCTTTGGTTATCCAGGCGCGATTATCTTTATGATTCTGGCGGGGCTTGCGCCGTATCTGTACTTTAAGCGCAAGAACTGGCTGTAAAATATACGGACTGGCGATTTAACCGCCAGTCCGTTGGAAGTTCTTCATCATGAGGAAAGTTCTTGTTTTGAAGAAGCGATGAAAGATAGCAGTAGTGTTGTGAGTATTACCCAGGCAATATTGAGTTGTATACCAATGTTATCGCAATCAGCCCCATTGAGTGCGACACTGACTGTACAGAAGACATTTACACCTATAGACAATGCGATGAAATAAAGTGCCCTGCAACCTGAATCTCTGATTCTCTTCGCGCCAATATTAATATGGATATAGGTATTGGCAATAATAAATATTAAATTAAGATATTGGTTTTTAGGCATTATAGTAAATAATATTATCCATGATGATAATGTATAAATAACAAACTTTGCTCGCTTCAATGTATCCCTTGGGGAAGGGTGAAAAATATCTTTAATAATCCTAATCATATTATTTTTTCCATATTGATAACCAACTTCAGATCTCACATGTAAATATATTACACTGAATTTTCTAATGACAGCAATGGTAATTAATGTCATGATAATTACGCTGTACAGCAATCGATAATAATTAAATATATTATCTGGTAATTAACAATTTCAATGAATGGATTTCATAAAATGCAAAAGAAAAATTTCTGGCAAATTTATTTTGGTAAAGACCCTTTTTCTAAAGCCGAATTCATTAAAGCCTGGATTGGATGGTGGGTGATTGCTATTGTCCTGCTCGGTGTACTGTCGATTTGTACTTCATTAAATTTGAGGGGGATTGGAATAGCGTTGGGATTCGGCTTTTGCCAGATCCATGCCCGCTATTTAACGTTTGTTGGTTGGAATAAGTTTATTGGTGTGTTGGGCGTGTTTCCAGTAACAAATATTATATTATTTATTGTATTGCTATTTACTAAGAAGAAATAACATAAAATGGCAGCCAGATAATAGCTGCCATTTTATTATTTAATGCTTACGCCGCTGCGTATAAATCGCATCCATCACGAAAATCGCCAGCGCGACCCAGATAAACGCAAATGTCACCATCTTATCCGCGCCCGGCACTTCGCCATAAAACGTCACCGCCAGTAAAAACATCAGCGTTGGGCCGATATACTGGAAAAAGCCCAGTGTAGAGAGACGCAGACGCGTAGCCGCTCCGGTAAAGCACAGCAGCGGAATCGTAGTGACCACACCCGCCGCCATTAACAGTAAGTTCAACGATAGTGCGTTTTGCCCCATATGGCTGGTAGGGCTATCGGCGATGCCAAACAGATAAATTGCCGCGACCGGCAGCAGCCATAGCGTTTCGACCAGCATACCCGTCTGCGCTTCAACGGCGATCTTCTTACGCACCAGGCCGTAAAACGCAAAACTAAACGCCAGCCCCAGCGCGATAATCGGCAGCGAGCCAAAGGTCCAGAGTTGCACCAGCACGCCGCACACCGCCAGAATCACCGCCAGCCACTGCATTCGACGGAAGCGTTCGCCAAGAAAAATCATCCCCAGCAAGATGTTAACCAGCGGATTAATGAAATAACCCAGGCTGGCCTCCAGCATATGGTGATTATTTACCGCCCAAATGAACAATAGCCAGTTACCGCCGACCAGTACGGCGGACAGGGCCAGCAGGAAAATCTTCTTTGGCGTTTTCAGTAAGCGCTTAACCTGTCGCCACTGCCGGCTGACGCTAAGCAGCGCCACCATAAAGAAAAATGACCAAATCACGCGGTGCGTCAGGATCTCATCTGCGGGAACGTAATAGATCAGCTTGAAATACGCGGGGGCGATCCCCCAAATAAAATAGGCGGCAAGAGCGAGTAATACGCCCTGCCGTGTTTGTTTTGCGTCCATCCGGAAAACTCGTATCTGAAGTGTAACAACAGTTTACCTGCTTTTATCCCACCATATAAGTAGCGGTGGCGCTGGCGATGTACAGCTGATCTTCATTGTGTAATTCCACGCGGGCGACGGCCACTTTATTCCCTGCGCGCAGCAGGCTACTGGTGGCCGTAAAGCGGTTGCCTCTGCCCGGACGCAGGTAATCAACGCGCAGGTCAATCGTTCCCATCCGCGACAGGCGCTGGCGTAGTTCATCTTCGCTGATGGTTTCGTGGCGAGTTAGCGTGCTGCCGACGCATACCAGTCCGGCGGCGACATCCAGCGCAGAGGCGATCACGCCGCCGTGTAAAATGCTTTGCGCCCAGTTGCCGACCATCATCGGCTGGTTGTTGAAGGCCAGTTGGGCGAACGCTTTTTCATAGCGTTCCAGCTCCAGCCCTAACGCCCGATTAAACGGCATGTGGTAGACAAACATTTCACCCACTAATTTCAGAGCTTGTTCAGCGGTAAGTACAGCGGACATAGATTCCTGACACCTCATTGGTTAATGAAATGTTGATATTATGCTTCTTAATTGTTGTTTTCTACTTTAAGAAGGGATAACTAACGGCTATGTGTGTAAATATGTAAAAATGGTTGGCAGAGAATGATTCAAGCTGAAAATACTTCGTCAGGAGAACGTCAAGAATGCGGGCGATTTTGAGAGGGTTGTTGCCAGCCACGCTACTGCCATTAGCGGCATATGCACAAGAAGCTACGATAAAAGAGGTTCATGATGCGCCTGCAGTACGGGGAAGTATCATCGCTAACATGCTACAGGAGCATGATAACCCTTTTACGCTTTACCCTTATGACACGAACTACTTGATCTACACGAACACCAGCGATCTGAACAAAGAGGCCATAAGTACCTACAACTGGTCTGAAAACGCACGTAAAGATGAAGTGAAATTTCAGTTGAGCCTGGCGTTTCCGCTGTGGCGCGGAATACTGGGGCCGAACTCGGTACTGGGCGCTTCCTATACGCAGAAATCCTGGTGGCAGCTTTCCAACAGTAAAGAGTCTTCACCGTTTCGCGAAACCAACTACGAACCGCAGCTTTTTCTTGGTTTTGCTACCGATTATCGCTTTGCCGGCTGGACGCTGCGCGACGTAGAGATGGGCTACAACCATGACTCTAACGGACGTTCGGACCCCACCTCGCGTAGCTGGAACCGTCTGTATACCCGTCTGATGGCCGAAAACGGTAACTGGCTGGTAGAGGTTAAACCGTGGTACGTGATTGGCAGTACCGATGATAATCCGGACATCACCAAATATATGGGTTATTACCAGCTTAAAATCGGTTATCACCTGGGCGAGGCGGTATTAAGTGCCAAAGGCCAGTACAACTGGAATACAGGCTACGGCGGCGCGGAAGTTGGATTAAGCTATCCGGTCACTAAACATGTCCGGCTTTATACCCAGGTGTACAGCGGCTATGGCGAATCGCTGATCGACTATAATTTTAATCAGACACGTGTCGGCGTCGGCGTGATGCTTAACGATATCTTCTGATTGGATTGTGTTTTAAACATTGCAGTTTCTCTCGCAGGCGCTGAAAATAGCGCCTGTTTTGATTTATGGTGAACGGGGTTAATGTGGCGCAGGCGGAAGTGTTGAATCTGGAATCAGGGGCCAAACAGGTTTTGCAGGAAACCTTTGGCTACCAACAGTTTCGCCCGGGTCAGGAAGCGATTATTGATACTGCGCTCTCCGGTCGCGACTGTCTGGTCGTCATGCCCACCGGCGGCGGCAAATCTCTGTGCTATCAAATCCCCGCGTTGTTGCTGGACGGATTGACCGTCGTCGTTTCGCCTCTGATCTCGTTGATGAAAGACCAGGTCGATCAGCTACTGGCGAACGGTGTGGCGGCGGCGTGCCTGAACTCCACTCAAAGCCGCGAGCAGCAGCTTGAGGTGATGGCGGGGTGCCGTACCGGACAGATTCGTCTGCTGTATATTGCGCCGGAACGCCTGATGCTGGACAACTTTCTTGATCATCTGGCGCACTGGAATCCGGTATTGCTGGCGGTGGATGAAGCGCACTGTATCTCGCAATGGGGGCATGATTTCCGTCCGGAATATGCGGCTCTCGGTCAGCTTCGCCAGCGTTTTCCCGCTTTGCCGTTTATGGCATTGACCGCCACCGCCGACGACACCACGCGCCAGGATATTATTCGTCTGCTTGGGCTTAACGATCCGTTAATCCAGATCAGTAGCTTTGACCGACCGAATATCCGCTACATGCTGATGGAGAAGTTTAAGCCGCTCGACCAGCTAATGCGCTATGTTCAGGAGCAACGCGGCAAATCGGGTATCATCTACTGTAACAGTCGGGCGAAAGTGGAAGATACCGCCGCGCGCTTGCAAAGTCGCGGCATTAGCGCGGCGGCCTATCATGCGGGGCTGGAAAACGCTATTCGCGCCGATGTGCAGGAAAAATTTCAGCGCGACGATCTGCAAATCGTGGTGGCGACCGTCGCTTTTGGAATGGGCATAAACAAACCTAACGTACGTTTCGTCGTGCATTTCGATATCCCGCGCAATATTGAATCCTACTATCAGGAAACGGGCCGCGCCGGGCGCGACGGACTGCCTGCGGAAGCCATGCTATTTTACGATCCGGCTGACATGGCCTGGCTACGTCGTTGTCTGGAAGAGAAACCAGCCGGACAGCTTCAGGATATTGAACGGCATAAACTGAATGCGATGGGCGCTTTTGCCGAAGCGCAAACCTGCCGTCGCCTGGTGTTGCTTAATTACTTTGGCGAAGGCCGACAAGAACCGTGCGGCAACTGCGATATCTGTCTCGATCCGCCCAAACAATATGATGGCTTAAACGATGCCCAGATTGCGCTTTCTACCATTGGTCGGGTTAACCAGCGTTTTGGCATGGGCTACGTTGTCGAGGTGATCCGCGGCGCGAATAACCAACGCATCCGCGATTTCGGTCATGACAAACTCAAGGTTTATGGCATGGGACGCGAAAAGAGCCATGAGCACTGGGTGAGCGTGATTCGCCAGCTCATTCATCTGGGGCTGGTAATGCAAAATATTGCGCAGCACTCCGCATTACAGTTGACGGATGCCGCGCGTCCGGTACTCCGTGGAGACGTTCCGCTAAAGCTTGCGGTGCCGCGCATTGTCGCCCTCAAACCCCGCGTGATGCAGAAATCGTTCGGCGGTAATTACGATCGCAAATTGTTCGCTAAGTTGCGCAAGCTGCGTAAAGCTATCGCTGATGAAGAGAATATCCCGCCGTATGTGGTCTTTAACGACGCCACGTTGATAGAAATGGCGGAACAGATGCCGGTTTCCGCCAGCGAGATGTTAAGCGTTAACGGGGTTGGGATGCGCAAACTGGAGCGCTTCGGGAAAGAATTTATGGCGCTCATCCGCGCGCATGTCGATGGTGATGACGAAGAGTAGTCAGCCCGGCAAAAAAGTGCCAGGATGGTGACTCACTGAACTATTTCCCCGCGAGCCATTTTTATGATGATGCTATTTTTCACCGTGGCAATGGTGCACATCGTTGCGCTAATGAGCCCCGGCCCCGACTTTTTCTTCGTGTCTCAAACTGCTGTCAGCCGTTCGCGTAAAGAAGCGATGATGGGCGTACTGGGCATTACCTGCGGCGTGATGGTATGGGCGGGCGTGGCGCTGCTTGGCCTGCATCTCATCATCGAAAAAATGGCCTGGCTGCATACGATCATTATGGTAGGCGGCGGCCTGTACCTGTGCTGGATGGGCTATCAGATGCTGCGCGGCGCGCTGAAAAAACAGGATGCGGCGGCGTCTTCTCCGCACATTGAACTGGCGCAGAGCGGGCGCAGCTTTCTCAAAGGGCTGTTGACCAATCTGTCGAATCCGAAAGCGATTATCTATTTTGGTTCCGTTTTTTCACTGTTTGTCGGCGATAACGTCGGCGCTGCGGCGCGCTGGGGTATTTTCGCGTTAATCACCCTGGAAACGCTGGCCTGGTTTACCGTAGTCGCCAGCCTGTTCGCGCTGCCGAAAATGCGCCGCGGCTATCAGCGTCTGGCGAAATGGATTGATGGCTTTGCCGGCGCTTTGTTTGCGGGCTTTGGTATTCACCTGATTATTTCGCGCTAATTTACCTCCGGGCCGGATAAACATCATCCGGCACGACTATCACGCGTGTCTTGCCGACGCCAGGAGCGCGCCTACCAGCATAAACAACGAACCAAACGCTTTATTCAGCGCCTTCATCTGCTTTGGTCCTTTAATCCAGGCGGCAATGCGCTGCGCCAGCGTGGCGTAACCGGTCATCACAATCATATCCACCACAATCGTGGTGACGCCGAGAATGAGGTACTGCGCCAGTTGCGGTTGCTGCGGCATGATGAATTGCGGAAACAGGGCGGCAAGAAAGACAATACTTTTGGGATTGGTTAGATTGACAAATATCGCCCGTTTGAACAGCCGACCCCGCGATTGCGTCTGGGCGAGAGTATGCAGATCGATAGCGCCTGCGGCGCGCCATTGCTGGATACCCAGCCAGATAAGATAAGCCGCGCCAGCCCATTTCAGAATTTCAAAAGCGAGGAGCGAGCGCGAAAAGAGCGTACCCAGTCCGACGCCCACCAGTACGATATGTATCCCCAGCCCGGTCTGGAGTCCGGCGATAGAAGCCACTGCGCCACGATATCCATGGTTGATAGACGTCGTCATGGTATTGATGGCGCCTGAACCCGGAGAAAGACTCAGCAGAGTTGAGGTCAGTAGATAGGCGAACCACCATTCAAAGGTCATGCGAAACTCCCTGGTTGTCTGTTTTTGTGCCACAATACGCTACTGCCGCTGTGTTGTGTCAGGCACGACGCAAAAAACGATTTTACCTGGTAAACGAGGCCGAAAACCCGATGTTTCAGCAGCAAAATGACTGGGAAACAAGAGAAAATGCGTTTGCCGCTTTTGCTATGGGGCCGCTGACCGATTTCTGGCGTCAGCGGGAAGAGGCGGAGTTTATCGGCGTGGGTAACATTCCGGTGCGCTTTGTCCGTTTTCGAAATGATTCCAACGATCGGACGATCGTCATTTGTCCTGGCCGCATTGAGAGTTATGTAAAATACGCTGAACTGGCGTATGACCTTTTTCATCTCGGTTTTGATATCTTCATCATCGACCACCGTGGTCAAGGGCGCTCCGGGCGGATGTTATCGGACCCGCATCGGGGCCACGTTGATCATTTTAACGATTATGTTGAGGACTTAGCGGCGTTCTGGCAGCAGGAAATTGAGCCGGGGCCGTGGCGTAAGCGTTATATCCTGGCGCACTCAATGGGGGGCGCGATAGCCACTCTGTTCCTGCAACGCCATCGTGTGCGGTGCGACGCTATTGCGCTCACCGCGCCGATGTTTGGTATTGTGATACGCTTGCCTTCCTTTATGGTGCGCCATATTCTCGACTGGGCCGAGGGGCACCAGCGTATCCGTGAAGATTACGCTATTGGTACCGGTCAGTGGCGGGCGTTGCCGTTTGGGATGAATGCGCTGACCCACAGCCGCCAGCGTTATCAGCGCAACTTACGATTTTATGCCGACGAGCCGCAACTGCGCGTTGGCGGCCCCACCTGGCATTGGGTACGCGAAGGCATTCTGGCGGGTGAGCAGGTACTGGCCGGGGCGAGCGATGACACGACGCCTACGCTACTGATTCAGGCGGAAGAAGAGCGGGTAGTGGATAACCGCACCCACGATCGTTTTTGTGAAATTCGCGCCGCGGCGGGATACCCTTGTGAAGGGGGAAAACCGCTGGTTATCAAAGGCGCGTACCATGAGATCCTTTTTGAAAAGGACGCCATGCGCTCAGTCGCGCTTAACGCCATTGTTGAATTTTTCAACAAGCCTAATTTATCCAGCGGAAATCGCTTTGCTTAGAGGTTAAATTTTATTATGTATCAGGTTGTTGCGTCTGATTTAGATGGCACGCTGCTCTCCCCCGACCATACGTTGTCCCCTTATGCCAAAGAGACTCTGAAGCTGTTGACCGCACGCGGCATCCATTTTGTCTTTGCCACTGGTCGTCATCATGTCGATGTAGGGCAAATCCGCGATAATCTTGAAATCAAGTCTTACATGATCACCTCCAACGGCGCGCGAGTGCACGATACCGACGGGAATTTGGTTTTTACGCATAATCTGGACAGCGACATTGCCAGCGACCTGTTCGGCGTGGTGAATGCGAACCCGGACATCGTGACTAACGTTTATCGCGACGACGAATGGTTTATGAATCGTCATCGCCCCGATGAAATGCGTTTTTTCAAAGAGGCGGTATTTAACTACTCGTTGTTTGAGCCTGCGCTGCTGGAGCCGGAGGGCGTCAGCAAAGTGTTTTTCACCAGCGACACTCATGAAAAGTTGTTGCCGCTGGAGCAGGCGATTAACGCGCGCTGGGGCGATCGGGTAAACGTGAGCTTCTCTACGCTAACCTGTCTGGAAGTGATGGCGGGCGGAGTGTCGAAAGGTCATGCGCTGGAAGCGGTCGCTCAGGCGATGGGGTACAGTCTGAAAGAGTGTATCGCCTTTGGCGACGGAATGAACGACGCTGAAATGCTCACGATGGCGGGCAAAGGCTGCATCATGGGCAATGCGCACCAGCGTCTGAAAGACCTGTATCCCGAACTTGAGGTGATCGGCATCAACGCGGATAACGCCGTGCCGCATTACCTGCGCGATCTTTTCTTACGCTGATGTGATTGTTTGTTAGTTGACCAGTTGTCAACTTCACTCTCCGCTACAATGGGTGTTCCCTGTTTTAAGAGACATCCATTGTGGCGCTACTCATCATTACCACTATCCTGTGGGCTTTCTCCTTTAGTTTATTTGGCGAGTATCTTGCCGGGCATGTCGATAGCTATTTCGCGGTGCTGATACGCGTTGGGCTGGCGGCGCTCGTTTTTCTGCCGTTTTTGCGTACTCGCGGGCACAACCTAAAAACCATCAGCCTGTATATGCTGGTGGGGGCGATGCAGCTTGGCATCATGTATATGTTGAGCTTCCATGCTTACCTCTATCTGACCGTATCCGAACTGCTGCTGTTTACCGTTCTGACGCCGCTCTATATCACGCTGATTTACGATGTGATGAGTCAGCGTCGTTTGCGCTGGGGCTATGCATTTAGCGCGTTGCTGGCGGTGATTGGCGCCGGGATTATTCGCTACGATCGCGTGACCGACCATTTTTGGGTCGGTTTGCTCCTGGTGCAGCTTTCTAATATCAGTTTCGCTATCGGAATGGTGGGGTATAAACGTCTGATGGAGACCCGTCCCATGCCGCAGCACAACGCCTTTGCGTGGTTCTATCTGGGAGCGTTTTTGGTGGCGGCGGTGGCGTGGTCGCTGTTGGGGAACGCGCAAAAGCTGCCGGAAACCACGCTGCAATGGAGCATTCTGGTGTTTCTCGGCGTGGTGGCGTCCGGCATTGGCTACTTTATGTGGAACTATGGCGCTACCCAGGTAGATGCCGGGACGCTGGGTATCATGAATAATATGCATGTTCCCGCAGGACTACTGGTTAATCTTGCCATCTGGCATCAGCAGCCCCACTGGCCAAGCTTTATTACAGGCGCGGCTGTGATCCTGGCTTCGCTGTGGGTGCATCGAAAATGGGTCGCTCCGCGCTCCGCACAAACGGCAGATGATCGCAGGCGTGATCCCGCGTCGAGCGAATAAACGCCTCGGTCACCGCCTGACGCTGATCGCCGTCGCGCACGGCGGCATACAGGCGGCTCCACAGACCATCGCCCAGGGTTTTGGTCACCACCAGACCCTGGCGCTCAACGCTTTCCACCACCCAGTGCGGCAGGGCGGCAATGCCCATTCTGGCCGCCACCATCTGAATCAGCAGTAGCGTATTATCCACGCTTTTCAGCAGCGGACTGATACCCGCCGGTTGCAGGAAATGTCGCCAGACATCCAGTCGGCTGCGCTGCACCGGGTAAATCAACAGCGTTTCGCTGGCTAAATCTTCCGGCGTAATCTGCGTTTTGCTAGCCAGCGGATGGTCGGGCGCCAGCACCAGTCGGACTTCAAAATCAAACATCGGCGAATAATGCAGCCCGCTGCGCGGCAAAATATCCGACGTCATCACCAAATCCAGCTCGCCTTGTTGCAAGGCCGGTTGCGGATCAAAAGTGACGCCGGATGTGAAATCCATTTCTACCTGCGGCCAGCTTGCACGGAAGTTTTCCAGCGCCGGGGTCAGCCACTGAATACAGCTATGACATTCAATAGCGATGCGCAGACGAGTTTGCTGCGGTTCGTTGCACGCCTGCAGCGCACGGCTGATTTGCGGCAGCACCTGGTTTGCCAGTTGCAGCAGAACTTCCCCCTGCGGCGTAAAGCGCAGCGGCTGGCTTTTACGCACGAACAGGCGGAAGCCAAGGCGTTGTTCCAGATCGCTGAACTGATGAGACAGAGCGGATTGGGTCTGGTGCAGCACCGCCGCCGCGGCAGCCAGCGATCCACTATTCCGCAATGCCTGGAGTGTTTTCAGATGTTTAATTTCGATCATGAAAGTCCTTCACTTCGCCATGAACAAATTGCGCTTGAGGAATATACAGTACCTTTACATTATGGATGTGTAAACATCCAGACGTCTAAAACTCGTCATATTTCGACTTGCAGATGCGTTGGCTTCCTTGCTTACCCCAGTCACTTACTTCAGTAAGCTCCTGGGGATGCGCTGTGTCGCCGCCTTCCTGCAAGCCGAACTATTTAGAGTTTTACTTTCAGATTCAATAAAATAAGAGAGGAAGTAAAATGACAATATTGACTCATACCCTCGGTTTTCCTCGCGTTGGCCTGCGTCGCGAGTTGAAAAAAGCGCAAGAGAGCTACTGGGCGGGGAACTCAACGTGTGAAGCGTTACTGGCGGTGGGCCGCGAACTGCGCGCGCGTCACTGGGAGCAGCAGAAACAAGCGGGTATTGACCTGTTACCGGTAGGCGACTTTGCCTGGTACGACCATGTTCTGACCACCAGCCTGCTGTTAGGCAATGTGCCGGCTCGTCATCAGAACAACGACGGTTCCGTGGACATCGACACTCTGTTCCGCATTGGCCGCGGTCGCGCGCCAACCGGCGAACCGGCGGCGGCAGCGGAAATGACCAAATGGTTTAATACTAACTATCACTACATAGTACCGGAGTTCAGCAAAGGCCAGCAGTTCAGACTCACCTGGACACAATTGCTGGAGGAAGTGGACGAAGCGCTGGCGCTGGGGCATAAGATCAAACCCGTACTGCTGGGGCCTGTCACGTATCTGTGGCTGGGTAAAGTGAAAGGCGAACCGTTTGACCGCCTGACGTTGCTGAAAGACATTTTGCCGGTGTATCAGCACGTGCTGGCTGAACTGGCGAAGCGTGGTATTGAGTGGGTCCAAATTGATGAGCCAGCGCTGGTGCTGGAACTGCCGCAGGCGTGGCTGGATGCCTTCAAACCGGCTTACGACGCGCTCGCCGGCCAGGTGAAGCTGTTGCTGACGACCTATTTTGAAGGCGTGACGCCAAACCTGGACACTATTATCGCGCTACCGGTACAGGGGTTACATGTTGACCTCATTCATGGCAAAGATGATGTAGCGGAACTGCATCAACGTCTGCCGGTCGACTGGCTGCTCTCCGCAGGCTTGATTAACGGGCGTAATGTCTGGCGCGCCGATTTGACCGAAAAATACGCGCAGATTAACGCCATTGTGGGCAAACGCGCGCTGTGGGTAGCATCCTCCTGCTCTTTGCTGCACAGCCCGATCGATCTCAGCGTCGAAACGCGTCTGGATACGGAAGTTAAAAGCTGGTTTGCCTTTGCGCTGCAAAAATGCGGTGAACTGGCGTTGCTGCGCGATGCGCTGAACAGCGGCGAAACGGCGGCGCTTGAGGAATGGAGCGCACCGATTCAGGCTCGTCGTCACTCCCGCCGCGTACATAATGCCGCGGTAGAAAAACGCCTGGCGGCGATCACCGCGCAGGACAGCCAGCGTGAGAATCCGTATGAGGTGCGCGCTGAAGCGCAACGCGCCCGCTTTAAACTTCCCGCCTGGCCGACGACGACTATCGGTTCGTTTCCGCAAACCACGGAAATTCGCGGCCTGCGTCTGGACTTCAAAAAGGGCAACCTCGACGCGAATAACTACCGTACCGGCATCGCCGAACATATCAAACAGGCTATCATTGAGCAGGAGCGTTTAGGGCTGGATGTGCTGGTACACGGCGAAGCCGAGCGAAACGACATGGTGGAATACTTCGGCGAGCATCTGGACGGCTTCGTCTTTACCCAGAATGGTTGGGTGCAAAGCTATGGCTCCCGCTGTGTGAAACCGCCGGTAGTGATTGGCGATATCAGCCGTCCGGCACCGATTACCGTGGAGTGGGCGAAATATGCCCAGTCGCTGACCGACAAGCCGGTAAAAGGGATGTTGACCGGCCCGGTGACTATTCTTTGCTGGTCATTCCCCCGCGAAGACGTGACCCGCGAAACGATTGCGAAACAGATTGCGCTGGCGCTGCGTGATGAAGTCGCGGATCTGGAGGCGGCGGGGATCGGGATTATTCAGATCGACGAACCGGCGCTGCGCGAAGGTCTACCGCTACGTCGCAGCGACTGGGACGCCTATCTGGAATGGGGTGTGGAAGCCTTCCGCATCAACGCGGCGGTGGCGAAGGATGAAACCCAGATCCACACCCACATGTGTTACTGCGAGTTCAACGACATTATGGATTCGATCGCCGCGCTGGACGCGGATGTGATCACCATTGAGACCTCCCGCTCGGATATGGAGTTGCTGGAGTCGTTCGAAGCGTTCGACTACCCGAACGAAATCGGGCCGGGCGTGTACGATATTCACTCGCCGAACGTGCCGAGCGTCGAGTGGATTGAAGCCCTGCTGAAGAAGGCGGCACAGCGTATTCCGGCACAACGCCTGTGGGTGAATCCGGACTGCGGTCTGAAAACTCGCGGTTGGCCAGAAACCCGCGCGGCGTTAGCGAACATGGTCAAAGCGGCGCACAATCTGCGTCAGGCGAAATAACCCATCCTGGTCGCTGCGTTTATCCGGCAGCAATGCGGCGCTACCCTTTGACGGGTAGCGCCCGTGCCTGACCTGATTAACAGCGCCTCTTTCTTCTCATTTCCCTTTTTCTTATTTTCCGTGCTGTCTTTTTCAGGATCTGGCTATTTGGCGATCTTGATAATAAAAAGGTTCTCCGTATGAATGACAACCAGGCGGATAGCGTCCCCGGAAGCAGCGCGGCGGCTTTTATTGCCTCGCAGATCGTTTTTCCTGTCATGATCGCCCAGCGCTCTCATAGCACAAAACGAGGTTTTCCATTCTGTTATGTTCCCTGGCGACGATAAACGTCGCATTGTCTCATGGCGCTGGTGAACCTTATTTTTTAACGGAGATGTCTGACATGGCGGTAGCAGGTTGTCACGTAATGGCCAAACCCGGCGGCGCGATCTGCAATATTGATTGCACATATTGCTTCTATCTTGAAAAAGAGGCGCTGTACCCGGAACGCAATAAAAACTGGCGGATGTCGGACGAGACGCTGGAACAATTTATACGCCAGCATATTGCCGCGCAGAGTGGCGACCGCATTGACTTTGCCTGGCAGGGCGGCGAACCGACCATGATGGGACTACCGTTTTTCCGTCGGGTTGTCGCATTATGTGAAAAGTACGGCGATGGGCGAAAAATCACTCATGCGTTGCAGACGAACGGCATCCTGGTGAATGACGAGTGGGCGCGCTTTTTCGCTGAACAGCATTTTCTCATCGGTCTCTCTATCGACGGTCCGGCGTCGTTACACAACCACTATCGGCTTAATCGCGCTGGAAAAGGAACTCATGAACAGGTCGTCGCAGCAATGGCGCGGCTTAAAGCGCACCATGTCGACTTTAATACCTTAACCGTCGTGGGAAAACATAACGTCGGTCATGCAGCAGACGTCTACGAATTTCTTCTGGCGGCGGGATCGCGTTTTATTCAGTTTATCCCGCTGGTGGAGCGAATGAGCACCGATAACTCATCGGTACTTAATCTGGTGATGCCCGGCGAAAGCGCGGCAAAGCTGGCGCCATGGACGGTACCGTCGTGGCAATATGGCGAATTTCTCAACCAGATCTTTGATATCTGGGTTCGTCGCGACGTAGACCGCGTCTATGTGCAGATGTTTGACGTGGCGTTAGCCGCCTGGACGGCGCAGCAGCCGGTACTGTGTGTACATTCCGAGACTTGTGGACATGCCTTCGCGTTGGAGTCGAACGGCGATCTCTACAACTGCGACCACTTTGTCTACCCGGAGCATCTGCTGGGGAATATCCACCAGCACAGCATCAAAGCCTTAAATAATAGCGAGCGGGCTATTGCCTTTGGTGAGGCCAAGCGGGAGACCCTGACCGCCGATTGTCGTCGCTGTGACTACCGCTTTGCGTGTCATGGCGGCTGTCCGAAGCATCGCTTTGCCGTCTCGCCGTCCGGTCATCCTGCGCATAATTACTTGTGTGCGGGCTATAAGCATTTTTTCCAGCACGTTACGCCGTATATGAATGTCTGGCGGGAGCTGCTGGCGCAAGGCTATCCGATGGCATCGATCATGCGCTGGCTGGCGCAGGACGCGCGTAAAGACACAGGAGCCGTCAGTCGTAACCATCTCTGTCCCTGCGGCAGCGGCAAAAAATATAAAAAATGCTGTGGTAAAGCATAGCTAACGTGGCGATGACGCTTTGTTGAGCCTACACCGACTCCGGTCTCGTAGGCCCAACAAACATCGTAATGCGCTGTGGTTAGCCTTTTTTCCCGCCGTACTGCGCGAACCATTCCAGCATTCTTTGCCAGCCGTCTTTCGCCGAGGCTTCGTGGTAGCCCGGACGATAATCGGCATTAAACGCGTGCCCTGCATCGGGATAGACCACGATTTCCGCCTTCGCATTAGCGGCGCGTAGCGCCTGACGCATGGTTTCCACGCTCTCCTGTGGAATACTGGTATCCTGTCCGCCGTATAAACCCAGTACCGGCGCGTTAAGATCGGTGGCGATATCAACGGGATGCTTCGGCGAATTGAGTGACGTGTCGCCCACCAGCTTGCCGTACCACGCTACCGCTGCTTTTAACTGTGGGTTGTGCGCGGCGTATAGCCAGGTAATCCGGCCTCCCCAACAAAAACCGGTGATCATCAGCCGATGCGCATCCCCGCCGTTGCGCGAAGCCCAACTGGCGACGTGATCCAGGTCGGCAAGGACTTGCGAATCGGGTACTTTAGCCACCAGCCCGCTCAATAATGTGGGTATATCGGCGAAATCATTGGGGTCGCCTTCGCGGAAATAGAGCTCCGGCGCGATAGCGAGATAGCCTTCCAGCGCCAGTCGTCGGCAAATATCGCGAATGTGTTCATGTACGCCAAAAATTTCCTGTACCACAATGACCACAGGCAGCGCGCCGTCGCTCGCTTTTGGTCTGGCGTAATAGGCTGGCATATCGTCGCCCTGAGAGGGAATCGACGTTATCCCCGCGCTAATGGCCCCATCAGGCGTATGAATCATCGTAGGGGCAAGTGGGGAAGCTGCAGGTGCAAAGCCGGATGGATGTGTCGTTGTCATGGTATTCTCCGTACCCTTAAAAAATAGCGCAATCTTAACTATAGACAGTGTGTAACAAACCACATTGCCTTAAAGCGGCTATCTTTTGTGCAATGCCTGGCGATATTGATTATTTATTGTGATAGGCATCACTTTTTAATGGTAAGCGAATGCAATTGTTTTACGCCATAGTGATGGCTGTCACGAAAATATCTTTATGCCTTAGGTAAAGTGTCTTTTTGCTTCTTCTGACAAACCCGATTCACAGAGGAGTTTTATATGTCCAAGTCTGATGTTTTTCATCTCGGCCTCACCAAAAACGATTTACAAGGGGCCCAGCTCGCCATCGTCCCTGGCGATCCTGAGCGTGTGGAAAAGATCGCCGCGCTGATGGATAAGCCGGTTAAGCTGGCATCTCACCGCGAATTCACCTCCTGGCGCGCTGAGCTGGATGGCAAAGCAGTTATCGTTTGCTCTACCGGTATCGGCGGCCCGTCTACCTCTATTGCCGTGGAAGAACTGGCGCAACTGGGTATTCGTACCTTCTTGCGTATCGGCACCACGGGGGCTATTCAGCCGCACATTAACGTCGGCGACGTTCTGGTAACGACCGCATCCGTTCGTCTGGATGGGGCGAGCCTGCATTTTGCGCCGATGGAATTCCCGGCGGTTGCCGACTTTGCCTGCACCACTGCGCTGGTTGAAGCCGCGAAATCGATTGGCGCCACGACTCACGTTGGCGTAACCGCCTCTTCCGACACTTTCTATCCGGGTCAGGAACGTTACGACACCTATTCTGGCCGCGTTGTGCGTCGCTTCAAAGGTTCTATGGAAGAGTGGCAGGCGATGGGCGTGATGAACTACGAAATGGAATCCGCTACGCTGTTAACCATGTGCGCAAGCCAGGGGTTACGCGCAGGTATGGTGGCGGGCGTTATCGTCAACCGTACCCAACAAGAGATTCCGAATGCGGAAACGATGAAACAAACTGAAAGCCACGCGGTGAAAATCGTCGTGGAAGCGGCCCGTCGTCTGCTGTAATTCTCCTCTCTTTTGCAAAGGCCGACGCGTTCGGCCTTTTCTTTTTGCGTGGCGCCTCGCAGGAAATCCCTTTTAAACTGGACGTTTATACAGCACAATTCTATTTTGTGCAGGACAGTGTGGTTCCAGGAGAGGTGTTGTGGATATTACTCTTATGATAAGCGCCGTCGTGGCGCTGGCGGCTGGGGCGGTGATTGGCTGGCTGGCGACGAAAGCGCACGCCGATCAAATCCGCGCCGATCTTATCGAAGAACGGCGTGAGCTGGATATCGAACTTAGCGCGGCCCGGCAGCAATTAGCGCAAGAAGCGCACTGGCGCAGTGAATGCGAGTTACTTAATAACGAACTGCGCAGCCTGCACAGTATTAATACCTCTCTGGAAGCCGATCTGCGTGAAGTCACGACCCGTCTGGAAGCGACTCAGCAACACGCGGAAGACAAAATCCGTCAGATGATCAACAGCGAACAGCGTTTAAGCGAGCAGTTTGAAAATCTGGCGAATCGTATCTTTGAACACAGTAATCGTCGCGTAGACGAACAAAACCGACAAAGCCTGAATAGCCTGCTGACGCCGCTGCGTGAGCAACTGGACGGTTTTCGCCGCCAGGTTCAGGAGAGTTTTGGCAAAGAAGCGCAGGAGCGGCATACGCTGGCGCACGAAATTCGTAATTTGCAGCAGCTTAACGCGCAAATGGCGCAGGAAGCGATCAACCTGACGCGCGCCCTGAAAGGGGACAATAAGGCGCAAGGAAACTGGGGCGAAGTTGTGCTGGCGCGGGTGCTGGAGGCATCCGGACTGCGTGAAGGCTACGAATACGAAACCCAGGTCAGTATTGAGAACGATGCGCGCTCGCGGATGCAGCCGGATGTCATCGTCCGCTTGCCGCAGGGCAAAGATGTGGTCATCGACGCTAAAATGACGTTGGTCGCCTACGAGCGTTACTTTAACGCTGAAGATGACTACACGCGCGAGGCCGCTTTACAAGAGCACATCGCCTCGGTGCGCAATCATATTCGCTTACTGGGGCGTAAAGACTACCAGCAGCTTCCCGGCCTCCGCTCGCTGGACTATGTTCTGATGTTTATCCCCGTAGAACCCGCTTTCCTGCTGGCGTTAGATAAACAGCCCGAACTGATAACCGAGGCGCTGAAAAATAACATTATGCTGGTAAGCCCCACGACGCTGCTGGTGGCGTTACGGACAATCGCCAACCTGTGGCGCTATGAACACCAGAGCCGCAATGCGCAGCACATCGCAGACAGAGCCAGTAAGCTCTACGATAAAATGCGGTTGTTCGTTGATGATATGTCAGCGATCGGTCAGAGTCTGGATAAAGCGCAGGATAACTACCGCCAGGCGATGAAAAAACTTGCGTCGGGGCGTGGCAACGTTTTGGCGCAGGCGGAGGCCTTCCGGGGGCTAGGCGTGGAAATCAAACGCGAGATTAATCCGGATTTAGCGGAACAGGCCGTTACGCAAGATGAAGAATATCGTTTACGATCGATCCCTGAAGGGCGGCAGGATGAACATTATCCCAATGATGAACGGGTGAAGCAGCAGTTAAGTTAACCCATACGGAGTAGTTTAGTCCTGGCGCAGAGTAGGGCAAATTGGCCCAATCTGTTACACTTCTTGAACATTTTTATCGATAAGCAGGCACTGAGATGGTGGAAGATTCACAAGAAACGACGCACTTTGGCTTTCAGACCGTCGCTAAAGAGCAGAAAGCTGACATGGTGGCCCACGTTTTTCATTCTGTGGCGTCAAAGTACGATGTGATGAATGACTTAATGTCATTTGGCATTCATCGTTTGTGGAAGCGCTTCACCATTGATTGCAGTGGCGTGCGTCGTGGACAAACCGTTCTCGATTTAGCGGGCGGGACGGGCGATCTTACCGCGAAATTTTCACGTATGGTCGGGGAAACTGGCAAAGTTATCCTGGCGGATATTAATGATTCCATGCTCAAAATGGGGCGTGAGAAGCTGCGCAATATCGGCGTGATCGGCAACGTAGAGTATGTGCAGGCGAATGCCGAAGCTCTGCCTTTCCCTGATAATACGTTTGATTGCATTACCATTTCGTTTGGTTTGCGCAATGTAACGGAAAAAGAAAAAGCGCTGCGGTCAATGTTCCGTGTGTTGAAACCCGGCGGACGTTTACTGGTGCTTGAATTTTCCAAGCCTATCATTGAGCCGCTGAGTAAAGCGTATGACGCCTATTCTTTCCATATTTTACCGCGTATTGGCTCGATGGTCGCGAACGATGCGGATAGCTATCGGTATCTCGCGGAATCCATCCGTATGCATCCCGATCAGGATACCTTAAAAGCCATGATGCAGGACGCCGGATTTGAGAGCGTGGATTATTACAATCTGACGGCGGGTGTTGTGGCATTGCACCGTGGTTATAAATTCTAGGAGGGTGGAATGCCTTTTAAACCCTTAGTGACCGCAGGAATTGAAGGTCTCCTCAATACGTTTCTGTATCGTTCGCCAGCGCTGAAATCAGCCAGAACGCGCTTACAGGGAAAAGTACTGTGTGTGAAACTAAAGGGATTTTCGACGCCATTAGTCCTGGTATTCAGCGAACGCCAGGTTGATGTGCTGGGGGCATGGGAAGGCGAAGCGGACTGTACGGTAATCACTCAAGCTAGCGTTTTGCCAAAACTACGCGATCGTCAGCAGTTGGCCGCGCTTATTCGCAGCGGCGAACTGGAAGTGCAGGGCGATATTCAGGTCGTGCAAAATTTTGTGGCGCTCGCCGATCTCGCCGAATTCGATCCTGCGGAGCTGTTGGCGCCATACACGGGTGATATTGCGGCGGAAAGTATCGGTAAGGCCGTGCGTGGCGGGGCTAAATTCCTGCGCCACGGGTTTCAACGCCAGCAGCGTTATGCCGCTGAAGCGATCACTGAAGAGTGGCGTATGGCGCCTGGCCCGCTGGAAGTCGCATGGTTTGCCGAAGAAACCGCGGCTGTTGAGCGCGCCGTAGATTCTCTGACCACACGGCTGGAAAAACTGGAGGCCAAATGACGCCAGGTGAAGTACGGCGCCTATATTTCATCATCCGCACGTTTTTAAGCTACGGCCTTGATGAACTCATCCCCCGAATGCGTCTTACACTGCCACTCCGATTATGGCGCTATTCGCTGTTCTGGATGCCAAACCGGCATAAAGATAAATTGCTGGGTGAACGATTAAGACTGGCGTTGCAAGAGCTGGGACCGGTCTGGATCAAATTTGGTCAGATGCTCTCCACGCGCCGTGACCTGTTCCCGCCGCAAATCGCCGATCAGCTCGCTTTGCTCCAGGATAAAGTCGCGCCATTCGATGGTCGGCTGGCGAAAGCCCAGATTGAAGAGGCGATGGGGGGGCTACCTGTCGAAGCCTGGTTTGACGACTTTGATATCCAGCCTTTAGCGTCGGCGTCAATCGCCCAGGTACATACCGCGCGATTGAAATCAAACGGTAAAGAAGTGGTTATTAAGGTCATTCGCCCGGATATTTTGCCGGTAATTCAGGCAGACCTGAAACTGATTTATCGCCTTGCTCGCTGGGTACCACGCCTGTTGCCGGATGGGCGTCGTCTGCGCCCGACGGAAGTGGTGCGTGAGTATGAGAAAACGCTGATCGATGAGCTGAATCTGCTGCGGGAATCGGCCAACGCGATTCAGTTACGCCGCAATTTTGAAAATAGTCCCATGCTGTATATCCCGGAGGTGTACTCCGATTACTGTAGCCAGAACATGATGGTGATGGAGCGGATATACGGCATTCCGGTTTCGGATGTGGCGGCGCTGGAAAAGAACGGCACCAACATGAAACTGCTGGCGGAACGCGGGGTTAAAGTTTTCTTCACCCAGGTTTTCCGCGACAGCTTTTTCCATGCGGACATGCATCCGGGAAATATTTTTGTCAGCCATGAACACCCTGAAAACCCGCAATATATCGGCATTGACTGCGGTATCGTCGGGTCGCTAAACAAAGAAGATAAGCGCTATCTGGCTGAAAACTTTATCGCGTTCTTTAATCGCGATTACCGAAAGGTGGCGGAGCTGCATGTCGATTCAGGCTGGGTTCCGCCAGATACCAACGTTGAAGATTTTGAGTTTGCCATCCGCACCGTCTGTGAACCTATCTTTGAAAAGCCGCTCGCGGAAATCTCGTTTGGTCATGTGTTGTTAAACCTTTTCAATACAGCGCGTCGATTTAACATGGAAGTCCAGCCGCAACTGGTGTTGTTGCAGAAAACATTATTGTATGTTGAAGGGGTTGGGCGGCAACTTTATCCTCAGCTTGATTTGTGGAAAACGGCGAAGCCGTTTCTTGAGTCCTGGATCAAAGATCAGGTGGGTATTCCGGCTCTCACGCGGGCTCTTAAAGAAAAAGCGCCGTTCTGGGTCGAAAAAATGCCAGAAATACCTGAACTGGTGTACGACAGTTTGCGCCAGGGCAAATATTTACAGCACAGTGTTGATAAGATTGCGCGCGAGTTACAGGTAAACCATGTGCGCCAAAGTCAGTCTCGTTATTTATTGGGAATTGGCGCAACGCTGTTACTGAGCGGGTCATTCTTACTCGTCAACCGCCCTGAATGGGGATTGATGCCTGGCTGGCTCATGGTCGGCGGCGTAGTTGTCTGGCTGGTTGGCTGGCGTAAAACTCGTTGAGATTTTTTATCGCTCAACGCCGGTTGTGTCACGCAGGTACATATTATCACTCGAGGCAGTACTCAGGCCGCAAGTCAATGTCGTCCCGGTCGTATGTAAAAGTATGTGAATAGGGCGGGCGAAAGCGGCTAACAAAGAGGCAGCGCGAAGGATAATGTGTATAATGCGGCCCTATTAATTCATCATCTATCACAGAGGAACATGTATGGGTGGTATCAGTATTTGGCAGTTGTTGATTGTTGCCGTTATCGTCGTACTGCTGTTCGGCACCAAAAAACTCGGTTCCATCGGTTCCGATCTTGGCGCGTCTATCAAAGGCTTTAAAAAGGCCATGAGCGATGATGATGCCAAACAGGATAAAACCAGTCAGGACGCTGATTTTACCGCTAAATCTATCGCGGATAAGCAAGGCGAAGCGAAAAAGGAAGACGCTAAAAGCCAAGATAAAGAGCAGGTATAATCCGTGTTTGATATCGGTTTTAGCGAACTGCTGTTAGTGTTCGTTATCGGCCTCATTGTGTTGGGGCCGCAACGATTGCCAGTAGCGGTAAAAACGGTAGCGGGCTGGATTCGCGCGTTGCGATCCCTTGCGACAACGGTTCAGAATGAACTGACTCAGGAACTGAAACTTCAGGAGTTCCAGGACAGTCTGAAAAAAGTCGAAAAGGCGAGCCTGGAAAATCTGACTCCCGAACTGAAAGCATCTATGGATGAACTGCGTCAGGCGGCGGAGTCGATGAAACGCACCTACAGCGCTAACGATCCCGAACAAGCGAGCGATGAAGCGCATACCATCCATAATCCGGTGGTAAAAGGGAACGAAACGCAGCATGAGGGCGTCACCCCTGCCGCCGCTGAAACACAGGCGAGCGCGCCGGAACAAAAGCCGGAGCCCGTTAAAGCTAACGTGCCTGAGTCGACGGAAACCGCTTCCGTAGCCACGATAGACGCCGAGAAGAAATCCGCTGCGCCTGTTGTCGAATCTTCCCCCTCGTCGAGTGATAAACCGTAAACATGGCTGTAGAAGATACTCAACCGCTTATCACGCATCTGATCGAGTTGCGTAAGCGCCTGCTAAACTGCATCGTCGCAGTGCTTCTGATTTTTCTGGCGTTAATTTATTTCGCCAATGATATTTATCATTTAGTCGCCGCACCGCTGATTAAACAGATGCCGCAAGGGGCGACAATGATTGCGACGGATGTGGCGTCGCCGTTTTTTACGCCTATCAAACTCACCTTCATGGTGTCTTTGATCTTATCCGCGCCTGTCATTTTGTACCAGGTTTGGGCCTTTATCGCCCCGGCGCTGTATAAGCATGAGCGTCGTCTGGTCGTACCGCTGCTGGTATCCAGTTCGCTGCTTTTCTACATTGGTATGGCCTTCGCCTATTTTGTCGTATTCCCTTTGGCCTTTGGTTTCCTGACGCATACGGCGCCGGAAGGGGTACAGGTTTCGACAGATATCGCCAGCTATCTTAGCTTTGTCATGGCGCTTTTTATGGCCTTTGGCGTAGCCTTTGAAGTGCCGGTGGCGATTGTGTTGCTGTGCTGGATGGGCATCACCACGCCAGAAGATTTGCGTAAAAAACGGCCTTATATCCTGGTCGGGGCATTCATTGTGGGAATGCTGCTTACGCCGCCAGATGTTTTCTCGCAAACGTTGCTGGCGATACCGATGTACTGCCTGTTTGAAATTGGCGTTTTCTGCTCACGCTTTTATGTCGGTAAGCGACGGACGCGCGACGAAGATAACGAGGCCGAAACCGAAAAGGCCGAGCACACTGAAGACTAAACACAACCGCCCGCCAGGGCGGTTGTCATATGGGGGCAAGCATGTTTGATATTGGCGTTAATTTAACCAGTAGCCAGTTTGCAAAAGATCGTGATGATGTGGTCGCCCGTGCGTTTGCGGCGGGAGTAAAAGGTATGCTACTGACCGGAACGAACATCCATGAAAGTCAGCAGGCGTTAAAACTGGCGCGGCGCTACCCCCATTGTTGGTCGACGGCTGGCGTCCATCCCCATGACAGCAGTCAGTGGTCATCCGCGTCTGAAGACGCCATTATTGCGCTGGCGAACCAGCCGGAAGTCGTCGCTATCGGTGAGTGCGGGCTGGATTTCAATCGCAATTTTTCTACGCCGCAGGAGCAGGAGCGTGCCTTTCAGGCGCAGCTACAAATTGCCGCCGAATTACAGATGCCAATCTTTATGCACTGCCGGGACGCGCATGAGCGATTTCTGGCATTGCTTGATCCCTGGCTGGATAGTCTTCCTGGTGCAATACTGCACTGCTTTACCGGTTCACGCCAGCAAATGCAGGCCTGTGTGGACAGAGGGCTCTATATCGGTATTACCGGGTGGGTTTGCGACGAACGACGCGGACTTGAGCTACGTGAACTCTTACCGTTTATTCCAGCGGAAAAGCTACTGATAGAAACCGACGCGCCGTATCTGTTGCCTCGCGATCTTACGCCGAACCCAACGTCACGACGCAACGAGCCCGCGTATCTGCCTCACATCCTGGAGCGCATAGCGCTATGGCGTGGTGAAGATCCGCAATGGTTAGCGGCGATGACAGATGCCAACGCCAGAACCTTATTTGAGGTCGTATTCTGAACGATAGCTAAATCTTGCGAAAACCGGTGTTTTTTACGCTCTGCTTCACTTCTTTATTGAGTAAATTAAGCAGTAACATCGAACGCGTTTCGCCATCCGGTTCGGTAAAAATCGCTTTCAGCCCTTCAAATGCGCCTTCCGTGATGATGACGCTATCGCCGGGATAGGGGGTTTCAGGATCGACAACGCCTTCGGGCTTGTAGATAGAAAGCTGATGAATAACGCTGGAAGGCACGATCGCAGGATGCGCGCCAAAGCGCACAAAATGGCTGACGCCGCGCGTGGCGTTGATTGTAGTGGTATGTATCACTTCCGGATCAAATTCAACGAACAGATAATTAGGAAAGAGCGGTTCGCTGACGGAGGTACGTTTTCCGCGTACCATTTTTTCCAGGGTGATCATCGGTGTCAGGCAACTTACCGCTTGTCTTTCGAGGTGTTCCTGAGCACGCTGAAGTTGCCCGCGTTTGCAGTACAGTAAATACCAGGATTGCATAATGACTCTTATCCGCTTGTTCGGGGCGCAAGCATAGCAAAAGCCATGCGCGAAGTTAATTATACACTTCATCCTTTAAGCCGTATCTGGATTAGCGTTGGTTGCCAGAGTTCACGCTAATTTAACAAAAATACAGCATCCCGATGATGAACGCCGTATAATGATGCGCTTACCAAGAGGCTACAATGGACGCCATGAAATATCACGATTTACGCGACTTCCTGACGCTACTTGAGCAGCAGGGGGAACTAAAACGCATCACGCTACCTGTGGATCCTCATCTGGAAATCACGGAAATCGCTGACCGCACGCTGCGTGCGGGTGGACCGGCGTTGCTGTTTGAAAATCCTAAAGGTTACGCCATGCCGGTGCTGTGCAACCTTTTTGGCACGCCAAAACGCGTGGCGATGGGCATGGGGCAGGATGATGTTTCCGCCTTACGGGAAGTGGGTAAATTATTAGCGTTTCTGAAAGAACCTGAGCCGCCGAAAGGCTTTCGCGATCTGTTTGACAAGCTGCCGCAGTTTAAGCAAGTGCTGAATATGCCGACGAAACGGTTACGCGGCGCGCCTTGCCAGCAGAAAATCGCGTCTGGCGATGATGTCGATTTAACGCGTCTTCCTGTCATGACCTGTTGGCCGGACGACGCCGCGCCGCTGATTACCTGGGGACTGACGGTAACGCGTGGCCCGCACAAAGAACGGCAAAACCTGGGCATTTATCGTCAGCAGTTGATAGGTAAAAATAAGCTGATTATGCGCTGGCTGTCTCACCGCGGCGGCGCGCTGGATTTTCAGGAGTGGTTAGCCGCGCGTCCGGGTGAACGTTTCCCGGTCTCCGTCGCATTGGGCGCCGATCCGGCGACGATACTTGGCGCCGTGACTCCAGTTCCCGATACTCTGTCGGAGTATGCCTTTGCGGGCCTGCTGCGCGGCACGAAAACTGAAGTGGTTAAATGTCTTTCTAACGATCTGGAAGTGCCTGCCAGCGCCGAGATTATCCTTGAAGGTTACATTGAGCCGGGAGAGATGGCGCCGGAAGGACCGTATGGCGATCATACGGGCTATTATAATGAAGTGGATAGCTTTCCGGTCTTTACCGTCACGCATATTACACAGCGTGAGGATGCCATCTATCACTCCACCTATACCGGGCGTCCGCCCGATGAGCCTGCGGTGTTAGGGGTGGCGCTCAATGAAGTCTTCGTGCCTATTCTGCAAAAACAGTTTCCGGAAATCGTCGACTTTTATCTGCCGCCGGAAGGGTGTTCTTACCGCCTGGCGGTAGTGAC
The DNA here is from genome assembly GCF_046552175.1 of Salmonella sp. SAL00672. Taxonomy (NCBI): domain Bacteria; kingdom Pseudomonadati; phylum Pseudomonadota; class Gammaproteobacteria; order Enterobacterales; family Enterobacteriaceae; genus Salmonella; species Salmonella sp. SAL00672. The sequence goes on along the minus strand of NZ_JBGDUQ010000013.1, from coordinate 11,080 downwards.
GATGAAAAAGCAGTACGCTGGTCATGCGAAACGCGTCATGATGGGCGTCTGGTCGTTTTTGCGCCAGTTTATGTATACGAAATTTGTTATCGTTTGCGATGATGACGTTAACGCACGCGACTGGAATGATGTGATCTGGGCGATTACCACCCGTATGGACCCTGCGCGGGATACGGTGCTGGTTGAAAATACGCCGATTGATTACCTGGATTTTGCCTCGCCGGTCTCCGGGCTGGGTTCAAAAATGGGGCTGGATGCCACAAACAAATGGCCGGGCGAAACCCAACGCGAGTGGGGTCGTCCTATTGTTAAAGATCCTGAAGTTACCGCGCGTATTGATGCGATTTGGGATGAGCTGGCTATCTTTAAATAACTGAAAGCGGACATCGACATTTCAGGCTGCGGCGACTCGGCTTGAAAAATGTCGGTATTGACCCGACACCCGACAGAGGGAGCGCATGACAACCTTAAGCTGTAAAGTGACCTCGGTAGAAGCTATCACCGATACCGTATATCGGGTTCGTTTAGTGCCGGACGCGGCGTTTACATTCCGCGCTGGTCAGTATTTGATGGTCGTAATGGACGAGCGTGACAAACGCCCGTTTTCGATGGCTTCAACGCCGGACGAGAAAGGGTTTATTGAATTACACATTGGCGCCTCCGAGCTCAATCTGTATGCGATGGCGGTCATGGATCGAATTCTGAAAGACCGGGAAATCGTCGTCGATATTCCGCATGGCGACGCCTGGCTACGTGACGATGAAGAGCGTCCGTTGATTCTGATCGCGGGCGGTACGGGCTTTTCTTATGTGCGCTCCATCCTGTTGACGGCGTTAGCGCGCAACCCGAACCGCGATGTTACCATTTACTGGGGTGGTCGCGAAGAAAAGCACCTCTATGATCTCTCTGAGCTGGAAGCACTCTCTGTTAACCATCCGAATTTGCGTATTGAACCTGTTGTCGAGCAGCCGGAAGAAGGCTGGCGTGGACGTACAGGAACGGTACTTACGGCGGTATTGCAGGATTATGGTACGCTGGCGGGGCACGATATTTATATTGCCGGACGTTTTGAGATGGCGAAAATCGCCCGCGATCTGTTCTGTCATGAGCGTAACGCGCGGGAAGATCGTCTGTTTGGCGATGCGTTCGCATTTATTTAACTATTTTATGGGACGCAGTAGCGTCCCTTTTTACGTTAGCCTACCTAAAAGTCCTCTTAAATATTAATTAATCGTCAACTATAAAACGTTATGATATTGAATATCTACAGGCTTTGTATTGCGTGTAATAAATTAAGTAATATTATGTCCTGAGACTATCAATAAAAATAGTTAATTATATATGCTTCATTTATTTTTATAAAAGAAACATAAAATGGAAAGTTATTTATTTATAAGATGGAGAGTGTTATGAAATTTAAATATGCTTTAACTTCTCTCGCATTATCTGTTGCAATTTTGTCATCAGTACCTTCTACTGCTTTCGCCATCGGCGGCGCCAGCGGCGCTAAAGTGGACTATCAGGTCCAGGGAAAAATTGGCGAAGTTGTTATGAACCCCTATGATATCGCGCCGCTAACCGCCGTTATTCGTAATGGCGGTTACCAGTTACGTGACGTGCATGTACGGATTGTACCCAAAGAAAATGGCCAGGAGATCGCGTATAAAGTTAATAATAAATACCTTTTAACGTATGGCGGTATTCCCGTCTTTGGTCTTTACCCGGATTATGTCAATACCGTTGAAGTTGAATATACAAGGATCCAGGGTAGTAAAACCGAAAATGTAAAAGAAAGCTATAAAATGTATGCGCCGCCTGCCTATATTGAATCAGCGGGTACAAAAGAAGAACAATCAGCACTCTTTACTATCGATGTTAAAAAGGTTTCCCCAGAATTTAAAGATCGCTTGTATCTTTTGAATAATACGAAAGATAAGTCTGGGAATGGAACGCGTACTGTCTGGAACAACCCTACTGGGGGTGCATTAGAATGGAACTTCACTACAGCTAACGCTATTATCGACACCTCCGGTGATATTCGTTGGTTTATGAATCCAAGTTCAATTTATGATTTAAAGTCAATTTATCGTGCTGGCGTTATGATGGGCTTTAAACAAAACCAGGATGGCGCACTATCGTGGGGCTACGGTCAGCGTTATGTGAAATACGATATCATGGGGCGTGAAATCTTTAACCGCCGTCTGCCGGATAATTATAACGATTTTTCACACTCAATGGATAACGCGGCCAACGGTCACTACTTCCTGCGTGTAGCCAGCTCTAACTATAAACGCCCTGATGGGAAAAATGTTCGTACCGTGCGTGATGTGATTGCCGAAGTTGATCAGAACGGCGTGGTAGTGGATGAATGGCGTCTGTTTGATATCCTCGATCCTTATCGTGATGTGATAATGAAAACCCTCGATCAGGGCGCTGTGTGCCTGAATATCGACGCCAGCCAGTCCGGCCATACGTTGAGCGAAGAAGATCTGGCGGCGCTGGACTCCTCCGACAAATTCGGGGATATCGTGGGTTGTGGGGCTGGCCGCAACTGGGCGCATGTCAACAGCGTCGACTATGACAGTGAAGATGATTCCATCATCATCAGCTCCCGCCACCAGAGTGCGATTATCAAAATCGGCCGCGATAAGAAAGTGAAGTGGATACTGGGTACGCCTGCTGGCTGGAAAGCGCCATTTAATGCCGCAATTCTGACGCCAGTGGATAGCAAAGGCCAAAAAATTGCTTGCCAGGACAGTGGCTGCGAGGGTGACTTCGACTGGACATGGACGCAACATACGGCCTTTAAAATTGATAGTAAGAGTAAAGGCGATATCTTATACCTTTCCGCTTTCGACAATGGCGATGGCCGCGGCTTAGAACAGCCTGCTATGCAGAGTATGAAATACAGCCGCTCCGTGATTTACAAAATCGACCAGAAAAACAAGACAGTCCAACAGATCTGGCAATACGGTAAAGAGCGCGGGAACGAGTGGTTTAGCCCGGTAACCTCTATCACCGAGTACCAGACTGACAAGAATTCTGTGTTCGTGTATTCCGCAACAGCAGGTGGTGCGTTTGATTTGTCGGTAGGCGCATTTACCAGCTTGCCTAATCCGTATCTGGAAGAGTTCAAATGGGGAGAAAAAGAGCCTGCGGTCGAAATGCAAATACATGGTGCGCGTGGATATCAGGCTATGCCATTTAGCCTGACCAAAGCGCTTACTGAGTAGAACGGGCCATACGGTGAAAAAACCCGCCCCTGACGGGCGGGAAAAACGGCAACTAAACTGTTTCCCGTCATAATTCGCGCAGCCTCTTTGTTGGCTGCCTTTGCTCATCCCGGGCACATAGTTATCTATGTGCCCGGGGATTCGCTCAGTTGCCGCTGCGCTGCAATGCGAGTTATTTAGGGGATATTATCTTTGATTAAACCCGCTCAAACACCGTGGCGATGCCCTGACCCAGACCAATACACATCGTCGCCAGACCAAACTGCGCGTCTTTGCGCTCCATCAGGTTGATAAGCGTGGTGCTGATACGTGCTCCGGAGCAGCCGAGCGGATGACCAAGCGCGATCGCGCCGCCGTTGAGGTTGATCTTCTCGTCTATCTGCTCCATCAATCCCAGATCCTTAATGCATGGCAGGATCTGTGCGGCAAACGCTTCGTTCATCTCAAACACATCGATATCGCTGGCCGACAGTCCCGCTTTTTTCAACGCCAGTTTTGACGCCGGAACCGGCCCGTAACCCATAATTGACGGATCACAACCCACCACTGCCATTGAGCGAATACGGGCGCGAGGTTTCAGGCCCAGCTCACGGGCACGACTTTCGCTCATTACCAGCATGGCGGCTGCGCCATCGGAAAGCGCGGATGAGGTGCCCGCCGTGACCGTGCCACTAACCGGATCAAATGCCGGACGCAGCGTTGATAGCGCTTCGACCGTGGTTTCCGGGCGGATCACTTCATCGTAGTTAAACTGCTTCAACACGCCGTCTGCATCATGACCGCCAGTCGGGATAATCTCCGTTTTGAATGCGCCAGACTGCGTGGCGGCCCAGGCGCGAGCATGAGAACGCGCGGCGAACTGGTCCTGCATTTCCCGGCTAATGCCGTGCAGGCGGGAGAGCATTTCCGCCGTTAGCCCCATCATCCCTGCCGCTTTGGCGACGTTGCGACTCAGACCCGGGTGAAAATCCACGCCGTGACTCATCGGCACGTGCCCCATATGCTCCACGCCGCCAACCAGACAAACCTGCGCATCGCCGGTCATGATCATTCGCGCTGCATCGTGTAACGCCTGCATCGAGGAACCACACAGACGGTTGACGGTGACCGCCGGTACCGAATGGGGAATTTCTGCCAGCAGCGCGGCGTTACGGGCAATGTTGAAGCCTTGCTCCAGCGTTTGTTGTACGCAGCCCCAGTAAATATCATCGAGGGTCGCCGCTGTAAGCGACGGATTACGCGCCAGCAGGCTACGCATTAAGTGGGCGGAGAGATCTTCTGCCCGCACGTTGCGAAACGCGCCGCCCTTCGAACGGCCCATCGGGGTGCGAATAGCATCGACAATGACAACCTGTTCCATTGTGACTCCTTAAGCCGTTTTCAGAGAACCAACCGGACGGGCTGGTTCAACCGGGGGATAATACGGTTCGTTATGGCGCGCTTTATTACGCAGCCCTTCCGGCACTTCATACAGCGGGCCGAGGTGTTGATACTGCTGCGCCATATCAAGATATTTCGCGCTGCCCTGTGTATCCAGCCAGCGGAATGCGCCGCCGTGGAATGGAGGGAAGCCCAGGCCGTAGACCAGCGCCATATCGGCTTCCGCCGGGCTTGCGATAATGCCTTCTTCCAGACAGCGAACCACTTCGTTAATCATCGGGATCATCATACGGGCGATTATCTCGTCGTCGCTGAAGTCGCGTTTCGGCTGACTGACGCTTGCCAGCAGGTCATCCACCGCAGCATCTTCTTCTTTCTTCGGCTTACCCTTGCTGTCTTCTTTATAGCGCCAGAAGCCCAGACCGTTTTTTTGCCCAAAACGGCTGGCGTCAAACAATGCGTCGATCGCGTCGCGATACTCTTTCTGCATCCGTTGCGGGAAGCCTGCCGCCATTACCGCCTGCGCGTGATGCGCGGTATCAATGCCGACAACATCCAGCAGATAGGCCGGGCCCATCGGCCAGCCGAACTGTTTTTCCATCACTTTATCGACCTTGCGGAAATCCGCGCCGTCGCGCAGCAGTTGACTGAAACCGGCGAAATAGGGGAACAGCACGCGGTTAACAAAGAAGCCGGGGCAGTCGTTGACTACAATCGGCGTCTTGCCCATTTTGCTTGCCCAGGCGACGACTTTGGCGATGGTTTCGTCTGAACTCTTCTCGCCGCGAATGATTTCAACCAGCGGCATCCGGTGTACCGGGTTGAAGAAGTGCATTCCGCAAAAGTTTTCCGGACGTTCCAGGGCGCTTGCCAGTTCGCCAATCGGGATGGTGGAGGTATTTGAGGCCAGCACGGTTTCCGGGCGCACTTTCTGCTCGGTTTCCGCCAGTACCGCTTTTTTGACTTTCGGATTTTCGACTACCGCTTCGACAACAACATCTACGCGATCGAAACCGGCATAATCGAGAGTCGGGTGGATGGTCGAAATGACGCCCGCCAGCTTCAGACCGTCGATCTTGCCGCGCTCCAGCTGTTTGTTCAGCAGCTTGGCCGCTTCGGTCATGCCGAGGTTCAACGATTTATCGTTGATATCTTTCATGATGACCGGTACGCCTTTCCAGGCCGACTGGTAAGCGATACCGCCGCCCATAATACCCGCGCCCAGTACGGCTGCCTGTTTCGGCGTCTCAATATCTTTGGTCAGCTTTTTGGCTTTACCTTTTACATATTGATCGTTGAGAAAGATACCGACCAGCGCACGAGCCTCATTGGTATGCGCCAGCGGAACAAAGCTTTTATTTTCCAGATTCAGCGCTTCTTCACGACCAAAACGCGCGGCGGCTTCAATGGTTTTCACTGCGGTCATCGGCGCCGGATAATGTTTACCCGCCGTTTGTGCGACCATGCCTTTAGCGATGGTAAAGCTCATCGCCGCTTCAATCTTACTGAGTTTCAACGGTTCCAGTTTCGGCTGGCGTTTAGCTCTCCAGTCGAGATCGCCGGTAATGGCCTGGCGTAACACCGCTATCGCGCCTTCAATTAGCTTCTCTTGTTTGACCACGCCGTCCACAAGGCCGATTTTCAGCGCGTGCTCAGCACCGACATCTTTACCTGCCGCGATAATCTCCAGCGCGCTGTCTGCGCCCAGCATACGCGGCAGACGAACGGAGCCGCCGAAACCCGGCATGATGCCCAGTTTAGTTTCCGGCAGACCGATACGGAGGTCTGGCGTCGCCAGACGGTAATCGGTGGCCAGCACGCATTCGCACCCGCCGCCCAGCGCATAGCCGTTTACGGCGGCAAGGGTCGGTACGGGTAAATCTTCCAGACGGTTAAAGACGCTATTAGCGAAATGCAGCCATTGGCTTAACTGCTCTTCGGGGACGAGGAACAGTGAAAGAAATTCGGTGATGTCCGCGCCGACAATAAAGGCCGCTTTATTCGAGCGCAGCAGCAGCCCTTTTAAATCGTGTTGCTTTTCCAGCACCTCAAGCGCCTGGCCGAGGCTGGCGACGGTTGCGGTGTCGAGTTTATTGACCGAGCCTGGAGCATCGAACACCAGTTCGGCGATGCCATCTTCCAGCCAGTCGAGGTACAGGGTGTCGCCTTTATAAAGCATGTCAGTCTCCTGAATCCACAAGGTGATCTGGTCGTACCAGATGAAGCGAAGTGTGTATTTTGTGTTAATAAAATGCAAATAAATGATTAAAGAAATGCCGATGTGATCACGCTCGGCATAGATCACGCTCTCGTGGGGCGATGTGCTAAGATGCGGGAACTTGAGGTCAAAAAAACAGAAGGGTAAAAAATGGAATCACTGGCCGCGCTCTATAAAAATCATATTGTTACCTTACAAGAACGGACGCGCGATGTTCTGGCGCGCTTTAAGCTGGATGCGTTACTTATTCACTCCGGCGAGCTATTCAACGTCTTTCTCGACGATCACCCTTATCCGTTTAAGGTCAATCCGCAGTTTAAAGCGTGGGTGCCGGTAACTCAGGTTCCAAATTGCTGGCTGCTGGTCGATGGCGTCAACAAACCCAAATTGTGGTTTTATCTGCCGGTCGATTACTGGCATAACGTTGAACCGCTGCCAACGTCCTTCTGGACGGAAGAAGTCGAGGTCGTCGCCTTGCCGAAAGCGGATGGCATCGGCAGCCAACTGCCTGCCGCGCGTGGCAATATCGGCTATATCGGCCCGGTTCCTGAGCGCGCGCTACAATTGGATATCGCCGCCAGCAACATCAACCCGAAAGGTGTTATCGACTATCTGCATTACTACCGCGCCTATAAAACGGATTATGAACTGGCCTGTATGCGCGAAGCGCAGAAAATGGCGGTGAGCGGTCATCGTGCGGCGGAAGAGGCCTTCCGTTCCGGCATGAGCGAGTTTGACATCAACCTGGCGTACCTGACCGCCACGGGACATCGCGATACCGATGTTCCATACAGCAACATTGTGGCGCTGAACGAACATGCCGCCGTGCTGCATTACACGAAACTGGATCATCAGGCACCGTCTGAAATGCGCAGTTTCCTGCTGGATGCGGGCGCGGAATACAATGGCTACGCGGCGGATCTGACGCGGACCTGGTCGGCGAAAAGCGATAACGACTACGCCCACCTGGTGAAAGATGTTAACGATGAACAGTTGGCGCTGATCGCTACCATGAAGGCGGGCGTCAGCTATGTGGATTATCATATTCAGTTCCATCAGCGCATCGCGAAGCTGCTGCGTAAACATCAAATCATTACCGACATGAGTGAAGAGGCGATGGTGGAAAATGATCTTACCGGGCCGTTTATGCCGCACGGTATTGGTCATCCGTTGGGTCTGCAGGTACACGATGTGGCCGGGTTTATGCAGGATGATTCCGGTACGCATCTCGCTGCACCGTCCAAATACCCGTATCTGCGCTGCACGCGTGTGTTACAGCCGCGAATGGTGTTGACCATCGAACCGGGGATTTACTTCATCGAATCGCTGTTAGCGCCGTGGCGCGAAGGCCCGTTCAGCAAGCACTTCAATTGGCAGAAAATTGAAGCGCTCAAGCCTTTCGGCGGTATTCGCATTGAAGATAACGTGGTCATCCACGAAAACGGCGTGGAAAACATGACGCGGGATTTAAAACTGGCGTAATGGACAGTTGGTTAATCCCTGCAGCGCCGGTCACCGTTGTTGAAGAGATCAAAAAAAGCCGCTTTATTACGCTATTGGCGCATACCGATGGCGTAGACGCGGCGAAAGCGTTTGTTGAGTCAGTCAGAGCTGAGCACCCTGATGCGCGCCACCATTGTGTGGCGTGGGTGGCGGGTGCGCCGGACGACTCACAGCAACTGGGCTTTTCAGACGACGGCGAACCGGCGGGAACGGCAGGCAAGCCAATGCTTGCGCAATTGATGGGCAGTGGCGTCGGAGAGATTACTGCCGTCGTCGTGCGCTACTATGGTGGTATTCTGCTGGGTACGGGCGGGCTGGTAAAAGCCTATGGCGGCGGTGTGAATCAGGCATTACGTCAGCTTGCCACACAACGCAAGACGCCATTAACCGAATATACTTTGCAGTGTGAGTACGGTCAGTTGGCCGGAATCGAAGCATTATTAGGACAGTTTGCCGGGAAGATCGTTTCCAGCGATTATCAGGCGTCTGTTCGGCTCAGGGTGGCGCTTCCTTTTGCTCATATGAATGCATTTTCCACAAAACTGGCGGATTTTAGCCGTGGTTCATTGCAATTGTTAGCGATTGAAGAATAATCCCCACCTCATTTTTAAGAATAAAGGAAGCGGCAGAGATGCATTTTCGCGCCATTACCCGAATCGTTGGACTACTGGTTATCTTATTTTCGGGGACAATGATTCTCCCGGGACTGGTAGCGCTAATATATCGTGATGGCGCAGGAAGAGCGTTCACGCAGACCTTTTTTGTCGCGCTGGCGATCGGTTCCATACTGTGGTGGCCAAACCGTAGGGAAAAGGGCGAGCTGAAATCCCGCGAAGGATTTCTTATCGTGGTGCTGTTCTGGACCGTGCTGGGCAGCGTGGGTGCGCTGCCGTTTATTTTCTCGGAAAGCCCAAACCTCACCATTACCGATGCTTTTTTTGAATCGTTCTCCGGGTTAACCACCACGGGCGCCACTACGCTGGTGGGGCTGGATTCATTACCGCACGCCATTCTCTTTTATCGTCAGATGCTGCAATGGTTTGGCGGTATGGGGATCATTGTGCTGGCGGTGGCGATTCTCCCTATCCTCGGCGTCGGGGGGATGCAGCTCTATCGGGCAGAAATGCCGGGGCCGCTCAAAGATAACAAAATGCGCCCGCGTATTGCCGAGACGGCGAAAACGCTGTGGCTTATCTATGTTTTGCTAACGGTAGCCTGCGCGCTGGCGCTATGGTTTGCAGGGATGCCCGCGTTTGACGCTATCGGACACAGCTTCTCCACTATCGCTATCGGCGGCTTCTCAACGCATGACGCCAGCGTAGGCTATTTTGATAGTCCCACTATTAATACCATCATCGCTATTTTCCTGCTGATCTCCGGTTGTAACTATGGCCTGCATTTCTCTTTATTAAGCGGGCGTAGCCTGAAGGTATACTGGCGCGATCCGGAATTCCGCATGTTCATCGGCGTACAGTTGACGCTGGTGGTGATCTGCACGCTGGTACTGTGGTTCCATAATATCTACGACTCGGCGCTGACAACGCTAAATCAGGCATTCTTCCAGGTTGTGTCGATGGCGACAACGGCAGGGTTTACCACGGACAGCATTGCGCGCTGGCCGCTGTTTTTGCCCGTCTTGCTGCTATGTTCCGCGTTTATTGGCGGTTGCGCCGGGTCAACGGGCGGGGGGTTAAAGGTCATCCGTATTCTGTTGTTGTTTAAACAGGGGAACCGCGAACTCAAACGTCTGGTGCATCCGAATGCCGTTTACAGTATTAAGCTGGGGAACCGGGCGCTGCCAGAACGTATTCTGGAAGCCGTCTGGGGATTCTTTTCTGCCTACGCGCTGGTATTTATCGTCAGTATGCTGGCTATTATCGCTACAGGCGTAGATGATTTCTCGGCTTTCGCCTCGGTAGTGGCTACGCTTAATAACCTGGGACCGGGGCTGGGGGTGGTTGCTGATAACTTCGCCAGTATGAATCCGGTTGCGAAATGGATACTCATTGCCAACATGCTATTTGGTCGTCTGGAAGTATTCACTTTGCTGGTACTTTTTACCCCGACTTTCTGGCGTGAATAATGGAGTAACACGTGAAAACATTGATTCTTTTCTCTACCCGGGACGGACAAACGCGCGAAATTGCCTCTTATCTGGCTTCTGAACTCAAAGAGATGGGGATCTGGGCCGATGTCGTTAATCTGCATCGCGCAGAAGAACCGGACTGGGATAGCTATGATCGCGTAGTGATTGGCGCGTCTATTCGTTATGGCCATTACCACAGCGCCTTTCAGGAGTTCGTTAAGAAATACGCCACGCGGTTGAACGGAATGCCGAGCGCCTTTTATTCCGTTAACCTGGTGGCGCGTAAAGCTGAAAAACGGACGCCGCAGACTAACAGCTACGCGCGGAAGTTTTTAATGAGCTCTCCGTGGCGACCTGACTACTGTGCCGTCATTGCAGGCGCGCTTCGCTATCCCCGCTATCGCTGGTATGACCGTCTGATGATCAAGCTTATTATGAAAATGTCGGGCGGCGAAACGGATACCAGTAAAGAAGTGGTGTACACCGACTGGGAACAGGTTGCGCACTTTGCCCGTGAAATAGCCCATTTAACCAACAAATCGTCGGCAAAATAAACGTAAAGAATAAAAAGTGCGCACTCAGAAAATTATTTTAAATTTCCTCTTGTCAGGCAGAAATAACTCCCTATAATGCGCCACCACTGACACGGAACAACGGCAC
>NZ_JBGDUQ010000012.1:0-149673 GCF_046552175.1 Salmonella sp. SAL00672 | reverse complement strand
GTGGGCGCGAAGCTGGTCGCGGATAAGTTCCTGCAGCCGCAGACGCTGGGCATTCTGCTGCTGGGGGTGATTGCGTTCGGGATTGGGACTGCCGCCGGGGTGCTGATGGCGAAGCTGATGAACGTGTTCAGCAAAAACAAAATCAACCCGCTTATCGGTTCGGCGGGGGTCTCGGCGGTGCCGATGGCGGCCCGCGTATCGAACAAAGTGGGGCTGGAATCAGACCCGCAGAACTTCCTGCTGATGCACGCGATGGGCCCGAACGTGGCGGGGGTAATTGGCTCGGCCATTGCCGCGGGCGTGATGCTGAAATACGTGCTGGCAATGTAAATCTGTTCCTTTCCCGGAGGCGGCGCGTTGCGCCTGTCCGGGCTACCGGATTGCATGGATCTGTAGCCCGGACAGATGCGCAGCATCGCCTCCGGGAATGTCCCATAAGGAGACTTTGATGAATGAAACCATAGCATTTCGTCCGGAAGGCCGGGCATCGACAAAAGATGTGGTTGTCAATTACACGCTGGCGTCACTGGACGAGCTTGAACAACTGCACCCGGCGCTGAATCTGCTGGCGCACCCGTCAATCGTCCGTGGCAGCCATGATTTCTTTGTCCGTTGTTATAACGCGGGCATACAGCATGCGCAGGCCGGGGCGGCTGAAACGGTAGCGGTTTTGCCTGATTCGCTGCCACAAGAACGGCAAAGGAGCGGGCTGCTGTGTGCCGCAGCAGGTCGTCTGGATGCCCTGCGCCAGCCGCTGACGCACAATCGTTTATGTGACCTGGCCAGTCAGTTCTGTGCTGGCATGGCAGATGTTGACAGCGAAACCCGCAGCGGTTTTTATACCGTGCGCAGCATATCGCTGCCGGTTTACCGGCGGCTGTTGCGGGATCAACATTCTCACGGTGTCTGCCTGCAGCAGGCTCTGCTGCACCTGCTGGCCTGGAAGAGCGATTCTCCCTGGGCGCGGCAGCAGGCGCAGCGGCTGCTCTGGCAGGGCGGCGTGCTGGGCGATAAAGGTGAGTTTGCGCTTATGACGCTGGATGATGAACTGCGGGAGCGCCAGATTGAGTGGCCCGGGCTGTGGTCGCTGCTGGCCGTCACCGGGTTTCTGGCGAAATTCCCTGCCGGACCGATATTTGCTGACTGAAAAATGAGGACTGCTGACAATTATCTATTGTGTTGGCATTTCTGCGAGAGGCAGCTAGCGCTTTGCCTGACTTACGAAATGAGAATATCAACAGATTACGTACTTTTTGTAGGTCCGTGGTTGGAACATTGCCACCTGGTTACACGTTGTCAGCAGCCTCAAGCGTGGATGGCTCCACGCTTTTTTTGTCTATGGAAAACCCCCAGCCAGGCCCTGTCTCTTGATCAGGAGATCTGATCAAGAGACAGGGCTATGCCGGAGGATATTTATTGGAAACCGGTGAGATAGGCCACCGTGTCGTTAATCGAAATATAAATAAATATATAACGAAATAATTCGGCGCTATAATTCTCCTCTGATTAATAACGTAGCCCGAACCATGACCTGTCAGGACAAATCACTTTTAGCCCCCGGTTTCGCTTCCACGCCCGTCATTCCGCGCTATCGCCAGCTCATACGCAAACGGGCCGTGCTCATGTTAGCTATTGCGCTGGCGATGATGGCTTCACTGATGGTGGATGTAACCTGTGGGTCTTCTGGTTTACCGCTCAGTGCGCTGTGGCAGGCGCTTTTTCAGCCGGAAAAGGTGAATGCGGGCATACACGTTATTGTCTGGGATATCCGCTTACCCTATGCCCTGATGGCCCTACTGGTTGGCATGGCGTTAGGGTTAGCGGGCGCCGAAATGCAAACCATTTTAAATAATCCGCTGGCGACGCCGTTTACCCTCGGCGTATCGTCCGCGGCGGCTTTTGGCGCTGCGCTGGCGATTGTGCTGGGGATCGGTATTCCCGGTATTCCTGCCGCCTGGTTTATCCCGGCCAATGCGTTCATCTTTGCGCTTTTATCCGCGTTACTCCTGGACGGTATTACCCGTTGGACAGGCGTCGCCGCATCCGGAGTGGTGTTGTTCGGTATTGCGCTGGTATTCACCTTTAACGCGTTGGTCGCCATTATGCAGTTTGTGGCTGATGAAGATACGCTGCAGGGGCTGGTATTCTGGACGATGGGGAGCCTGGTCCGCGCGTCGTGGGAAAAATTGGGCGTACTGGCCGTGGTGTTTATTGCTGTGCTTTTTTGCGCGTTACGAAGCGCCTGGCAACTCACGGCATTACGTCTGGGCGAAGAGAGGGCGATGAGCTTTGGGATTCATGTCCGCCGTTTACGCCTGCTGTCATTGTTGCGTATCAGCTTGTTATCAGCGCTGGCGGTAGCTTTCGTCGGGCCGATTGGTTTTATTGGTCTCGTTGCGCCGCACATTGCGCGAATACTTTTGGGGGAAGATCACCGTTTCTACCTTCCGGGCAGCGTGCTGATAGGCGGGCTGGTGTTATCGCTGGCCTCTATTGCGGCGAAAAATAGTATTCCGGGCGTCATGGTGCCGGTGGGGATTGTCACCTCGCTGGTCGGGGTTCCGTTCTTTTTAAGCATTGTATTGCGACATCGGGGGAGTCTCTGATGCGCGGGTTAATGCTCCGCTCATTTAGCGCCGGCTATTCCACTCAGCCGGTTATTGCAGATCTCAACGTTCCCTTACTGCCGCGCGGGAAAATTACTATTTTGCTGGGGCCGAACGGCTGTGGTAAATCGACGTTACTACGTTCGCTGGCCGGGCTGAATAACGCCGACGGCGAGGCGCTGCTTGATGGCGAAGATCTCATGTCGTTATCGTTTGCCGAGCGGGCGCAGAAAGTTGTGTTTTTGCCGCAGTCATTACCGCAGGGCGTACATCTGCATGTACTGGAGTCGATTATCGTGGTACTGCGGGCATCAGGCGGCAGAGACAATGCGCAGGGCAGAGCGCAGATACTGGCTATCCTTGAGCAATTGGGCATAACGCATCTGGCGTTGCAGTATCTCGACCAGCTTTCCGGCGGTCAGCGGCAGTTAGTGGGTCTGGCGCAATCGCTGATTCGTCGCCCTGAACTTCTGTTGCTGGATGAGCCGCTCAGCGCGCTGGATTTAAACTATCAGTTTCACGTAATGGATCTCGTGCGTCGGGATACCCAGGCGCAAAATAGGGTGACGATAGTCGTGGCGCATGACATTAATATTGCACTGCGTCATGGTGACCATGTCCTGATGCTAAAAGACGGCAGGCTGGTCGCCAGCGGCGCGCCGGAGACGGTGATTACTGCGGAGCGTCTGGCTGAAGTGTACCGGGTACGAGGACGCGTGGAGCGCTGTTCGCAGGGGAAATTGCAGGTGGTGCTGGACGGCGTGATCGCTGTTTAAGACGTATTGCCTGATGGCGCTGCGCTTATCCGGCCTACCCATTGCTCGTAGGCCGGATAAGGCAGTTATACCGCCATCCGGCAAAGGTGATTACTTCGCTTTACCCTGATTCGCCACGGCAGCCGCTTTCGCGGCGATTTCGTCAGCGTTGCCCAGATAGTAATGTTTGAGCGGCTTGAAGTTTTCGTCGAACTCATACACCAGCGGCACGCCGGTCGGGATGTTTAACTCAAGAATCTCATCTTCACTCATGTTATCCAGGTATTTCACCAGCGCACGCAATGAGTTACCGTGAGCGGCGATGATCACGCGCTCACCGCTCTTCATACGCGGCAGGATGGTGTCGTTCCAGTAAGGAATAACGCGGTCGATGGTCAGCGCCAGACTTTCGGTCAACGGCAGCTCTTTCTCGCTCAGTTTGGCATAACGTGGATCGTGACCCGGATAACGCTCATCATCTTTGGTCAGTTCCGGCGGCGTCACGGCAAAACCGCGGCGCCACTGCTTAACCTGCTCGTCACCATATTTTTCTGCCGTTTCCGCTTTATTCAGCCCCTGCAACGCGCCATAGTGACGTTCATTGAGTTTCCAGGATTTTTCCACCGGTAGCCACGCCTGATCCAGTTCATCCAGTACGTTCCACAGCGTATGGATAGCGCGTTTCAGTACGGAAGTGTAGGCAAAATCAAAGCTGAAACCTTCTTCTTTTAGCAGTTTACCCGCTGCTTTTGCTTCGCTTACGCCTTTTTCAGACAGGTCAACATCATACCAGCCGGTGAAACGGTTCTCTTTGTTCCATTGACTTTCACCGTGACGTACCAGAACCAGCTTAGTTACAGCCATACTCTCACTCCTATAAATCATATGTAATGATAATAATTCTCATTATATTGCCGCGAGGTGTTGGCGGCAATGCTTACGCATAACCATAGCGAAAATAGTGGCGCAGTGTAAGGTTCTTGTGAACTCAGAGTTGCGATTTTGTCTTTAAGTGGTGGAGGTTTGAGCAGGGCAATGGCGCGTAGGCCCGATAAGCTTGCGTCATCGGGCATGTAGCGGCATATCGTTAGAACGGAATAAACTGATACTCGGTCAGGCTGGCGTACTCCTCGCCAGGGCGAAGGATACAGTCAGGCTGCGGCCATTCAGGATGATTCGGGCTGTCCGGCAGCAGTTCGCTTTCCAGCGCCAGCCCTTGCCAGTCGGCATAAGGTTCCGGTCCGCGGGAAGGTGTACCCGCCAGATAATTGCCGGAATAAAACTGTAGCGCCGGGGCGGTGGTGTAAACCATCATTTGTAGCTTTCCATCCTGTGACCACAGACGGGCCGCCGGCTTTTTGCCATCACCCTGCGTCTGTAGCAGGAAAGCATGATCGTAGCCTTTAACCTTGCGCTGATCGTCATCGGCGAGAAATTCACTGGCAATGACTTTTGGCATCCGGAAGTCAAACGAGGTATTGGCTACCGATTTTAGCCCCTGGCGTGGAATACCGGATTCATCTACCGGCAGATACTCATCCGCCAGAATTTGCAGCTTATGCTGGCGCACGTCGGTCCGATCGCCGTCCAGATTAAAATAGACGTGGTTGGTCAAATTCACCGGACAGGGTTTATCGACCGTCGCCCGGTAGGTGATGGAGATTCTATTGTCATCGGTCAGACGATATTGCGCCGTGGCGCAAAGATGGCCAGGAAAGCGCTGGTCGCCGTCATCAGAGGTGAGCGCGAATAATACCTGGCGATCGTTCTGGTTCACAATTTGCCAGCGGCGCTTGTCAAAGCCTTCCGGTCCGCCGTGTAGCTGGTTCTCGCCCTGGCTTGGGCTTAACTGTACGGTTTCGCCGGCAAACGTATAACGGCTATTGGCGATACGGTTCGCGTAACGGCCAATAGAGGCGCCGAGGAATGACGTCTGTTCAGGGTAGTGTTCCGGGCTGGCGCAGCCCAGCAATGCTTCCCGAACGCTGCCGTCAGACAGCGGAATACGGGCGGAAAGAAGAGTGGCTCCCCAGTCCATCAGCGTTACCACCATCCCTGCGCTGTTGCGCAGGGTTAGCAGGCGGTACGGTTGACCATCGGGGGCCAGTGCGGGCGTTTCATTTAGCACTGTCCTGCTCCTTGTGACGGTTTGCATACATAAAAGGTTTCTTTGATTCCGGTTTTCGCTTCGTACTGTTGCGCAACGGCCTGCTGCACAGCGGGAACCAGATCTTCCGGGATCAGCGCGACAACACAGCCGCCAAAGCCGCCGCCGGTCATGCGCACGCCGCCTCGATCGCCGATGGTCGCTTTGACGATGTCTACCAGCGTGTCTATCTGCGGGACGGTAATTTCGAAATCATCGCGCATTGAGGCATGGGACTCCGCCATCAGTTGGCCCATACGTTGCAAATCACCTTTCTCCAGCGCGCTTGCCGCTTCAACGGTGCGCGCATTTTCGCTCAATACATGGCGAACGCGTTTTGCGACTACCGGGTCCAGTTCGCTGGCGACGGCATTGAACGCCTCAAGGCTGACATCGCGCAGGGCCGGCTGCTGGAAGAAACGGGCGCCGGTTTCGCACTGTTCACGACGGGTATTATACTCGCTGCCTACCAGCGTGCGCTTAAAGTTACTGTTGATGATCACCACGGCGACACCTTTCGGCATGGAAACCGCTTTGGCGCCGAGCGTACGGCAATCAATCAGCAACGCATGATCTTTTTTGCCGAGCGCAGAGATGAGCTGATCCATAATGCCGCAGTTACAGCCGACAAACTGGTTCTCGGCCTCTTGTCCGTTGAGCGCAATTTGCGCGCCGTCCAGCGGCAGGTGATAAAGCTGCTGGAAGACTGTGCCCACCGCCACTTCCAGCGAGGCGGAGGAGCTTAACCCGGCGCCCTGCGGCACATTGCCGCTGATGACCATATCCACGCCGCCAAACGCGTTGTTACGCTGTTGCAGGTGTTTCACTACGCCGCGCACATAGTTAGACCACTGCTGGCTATCGTGGGTCACGATCGGCGCATCCAGTGAAAATTCGTCCACCTGATTGTCGTAATCGGCGGCAATCACCCGTACGGTACGATCGTTGCGCGGCGCACAGCTAATTACGGTCTGGTAATCAATAGCGCAGGGCAGAACAAAACCATCATTGTAATCAGTGTGCTCGCCGATCAGATTGACGCGGCCTGGCGCCTGAATCGTGTGGGTAGCAGGGTAGCCGAAAATTTCAGCAAACAGCGCGCGCGTTTTCTCTTTCAGATTCATTTTTATACTCCGGATTCGCGAAAATGGATGTCGCTGACCGCGCGCAGGCGTTCAGCCGCTTGTTCTGCGGTTAAATCACGCTGGGTTTCCGCCAGCATTTCATAGCCGACCATAAATTTACGGACGGTCGCAGAGCGCAGCAGCGGCGGGTAAAAGTGTGCGTGCAACTGCCAGTGTGCGTTTTCTTCACCGTTAAACGGCGCGCCGTGCCAGCCCATTGAGTAGGGGAAGGAACACTGAAACAGGTTGTCATAACGACTGGTCAGCTTTTTCAACGCCAGCGCCAGAGAGTCGCGCTGCTCGTCGCTTAAATCGGTAATGCGCAGGACATGCGTTTTGGGTAACAGTAGCGTTTCGAACGGCCACGCCGCCCAGTAAGGCACCACCGCCAGCCAGTGTTCGGTTTCGACCACGGTGCGGCTGCCGTCCGCCAGTTCTCGCTGGACATAATCCACCAGCATTGGCGAGCGCTGCTCGGCGAAGTAGGCTTTTTGTAAACGATCTTCGCGTTCGGCCTCATTCGGCAGGAAGCTGTTGGCCCAGACCTGTCCATGCGGATGCGGGTTCGAACAGCCCATCGCCGCGCCTTTATTTTCAAAGACCTGCACCCACGGATAGGTTTTGCCTAACTCGGCGGTCTGCGTCTGCCAGGTTCTGACGATTTCCGTCAGCGCGGGCAGGCTCAACTCCGGCAGCGTTTTACTGTGATCGGGAGAAAAGCAGATCACGCGGCTGGTGCCGCGCGCGCTCTGACAGCGCATCAGCGGATCGTGGCTGTCCGGCGCATCCGGCGTGTCGGCCATCAGCGCCGCGAAATCGTTAGTAAAGACGTAAGTCCCTTTGTAATCGGGATTTTTATCGCCGGTGACACGCGTATTGCCCGCACACAGGAAGCAGTCCGGATCATGGGCCGGCAGCATTTGCTGAGACGGCGTTTCCTGCGCCCCCTGCCAGGGGCGTTTTGCGCGATGCGGCGAAACCAGAACCCACTGGCCGGTAAGCGGGTTATAACGGCGATGCGGATGATCGATGGGATTAAATGGGGTCATAACAACGTCCTTAATCTGGGTATCCCTGCGGATGGCGTGACTGCCAGTGCCAGGTGTCCTGCGCCATTTCGTCAAGCGTGCGGGTGACGCGCCAGTTCAGCTCGCGATCGGCTTTGCTGGCATCCGCCCAATACGCCGGGAGATCGCCGTCGCGACGCGGCGCGAAGTGGTAATTAATGGGTTTACCGCAGGCTTTACTAAAGGCGTTGACCACATCCAGGACGCTACTGCCGACACCCGCGCCGAGGTTATAAATATGTACGCCGGATTTGTCCGCCAGTTTTTCCATCGCCACGACGTGCCCGTCGGCTAAGTCCATAACGTGAATGTAATCGCGTACGCCGGTGCCATCCTCGGTCGGGTAATCATTGCCGAAAACGGCGAGCGATTCGCGACGACCCACGGCGACCTGGGCGATATAGGGCATCAGGTTATTCGGAATACCTTGCGGATCTTCTCCCATGTCGCCCGACGGGTGCGCGCCGACCGGGTTGAAATAACGCAGCAGCGCAATACTCCACTCCGGCTGGGCTTTTTGCAGATCGGTGAGGATCTGTTCTACCATCAATTTACTTTTGCCGTAGGGGCTTTGCGGCGTGCCGGTAGGAAAACTTTCGACGTAAGGAATTTTGGGCTGATCGCCATAAACGGTGGCGGAGGAGCTAAAAATAAGGTTTTTAACGTTGGCCGCACGCATGGCGCTGACCAACCGCAGCGTACCGTTGACGTTGTTGTCATAGTACTCCAGCGGCCTGGCGACCGATTCGCCGACGGCTTTCAGGCCGGCAAAGTGAATCACGGTATCAATCGCGTGATCGTGCAGAATTTCGGTTATAAGCGCTTCGTTGCGAATATCGCCTTCGACAAAGGTCGGGTGCTTACCGCCCAGACGTTCAATCACGGGCAGCACGCTGCGCTTGCTGTTGCAGAGGTTATCGAGGATGACGACGTCATGACCATTTTGCAGCAACTGTACGCAGGTATGACTTCCAATGTAACCGCTACCACCTGTAACCAATACTCTCATAATTCGCTCCGTTAAGCCTATGGTATGGAATAACCATAGCATAACAAAGATGCGAAAAGTGTGACATGTAATAAATTAGTGGAATCGTTTACACACTGGTGATTTTACGCATTTGTATCGATTAAATGATTACAAATCATCTGGCTTGAGAATGCTTCTGCTTTTTATCCGAAAAAAAGCGCGTTACGCGCCTGGGAATGAAACGGACGGGGCAAGAGCTGTCAGTCTTTTTTACGCGAGAGTAGCTTCCTGGCGAGCGCCCCGACAGCGACGACGCCGATGGCGGTCACTTTCCAGAATTTAAGCAACGCGATACCGAGCATAGCAAGCAGTCCTACTTTCTTGGCCGCGATACCGCCAATCAGCGCGGCGAGCCCATACTCCGCTATTTTGTCCGTTGATTCGTTGAAGTCAGCGTAGCGTTGTCCAGCGTTGAACTTGACGGAACTGAGAATTCTTTTCGCCAGAGGGATTTCGTGGTCAACAGAACCTCTGTCGGTCACCAGATTTAAAGAAAAATAGCCTTCACGTCCCAGCAGATAGGTGTTGTAGTTCACGCCTTGTTCATTCAGTGGTTCGTTGGTGCCGATATCATGGATGGCGGCGGACCAGATCAGACGATGATTGGTTGCATCGTAGGTAGGCTTCTCGATCCAGCCAATAATTTCTATCGGCTCAATGCCTTTTGCAATACGATCTTTATTCGCTTCTTTTGTGCCTTTGCGCAGGTTATCCATTAATTCATCGGCATCCCAGTTTTTTGCATCATCATCTTTTACATAACCAGAATCATCATATTCGATAGAAATAAATCCATTCATTTCCTTTTTAAATACGAGGCCGTAAAAATATTCATCGTCAACATAGTTACCAATTTCACGCATAAATACCGCCGCTTCTTTTGCGGGTATCCAGGTAAATCCTTCCGGCAGATTAAGCGTGGCTTTATCACCTAAACTAATCTTTGTCGGACCCGCAACGGCGGCGCGACTCATGCCTTCAACAGCGACCTCAACGGCGGTTTTACGCGCTTCCTGCGCAGCGGTCGGCTTTTGCTCAGCATAACTGCTGGGGCAAAATAACATGGCTGCCAGTAAAAATAGTATTATTTGTGGAAAACGAAAAGCCATAATGAATCCCTTATATTCACATACGACATCATTGTCGAAAATTTCAGGATTATTATGACAATGAGGCGGTCAGCGATTCAAGAGATAGTAAGCTTATCGACCGTTATTATTATTCTTAATAAAAGGAGAGTGGTTCCAGAATGGCGCGCGGCGCCATTCTGATAATACATTTAATTATTGCATCGTCCGGAAACGTACTTATAACGTTCGCCCTCTGGTACAAATTCCAGCCGGTGGGTAATACAGGCAGGCGCATCCTCTGCATGATGGGAAACGAACAGCAGTTGGGTCTCTCCCTGGCGAATTAATACATCTACAAAACGGCGTACCAGTTGGCGGTTCAGCGGGTCCAACCCTTGCAGCGGCTCATCCAGAATCAACACTGTCGGATGCTTAACCAGCGCGCGCACGATCAGCGCCAGCCGCTGCTGTCCCCAGGAGAGACTGTGGAAAGGGGCATCCGCCGTACGCTTATCGATTCCCAGAATATCCAGCCACTGTTGCGCCAGTTTTCGTTGCCTGTCTGAAACGGCCTGGTAAATGCCGATAGAATCGAAATAGCCGGAGAGAATGACATTGCGCACCGTGGTACTGACGCGGTAATCCAGATGTAAACTGCTGCTGACGTAGCCGATATGTTTTTTGATATCCCAGATTGTTTCGCCGCTTCCTCGCCGCCGCCCGAACAGCGTGAGATCGTTGCTGTAGCCTTGCGGATGATCGCCAGTAATAAGGCTAAGCAGCGTAGACTTACCCGCCCCGTTAGGACCGACGATCTGCCAGTGTTCGCCCGGATTGACTCGCCAGCTTAGGTGGTGGAGGATAGGGCGATCGTTATACGAGACTACGCCATCGTTAAGTACGATCCGTGGTTCGCCATCGGGTAACGCATGGCGGGCGGAAGGTTCGTCCGGTTCGGGTAATTGTACGTCGGTCAGACGCTCGCTGTGCGCGAGTTGAGCAACCAACGCCCGTTGCAGTAACTCTGTCGTCGTTCCGGTCTCCGCCAGCGTACAGTCGGCAAGCACGCCGGCAAACTGCACGAAGTCCGGGATTTCATCAAAACGGTTGAGTACCAGCGCCAGGGTCATACCCGCCTGGTTCAACGCCGTCAGGCGTTGCGCCAGTTGTTGACGGGCGGTCACGTCAAGCCCGTCGAACGGTTCATCAAGGATTAATAACTCCGGCTCAGACATCAGCGCCTGACATAGCAGCGCTTTTCGCGTCTCGCCGGTAGAAAGGTATTTAAAACGCCTGTTGAGTAAAGCGGAAATGCCGAACTGCTGCGCCAGCATCGCACAGCGGGCAGGATGGCGAACATCATCCTGAATAATTTCCGTGGTAGTGCGCCCGGTATCGTCTTCGCCAGGACTGAGCATATCGGTGTTATTACGTTGCCATTCATCGCTGACCAGCTTTTGCAATTGTTCAAAGGACAGACGAGTAATGCGGGTAAACCGACACTGGCGCTCGCCTGTTAATAACGGCAGTTCACCCGCCAGCGCGCGGGCGAGCGCCGACTTCCCGCTCCCGTTAGCCCCAACGAATGCCCAGCTATCGCCCGCATTGAGCGTCAGCGAATCCAGATGAAGTGTTTTTGTATCGCTCAGACGAAACGTGCCTTGCGAAATTTGCAACGATGACATTTTGCATCCCATTTTTTGCAGCGATGAATGACAGGGATACGTCTTTCGGCAACGGATGTCAATGTGCTTAGCACAACGTTGCAATAATCACTCTGTCCGCATTAAACCAGGCAATCACGTCATCGCCTTCCTTTAACGTGGCGGCATCTGAAGTCGGTATCGTGGCGCACAGCGTCTGGCCGTCCGGCAGCGCCATCAACACTTCACACTGTTCCGCGCCGCGCTCGATATGGCTGATCGTTCCCGACAACTGATTGTCAGCGGCGCGCGCAACGGCTGCATCCCGGGTAATGCCAACCCATGGCGCTTTTAGCAGGATCAGCACTTCTTTACCTTCCTCCAGGCCGAGACGCTCGCCGCTTTGCGCCGTCAGCGCGACTTTGAGCCGCGTTTTGCCGTCGGCCAGCAGCACGTCGACATGCTGTTGCACCTGATCGCGATCGCGGGCGGTAATGGTGCCGAACCACTGATTTCGGGCGCTGGTTTGCAGTGAAAAGCGGGAGATAGCGGCCAGCAGACTGTCAAGCGGCAGGGCGTCATCGTCGCTTAACACATCGAACGCTTTTTGCTGAATTTGACCCAGCAAATCGTAAAGCTGGATCAGACGCTGGCCATAGCGGGTTAATACCGCGCCGCCGCCGCCTTTGCCGCCCGTTGCGCGTTCAACCAGCATATGTTCGCTAAGCTGGTTCATGTCGTTTATCGCATCCCAGGCGCTCTTATAGCTGATTCCCGCGTCTTTCGCGCCCTGACTAATCGAGCCGGAAAGCGCAATGTGTTTCAGCAGAGAGATACGTCGGGGATCGGCAAAAAGCTTTTGCTGAAGTTTCAGGGTAAGAAGGATTTCGGCCTGCATAACCAGCTCCTGGTAAAAAGACTATTGTGACTGAAAAGCGCGTCAGCGCAAAGCCGACCGCACAAAAGGGGAGTGCTTTTCTGTGTGATGCGGTTAAAATACAAAAAGGACTATATCTGGAGTTGCCCATGTTAGAGTTATTAAAAAGTCTGGTATTCGCCGTCATCATGGTACCGGTAGTGATGGCCATCATCCTCGGTCTGATTTACGGTCTGGGTGAGGTGTTCAACATTTTTTCCGGTATCGGTCAGAAAGACCAGTCCAGACAGAACCGCTGATTTCCCCAAACGCCCGCTCAGTCGGGCGTTTTTGTTACTCAAGATCCTGCTTTTCCTGCCGATATTTTCTGTGTTTAATCGTTAATGGGTATGAATAACCGCTGGGAAACCCCTGAGATTATCGTTATATTGTTGTTTACATAACGAAACGCACAAGGAGTTACAGATGGCGCATTCCTGGTTACGCCTGGTCGCAGGGGCAACATTATCTTTCGTCATCGCCGGTCATGCGCTGGCGGATGAAGGCAAGATCACCGTATTTGCCGCCGCGTCGCTAACGAACGCGATGCAAGACATTGCGGCAGAATATAGAAAAGAGAAAAATGTGGATGTGGTCTCCTCATTCGCCTCCTCTTCAACGCTGGCGCGCCAGATAGAAGCGGGCGCGCCGGCGGACCTGTTCATCTCTGCTGATCAGAAATGGATGGATTATGCAGCCGATAAAAAAGCGGTGGATACCACGACGCGCGAAACATTGCTTGGCAATAGCCTGGTGGTGGTAGCGCCGAAAGCCAGCGAGCAGAAACCGTTTACCATCGACAACAAAACGGACTGGATTCGTCTGTTGAACGGCGGGCGTCTGGCAGTGGGCGATCCGCAACACGTACCGGCGGGAATTTATGCCAAAGAAGCGCTGCAAAAGCTGGGCGCATGGCAAACGCTTGAACCGAAACTGGCGCCGGGCGAGGATGTGCGCGGCGCGTTGGCGCTGGTCGAACGTAACGAAGCGCCTTTGGGCATTGTATACGGTTCTGATGCGGTCGCCAGCAAGGGGGTCAACGTGGTGGCGACGTTCCCGGAAGATTCACATAAAAAAGTGGAATACCCCATCGCTATCGTGGAGGGGCATAAAAATGCGGCCGTCAGCGCGTTCTATGATTACCTGAAAGGACCGCAGGCCTCGGCAATCTTTAAACGTTATGGATTTACGACGAAGTAATGATACTGACCGATCCAGAATGGCAGGCTGTCCTTCTTAGCCTGAAAGTGTCTTCCCTGGCCGTGCTGTTTAGCCTGCCGTTTGGGATCTTTTTTGCCTGGTTACTGGTGCGATGCCGGTTTCCGGGCAAAGCCTTACTTGATAGCGTCCTGCATCTGCCGCTGGTGCTGCCGCCGGTGGTGGTCGGCTATCTGCTGCTGGTGTCGATGGGGCGACGCGGGTTTATTGGCCAGTGGCTGTATGACTGGTTCGGTCTCACGTTTGCCTTTAGCTGGCGCGGCGCCGTGCTGGCGGCGGCGGTGATGTCCTTCCCGCTGATGGTGCGGGCCATTCGGCTGGCGCTGGAGGGGGTGGATATCAAGCTTGAACAGGCCGCCAGAACGCTGGGCGCCGGGCGCTGGCGCGTTTTTCTGACTATCACCTTACCGCTTACCCTGCCGGGCATTATTGTCGGTACGGTGCTGGCGTTTGCCCGTTCGCTTGGCGAATTTGGCGCGACCATTACCTTTGTTTCTAATATTCCGGGCGAAACCCGCACCATACCTTCCGCCATGTATACCTTGATCCAGACGCCGGGCGGGGAGAGCGCGGCGGCGAGGCTGTGCGTGATTTCGGTTGTATTAGCGCTGATTTCGCTGTTGATTTCTGAATGGCTGGCGCGGATTAGCCGTGAACGGACGGGGCGCTAACCATGCTGGAGCTTAATTTTTCCCAGACGCTGGGAACGCACTGTTTAACCCTCAACGAAACGCTGCCAGCCAGTGGGATCACGGCTATCTTTGGCGTCTCCGGCGCGGGAAAAACCTCGCTGATTAATGCCATCAGCGGTTTGACTCGCCCGCAAAAAGGACGCATCGCGCTGAATGGCCGGGTGTTGCATGACGCGGAAAACGGTATCTGTTTAACGCCGGAAAAGCGCCGCATCGGTTATGTTTTCCAGGATGCGCGCCTGTTCCCCCATTACAAAGTACGCGGCAATTTGCGC
The DNA here is from genome assembly GCF_046552175.1 of Salmonella sp. SAL00672. Classification (NCBI taxonomy): domain Bacteria; kingdom Pseudomonadati; phylum Pseudomonadota; class Gammaproteobacteria; order Enterobacterales; family Enterobacteriaceae; genus Salmonella; species Salmonella sp. SAL00672. Next base: position 135,131 of record NZ_JBGDUQ010000012.1, on the reverse strand, counting down.
TACGGCATGGCGAAAAGCATGACCGGCCAGTTTGATAAGCTGGTGTCGCTGCTGGGAATTGAAGCGTTGCTTGATCGCCTGCCGGGGAGCCTGTCCGGCGGAGAAAAACAGCGCGTAGCGATAGGCCGGGCATTGCTCACCGCCCCGGAGTTGCTGCTGTTGGACGAACCGTTGGCCTCGCTGGATATCCCGCGTAAACGCGAATTACTGCCGTACCTGCAACGGCTGGCGCGGGAAATCAATATTCCCATGCTGTATGTCAGCCATTCTCTCGATGAAATTCTCCACCTGGCGGATAAAGTCATGGTGCTGGAGGATGGACAGGTTAAAGCGTTTGGCCCGCTGGAAGAAGTCTGGGGAAGCAGCGTTATGCACCCGTGGCTGCCGAAAGAGCAACAGAGCAGTATTCTGAAAGTCAGCGTGCTGGAGCATCACCCGCATTATGCCATGACCGCCCTGGCGCTTGGCGACCAGCACCTGTGGGTAAATAAACTCAATCAGCCGCTGCAATCCACACTGCGTATTCGTATACAGGCGTCGGATGTCTCGCTGGTACTACAGCCGCCGCAGCAGACCAGTATCCGCAACGTATTGCGGGCAAAAGTGGCGAATTGTTATGACGATAACGGGCAGGTGGAAGTCCAGCTTGAGATAGGCGGCAGAACGCTGTGGGCGCGAATAAGCCCGTGGGCCAGGGATGAGCTGAATATCAAGCCTGGCCTGTGGCTTTACGCGCAGGTGAAAAGCGTTTCTATCACCGCCTGACTATAGCAGGTGGGTGTAAATAAATTTGGCGATGCTATCGGTAGTGTTATCGCCGATCACAACGTCAGCGCGCGCTTTCACCGCCTCATCGGCGTTGCCCATCGCAACGCCGGTGCCTGCCGCCTCCAGCATACTGATGTCGTTGTAGTTATCGCCGAAAGCGATCACATTTTTCATTGACCCTCCCTGCGCTTCTATCCACTGGGTAAGGCGCTTGCCTTTACTGTTGCCTTTGCGCGCGATATCCACCTGATCGTGCCATGACCATTCGCACTCCAGGCCAAGCGCCTGTTCAACATGCTGACCGAACCGCTGTAGTCTGGGAATATCTTCATCGGTAAGCGCAAACTTCCACACGGCATTCACGTCGCGCGCCGCCTGCGCTAACGAAGAGACCTGTGTAAAGGTCGGACGTTGTTCCGGCGGCAAGGTCTGCGCCCACCGGGAGGTACGCACGACGTGGCCGGTTGGGTGTTCGTAAAGCATAGCGTCATCAACATACATCAGGCCGTGAATCTGATGCTCATCCAGTAAATCAATCAACTGCAACGCCTTATCCACGGGCATAGGATCGGCATCCAGGACAGTTTTAGCTTGATAATCATACAAATAGGTGCCGTTGCAGCAAATAGCAGGTGTTTCCAGCGCCAGCGCCTGATAAAAAGGATGAATAGCAACGTGATGGCGACCAGTGACAATGATAAGTTGAAAGCCCGCCTCTTTGGCGCGTGATAGCGCGTCAAGCGAGGAGGGGAGTAAGGTTTTATGCGGGGTTAATAACGTTCCGTCTAAATCGAGGGCAATCACGCGTGCAGTCATAATTTTTTCCAGATTAAGAGTAATAATTCCGTCTGTCGGCATGGTACACCGGGACGGTAAGCAGACAAAATTCTGCGTCTGAATTCAGCATTCGCCGTCAAAAGCGACTACGTTAAGCTGTGTCCTGTTATTGCAGCTACATGCCATATGCAAAGGAGTATTCATGAAACAAACAGTCTATACCGCCAGCCCTGAGAGTCAGCAAATTCACGTCTGGAGCCTGAACCACGAAGGGACGCTGACGCTGGTGCAGGTCGTGGATGTGCCCGGTCAGGTTCAGCCGATGGTGGTCAGTCCGGATAAACGCTACCTCTATGTCGGCGTGCGCCCGGAGTTTCGTGTCCTGGCGTATCGTATTGCGCCGGATGATGGCGCGCTGACGTTTGCCGCCGAATCCGCCCTGCCGGGTAGCCCGACCCATATTTCTACCGATCATCATGGTCGTTTTGTCTTTGTCGGATCGTATAACGCCGGTAATGTCAGCGTGACGCGCTTACAGGATGGCCTGCCGGTTGAGCTGGTGGATGTGGTGGAGGGGCTGGACGGCTGCCACTCGGCAAATATTACGCCGGATAACCGTACCCTGTGGGTGCCTGCGCTAAAACAGGATCGCATTTGTCTGTTTACGCTAAGCGATGACGGCCATCTGGTGGCCCAGGAGCCGGCGGAAGTAAATACAGTTGAAGGGGCAGGCCCGCGTCATATGGTCTTCCACCCGAATCGACAATATGCGTATTGCGTCAATGAACTGAACAGTTCGGTGGATGTCTGGCAGCTTAAAAATCCGCATGGCGAGATAGAGTGCGTACAAACCCTGGATATGATGCCCGCCGATTTTTCCGATACCCGTTGGGCGGCGGATATTCATATTACGCCGGATGGACGGTATCTGTATGCCTGTGACCGCACCGCCAGTCTGATTACCGTCTTTAGTGTCTCCGAAGATGGCAGCGTACTGAGCGTTGAAGGCTTCCAGCCGACGGAAGCCCAACCGCGCGGCTTTAATATCGACAATAGCGGAAAATACCTGATTGCTGCGGGTCAAAAATCACATCATATCGCGGTCTATGAAATTACGGGCACTCAGGGGTTGCTGACGGAAAAAGGCCGTTATGCCGTCGGCCAGGGGCCAATGTGGGTTGTGGTGAACGCGTACTAAAGCGCTGTGTGCCGGATGGAGGCGGGCTGGAACTCATCAAGGCGGGATGCCTGATTAATTTCGATAAACATCGCTTGCAGTAAAACCACGGGCCGCCACATCTGCTGCGGCGGCCCGTTTATAAGCCTGAACCGGAACGGTGATTACTGCTTAGGTTCCGCCACCACTTTACTGCCTACACCGCGGTTGTTGTACTCCCACATGCGGTTGTAGTTAGTGTCGTTCAGATTACGCTGCACCTCGTCTTTGTCATCCACGGTTCCCGTATTTCCAGCAAACGGACGTTTCGAGATGACCGCGTCGGCCCACGGTTTGGCAACGTTGAAGCCCTCGTTAATCACGCTGTCGCGGATCACGACCTGACCGTTGGTGTTGGCGTCGACATCCAGCGAGCGGCCAAGCTGCGCAACGCCATCGCCGGAGGCGTTAAAGCGGCTGTTGATCGCCAAAAAGCCATAGTAAATATTGGACAGCGTCGCCGGGGCGAAGACGTAGGCTTCCTGCTGTGTGCGGGAGTTGACGACCTGGAAGTTGGTGTTATCGAACACCACGGCACCGCGTCCGGACACCATATCCACATCGCCTTCAATATAGCTGTTCGTCACCAGCGTACGCGGCTGGCGATCGGTTTGCAGACGGTTCTGCACGCCGCTGTTGGTCACAAAGAAGGTGTTCTGGCGGCCAAGGATATTGACCTTGTTAATCTGGACTTTGTCGCCATCGGTACGCAGCGCCACCGCCGGATGGTTTCCGGCATCGACGCTGTCGCCCAGCGTGTTCTCGATGGTCAGATTTTGTAGCTGCAGACCGTTATTCTGCGACCAGAACGCGGCAGAACACATCACACCGATCGTCGCGGCGTGTTTGCTTTGGCAGTTATCGAACATATACCAGGCGGGTTTACCAGGCATATATTTCCCGCCGGGATTCACCGCGCGGCGCCAGTCAGCGACGCTCATTTCACCATCAATCGCCATCCCAATTTTCACATCGATCGGTTTTTCACCGGTCCCGTACAGGGTCAGACTTCCCGGCGCGGCGGGAACATACACGGTCCCCTGATAGTCGCCCGGCATAATAGCAATGTACTGGCGTTTGTTCGTGCGTTTAACCATTGCCGCATCGACCGCGGCCTGAATCGAGGTGTGCGTAACGCCTGGCGTACCTGCCGGCCCCACCACAAAGTCAGGCTGTGCGGGCAGGGTAATCGGCGACGGCGACCACGGGGCGGTATTCGGCGTCAGGGAGGCAAAATAGCGCGCCGCAACGAAGTTTTTCGCTTCATTTGCCGACAGAATTGGGCGCGAGGCGGTGCCAGGCGCGGTTTGATCGGAAGGGATCTGATCGGGTGGCGTAGAGCTACAGGCGCTCAGCGTCACGCCAAAAGCCAGTGCCAGCGCCAGACGGGAAACCGATAATGTATTCACAGGTTGCTCCGGGCTTGAAAAAGTTAAATGACATCCATTGAAGCCTGCTTTTTTATACTAAGTTGAACGAAACGGGAAGGCGAAAAGGTAAAAAGTTCCTTTTCAGGCCGGAAACACCTGTCGCATCAGATAGTTTTATCACAATTAAGCAACAACTTTCGCGCTTTGAGTTGACAATCCGGAGCAGAAAGAAAATAAATGTCTATACAACTCATGACAGGCAAGAGAGCGACAGGAATGCGGCAACTTTTACCGGGCGATACTGTCTGGCGAAACATCAGGCTGGCGACAATGGACCCGCAGCGGCAAGCCCCGTACGGGCTGGTGGATAACCAGGCGCTGATTGTACGCGAAGGGCATATTTGCGATATCGTGCCAGAGACGCAGCTTCCTGTCAGTGGGGACAATATCCATGATATGCAGGGACGACTGGTAACCCCGGGACTTATCGATTGCCACACGCATCTGGTGTTTGCCGGTAACCGCGCCGCAGAGTGGGAGCAGCGGCTTAACGGCGCGTCATACCAGCATATTAGCGCTCAGGGCGGCGGCATTAACGCGACGGTATCAGCAACCCGCGCCTGTGCGGAGGAGACGCTCTACCTGCTGGCGCGCGAACGCATGATGCGCCTTGCCAGCGAAGGCGTTACGCTGCTGGAGATTAAATCCGGCTATGGTCTGGAGCTGGCGACAGAAGAAAAGCTGTTGCGCGTCGCTGCAAAACTTGCCGCCGAAAACGCTATCGACATTAGCCCCACGCTATTGGCCGCTCATGCTACGCCAGCGGAGTATCGTGACGACCCGGACGGCTACATCACTTTGGTCTGCGAGACGATGATTCCGCAGCTCTGGCAAAAAGGGTTATTTGATGCGGTAGACCTCTTTTGCGAGAGCGTCGGCTTTAATGTGGCGCAGAGTGAGCGCGTGTTGCAGACGGCGAAGGCGTTAGGTATTCCCGTTAAAGGCCATGTTGAGCAGCTTTCGCTGTTGGGCGGCGCGCAGCTGGTGAGTCGTTATCAGGGTTTATCGGCGGATCATATCGAATATCTTGATGAAACGGGCGTCGCGGCGATGCGTGACGGCGGTACTGTCGGCGTATTATTGCCCGGCGCGTTTTATTTTCTGCGCGAGACGCAGCGCCCGCCGGTAGAACTGCTGCGCCGCTATCAGGTGCCTGTCGCCGTCGCCAGCGATTTCAATCCCGGCACCAGCCCGTTTTGCAGTTTGCATCTGGCGATGAATATGGCCTGCGTACAGTTTGGTCTGACGCCGGAAGAGGCATGGGCGGGCGTTACGCGCCATGCCGCTCGCGCGCTGGGAAGACAGGCGACGCATGGGCAGATCAGGGCCGGCTACCGGGCGGATTTTGTGGTGTGGGATGCTGAACAGCCGGTAGAGATTGCGTATGAGCCGGGGCGTAACCCTTTATATCAGCGGGTATACAGAGGACAAATCTCATGACGCAATGGTATCCGGCTTCTCCGGCGCTCTGGCAGGGGCGCGATGACAGTATAGAAGCGCCGGATGCGCGGCGTCTGTTTCAGACCGTCACGCGCAGCGAGACCTTTTCCCCCGAAAACTGGCAGCAAAAGATCGCGTTAATGGGATTTGCCTGCGACGAGGGGGTAAAACGCAATGCAGGTCGTCCCGGCGCGGCAGGCGGCCCGGACGCGTTGCGTAAAGCGCTGGCGAATATGGCCAGCCACCAGGGACATGAACGGCTGGTGGATTTAGGCAATTGGGTTGCGCCGACGCCCGATCTGGAAGGCGCGCAGCAGGCCTTGCGCGATGCGGTAAGCCGCTGTCTGCGGGCCGGGATGCGCACGCTGGTACTGGGCGGCGGGCATGAAACCGCGTTTGGACACGGCGCGGGGGTGCTGGACGCGTTTGCGCAGGAAAGCGTAGGGATCATTAATCTTGATGCGCATCTGGATCTCCGTCAGACCGACCGGGCAACATCCGGGACGCCGTTTCGTCAACTGGCGCAGCTATGCGACGCGCAGAGCCGCGCGTTTCATTATGCCTGTTTCGGCGTGAGCCGTGCGGCGAATACGCAGGCGTTGTGGCGGGAAGCGCAGTGGCGGAATGTTACCGTGGTGGAGGATCTGGACTGCCATGACGCGCTGGCGCAGATGGCGCAGTTTATCGACAAGGTGGATAAAATTTATCTGACTATCGATCTCGACGTATTGCCTGTCTGGGAAATGCCGGCCGTCTCCGCTCCCGCAGCGCTGGGCGTGCCGCTGATACAGGTTCTGCGTTTAATTGAGCCGGTTTGCCGCAGCGGAAAATTACAGGCGGCGGATCTGGTTGAATTTAATCCACGCTTTGATGAAGATGGCGCAGCGGCGCGCGTGGCGGCGCGGCTTGGCTGGCAAATCGCGCACTGGTGGCGTTAATCTGTCATCCAGAAAACACTCTCCGCATAAGGAAGGCTTCACGCATGTATTCATCCCGCTCCCGTTCTGCGCCTGCGCCTTTTTACGAAACGGTGAAACAGGACATCTGTAAAAAAATAGCCGGCGGCGTCTGGCAGCCGCACGATCGCATTCCGTCGGAAGCTGAACTGGTCGCTCAGTATGGCTTTAGCCGAATGACCATCAACCGGGCGCTGCGTGAGCTGACGGATGAAGGGTGGCTGGTACGTTTACAGGGCGTGGGGACGTTTGTCGCCGAACCGAAAGGCCAGTCCGCGCTGTTTGAAGTCCGCAGTATCGCCGAGGAGATTGCCGCCCGCCGTCATCAGCACCGTTGTGAGGTGCTCACGCTGGAGCGTGTGCGGGCAAACGCCATCCAGGCCAGCGCTCTCAACGTCAATGAGAGCGATGTCATTTTCCATTCCATCATGGTGCATTATGAAAACGATCTGCCGGTACAAATTGAAGATCGCTGCGTGAATGCGGATATTGCCGTGGATTACCTGACGCAGGATTACCGTCAGACCACGCCGCACGCTTATTTGTCGCGGATCGCGCCGCTAACGGAAGGGGAACATATTGTGGAGGCGGTGCGCGCCACGGCGCAAGAGTGCGCGTGGTTAACTATCAAAGAGCATGAGCCTTGTCTGCTCATTCGTCGTACAACCTGGTCCGTGTCGCGGATTGTTTCTCACGCCCGTTTACTTTTCCCCGGGTCGCGCTACCGGCTACAGGGACGATTTATCTCCTGAGCGGGCCGCTGCCGGAAAACGTGATTGCTGACACAATATAACAAAATTGTATCATTTTTGTTAATTCTATTCTTGTGCTTACTTGTATAGACAAGTATATGTCTGATTCTTATCTGTGGGTCTGCGGCGATGCCTGATAGTGGCGTTTTAGCGTTATTTGGCGATGGCAGACCGATAATAATGAGGAGTCATTGCTATGCCTGAAAGCAAGTATCGTCAGCAGACTATCCGCGCGCCCCGAGGCACGGTATTAACGGCGAAAAGCTGGCTGACAGAAGCCCCGCTGCGGATGTTAATGAATAATCTCGATCCTGACGTGGCGGAAAATCCGCATGAGCTGGTGGTCTACGGCGGGATTGGTCGCGCCGCGCGCAACTGGGAATGCTATGACGCTATTGTTGATGCGCTCACCCGGCTGGAGGCGGACGAAACGTTGCTTATTCAGTCTGGCAAACCGGTCGGCGTATTTAAAACGCACGACAACGCGCCGCGGGTATTAATCGCCAACTCCAACCTGGTTCCCCACTGGGCGACATGGGAACACTTTAACGAACTGGATGCGAAAGGGCTGGCGATGTACGGTCAAATGACGGCCGGAAGCTGGATCTATATCGGCAGTCAGGGAATCGTGCAGGGAACATACGAAACCTTTGTCGAGGCGGGGCGTCAGCACTATAACGGCACGCTGGCGGGACGCTGGGTGCTGACCGCCGGACTGGGCGGCATGGGCGGCGCGCAACCGCTAGCCGCGACGCTGGCCGGAGCGTGTTCGCTGACGATTGAATGCCAGCAAAGCCGTATCGATTTTCGTCTGCGTACTCGCTACGTGGATGAGCAGGCCGCCACGCTGGATGACGCGCTGGCCCGCATTACGCGCTACACCCGCGAGGGGAAAGCCGTGTCCGTCGCCCTGTGCGCGAACGCGGCGGATATCCTGCCGGAACTGGTTAATCGCGGCGTGCGCCCGGACCTGGTGACCGATCAGACCAGCGCCCACGATCCGCTACATGGCTATTTACCCTCCGGCTGGCGCTGGGAGGAGTATCAGAAAAACGCGCAATCCGATCCCCACGGGACGATGCAGGCAGCGAAACGTTCCATGGCGGCGCATGTTCGGGCGATGCTGGCGTTCAGTAAAATGGGCGTGCCGACCTTTGACTATGGCAACAATATTCGTCAGATGGCGAAAGAGATGGGGGTGGAAAACGCCTTTGATTTTCCGGGATTTGTGCCAGCCTATATTCGTCCGCTGTTCTGCCGTGGCATCGGGCCGTTTCGCTGGGTGGCGCTGTCCGGCGATCCGCAGGATATCTATAAAACCGATGCCAAAGTCAAAGAGATAGTGGCTGAGGATAAACATCTGCATCACTGGCTGGATATGGCGCGCGAGCGCATTCATTTTCAGGGGTTACCGGCGCGTATCTGCTGGGTAGGCCTGGAGTGGCGGCAAAAACTGGGGCTGGCGTTCAACGAAATGGTGCGTTGCGGCGAGGTATCCGCGCCCATTGTGATTGGCCGCGATCACCTGGATTCCGGCTCTGTCGCCAGCCCTAACCGTGAAACCGAAGCGATGCGCGACGGTTCCGACGCGGTTTCCGACTGGCCGCTGTTAAATGCGTTGCTGAATACCGCCAGCGGGGCGACATGGGTATCGCTCCATCATGGCGGCGGGGTGGGGATGGGTTTTTCGCAACACGCCGGTATGGTGATTGTCTGTGATGGCACTGACGAGGCCGCCGCGCGTATTCGCCGCGTGTTACACAACGATCCGGCGACGGGCGTCATGCGCCATGCCGATGCCGGATATGATCTCGCGGTGGAATGCGCTGTTGAGCAAGGTCTGAATTTACCGATGGTTGCGGCGACGCAGGGGAAAGGCTGATATGAACACCATGACACTCACTCCGGGGCAGTTAAGCCTCTCTCAACTGTACGATGTCTGGCGTCATCCGGTACAGCTTCGGCTGGACGCCAGCGCCATTGACGGCATTAACGCCAGCGTTGCGTGCGTCAATGATATCGTTGCCGAAGGGCGTACCGCCTACGGCATCAACACCGGTTTCGGCCTGCTGGCGCAGACGCGCATCGCTGATGAAGACTTGCAAAATCTACAGCGATCGTTGGTGCTGTCTCACGCCGCGGGCGTAGGCGATCCACTGGATGACGCGATGGTGCGTCTGATCATGGTATTGAAAATCAATAGTCTGGCGCGCGGGTTTTCCGGGATTCGGTTGAGCGTGATAGAAGCGCTCATCGCTCTGGTGAATGCCGGCGTGTATCCGCTGATTCCGGCAAAAGGCTCGGTTGGCGCGTCGGGCGACTTAGCGCCGCTGGCGCATCTGTCGCTGACGCTGCTTGGCGAAGGAAAAGCGCGCTGGCAGGGCGAATGGCTTCCGGCGCAGACGGCGCTAAAAAAGGCCGGACTGGAGCCTGTCGCGTTGGCGGCCAAAGAGGGGCTGGCGCTGCTTAACGGCACCCAGGCGTCAACGGCCTTCGTGCTGCGCGGTTTGTTTGAGGCACAGGAGTTATTTGCCTCCGCCGTTGTCTGCGGCGCGCTGACCACCGAAGCCGTACTGGGATCGCGCCGTCCTTTTGATGCGCGCATTCATGCCGCGCGCGGACAACAGGGGCAAATTGACGTCGCGCGGTTGTTCCGGCACCTGCTGACCGATACCAGCGCCATTGCTGAATCACATCACCACTGTCATAAAGTTCAGGACCCGTATTCCCTTCGCTGCCAGCCGCAGGTAATGGGCGCTTGTCTGACCCAGTTACGTCAGACGAAAGAGGTACTGCTGGCTGAGGCCAACGCGGTGTCCGATAATCCGCTGGTCTTTGCCGATGCGGGGGAGGTGATCTCCGGCGGTAACTTCCATGCTGAACCGGTTGCCATGGCGGCGGATAATCTGGCGCTGGCGATAGCGGAAATCGGCGCGCTATCGGAGCGGCGCATCGCGCTGATGATGGATAAACATATGTCGCAGTTACCGCCGTTCCTGGTAAAAAATGGCGGCGTTAATTCCGGTTTTATGATTGCCCAGGTCACCGCCGCGGCGCTCGCCAGCGAGAATAAAGCGCTGGCGCACCCGCACAGCGTGGATAGCCTGCCGACCTCGGCGAATCAGGAAGATCATGTCTCAATGGCCCCGGCGGCAGGGCGGCGACTCTGGGAAATGGCGGCGAATACCCGCGGCATCATTGCCGTGGAGTGGCTGGCTGCCTGTCAGGGGATAGATTTACGGGAAGGGTTAACCTCCAGCCCGTTACTGGAACAGGCGCGGCAGACACTGCGCGAGCAGGTGGCGCACTATACGCAGGATCGTTTTTTCGCGCCCGATATTGAGTGTGCGACGGCGCTGCTGGCGCAAGGCGCGTTACAGCGTCTGGTGCCGGACTTTATGTGAATGCTGCCGGATGGCGCGGCGCGTATTCGGCTTACCCAACCCGTTGGCAGGGTAAGACGTTTACGCCGCCATCCGGCACAGCGTTTAACTGAACATCGCCGTGATCGAGGCGCTGGCGAGCGAATGGAAATGCACGTTAAAGCCGACCATCGCGCCGCTGGCGTCTTCATCAACGTCAAGACGCTCGACGTCCAGCGCGTGAACCGTAAAGATATAGCGGTGCGTTTCCCCTTTAGGCGGCGCCGCGCCGCCGTAGCCCGCTTTACCGAAATCGGTACGCGTCTGAATGACGCCGTCTGGTACGGCCACCAGGCCTGAGCCGAACCCCTGGGTCAGTACGCGCGTATCCGCCGGGAGGTTCACCACCACCCAGTGCCACCAGCCGGAGCCGGTCGGCGCGTCGGGATCGTAACAGGTCACGACAAAACTTTTGGTGCCCATCGGCACGTCGTCCCAGGCCAGATGCGGCGAAATATTATCGCCATCATAGCCCATACCGTTAAAAACGTGGCGATGAGGAAGTTTATCTCCATCGCGCAAATCGTTGCTGATAAGTTTCATGCGCTCTCCTTTTGACTCACCAGAAGTGTAGCCAGAAGCAGCATCGCTTACCGCTGATTAATGGCTAAAAAATGTTTCATTGTGTACTGCGTCATTGACCGCCTGGGTCAAACGGCGCAGTTGATCCGGACGAATAATATAGGGCGGCATCAGGTAGATTAGCTTGCCGAACGGCCTGATCCAGACGCCTTGCCCGACGAAGAAGCGTTGAAGCGCCGCCATATTGACCGGATGCGTGGTTTCAACCACCCCAATCGCGCCCAACACCCGCACATCCGCCACCCAGGGCGAACTTTGCGCGGGGGCTAACTCAGCGCGTAACTGAGACTCGATAGACGCCACCTGCTGACGCCATTCGCCGCTTTCCAGCAGCGTCAGGCTGGCGCAAGCGACGGCGCAGGCCAGCGGATTCCCCATAAACGTCGGGCCATGCATAAAACACCCCGCCTCGCCGTTGCTAATAGTCTCTGCAACCTTGCGTGTCGTGAGCGTTGCCGAGAGGGTCATGGTGCCGCCGGTTAAGGCTTTGCCGAGACACAAAATATCCGGCGCGATCCCGGCGTGCTCGCAGGCGAACAGTTTGCCGGTACGGCCAAACCCGGTGGCTATTTCATCGGCAATCAGCAGAATGCCTTCGCGATCGCACATGTTACGAATACGCCTGAGCCATTGTGGATGATATATGCGCATCCCGCCCGCGCCCTGAACGATAGGTTCCAGAATCACGGCGGCTATTTCATGGCGATGCGCGGCCATCAGGCGGGCAAATGGCGCGATGTCGCTTTCATCCCATTCGCCATCCATCCGGCTTTGCGGCGCCGGCGCGAACAGATTTTCCGGCAGATAGCCTTTCCACAAGCTGTGCATGGAGTTATCCGGATCGCACACCGACATCGCGCCGAACGTGTCGCCATGATAACCGTGGCGAAACGTCAGAAAACGCTGACGCGATTCGCCCCGCGCCTGCCAGTATTGCAGCGCCATCTTCATGGCCACTTCCACCGACACCGAACCGGAGTCGGCCAGAAAGACACACTCCAGCGGCTCAGGCGTTATCGCGACCAGCTTACGGCACAGATTCACCGCAGGTGTATGGGTTATGCCGCCGAACATGACATGCGACATGGCGTCAATTTGCGCTTTCATCGCCGCGTTCAATTGCGGGTGGTTATAACCATGAATGGCCGCCCACCAGGAGGACATCCCCTCAATCAGGCGTTCGCCCGAGGCGAGAACCAGCTCGCAGCCTTCGGCCCGCTCAACGGGATATACCGGCAGCGGCGAGGTCATGGAAGTGTAAGGATGCCAAATATGGCGTTTATCGAAGGCCAGATCGTCCGTTGTCATAATCGACTTGTAAACCAAATTAAAAAGATTTAGGTTTACGAGTCTACACCATATCAAAAACAAACAACATATTTTGGAGAAGCCCGATGGCTCGCCACCCACGCTGGACACTGTCGCAAGTAACCGAATTATTTGAAAAACCACTGCTGGAATTGCTGTTTGAAGCGCAGCAAATTCATCGCCAGCATTTCGATCCGCAGCAGGTACAGGTTAGTACGCTGTTGTCGATCAAAACCGGCGCCTGCCCGGAGGATTGTAAATACTGCCCGCAGAGCTCGCGCTATAAAACCGGGCTGGAAGCCGAGCGTTTAATGGAAGTAGAGCAGGTACTGGACTCCGCCCGTAAAGCGAAAAACGCTGGTTCGACCCGCTTCTGTATGGGGGCGGCCTGGAGGAATCCGCATGAACGCGATATGCCTTATCTGGAGAAGATTGTACAGGGCGTCAAAGCGATGGGGCTGGAAACCTGTATGACGCTCGGCATGTTGAACGAGAGCCAGGCGCAGCGTCTGGCTAACGCCGGGCTGGATTACTACAACCACAACCTCGATACCTCGCCGGAGTTTTACGGCAATATCATCACTACCCGTACCTATCAGGAGCGCCTCGACACGCTGGAAAAAGTCCGTGAAGCAGGGATTAAAGTGTGCTCCGGCGGCATTGTGGGTCTGGGCGAAACGGTTACCGATCGCGCCGGACTGTTGTTGCAGTTGGCGAACCTGCCGACACCGCCGGAAAGCGTGCCAATCAACATGCTGGTGAAGGTAAAAGGCACGCCGCTTGCGGATAACGATGACGTGGATGCGTTTGATTTTATTCGTACTATCGCCGTGGCGCGCATCATGATGCCGACCTCATACGTGCGTCTTTCCGCAGGGCGTGAACAGATGAACGAGCAGACCCAGGCGATGTGCTTTATGGCCGGGGCGAACTCGATTTTCTATGGCTGCAAATTGTTAACTACGCCAAATCCGGCAGAGGACAAGGATCTGCAGTTATTCCGTAAGCTGGGGCTGAATCCGCAGCAGACCAGGGTGCTGGCGGGCGATAACGAGCAGCAGCAACGTCTGGAGCAGACGCTGATGACGCCTGACACCGATGATTATTACAACGCGGCAGCCTTATGAGTTGGCAACAACGCGTCGACGATGCGCTGACGGCGCGTCGGGCGACGGATACGTTGCGCCGCCGCTATGTGGTATCGCAGGGCGCCGGACGCTGGCTGGTAGCGAACGGGCGACAGTATCTTAACTTTTCCAGCAATGATTACCTCGGCTTAAGTCAACACCCGCAGATTATTCGCGCCTGGCAACAGGCAGCGACGCGTTTTGGCGTCGGCAGCGGCGGGTCGGGTCATATCAGCGGTTATTCCGTGGCGCACCAGGCGTTAGAGGAGGAACTGGCGCAATGGTTAGGATATCCACGCGCGCTGCTGTTTATCTCTGGCTTTGCGGCGAATCAGGCGGTCATTACCGCCTTAATGAAAAAAAATGACCGGATTGTGGCCGACAGGTTGAGTCATGCTTCCCTGCTGGAGGCCGCCAATCTGAGTCCGGCGCAGCTTCGCCGCTTTATCCATAACGATACGCAGCATCTGTCGCGTTTACTGCAATCGCCCTGCGTGGGTCAGCAACTGGTGGTGACAGAAGGTGTATACAGCATGGACGGCGACAGCGCGCCGCTGGCGGAAATCCAGCACATTGCCCGCAGGCATCATGCCTGGCTGTTGGTTGATGATGCGCACGGCATCGGCGTGACTGGCGATGAGGGGAGGGGCACCTGCTGGCAACGGGGGGTGAAGCCTGAGTTGCTGGTGGTGACTTTCGGTAAGGGGTTTGGCGTCAGCGGCGCAGCGGTGCTCTGCTCGGAAAGCGTCGCGGATTATCTGCTGCAATTCGCCCGTCATCTGGTTTACAGCACCAGTATGCCGCCCGCCCAGGCGCAGGCGTTAAGCGCCTCGCTGGCGGTGATCCGTAGCGATGAAGGTCGTGAACGGCGCGAAAAACTCGCCGCTCTGGTTCAGCGCTTTCGGGCCGGCGTTAACGCGTCCCGATTTACGCTACTGAATGCCCATAGCGCCATCCAGCCGTTAATCGTGGGCGATAACAGCCGTGCATTGCGCCTGGCGGAGGCGCTGCGTCAACAAGGATGCTGGGCGACGGCAATTCGCCCGCCGACGGTGCCTGTCGGTACGGCGCGCCTGCGCTTAACGTTAACGCAGGCGCATGAAGCGTGCGATATAGACCGTCTGCTGGAGGTGCTGCATGGCGCAGGTGAATAAGCAGGCTATTGCGGCGGCGTTTGGCCGGGCCGCATCGCAATATGAACAGCACGCCTCTTTACAGCAACACAGCGCGGATGCGCTGCTGACGCTGTTGACAGGCCGCCAGTTTGCCAGTGTGTTGGACGCAGGCTGCGGCCCCGGACGTATGAGTCGTTACTGGCGAGAGCGGGGGAGCGAAGTGACCGCCCTGGATCTTTCGCTGCCGATGCTGCAACAGGCTCGCGATCGTCAGGCGGCGCATCACTATTTGCTGGCGGATATCGAAGCGATTCCCCATGACGCCGAAGTTTTTGACCTGGCCTGGAGCAACCTGGCGGTCCAGTGGTGCGGCGATTTACGCGATGCGTTGAGCGAGTTGTATCGGGTTGTACGGCCCGGCGGCGTGGTGGCGTTTACCACCTTGTGCCAGGGGTCGTTGCCGGAGCTGCGTCAGGCATGGCAGGCCGTCGATAATCGCGCTCACGCGAATAGCTTTTTGCCGGAAGAGGCCATTGACCACGCGCTGCGCGGCTGGCGGGCGTTTCGTCATACTCAGGCGATGACATTGTGGTTTGAGGATGCCCTGAGCGCAATGCGCTCGCTTAAAGGCATTGGCGCCACCCATCTTCATGAAGGGCGGGAGTCGGATGTATTAACCCGCGCCCGGCTTAGACAGATTCAACTGGCATGGCCGCAGCGGCAGGGGAAATATCCGCTGACGTACCATCTTTTTATGGGAGTGATTGAACGTGACTAAACGCTATTTTGTGACCGGTACTGATACTGAAGTCGGTAAAACGGTCGCCAGTTGCGCCTTATTGCAGGCCGCAACGCAGTTAGGTTATCAAACCGTAGGCTATAAGCCCGTCGCTTCCGGCAGCGAAATGACAACCGACGGGCTACGCAATAGCGATGCCCTGGCCTTGCAGCGTAACAGCAGCCTGCCGCAACCTTATTCCGCTATCAATCCTTATACTTTTGCCGAGCCTACCTCTCCCCACATCGTTAGCGCCGACGAAGGCCGGGCGATAGACGCGGCGGTGTTATCACGCGGATTGCGAACGCTGGAGGCGCAGGCAGACTGGGTGTTGACAGAAGGGGCGGGCGGCTGGTTTACACCGCTCTCTGCCACGCTGACGTTTGCCGACTGGGTACAGACGGAGCAGCTGCCGGTGATTCTGGTTGTTGGCGTCAAGCTGGGCTGTATTAATCACGCCATGCTGACGGCGCTGGCGGTAGAACAGGCCGGATTACCACTTGTCGGATGGATAGCCAACGACATACAGCCGCCGGGCGCGCGTCATGGTGAATATCTCGCGACGCTTCGCCGCGTCATACCGGCCCCGCTGTTAGGGGAAATCCCGTGGCTGGGCATTTCCCCATCGCAGGCGGCGACAGGACAGTATCTGGACCTCAGCCCCCTGGAACGCGCCTGACCGCGCTTAAAAACCGCCTTCTTGCAGGATCTGACGATCCTGCTGTTCTTTCGCCAGACCCTCCTGACGTCGCCATGCTAAAAATGTGCAAAATGTGAGCGTCTACGCCTCAATTTTTGCCTTCTCGTTAGCCAATAATCTGCCAAAAATAGCGATAATTTTTTTTTATCGCCCGGCGAAAACGTCAGGGGCTGATTTTGCCAGGCGGCAGGGGATACGGGCTGGAAGCAGTTATCCACTATTCCTGTGGATAACCTTGTGTATTAGAGTTAGAAAACACAACGTAAGCGAGAGGCGACGCGGCCTGCGACTAAATTGGCGCGAAAGACGGCTTGAGAAAATATCCCTTTTTAGACAGCAAGTTATATAAAATCAATGGTTGTAAAGGAAGGGGGATACGTTGACATAAAACTTTCATCATCCGACTTGACAAATGTTAAAAAAGACTCTGGTCTGGGGATAACCAGCACACTGCTGGAATTTTACCCCGCGACTGTCTATGTTTTACCTCTAAATAGCGTGGGGTATCTGCCGATAGCCATTATACACTGGAGTGTTACTGTTTTTTCATCCAGTATTTTTTATTGGCAATATTCACCGTCGAGAGTAAAATTACATCCCTGCCCGCTCACTCCTTCAGGTAGCCGCTCATGAGTAAACCGTTCAAACTGAATTCCGCTTTTAAACCTTCTGGCGATCAGCCGGACGCTATACGTCGTCTGGAAGAGGGGCTGGAGGACGGGCTGGCGCATCAGACGTTATTGGGCGTGACCGGCTCCGGGAAGACATTCACCATTGCCAACGTCATTGCGGACTTGCAGCGGCCAACGATGGTGCTTGCGCCCAATAAAACCCTGGCGGCGCAGCTCTACGGCGAAATGAAAGAGTTTTTCCCGGAAAACGCGGTGGAGTATTTCGTCTCCTACTATGACTACTATCAGCCGGAAGCGTATGTGCCAAGTTCGGATACGTTTATCGAAAAAGACGCTTCGGTAAACGAACATATTGAGCAAATGCGGTTGTCGGCAACGAAAGCGTTGCTTGAGCGACGCGATGTCGTGGTGGTGGCTTCCGTGTCCGCGATTTACGGTCTGGGCGATCCGGATCTCTACCTGAAAATGATGCTGCATCTGACGGTGGGAATGCTGATTGACCAGCGCGCGATTTTGCGTCGGCTGGCGGAATTGCAATACACCCGTAACGATCAAGCTTTTCAGCGTGGTACCTTTCGCGTGCGCGGCGAAGTGATCGACATCTTCCCGGCTGAATCTGACGACATCGCGCTACGCGTTGAGCTGTTTGATGAAGAAGTGGAACGCCTGTCGCTGTTCGACCCGTTAACCGGGCAGGTAGAGTCAACGGTGCCACGTTATACTATCTATCCCAAAACGCACTACGTAACGCCGCGCGAGCGTATTCTGCAGGCGATGGAAGAGATAAAAGATGAGCTGGCGGACAGGCGTAAGGTCTTGCTGGCGAATAATAAGCTGCTTGAAGAGCAGCGATTAAGCCAGCGCACGCAGTTCGATTTAGAGATGATGAACGAGCTGGGCTACTGCTCAGGCATTGAAAACTATTCCCGCTTTCTGTCGGGCCGCGGGCCGGGCGAACCGCCGCCAACCTTGTTCGATTATCTGCCCGCCGACGGACTGCTGGTGGTGGATGAGTCTCATGTCACCATCCCGCAGATAGGCGGCATGTACCGCGGCGACCGGGCGCGCAAAGAGACGCTGGTCGAGTATGGCTTCCGTCTGCCTTCGGCGCTGGATAACCGTCCGCTGAAGTTTGAGGAGTTTGAAGCCTTAGCGCCGCAAACTATCTATGTTTCCGCCACGCCCGGCAACTATGAGCTGGAAAAATCTGGTGATGAGGTGGTGGATCAGGTCGTGCGACCGACCGGGCTGCTGGACCCGATTATTGAAGTGCGTCCGGTGGCGACCCAGGTGGACGATCTGCTGTCCGAAATTCGTCAGCGTGCGGCCATTAATGAGCGTGTCCTTGTCACTACGCTCACCAAACGGATGGCGGAAGATTTGACCGAATATCTGGAAGAGCACGGCGAGCGCGTGCGTTACCTGCACTCAGATATTGATACCGTGGAGCGCATGGAAATCATCCGCGATTTGCGTCTGGGCGAGTTTGACGTTCTGGTGGGGATTAACCTGCTGCGCGAAGGGCTGGATATGCCGGAAGTCTCGCTGGTGGCGATTCTGGACGCCGATAAAGAGGGCTTCCTGCGCTCCGAGCGCTCCCTGATTCAGACCATAGGGCGCGCGGCGCGCAACGTTAACGGTAAAGCGATTCTGTATGGCGATAAAATCACGCCGTCGATGGCGAAGGCGATTGGCGAAACCGAGCGACGTCGCGAGAAGCAGCAGAAGTACAACGAAGAGCACGGTATCACTCCGCAGGGGCTGAACAAAAAAGTGGTCGACATCCTGGCGCTGGGGCAGAACATTGCGAAAACCAAAGCGAAGGGGAAAGGCAAGGGCCGTTCTACGGCGAAAGCCGGAATTGTCGAACTGGATATGACGCCGAAAGCGTTGCAGCAGAAAATTCATGAACTGGAAGGGCAAATGATGCAGCACGCGCAAAATCTGGAGTTTGAAGAAGCCGCGCAAATTCGCGACCAGTTGCACCAGTTACGCGAGTTGTTTATCGCGGCGTCCTGACAATGTGTCGATCGCCAGCGAGTCATCGTTACCATGGCTCGCTTTTGAGAATTTCAGTGCAATAGTAAGGGCTAAGTCAGTCAGGAATGAAAAACAGTGACAGGCTTTGACTAACGAGATTGTCGAAAAACTCAAAACATCAATGGGGTAGCTAGTTTAATCACAACTGAAGAAAATTAGCGTTGAGGCTGAACTCAACGCTAATTTTCCCTCTCTCCTCGGCTATGAAAAAAAACGCCCCGTATTATCGGTATAGCTATCCTTATGATCGTCATTTTAATCTTATGTGAGTTCGTTGAAATCGTGTCATGGCAACAGATAACATCATCCTACGTAAAAAAAGAGGTGATAGAAGCGTGAGCATTTATAAGTCAAGCGCTGCAAATACTGAATGATTTGTCCGAAATAATGACGACTGTGACCTCTTATTTAAAGTTGAGAATATCCTTATCTGTTACTTTAGGTTACGTTCAGATCAGGTAGGGAAAATATGTTTAATATTACTAATATACAATCTACGGCAAGGCATCAAAGTATTAGCAATGAGGCCTCAACAGAGGTGCCTTTAAAAGAAGAGATATGGAATAAAATAAGTGCCTTTTTCTCTTCAGAACATCAGGTTGAAGCACAAAACTGCATCGCTTATCTTTGTCATCCACCTGAAACCGCCTCGCCAGAAGAGATCAAAAGCAAGTTTGAATGTTTAAGGATGTTAGCTTTCCCGGCGTATGCGGATAATATTCAGTATAGTAGAGGAGGGGCAGACCAATACTGTATTTTGAGTGAAAATAGTCAGGAAATTCTGTCTATAGTTTTTAATACAGAGGGCTATACCGTTGAGGGAGGGGGAAAGTCAGTCACCTATACCCGTGTGACAGAAAGCGAGCAGGCGAGTAGCGCTTCCGGCTCCAAAGATGCTGTGAATTATGAGTTAATCTGGTCTGAGTGGGTAAAAGAGGCGCCAGCGAAAGAGGCAGCAAATCGTGAAGAAGCCGTACAACGGATGCGTGACTGCCTGAAAAATAATAAGACGGAACTCCGTCTGAAAATATTAGGACTTACCACTATACCCGCCTGTATTCCTGAGCAGATAACTACTCTGATACTCGATAACAATGAACTGAAAAGTTTGCCGGAAAATTTACAGGGAAATATAAAGACCCTGTATGCCAACAGTAATCAGCTAACCAGTATCCCTGCCACGTTACCGGATACCATACAGGAAATGGAGCTGAGCATTAACCGTATTACTGAATTGCCGGAACGTTTGCCTTCAGCGCTTCAATCGCTGGATCTTTTCCATAATAAAATTAGTTGCTTACCTGAAAATCTACCTGAGGAACTTCGGTACCTGAGCGTTTATGATAACAGCATAAGGACACTGCCAGCACATCTTCCGTCAGGGATTACCCATTTGAATGTGCAGAGTAATTCGTTAACCGCTTTGCCTGAAACATTGCCGCCGGGCCTGAAGACTCTGGAGGCCGGCGAAAATGCCTTAACCAGTCTGCCCGCATCGTTACCACCAGAATTACAGGTCCTGGATGTAAGTAAAAATCAGATTACGGCTCTGCCTGAAACACTACCTCCCACGATAACAACGCTGGATGTTTCCCGTAACGCATTGACTAATCTACCGGAAAACTTCCCGGCGGCATTACAAATAATGCAGGCCTCTCGCAATAACCTGGTCCGTCTCCCGGAGCCGTTACCCCATTTTCGTGGTGAAGGACCTCAACCTACAAGAATAATCGTAGAATATAATCCTTTTTCAGAACGAACAATACAGAATATGCAGCGGCTAATGTCCTCTGTAGATTATCAGGGACCCCGGGTATTGTTTGCCATGGGCGACTTTTCAATTGTTCGGGTAACTCGACCACTGCATCAAGCTGTCCAGGGGTGGCTAACCAATCTCGAGGAGGAAGACGTCAACCAATGGCGGGCGTTTGAGACGGAAGTAAACGCGGCAGCCTTCAGCATGTTTCTGGATCGTCTTAGCGATACGCAGAACACCCGACACCCGGATTTTAAGGAACAAGTCTCCGCCTGGCTAATGCGCCTGGCTGAAGATAGCGCACTAAGAGAAACCGCATTTATTATAGCGATGGGTGCAACGATAAGCTGTGAAGATCGGGTCACACTGGCATACCACCAAATGCAGGAAGCGACGTTGGTTCATGATGCTGAAAGAGGCGCCTTTGATAGCCACTTAGCGGAACTGATTATGGCGGGGCGTGAAATCTTTCGGCTGGAGCAAATAGAATCGCTCGCCAGAGAAAAGGTAAAACGGCTGTTTTTTATTGACGAAGTCGAAGTATTTCTGGGTTTTCAGAATCAGTTACGAGAGTCGCTGTCGCTGACAACAATGACCCAGGATATGCGATTTTATAACGTTTCTGGTATCACTGAGTCTGACCTGGACGAGGCGGAAATAAGGATAAAAATTGCTGAAAATAGGGATTTTCACAAATGGTTTGCGCTGTGGGGGCCGTGGCATAAAGTGCTGGAGCGTATAGCGCCAGAAGAGTGGCGTGAAATGATGGCCAAAAGGGCTGAGTGTATTGAAACGGATGAGTATCAGAGCCGGGTCAATGCTGAACTGGAAGCGTTAGGAATAGCAGGTGATCCTGACGCAGAGCGCATGGCTGGAATGCGGATAATGGAAGAGATCAATCAGACCCTCTTTACTGAGATCATGGAGAATATATTGCTGAAAAAAGAGGTGAGCTCGCTCATGAGCGCCTACTGGCGATAGCTGAACGCAGTTTATCAGAAGAGGGAGAGAGCCTGTTTACCCTTCGGTGTAAACAGGCTTCTGATAAGCGCAGCGTCGTCGGTAAACGGGCTTAACCCAACGCCTGTAGCGCTTTTTCCAGCGCATTATGTAATAACTGACGATCGTGGCGATAGGGGATATCGCTGGCCTCCAGCACTTCCTGAATCACCAGCCGATCGTTCACCGCACTGACGTCAACTCGCGGCCCAACCACTACTGCGTCAATGACTTTTTTGCCAATATATTGCTCCATCATCGCCAGCTTATCGACCAGCGTTAAACTGGCGGCGGGCAGACTCAGTTCGCGACCCAGATTGCCGATATACACCATTGGCGCTGGGGTGCGCCGCAGCGCCTGCGCCAGTTCATCCAGCAGCAGGCAAGGCATCAGGCTGGTATAAAAACTGCCAGGGCCAATCAGAATCAGATCCGCGTCATTAATGGCCTGTACCGCTTCCCGCGTCGCCGGAACGTTTGGCGTTAACATGATCTCCTGCGGCGGCGTCGCTAACTGATCGATATTCACCTCGCCATAAATCTCATGCCCCTGATCGTCAATCGCCATCAGATCTACCGGTAGCTCCGACATCGGGATCAGCTGCGCGTCCACTTTAAGTAGATTACGAATTAAATTAATCGCTTCCAGAGGCCGCACGCTCAGGTGATCTAACGCCTTTAACATCAAATTTCCGAGGTTATGACCAGAAAGTTCGCCATTACCGCCAAAACGATACTCAAACATAGCGGACGCGACGCTAGGTTCGGTAATTAACTGATTCAGACAGTTGCGCATATCGCCCCAGGCGATCCCGCCTTCCGAGCGGCGAATACGGCCAGTTGACCCCCCGTTATCTGTGGTAGTCACAATGCCGGTCAGGCGCGAACCTAATGAAGAAAGCGAGGAGAGGACGCGTCCTAATCCATGCCCTCCGCCGAGGGCAACGACACGATCAAGGTCAGCCAGCGTACGATTGCGCATAAAAATTCCTGAAGTCAAATAAGCAGCGCTACAGTAGCGCAAGTCGCGGGTTTTCAGCAATTAGCCGACCGGCTAAAAGACAATTAATTATTCCCGACTACCCCTTTATAGCGAGGGCGTTACCACGGCTAAATGATATATATCAATGTAAAAGTGTGATTTTCACGTATTCTGTCGCTAAATAGCACGATCATATCGCTATGTATATGTTTATATAGCGAAAGCGTGATGGCGAAATTGTCATTTACACGCTAGTATCGGCGTAACCACAGTAAACACTCTAGCCTCTGCACCTGGGTCATTTTTGATATGGTGCTTTGGCCGTGACAACGTTTAACGTTTGCCACCAGGGCGCAGGAAGAAATGACTCCGCCTCCCGTATTTGGAAAGGTGTACATGGCTTCACAACTTACCGATGCTTTCGCGCGTAAGTTTTACTACTTGCGTTTGTCGATTACCGATGTGTGTAACTTTCGTTGCACCTACTGCCTGCCGGATGGCTACAAACCTGGCGGCGTCACTAACAACGGTTTCCTTACCGTCGATGAAATTCGTCGCGTTACGCGCGCTTTTGCCAGTCTTGGCACGGAGAAGGTGCGTCTTACCGGCGGCGAGCCTTCATTACGCCGCGATTTTACCGACATCATTGCCGCCGTGGGTGAAAATGATGCTATTCGCCAGATCGCGGTGACCACTAACGGTTATCGACTGGCGCGCGATGCCGCGAGCTGGCGCGAAGCGGGGCTGACGGGCGTCAATGTTAGCGTGGATAGTCTGGATGCGCGTCAGTTCCATGCGATTACCGGTCAGGACAAATTCCGCCAGGTGATGGCGGGCATCGATGCCGCCTTTGACGCCGGTTTCGAAAAGGTGAAAGTCAACACCGTGCTGATGCGCGACGTGAATCACCATCAGTTGGATACCTTCCTTGCCTGGATTCAGCCTCGCCCCATTCAGTTACGCTTCATTGAACTTATGGAGACGGGCGAGGGGAGCGATCTCTTCCGCAAACATCATATTTCGGGTCAGGTATTACGCGACGAGCTGATTAAGCGCGGTTGGATCCACCAGCTCCGCCAGCGCAGCGATGGCCCGGCGCAGGTTTTTTGTCATCCCGATTACGCCGGTGAGATCGGTCTCATTATGCCGTACGAAAAAGATTTCTGCGCCACCTGTAATCGCCTGCGTGTTTCGTCCGTCGGTAAGCTGCATTTATGTCTGTTTGGCGACGGCGGCGTGAGTTTACGCGACCTGTTACAGGATGATGCGCAGCAATACGCGCTTGAGGAACGTATTTCCGACGCGTTGCGGGAGAAAAAGCAGACCCATTTCCTTCACCAGAGCAATACTGGTATTACGCAAAATTTATCTTACATTGGCGGTTAATCCTTAATAAGGAGATTTCAGATGAGTCAGGTCAGCGCTGAATTTATCCCGACCCGCATCGCTATTCTTACTGTTTCCAGCCGACGCGGCGAAGAAGACGACACCTCCGGTCATTATCTGCGTGATTCGGCGCAGGAGGCCGGGCATGAAGTGGTGGCGAAAGCCATCGTTAAAGAGAACCGTTACGCGATTCGCGCCCAGGTTTCCGCCTGGATCGCCAGTGATGAGGTGCAGGTCGTATTGATAACTGGTGGGACCGGTTTGACCGAAGGCGATCAGGCGCCGGAAGCGCTGTTGCCGCTGTTCGATCGTGAAGTGGAAGGATTTGGCGAAGTGTTTCGCATGCTCTCGTTTGAAGAGATCGGCACCGCAACTCTGCAGTCGCGCGCGGTAGCTGGCGTGGCGAATAACACCTTGATTTTCGCCATGCCGGGCTCCACAAAAGCATGCAGAACCGCATGGGAGAATATCATTGCGCCGCAGCTGGATGCCCGTACACGCCCATGTAATTTTCACCCTCATTTAAAGAAATAACGATGTCGCAATTAACCCATATAAACGCCGCAGGCGAAGCGCACATGGTGGACGTTTCCGCGAAAGCGGAAACCGTTCGTGAAGCGCGTGCGGAAGCATTCGTTACCATGCGTAGTGAAACGCTGGCGATGATTGTTGATGGCAAACACCACAAGGGCGATGTTTTCGCCACCGCCCGAATTGCCGGTATTCAGGCCGCCAAACGCACCTGGGAGCTGATCCCGCTGTGCCACCCGCTACTGCTAAGTAAAGTGGAGATTCAGCTTCAGGCCGAGCCGGAGCATAACCGCGTGCGTATTGAGTCTCTGTGCCGTCTGACCGGTAAAACCGGCGTCGAAATGGAAGCGTTAACCGCGGCGTCCGTCGCGGCGTTAACCATCTACGACATGTGCAAAGCGGTACAAAAAGATATGGTAATTGGTCCGGTGCGCCTGCTGGCGAAAAGCGGCGGCAAATCGGGGGATTTTAAGGTGGATGCGCATGATTAAGGTGCTTTTCTTCGCCCAGGTTCGCGAGCTTACAGGAACTGACGCGCTGGATCTTCCAGCAGATTTTTCCACCGTTGAGTCGCTGCGACAGCATCTGGCGACAAAGAGCGATCGTTGGGCGCTGGCGCTGGAAGACGGTAAGCTGTTGGCGGCGGTCAACCAGACGCTGGTAAGTTTTGACCATCCGCTGACGGCGGGCGATGAAGTGGCGTTTTTCCCGCCAGTCACGGGGGGCTAACATGCGTGAAACGCGAATTGTAGTCGGCCCTGCGCCGTTTAGCGTCGGGGAGGAATATTCCTGGCTGGCGGCGCGCGACGAAGACGGCGCGGTCGTCACCTTTACCGGAAAAGTGCGCAATCATAACCTGGGCGATAGCGTTAAGGCGCTGACGCTGGAGCATTATCCCGGCATGACTGAGAAAGCTCTGGCGGAGATCGTCGCAAAGGCGCGTTCCCGCTGGCCGCTGGGGCGGGTCACGGTGATTCATCGCGTTGGCGAATTATGGCCGGGCGATGAGATTGTGTTTGTCGGCGTCACCAGCGCGCACCGCAGTAGCGCGTTCGACGCCGGTCAGTTCATTATGGATTATCTGAAAACCCGTGCGCCGTTCTGGAAGCGTGAAGCCACGCCGGAAGGCGATCGCTGGGTCGAAGCGCGCGACAGCGACCAGCAGTTGGCGAAACGTTGGTAGCAGAATGTGATACGCTTTAGGGTATCATTTCCACACAGGAGTTCATCATGGACAGATTTCCACGATCTGATTCAATAGTGCAGGCGCGGTCCGGCCTGCAGACCTATATGGCGCAAGTGTATGGCTGGATGACGGTCGGACTGTTACTGACCGCGTTTATCGCGTGGTATGCGGCTAATACGCCAGCCGTCATGATGTTTGTCTTTTCCAGTAAGATCACCTTCTTTGGCTTAATTATTGCCCAGCTTGCGCTGGTGTTTGTTCTGTCGGGACTGGTGCATAAACTTAGCGCCGGAATGGCGACGACGCTGTTTATGCTCTATTCGGCGCTAACCGGATTGACGTTATCCAGTATTTTTATCGTTTACACCTATTCCTCTATCGCCAGCACGTTTGTGGTGACGGGGGGAATGTTTGGCGCCATGAGCCTGTATGGGTACACCACTAAACGCGATCTTAGCGGTTTCGGCAACATGCTGTTTATGGCGCTTATTGGTATCGTTCTGGCCTCGCTGGTCAATTTCTGGCTGAAGAGCGAAGCGCTGATGTGGGCGGTAACCTATATCGGGGTGGTGGTGTTTGTCGGTCTGACCGCCTATGACACGCAGAAACTGAAAAATATCGGCGAGCAAATAGATACCCGCGATAGCGCTAATCTGCGTAAATATTCGATTCTCGGCGCGTTAACGCTGTACCTGGACTTTATCAACCTGTTCCTGATGTTACTGCGTATTTTTGGCAATCGCCGCTAATTATAGCGATCTCTTAAAATCCTGGCCCTGCGCCAGGATTTTTTTAGGACTATATTTAGGGCGAAACAGCATAAATATCTTAGAAATGTTTTCCTGCGCTTGCCATTCTTATCACCGTGATCATGTGAAGAGTGATAAATGACAAGTGGGACCTCTGGCTGCAATACGTATACGGCAAATAGCATTTATTCCCGCGACAATGTTATCCCTTACCTATTGGTATACTGCGTTGGGACTATGGTGTACCGCCGGCATTATATGGTTAACGTTGTATACTCATTTTTTGATAACTCACGTTCAACCTGTTGTTGTTTTGTGGATATCAGCACTTTTGCTTGGCCTGGGGTATGGGGCCATTACCTGTCTTTCCCGCTTTGGCACTGTTGTCGCAACGTTGATATATATTGCCATCATTACGCTTACCGGCGTGTCATTAGCTTACCTTTTCTCAGGTGGCGCGACCATTTTCGTGATTGTTGGAATCATGTTTAGTCTTAATGCCTTATTTATTTTCTACCTGAATATCAGTTCTGGTCTATTCAGGCCGTTAATCTTCATGGCGGTAAGCGGGATCATCGCTGCGATAGTTGTCAATAGCCTGGTGGCCAGTAGCACTATGGTCTGGATAGTCAGTATGCTGACGGTATTGGTATGGACATTGATTACAGCACTAGAAAAATCGACACTTCATGGTTATGCCCGCATGTTATATCACAGCGAGTTTTCATCCCTGTCTCGTTGCGCTTTATTTGGCGCGCTGACGCTTTACCTTGGCATTATTAATGCTGTGGTTACGCTGTGTCGTTATATCATTTTGATGATTCTGGAAATACTATTATCTTTCAGGCCGTAGGCGTTGCAGGTTTTTTATTCAGGTTGGTGATGATGGGTATAATGAGTAAATTATGTGGCAAACAATTTTGGTTAGCGTTTTGTGAAGCTAAAGACGTCACTCGCGCCATTAAAAATGGCGGCGAGGATTTTAATAAGAAATGCCCGCCAGCGCTGATTTCTCATTTCATTACCGGATTGTCATGGGAACATTCATTACCCAATCCTGCGCCTGTTTGCGCGTTTAGTTTTATGCTTCTTGTGGGAGGTGTGTGTAGTGCGCATTTTGTTTTTGATAAGTTTATCCTGTATTGGCCACTAAATATAATTATTTATTTTGGCAGTGCTATAGGTATGATGCTATGTGTTATGGCTGAGGTATGGTTTATTGCCAAAGGTTTTATCCTGGGGTTGCGCCTCTGCGTTTTACTGTTTTTATTAAATATTATGCTCTGCGGTACTGGATTATTTGACGTGTTGTGCAATCAAAATAGCGAACTAAAGAGTGATCTGGTTATCGCGATTATTATGGTTGTGCTTTGCCGCTGGGTGATGAATGGCGAAACGTTTACGATGATGATTCGTTTCTGCCTGGGGCGTCGATTAGTGCGAGTTGCATTACAAGAATATCTCACCTCACAGACAAGGAAATGATAAGCCCATGAACCTGATGACGTGGCTAACAGGAAAAACACTGGCGGAGCTGGTGAAAAAAGGGCAGTTGATCCCGCCAGAAATTAAGTTACCTGTGTATCCGGCCAGCCACTACAAAAAAAACTGGTATGAACAAGGTATTCCTCACGGAGGCGTTATTGGGCTTACGGCGATCATGATGACCATGACATGGATCGTCAGTATAAACATGGTTATTGCGCAGTTTGAGCTGCACAATAAAAAGCATCTGGAGCTGGTCTTCTTCCTGGCCGTGGGCTATATCGCTTTTCTTACCCCGTCAAATCAGCTCCTGCTTAAAGGAAGAATGAGCGGGGTTATTATTTACCGCTATGCGCTATTACTGGTCATTATTTCCGTTACGTTGGCAACGTTCTGTACCCTGTCATCAGTATTCATGGGCGAGTTTCACGAAGTGCTCCTGCTGCTGTTTAGCTGGTCATTGCTGCTTTTTTCCCGCTTACAGATGAATACGTCTTTTTTCTCAGCATATGTTTATTTTTACCGGATAAAACGCGTTGTGCTGGAAAGCGAAAACGCGTCTGCTTAAATTCATTTCGCCATCGCCCGCTCGTTTTTCGCCCGCAACTTCTTCGCCCGGCTCTCCAGGATCAGATAGCACACCAGCGCCAGCAACAGGGGAATAAAATAGTAAAGCACGCGGTATGCGAGCAGGGCGGCGATAATCGTGCCTTGCGACGTATGTTCGCCCGCCAGCAACGCAAGGAATACGGCCTCCAGCACGCCGATGCCTGCCGGAATATGCACGATGACGCCCGCGATACTGCTCACCAGCAGTACGCCCAGTACAAAGAAATAGTTCACATCCTGACCCATCAGCAGCCAGATGATGGCGCCCATCGCCATCCAGTTCGCGCTGGAGATCGCCATCTGCGCCAGCGCGAATTTCCATGACGGCAGCACCAGTTTCTGCCCTTTAATCGTCATATGCCGCCGCTTCGCAAAGGCGCAAAACCACAGATAGACCGCGATAATCAACAATAAAACGATACCGAGAATACGTAGCGTGCCTTCATCGATATACCAGTGGTCGGGAAGCTGGACAACGCCGAAGGTAAAAATGATGCCGCCAAGCAGAATATAGCCCAGCCAGTTAGTGGTAATGCTGAGTGAGAAAATGCGCGTAATAGTACTGCCGGGCAACCCGAGGCGAGAGTATAGTCGGTAACGCATCCCGATCCCGCCGACCCAGGTGCTGAGCGTCAGGTTAAAGGCATAGCAGACGAACGATACCAACATCACCTGTCGCTTCGCCAGTTTATGGCCGCAATAAAGCCGTCCAAGCAGGTCGTAGCAGCCGTACAGAAGATAGCTAACGATCACCAGTCCTACAGCGCTTAAAAGCGCCGTGCGGTTATAGTCGCGGATGACGGTCCAGACATCGCCCCAGTCGACCTTTTTAGCATAAACCACCAGCAGAACGACGACCGCAATAAAAAACAGCCAGGTCAGCACTTTTTTAGCCAGCCGCCAGCGCGGATGCGATTTAGCCATTAGGGCTTCACTCCTGTATTTTCTGGATCAACGCGATCCTGGGTTTCCATTTCTGGCTGGGCAGGCGGGGGAACCTGCGCCAGATGCGGGGTATGCGCCGGTAGCCAGCCGACCAGCGCCGGGAAATGACGTAAAAAGTGGAACGCCAGCACGCTTTTGGTCAGGTTCCACCAGGTGCGTTTCGGCAGCATAGACTCATCGACCTGCTTACAATCATTCACGATGATGCCTTGTAAATTATCGCGCAGGGTCTGGTTAAAAGTACGATCGTGAATGATCAGGTTAGCTTCAAGGTTAAGCGACAGGCTGAGCGGATCGAGATTACTCGACCCTACCGTGGCCCAGTGATCGTCCATCAGCGCCACTTTGCCATGCAGCGGACGTCGTCGGTATTCATAAACCTGCACGCCGCCCTTCACCAGATAGTTATAGAGCAACCGCGCGCCGACTTTGACTATCGGCATGTCTGGTTCCCCCTGGACAATCAGTTTTACGCTCACGCCACGGCGGGCGGCTTTACGCATTGCGTGGAGCAAGCGATAGCCGGGGAAAAAATAGGCGTTAGCGATAATCACCTCACGCTTTGCCTGGGTCAGCATTTTCAGATAATGACGTTCGATATCGTCGCGGTGCTCTTCGTTATCTCGCCAGACAAACAGCGCCTGCGCTTCGCCGGGGTGGCGGTTTTCTTCGGCCTGATGATGGCGCTTCCACCAGCGGCGCGCGGGGCTTTGCCCCGGCAGATTCTCGACTTCGAATTGCAGGATATCGGCCACTACAGGCCCTTCGACCCGTACCGCGTAGTCTTGTTTCGCCTGCGGGCCGTAATCCGACATATGTTCGGCGGAGTAGTTAATGCCGCCGACAAAGGCAATACGATGATCAATCACCACAATTTTGCGGTGCATTCGGCGGAAGATATTGGTTCGCAACCCCAGTAGACGCGGGCGGGGGTCGTAATAGCGAAAAATCACGCCCGCTGAGGTCAATTCGCCGACAAACGCGTCGCTGAGATCGGGAGAGCCGTAGCCGTCGAGTAATACTTCGGCTTTTACGCCGCGCTGTGCGGCTTTTAGCAGAGCGGCATGGAGTTTTTTACCCACCTCATCTTCAAATAAGATAAAGGTTTCCAGAATGATTTTTTGCTGTGCCTGAGCGATGGCTTCAAACACGGCAGGATAGAACTGGTCGCCGTTTTCCAGTAGCTGAATTTGATTACCTTCACGCCAGCCGCATTTCATAGATGGATCTCCGCGCTAAGGGGGGCATGGTCTGATAAATGTCGCCAGTTCCGCAGCGGTAGCGCCGTAGGAGAACTGGCGTTCGCATTCTTGACGTAAATACGATCGAGTCGCAGCAGCGGCATACTCACCGGGAATGTGCGCGCCGGTCGGCCATGGGCACGGGTGAATATCTCCTCCAGCCCGGCCGCGTTTAACGGCGGGCCGGCCTTTTGCCGCCAGTCATTAAAGTCTCCGGCCACCAGCACCGGTTCTGATTCCGGCAAGGCATTCACCCATCCCGCCAGCATGGTTAGCTGTGCCTGGCGGTGACTCTCCCGCAGGCCGAGATGTACGCACATGACGTGGATAGGGCGGTTGAGCATGGGCGGCGTAATGCGGCAATAGAGCACGCCGCGTTTTTCGCTACCGCCGACCGAGACGTCGCGATTTTCATAATGTTCAATGGGATAGCGAGAAAGAACCGCGTTACCGTGGTGGCCTTCCGGATAGACCGCATTGCGGCCATAGGCGAAATCGCTCCACATGGT
Source organism: Salmonella sp. SAL00672 (assembly GCF_046552175.1). NCBI lineage: Bacteria > Pseudomonadati > Pseudomonadota > Gammaproteobacteria > Enterobacterales > Enterobacteriaceae > Salmonella > Salmonella sp. SAL00672. The sequence continues at coordinate 103,710 of NZ_JBGDUQ010000012.1, read as the reverse complement.
GTCGGCCAAAAATTCATAGTGGGTAGTGTCCGGCCAGTTTTCGATATGCAGCGGATGCACTTCGTGCGCGCCCATCACTTCTTGCAGACAGACGATATCGGCGCCGACCGTTCTGACGGCGTCGCGCAGCTCCGGCAGGATGAAGCGTTTATTAAAGGCGGTAAAACCTTTGTGCGTATTAATTGTGAGCACTTTGAATGAAAAATTTCGCGTGTGTTGAGCCATTTTCTTCCTGTCCGCGTCACTATCCTGATTGAAATAGTGTAGTCGTCGTCACAAAAAGATGCGGTCTTACGGAATTTTCCGTAAAGTTCGGTACTCTGAATAATGAGAGAAAAATGCTTCAGGAGAAAAGCCATGAAGTGGCAACAACGCGTTCGTGTCGCAACCGGCCTCGGTTGTTGGCAGATTATGTTGCATTTACTGGTAGTGGCGATGCTGGTAATAGGCTGGATGAGCGGCACATTAGTGCGCGTCGGCCTGGGATTATGCGTGCTTTATGGCGTGACGGTACTGCTGATGCTGGCGTTGCAGCGCCATCATGAGCAACGCTGGCGCGATGTGGCGGATGTGCTGGAAGAGCTGACTACCACCTGGTACTTCGGCACCGCGCTGATTGTCCTCTGGCTGCTATCCCGCGTATTGCAAAACAATGTCTTGCTGGCGCTGGCGGGGCTGGCTATCCTGGCCGGGCCCGCCGTGGTCTCGCTACTGGCGAAAGATAAAAAGCTACATCACTTTGCGTCTAAACATCGCATACGCCGCTGACCCCGTGGTGGCCGCTATCACCAGTAGCGGCCACAAACTTCCCCAGACAATTCCCAGACTCGCATCCTTAAGATAAATTTGCTTAGTAATATCAGTAAAGTGGCGGATAGGGTTTATCCACGTCAGGTTTTGCAGCCAGACCGGCATATTTTCCACCGGCGAGACATAACCCGAGAGCAAAATCGCCGGCATCATAAAGACAAAGACGCCGATAAACGCCTGCTGTTGCGTGGCGCAAAGCGATGATATCAGCAAGCCAAAGCCTACCAGCGACAGCCCGTAAATCACCATCGTGAAATAAAACAGCGCTAACGAACCGGCGAAGGGAATTTGGTATGCCCAAATGCCGATAGCCAGCACGATCGTGGCCTGGAAGGTCGCGACAATCAGCGCCGGCACCGCTTTACCAACGAAAATCTGCCAGGTGGTGAGCGGAGAGACCAGCAGCTGATCCAGAGTGCCTTGTTCACGCTCGCGGGCGACGGACAGCGAAGTGACGATCATCACGCCAATAGTGGTGATCATGGCGATCAGCGAGGGCACTACAAACCACTTGTAGTCCAGATTCGGGTTATACCAGTTGCGTACCACCAGTTCGCTATTGTTGGGCTTTGGCTTGCCGTCCATCAATGTCTGCTGATACTCCTTGACGATCTGTTGCAGATAATTGGCGGCGATTTGCGCGCTGTTGGAGTTACGTCCATCAAGAATGAGTTGCATCGGCGCAGGCTGGAAGGTATCCAGATTCCGCGAGAAATCCGCCGGGAAGCGTACCAGCAGCAGCGCTTTTTGCGTATCGATAGTCGGCTGGATCTCCTGCGGACTGTTCAGCAATAGCACATGGGTAAACGCTTTCGCGCGGGCAAAGCGCTGGGTAAGTTCTACCGAATGTTTGCCGTTATCTTCGTTATAGATGGCGATAGTCGCGTTAGTGACTTCAAGCGTCGCGGCGAACGGAAACAGGATGACCTGAATCAGCACCGGCAGAATCAGGATCGCGCGCGTTTGTGGTTCGCGTAAAAGCGATTGCAGTTCTTTGCGAATTAACGTCCATAAACGATGAAACATGCCCGTCCTCTCAGTCCAGTTTGTAGGCCTGATAAGCAAAGCGCATCAGGCATAATGCCGGATGGCGGCGTGAGCGCCTTATCCGGCCTACGACGACAATTATCCATACACATATTTAATCCAGCCGTCGTTTGGTTTTTAGCCACGTCAGGCCAATAAACATCACCGCCGAGGCGATTAAAAACAGTACGTTAACGCCTAACACGACCGGAATATTGCCGGCCAGAAACAGACTTTGCAGGGTGCTGACAAAATAGCGCGCCGGAATAATATAGGTCACCGCGCGGATCACCGCAGGCATACTGTCTATCTGGAAGATAAATCCGGACAGCATAATCGAGGGCAAAAAGGCGGCGTTCAGCGCCACCTGCGCGGCGTTAAACTGGTTGCGAGTGATGGTGGAAATCAACAGCCCCATCCCCAGCGTACTCAGTAAAAACAGACTGGTGATGATAAACAGAATCACCAGCGAACCGCGATACGGCACGCCGAGAATAAACACCGATACCAGCATACAGAGCAGCATCGCCAGCATACCGAGAAAGTAATAGGGAATAAGCTTACACAGCAGCAGTTCAACACGCGTCACTTCGGTTGAGAGCAGCGCCTCCATCGTGCCGCGTTCCCATTCGCGGGCAACGACCAGCGAGGTGAGGATTGCGCCAATTACCGTCATGATAATGGTCACCGCCCCGGGAATAATAAAATGCTGACTGATCGCCGCCGGGTTAAACCAGTAGCGCGTCTGGACGTCGATGAGCGGTTCAAAGGTGTCGCCGCGATCTTCCGCCCGCTGCTGTTGCCAGATTTGCCAGATGCCTTCCACATAACCCTGAACGAAGTTGGCGGTGTTTGGCTCGCTGCCGTCGGTAATCACCTGAATCGGCGCGCTGTCACCGTTGCGCGCCATTTGCTGCGCGAAATCCACCGGAATCACCACCAGTCCGCGAATGCGTCCGGCCTGCATTTTTTCAATTAATTCATGGCGGTTATCGCTAATGGTCGCGTCGATATAGGGTGAACCGGTCATCGCATGAGTGAAATCCAGCGCCTCCTGGCTTTGTTGTTCAAGCAGAATCCCCACCCGCAGTTTGCTGGAGTCGAGGTTAATGCCGTAACCAAAAATAAACAGCAACAGCAGCGGGATCACCACCGCAATCAGCCAGCTACTGGGATCGCGCACGATCTGGCGCGTCTCTTTGACGCACAACGCACGCACGCGGCGCCAGGAGAGAGACTTACTCATGCGTATGCTCCTTATCCCAGTCATTGATGAGAGTGATAAAGGCCTGCTCCATCGTTGGATCGGCCTGTTGCTCATCGGCGGCCTGCGCTTTGAGATCGTCCGGCGTACCGCTGGCGATAAGCTTCCCGCGATAAACCAGTCCGATGCGATCGCAATATTCCGCCTCATCCATAAAGTGGGTCGTCACCATTACCGTGACCCCTTTTTCCACCATGCTATTAATATGCAGCCAAAATTCACGGCGGGTGAGGGGATCAACCCCGGACGTTGGTTCATCAAGGAATAAAATATCCGGTTCGTGCATCAGCGAGCAGGCCAGCGCCAGTCGCTGTTTAAAGCCCAGCGGCAGCGCATCGGTGGGATGCGACGCGATGCTTTTCAGACCAAACGCTTCACTCATGCGCTGAATTTTTTCATTTTGCGCGCGGCCCCGCAAACCGTAGACGCCGGAGAAAAAACGCAGGTTCTGCTCAACCGTCAGGTTGCCGTAAAGCGAAAATTTTTGCGCCATATAGCCCAGATGCTGACGGGCTTTGCCGGAGCTGACTTTCAGGTCCATATCCAGCACCAGCGCCTTGCCGGACGTCGGCACCAGCAGGCCGCACATCATTTTAAAGGTGGTTGATTTACCCGCGCCGTTCGGGCCGAGCAGGCCAAAAATCTCGCCGCGCTGTACGACGAAATTAACATGGTCCGTGGCCGCGAAATCGCCAAATTTTTTCGTCAGTTCCTGCGCTTCAATCACCGTTTCGCCGGCAGTGCCTTCAACCGTATGCAGGATTGAACCCAGCGGAGACTCCGAGGTTCCCGCTCCGCCAAGCAGATCGATAAACGCATCTTCGAAGCGCGGCGCGGTCTCATTGAGGGTGATTTCCGGCATTCCTTCGGCCTGACGAATATCTGCTGCGGTCGCCTCTTTTTTCAGGATCAGGCGTACCGAACGTCCCTGAATCATGCCGTCGCTCACCTGCGGCAGTCTGAGCGCTCTCTGTAGCAACTTACGGTTGTTTTCCTGTGGACTGCTCATCAGAAAGCTACGACCGGCCATCGTTTGCGTCAGCGCTTTAGGTTCGCCCTGATAGAGCAGCTCGCCTTCATTCATCAGCAGCACATCGCGACACTGTTCGGCTTCATCCAGATAGGAGGTGCTCCATAAAATCAGCATCCCGTCGCCCGCCAGTTCGTGGACCATTTGCCACAACTCGCGCCGTGAAATCGGGTCAACGCCAACGCCCGGTTCATCCAACAGCAGCACTTTCGGTTCGCCGACCAGCGTACAGGCCAGCCCCAGTTTTTGCTTCATCCCGCCGGACAATTTCCCCGCCAGACGGCCAGTGAAAGGGCCGAGGGCGGTAAATTCCAACAAACGAGCAAAGGTCTTTTCCCGTATCTCGCCGGTAACGCTGCGTAAATCGGCATAGAGATTAAGGTTCTCCATGACGGTAAGATCTTCATACAGACCGAATTTCTGCGGCATATAGCCCAGAACCGCGTGCAGCTCGCTGTCGTTTTGTATCGGGTCGAAGCCCAATACGGACGCGCTGCCGCCATCGGCTTTGAGCAGGCCCGCCAGCATACGCATCAGCGTGGTTTTTCCTGCGCCGTCCGGCCCTACCAGCCCGGTGACATAACCGGAATGAATGGTACAGTCGAGCGGCGCGACGGCGGGTTTATCCATTCCCGCAAAGCGCTTCGTCAGACCGTTCAGCGTAATAACGGCCTCACTCATGCCGTGCCTCGTCATTAAATTTCACCGTGACTGGCATCCCCTGGCGTAACGCATCGTCCGCATCGGTGACGATAATGCGCAGGCGATAGACGAGATCGGTACGCAGATCCGGCGTTTCGACGGTTTTCGGCGTAAATTCCGCGGTGGGGGAAACGAAACCAATCTTGCCGTGGTAAGGTTTGTCAGGACGTCCATCGGTATACAACAGAATGTCGCGCCCCGGTTGCGTCTGACTGAGGTTGCGTTCATCGACATAGGCGCGCACCCAGACGGGGCGGGTCAGCGAGAGTGTTAATACCGTGCTGCCGGCGTTCAGCATACTGCCAGGCTCGACCGCGCGGGTGAGCAAGGTTCCGTTGGCAGGCGCGATAAGCGTGGTGTCCTGCAAATCAAGCTGCGCCTGCGCCAGTTGGGCCTTTGCCTGTTCCAGACTGGCTTTCGCCTGGGCGATATCCTGTTCACGATTACCGGTACGGTACTGGCTCAGTTTATCCTGCGCGGACTTCAGCGTCGCCTGCGCCTGATCGCGCGATGAGCGGGCATTTTCCAGATCGTTAGCGGAAATGGTGCGGCTTTTCCACAATCCTTGCTGACGGTTATAAAAGTTTTGTGCGTAGTCATAGGCGGCTTGCGCCTGTCTGACGGCGGCGGCGGCCTGGGCTATCTCTTCATCGCGATAGCCTGCCAGCATCAAATCATATTGCGCCTGCGCGACCGACACGCCAGCTTTCGCCTGCATTAGCGCGTTTTCGTATGGCGCGTGATCCAGTTCGCCGAGCACCTGTCCGGCTTTGATAGTATCGCCTTCATCAACATTCAGCGACGCCAGCCTGCCGCCGACGCGAAAGCTGATATTGACGGTACGGATATCGACATTACCGTATAGCGTCAGCCCATCGTCCTGCCGACTTTGATACCACCAGGTTCCACCGGCAATCACAGCGACGATCGCTGCGATTGCCAGTCCGATAACGACAGGTTTTTTCATCAGTCCAGACTCCTTTGCGTTAAACCGTGCAGAATAAGATCGATGTGGCAGGTTACCGTCTGGTAAATCAGCTCCGCTTTTTCTTCATCAAACTGCGGCCAGCCGGTACGTAACAGAATAGTTTCTTTGCCGAGACGGAACGCCAGCACTTCGCCCAGTAAGGCATGGGTATGCAAAATCATGCGCGTATCATTGGCGTCGCAGCCGGTATAAGCGGCAACCAATCTTGTCAGATGGGTGTGCAACGGATCGATAACCTGTTCATGGACCAATTGATAGGCCGACGTGGGAGAGAGCTGCTCGCGTGAAATAAATTTGCTCAGGTTAACGGTGTCTTCCTGCGTCAGCAGCATAATCATGTTCTTGCAGGCGAGCAGAATGAGTTCGCGTATGGCGTCCCGGTCAGGGGCAGGCTGGCTAAACAGACGCTCCGCTTTTTCAGCATGCGGGCGAAATTTTTCGCCAAGAAAATCGGCAATCCACTGGGCGCAGGCGAGGTATAAATCCTCTTTTGAGCCGAAATAGTAAGTAATGGCGGCAATATTTTGCCCCGCCAGCGCGGCGATATCGCGCGTGGTGGCATGGAGGCCATACTCGCCAAACTGCGCCAGCGCGGCGGCAATGAGCTGACTTTTCGCCTGCTCGCCCTTGGTGGTCGTGGTGGGAATATTCATCACACGCCCTAAGTCTTAATCAATCGATTGATTAAGACTATGACTCATAATGGTACTTGTCCAGTGTGGTCGATTAATTTGTCTTTGCTACCTTCCGGGATAATTTATGCGCCGCATCACAAAAACTGCTACACTCCGCCCCTTCATGACATTGTGGTTTTTGTCATTCCAAATTTGAGCATCTCCCTGAAAACTACACCGGCAACGGTCGGGGCGGTCCGGAGTAGTTATGTCTTTTGATTCCCTGGGATTAAACCCTGATATCCTGCGCGCCATTGCCGAGCAGGGTTACCGTGAACCTACCCCTATTCAGCAACAGGCGATTCCCGCCGTGCTGGAAGGCCGCGATCTGATGGCCAGCGCTCAGACCGGAACCGGTAAAACGGCGGGTTTTACCCTGCCATTGTTGCAGCATCTGATTACCCATCAGCCGCACGCTAAAGGTCGTCGCCCGGTGCGCGCGTTGATCCTCACGCCAACCCGCGAGCTGGCGGCGCAAATTGGCGAAAACGTCAGAGATTACAGTAAATATCTCAACATTCGCTCGCTGGTGGTATTTGGCGGCGTAAGCATCAATCCGCAGATGATGAAACTGCGCGGCGGCGTGGATGTGCTGGTGGCGACGCCGGGACGTCTGCTCGACCTGGAACATCAAAATGCCGTGAAGCTGGATCAGATTGAGATTCTGGTACTGGATGAAGCCGACCGTATGCTGGATATGGGCTTCATTCACGACATTCGTCGCGTGCTGGCGAAACTGCCGGCGAAGCGTCAGAATCTGCTGTTCTCCGCCACGTTCTCCGACGACATCAAAGCGCTTGCCGAAAAGCTGTTACGCAACCCGCTGGAAATCGAAGTGGCGCGCCGCAACACGGCCTCAGAGCAGGTGACGCAGCACGTGCACTTTGTCGATAAAAAACGCAAACGTGAACTGTTGTCGCAGATGATTGGCCAGGGCAACTGGCAGCAGGTGTTGGTCTTCACCCGCACCAAGCATGGCGCGAACCATCTGGCGGAACAGCTTAATAAAGACGGTATTCGCAGCGCGGCGATCCACGGTAATAAATCGCAGGGCGCACGTACCCGCGCGCTGGCCGATTTTAAATCCGGCGATATTCGCGTGCTGGTGGCGACGGATATTGCGGCGCGTGGTCTGGATATTGAAGAGCTGCCGCACGTGGTCAACTATGAACTGCCGAACGTGCCGGAAGATTATGTACACCGTATTGGCCGTACCGGTCGCGCGGCGGCAACTGGCGAGGCGCTGTCGCTGGTCTGTGTTGACGAGCATAAACTGTTGCGTGATATCGAAAAATTGCTGAAAAAAGAGATCCCACGCATTACGACGCCGGGCTATGAGCCGGACCCGTTGATTAAAGCGGAGCCGATTCAGAACGGTCGTCAGCAGCGCGGCGGCGGCGGTCGTGGACGCGGACAAAATCAGGGGGGAGCGGGGCGCAGTCAGCAGCCGCGACGTCAGGATAGCGGGGCGGCGAAGGCGAAACCAAAACCGCGCACAGGCGAGGGGAAACCCGCTGGCGACAAAGCACGTCCGCCGCGTCGCCCGCGCAGAATCACGCCTGCCCAGTAAATTTTATCCGGCAACATGCCCGGTAGCGCGACGCTTACCGGGCCTACGGACTATGCAAATACGTAGGCCGGGTAAGGTGCTTGCACCGTCATCCGGCAAAATACACATCGCGTTGCGAGCCGCCTTCCAGAACCGGCAAAAAAGGTACTTCCCGCCCCTGAAATGTGCCACAATAGTGGCTGTTTATACAGTACTTCAGGTTTTCTCATGGCATTGACCGCTGCGCTGAAAGCGCAAATCGCCGCCTGGTATAAGGCGCTTCAGGACCAGATTCCCGACTTTATTCCCCGTGCGCCGCAGCGGCAGATGATTGCTGACGTCGCCAGAACGCTGGCCGGGGAAGAAGGGAGACATCTGGCTATTGAAGCGCCGACCGGCGTCGGGAAAACCCTCTCCTATCTTATTCCCGGTATCGCCATTGCCCGGGAAGAGCAAAAAACACTGGTGGTCAGTACCGCTAACGTGGCGTTACAGGATCAGATCTTTAGCAAGGATTTGCCGCTGCTACGAAAAATCATCCCCGATCTGCGCTTTACCGCCGCCTTTGGCCGCGGGCGTTACGTGTGTCCGCGAAACCTGGCGGCGCTCGCCAGTAGCGAGCCTACGCAGCAGGATCTGCTCGCCTTTCTTGATGACGAACTGACGCCTAACAACCAAGAAGAGCAAAAGCGCTGCGCCAGGCTGAAAGGGGATCTTGACGGTTACAAATGGGATGGTCTGCGGGATCATACCGACATTGCTATTGACGACGATCTGTGGCGGCGATTAAGTACCGATAAAGCCAGTTGTCTGAACCGCAACTGTCACTATTACCGCGAATGTCCATTCTTTGTCGCCCGACGTGAAATACAGGAAGCGGAAGTCGTGGTGGCGAATCACGCGCTGGTAATGGCGGCGATGGAAAGTGAAGCCGTACTGCCGGAACCAAAGCATCTGCTGTTGGTACTGGATGAAGGTCATCATCTGCCCGATGTCGCTCGCGATGCGCTGGAGATGAGCGCGGAAATTACCGCCTCCTGGTATCGCTTGCAACTGGATCTGTTCAGCAAACTGGTGGCGACCTGCATGGAGCAATTTCGCCCTAAGACCACGCCGCCGTTAGCGAATCCTGAGCGACTTAACGCCCATTGCGAGGAGGTATACGAACTGATCGCCTCGCTCAATGCCATTCTTAATCTGTATATGCCCGCAGCGCAGGAGGCGGAGCACCGTTTTGCAATGGGCGAGTTGCCTGATGAGGTCATGGAAATCTGCCAGCGACTGGCGAAGCTGACCGAGACGTTGCGTGGGCTGGCGGAATCCTTTCTCAACGATCTCAGCGAAAAAACCGGGTCGCACGATATTGTGCGTTTGCATCGGGTGATTTTACAGATGAACCGGGCGCTGGGAATGTTCGAGGCGCAAAGTAAATTATGGCGGCTGGCTTCGATGGCGCAGTCTTCAGGCGCGCCGGTGTCCAAATGGGCGACGCGTGAAATACGCGAAGGGCAACTCCACGTCTGGTTCCATTGTGTCGGTATCCGCGTCAGCGATCAGCTGGAAAGATTGTTATGGCGCAGCGTACCGCACATTATTGTCACCTCGGCGACACTGCGCTCGCTCAATAGCTTTTCGCGCCTGCAGGAAATGAGCGGCTTAAAAGAAAAAGCCGGCGACCGCTTTGTGGCGCTGGATTCGCCGTTTAATCATGTGGAACAGGGGAAACTGGTGATTCCTCAAATGCGCTACGAACCCACTATTGATAACGAAGAGCAGCATATTGCCGAAATGGCGGCCTATTTTCGCGAGCAACTGGAGAGCAAAAAACATCATGGTATGCTGGTACTGTTCGCCAGCGGGCGGGCGATGCAGCGTTTTCTGGAGCATGTCGCTGATGTACGCTTACTCCTCCTGGTCCAGGGCGACCAGCCGCGTTACCGGCTGGTGGAGCTGCACCGTAAACGGGTGGAGAGCGGCGAACGTAGCGTGCTGGTTGGGCTTCAGTCTTTTGCCGAAGGGCTGGATCTTAAAGGCGAGCTGCTGACGCAGGTCCATATCCATAAAATTGCCTTCCCGCCGATCGACAGCCCGGTCGTGATCACCGAAGGCGAATGGCTAAAAAGCCTGAATCGTTATCCGTTTGAGGTACAAAGTTTACCAAGCGCGTCTTTTAATTTAATTCAGCAGGTAGGGCGATTGATCCGTAGCCATGCCTGTCGGGGAGAAGTGGTCATTTATGATAAGCGGTTGTTGACCAAAAACTACGGACAGCGTTTACTGAATGCCTTACCTGTTTTTCCGATAGAGCAGCCTGCTGTGCCAGACGTTATAGTAAAACCAAAAGCAAAACCTGCACGCCGCCGACGGCGTTAATGCTGTGAGCACACTTCAAGGAGCTTTCAATGGATTATCGCAAGATCATCAAAGAGATCGGGCGAGGTAAAAATCACGCCCGCGATCTGGATCTGGATACCGCGCGCGGTTTGTATACCCGAATGCTGAATGGCGACATCCCCGACCTGGAAATGGGCAGTATATTGATGGCGCTGCGTATTAAAGGCGAAGGCGAAGCCGAAATGCTGGGCTTTTATGAAGCCATGCAGAATCATACCATCAAACTGACACCGCCCGCAGATAGGCCGTTGCCGGTCGTTATTCCCAGCTATAACGGCGCGCGTAAACAGGCGAATTTAACGCCGCTGCTGGCTATCCTGCTGCATAAATTGGGCTTCCCAGTCGTAGTACACGGCGTCAGTGAAGATCCGACCCGTGTACTGACGGAAACTATATTTGAGCTGATGGGGATTATCCCCACCCTACACGGTGGACAAGCGCAGGCCAAACTGGACGGGCGCCAGCCGGTGTTTATCCCGGTGAGCGCGCTCTGCCCGCCGCTGGAAAAACAGCTGGCGATGCGCTGGCGGATGGGCGTGCGTAACAGCGCGCATTCACTGGCCAAGCTGGCGACGCCATTTGCTGAGGATGCCGCGCTGCGTTTATCAAGCGTTTCTCATCCTGAATATGTTCCGCGTGTGGCGACCTTTTTTAGCCGCATTGGCGGGCGGGCTTTGCTGATGCATGGTACCGAAGGCGAAGTCTATGCCAACCCGCAACGCTGTCCGCAAATTAGCCTGATTGATAGCCGCGGCGTGCAGGTACTGCATGAGCGCCAGAGCGACACGTACGACGAGCCGCTTTCACTGCCTGCGACTAAAGATCCTGAAATCACCGCGCGCTGGATTGAGCGCTGCCTTGCCGGCCACGAGCCGGTGCCGCAATCATTAAAAACGCAAATGGCCTGTTGTCTGGTTGCGACGGGAGAGGCGGCGACGTTAGAAGACGGGCTTGCGCGCGTCGAACAGGCTTTTAGCGAATAAAAAAAGCCCGTCCAGTGGCGGACGGGCAAATAAGGGTAACAAACAGGGTTAATGAGGGTTGGAGCAGTGGGTCTGTTGGCAAACAGACGAGGGTAATACCCGTCAGAATTCAAACAACAGCGATGTTACAGCCTGAAATCTGGCGGGCAGGTAAATTATTTATAAATCACCGCAGTGCCGCTCATTTTGTCATTACCTACGGCGGAGGTGATGTTATAAGCGCTTGCGCCAGCAGCGGCGGCTTTTTCAGCCAGTTTAGCTTCCAGGCCATCCAGCGTGGTGGCGCCATCGGCAGACACTACGCCGATTTTATGCAGGTTTTGCGTCTGAGACGCGCTAACCGGTTCTGCGGCAAAAGCGCCAAAAGAAAGGGTGGAAAGCGCGATGGCTGCAACAGCATATTTAATGGTTTTCATGATTAATCTCTCGCAGGTTATTCTGTTTATGGGACGATGTTCCGTCGATGTGATGAGTATCACGGTTTTTTGCGAAAGATAAAATCGAATAGAATTGACTGCCTTGCTCAAAATTTTTGAATGACAAATAACCTATTGATTATTAATTAATTCAACGGTTGAATTTACCTTTCTTGTCATCTGGCTTTACAGAGTCGAGGTTAACGGCACATTCTGCGACGCAGAACGCTAAAAAGCATGAGCGTAAAGGAATGGATAATACTGGCGGTTTCGGTAAAGAAAAGTCAGCGTAACTGGCTGTCTTTTGAACCTCTACGATTATATCCTGAAAATGTTGCGTTATGTAAATCTTTCTCCTGTTGGCAGGCTATGCATAACCGAACGCCCGGCACGGCTTTACGCCGCGCTTCAGGGATAGGATCGCCGCAAGATTCGCATTCATCGCGACTTTCGCCGTGGGGAAGTTCGCCGCGAGCGCGGGCAACGGCATCTTCAATGGTATTGTTGATTTGTTCATTCACTGCGTCGTCATTTGCCCAGCCGGATGCCATCACGCTCTCCTGATTTTAGGGTACCTGAGGTTAAGTGTAGCGCCGTCAGGCGAAAAAATCGCATCGCGCGGCCTTTTCAGACCATGAGCAGAGCCAATGTCATTCAGAGAGCCGATCAAACGAGCGAGGCAGGGAATTCGCGGTGGTATATTTACCCCGTGGCGTTATACGGGTATCTTACGCCGCTGCTAAAAGGAGAATGCCATGTCCGCCCAGAAACCGGGGTTACACCCGCGCAACCGCCATCAACACCGTTATGATCTCGCCGCACTGTGTCAGACCACGCCGGAATTGACGTCCTTTCTTATCCGCACGCCCGCCGGTGAACAGAGCGTTGATTTTGCTAATCCGCAAGCGGTAAAAGCGCTCAATAAGGCATTGCTGGCGCATTTTTATGCCGTCACACACTGGGACATTCCGCCAGGGTTTTTATGTCCGCCGGTGCCTGGTCGTGCGGATTATATCCATCATCTGGCGGATCTGCTTGGCGAAACGACAGGGAGTATTCCGGCGCAGGCAACTATTCTGGACGTGGGCGTGGGCGCCAATTGTATTTATCCGCTTATCGGCGTCCATGAATATGGCTGGCGATTTACCGGTAGTGAAGTCAGCGACGCAGCGATGTCCAGCGCGCAGGCTATCATTCAGGCTAATACGGGGTTAAGCCGCGCCATTCGTCTGCGTCGGCAAAAAGATCCGGCGGCCATTTTTACCGGTATCATTCATAAAAATGAATTTTATGACGCAACGCTTTGTAACCCGCCTTTTCACGACTCCGCCGCCGCAGCCCGCGCGGGCAGCGAGCGTAAGCGCCGCAATTTGGGGCAGAATAAAGATGATGCGCTGAACTTTGGCGGTCAACAGCAGGAGCTATGGTGCGAAGGCGGCGAAGTCGCCTTTATTAAAAAAATGATTGCTGAAAGCCAAACCTTCCGCCGTCAGGTGTTGTGGTTTACGACGTTGGTGTCGCGCGGCGAGAATTTACCGCCGCTTTACCGGGCGTTGACGGAGGCTGGCGCGGTGAAAGTGGTGAAAAAAGAGATGGCCCAGGGGCAAAAGCAAAGCCGCTTTATTGCCTGGACCTTTATGGATGACGACCAGCGTCGCCGTTTTATCACCCGTAAACGCTAAATCGTCGGTTCGCGCGGCGGCAGTGAATCAGGCGACGGGCCGCCGGCGGGGGCGGGTAGAACCTGATACGTTTGCACCGGCGCGCGCACATTGGCCAGATCAAAATGCTTTTTCACCTGGCTATCAAGGGCAAAACGCACCGTCCACTGCTTGAGCGGTAGCGTGGTGAACGACACGCGTAAAGTAAACGCCGTGTTCGTTAAACCGACAATACCGGCGAACGTGGGTTCGCCGATAATCAGCCCGCGAATATCCTCCGTCTCCATCAGCGCCGTTACCGCGTCTTTCAGCGCCTGATTCGCTTTATCCGCATCCTCATGGCGATCCACGTCATAGTTGGCGACAACAGAGCCGATACCGCGCACAAAGTTGGCGAAAGTGGTGATCGAGGACCACGGGATAATATGGTATGCCCCGGTATCCTGCCGCACGCCGACGGAACGAATCGACATTCTTTCGACCGTCCCCGTCAGCGGGCCTATGGTGACTAAGTCGCCGGTATTCATCCCGTTTTCAAACTGAATAAAGACGCCGGTGATAATATCTTTCACCAGGGTTTGCGAACCGAAAGAGATAGCCAGACCTAACGCCCCTGCGCCAGCCAGCAATGGCGCGATATTGACGCCGATTTCCGATAACACGATCATGATGGTTATGGTACTGATAATCACTGCCAGCGCATTGCGGAACAGCGTCAGCAGCGTGCGCGTGCGGGCGCTGGGTAGCGGGCGGCCATGAATATCGGAGGCCAGGCGATTCTCAATCAGACTGGCGAGAATCGTCCATCCCACGGCGGAGAAGAATAAGATTAACGCGATACGGATGAGGATATCGACCATCTTTTCCCCCGCGCCATAATGTAGCCAGTGCCAGAAATCGAATAATCCCCAGGCGTTGAGCAACAGCATAACGGCGACGCAGACGGTCAAAAAGCGTGCGACTTTTAGCGCTGAGGAGAGCCAGCCGTTAAGCCGCTTTTGTAATTCCGGGTAGTTGCGCTGCGTATGGGGCGACAGGGTGATGGTTTTCGCTATCCAGCGGGTAAACATACCGGAGATAAACGCCGCGATGCCAATAATCGCCAGACTGCGCACGGTCGCGCCCATCATAAACTTCAGGCTATTGCCTGGGTCGAATAACGAGAAGAAAAACAGCACGATAAAGTAAGCGCTGGCCAGCCAGTGCCACACCAGCGCAAAGGCGCGGATAAACAGGCTAAAAAAGGCTAATGATCGTTCCGCCAGACTTAATAAATGTTGCGTAATCTCCGCTTTGTTTTTAAAGATCAGGTACAGCGCCCAGATGGTGATGCAGAGCATGATCGCCACATTAGCCATCGCGCCAACCTGAACATTCACCTGGTTGGAAATAATCGGAACGGCAACAATTAGCCCATAGCCAATCAAACTGCTAAGGGAACTCATACGGCGATTCCAGTAACGCGCTGTCGCATCCTGAATCGCGAATGGGCGTAATTCCGGTACATTAGGGCAAAAAATAAGCCGCAGAATCGCTTTAAAGAACTCTATCAGCGCGAAGGCATTCAGGAACAGGCTTTGCTGAAAAGCGATAGTTCGACTTCCCGCATGGAAATTATCACTGAGCATCTGACCGATAAATAAGGTGAGCGCCAGTAGCAGCAGGTCGATAATAAACGCGCCGACGATCATCGCCGGGAGCTGTAACCAGTTGCTGCGTTCACGGTTTTTCTTGCGCGCCCACAGGCCCATTTTTCGATATAACGGCAGGGCGCAAAGCCGTATCACGCTATAAAAACCAAATACCGCGGCGGCCAGAAATAAAAAGTGGGTTAACGCGTTGGTGAAGGTTTGCGAGTTAAATGGCTTGTGCGGCGCATCGGTGATGTTGCGATAAAGCTGGGCGAAACGGGTAGCGAAAGCATCGCCGTACTGACGGGTAACGGTGGTGACGTTCTCCAGTACCGTTTTCTCATCTTTGGCCGCAGGCGGCACAAGCGCTGGCGCCGGCTCGGTCGGCGGCGTGGTTGAGGCTTCGCGGAGTTGCGCTATCAATTCGTTACGTGAAGCCTCGTTCTCCAGTACGTCAGCCAGGGCCGCATAGGCCGCTTTTTTTTGTTCAGGACTGGGCTCTGGCGCTGCTTGCTGGCTGGTTGATGTCCCCGTGGTCACGCCGGGTATGGCGACCGCATGGGCAGGCGCGCCCAGTAGACAAAAAAGGATGAACAGGGTCCACCGCATGACTCCTCCAGTGAGAAAAGAGACGCAAAACACTAAGTATAGATGGCGCAGGGGAGGGAAAATGAAATGGGACTATTCCATGATGCCCTTCCTGCCGCAGGGCTGGAAGGGCGATATCTCAGGAGACGTGCTGTAAAAATTCCTGTAAACGTGGGCTTGGCGGGTTTTCGATCAACGCCTGCGGACTGCCATCTTCGGCAATACGGCCTTTATCGATAAAAATCAGCCGTGAGGCGACTTTTTCGGCAAAGCCGATTTCGTGAGTGACAATGACCATGGTCATGCCTTCTTCCGCCAGATCCTGCATGACTTTCAGCACTTCATGGCGCAGTTCAGGGTCCAGAGCGGAGGTTGGCTCGTCAAAGAGCATCATTTTCGGCTTCACTGCCAGCGCTCGGGCAATGGCGACGCGCTGTTGTTGACCTCCGGAAAGCTCGGAGGGGTAGTGGTGCGCCCGTTCCGCCAGTCCAACTTTCGCTAACAGAGCTTTCGCCTGTTTTTCCGCTTCTTCTTTCTTTACGCCGCGCACGCGCAGAGGACCGAACATCACGTTTTCGAGCGCGGTCAGATGCGGGAACAGATAAAACTGTTGAAACACCATGCCGGCTTCCTGGCGAATCAGCCGTTCGTCTACTTTAGGATCGTTGACTTTCAGACCATCGACAATCAGATCGCCGGAGGTGATCTCTTCCAGTTTATTGATACAGCGTAATAACGTGGATTTACCCGAACCGGAAGGGCCGATAATCACAACCACTTCGCCCTGACGGATGTTTAAATCAATGTTATGTAGCACCTGGGTGGGGCCAAAGTGCTTGGAGACGTTTTTAAATTCAATCACAGGATTTTCATCCTTCTTTCAAGACGACGCAAAATAAAGCTCAGCACCAGCGTAATGATCAAATAGAAGACGGCCACGGCGCTCCAGATTTCCAGGGCGCGAAAGTTACCGGCAATAATTTCCTGGCCCTGACGGGTCAGCTCGGCTACGCCGATAACAATAAACAACGAGGTGTCTTTGATGCTAATGATCCACTGATTGCCCAGCGGCGGCAGCATACGGCGCAGAGCAAGCGGTAAAATAACATGGCGGATGGTTTCCCGGCGAGAAAGGCCCAGCGCCAGACCCGCTTCGCGAAAACCTTTGTGAATGGATAGTACTGCGCCACGAGTAATTTCCGCGATATAAGCGCCGGAGTTAATCATAATTGTCACGACCGCTGCGCTGAATGGATCAATACGCAAATCATTAAATGCCATCGGCAGGGCAAAGTAGATAAACATGACCTGGACAACGATGGGCGTGCCGCGAATAATTTCAATGAAAACCAGGGCGATGTGGTTGGCGAACCAGCCGCCAAACGTACGGGCAAAACCTGCCGCCAGTCCAATAACCAGGCCGCCAGCCAGACCGAGGACCGAGATCCACAGGGTCATTTTAGCGCCCTCAAGTAAAAGCGGAATGGCGGGCCAGATGGCGCTCCAGTCAAACTGCATATGTCGTTCCTGTTACCGTGGTGTAAATAGTCAAATGCTCTATCCGGTGCGGAAATGGCGTGAAAGTGTCTTATCCGTCACGGAAAAGAGCTGTAGGCCCGGTGAGCGTCCTCACTACCGGGCCACAAGCCAACATCAGGTCGTTTTATTTAGGTTCTGTACCGAACCATTTTTTGTAGATTTCGTTATAGGTGCCATTCTCACGCAGCGTTTTCAGCGCGCCGTTGACTTTCTCGCGCAGTTCATCGCTGCCTTTCGGGAAGGCAACTCCGTATTGCTGTGCTTCCAGCGATTCGCCTACCGCCTTGAACTGGCCGTTGCCTGCGGTTTTGATAAAGTACAGGATGTTCGGCGTATCGTGCAGAACGGCGTCTGCGCGGTTGGTGCCTAATTCCATGTACGCGTTATCAATGTTCGGGAACTGACGCAGGTCTTTGGTTTTGATATTCGCTTTCGCGTAATCCACCGACCCGGTTCCGCTCTTCACGGCAACGACTTTGCCATCGAGGTCTTTAACGCTTTTAATATCGTTATTGTTGGCTTTCACCATCACGAGCAGACCGCTTTTGTAATAGCCATCGGAAAAGTCGATCGCTTTTTTACGCTCGTCCGTAATCGTAATACCCGCCAGCGCCAGATCGATATTTTTGGTTTGTAATGCCGGAATAATGCCGCTGAAATCCATCGGTTTCAGGGTGTAGTCCAGCTTCAGTTCTTTCGCGATAGCGTCCCACAGATCAACATCAAAACCGACGTATTTGTCGCCCTGTTTAAATTCAAACGGAACGAACGCCGTATCGGTTGCCACAACGAGTTTCTTATCCGCGGCGTGCGAAGACACCGCAAAAGCCAGGGTAAGTGCAGCCAGTGAAACTTTTAATAGAGACTTCATAGCATTTCCTTTTCTATCCACGGGGCGATCCCCTGCGAGAACATGTAGCGTAATGAAAAAATCATGCCAATTATGTAACTCATTGTTTTAACAGAAGCGTCAATCATTCCTGTGCACAATAAGTCGGGCAAAACCAGTATGCCGCACCGTTTTGGGGCACTGATTTAGTGCATGAATAACAAAGTAGAGATACAGGGTCTATTTAGCGTAAAAATTGTTGTTAAAACAATCTTTAATTAACGATTGTGTGATGTAATTATTACAAATAATTCACTTTTATCGGAGGGGAGTACAAGACGTGTGCACTATTTAAGTGCAAAACCCCTGTGCCAGGCAGGGGTATAGGGATGACTTATATACCTGTGTACATCAAGTTGCAGGTGCGTTCGCTTCAGTGACCGACGGAAGTCAGGCTTCTGCGGATTCGCTGCGTTTGTACCTTCCTGCAACTCGAAGTATTCAGGGTAGAGATAGATTTATTCGATGTTGGATTCGATAAACCACAGGAATTTATCGAGGTCGCGTGATGCGGCGGTAAAGATATCGGCAGTGTCTTCATCTTTGGCTTCACCGATAGCTTTGCGAACATCATTAGCGACAACAGCGTAGCGATCGGCCAGTTCTTTTAAGTGATCCTGCACGTTATGGATGTCGAGCGGATAGCTTTTCAGTGGAGTTTTGCTGTTGATAACTTGCGTGGTGCCTAACGCCACACCGCCAAGCTGTACGGCGCGCTCGGCCATAGTATCCAGATGATCGGTCAGTGCGGTACGGAAGCCATCCAGCATCTCATGAACGGCAATAAAGTTAGCACCGCGCATGTTCCAGTGGGCCTGTTTCGTGATCAGCGACAGGTCAATGAACTGGATCACCTGACGATTAAGCAACTCAACCGTCGCTTTTTTATCGCTCTCTGATACATCGTTACGGGTATAAAGCAGATTAGACGCTTTTGTTTTTACCAGTTTAGCGGTACTCATAATCTCATATCCTCTTGATGTTTGTGTCCCAGGTAATTAACGAAAATAAGTATAGCACCGGTTTTTAACTTTGCTTTTTTGAATTTACCTATCACTTTAATAGTACAGACAAGATTTAATATTTATTTTGATTATAAATCAATTAGTTAGGCAGGTTTTTTGTTTGGTGGGTAATAATTCTCATTTTAATGTAAAAAATGAGAAAAAATATGACAAAAAATGACGAAGTAATAGCGCGATAATAAAAGGTGAATAACGAGGTGATATTCTGCATGATTATGCACATCATGCAGAATAAGAAACTATTTTACGTCAACTTGTTTAATTTGCGGTTCGCGGCGAATCGTTAGGGTAGAACCCATTGAGGCGGCAATGATGGCGCACAGGGCCAGGATCTGTATGCCCGTAAGCGTTTCGCCCAGAAAAATCATCCCGGAAACGGCGGCCAGCGCGGGTTCCATGCTCATCAGCGTACCGAAGGTGCGGGTTGGCAGGCGCGTCAGCGCAATCATTTCCAGTGAATAAGGCAGTGCCGTAGAAAGCACAGCGACCGCTAACCCTAAGGGAAGAATCGACCAGTGCCATAGCGCGTCGCCAGCCTGAACTGCGCCAATCGGCACGAAAATGATGGCGGCAATCAGCGAGCCTACCGCCACCGTGGCCGGACCATGTTCCGCGCCTGCTCGCTGGCCGGTAAGAATATAGACAGCCCAACAGGCGCCAGCGCCGAGCGCTAACGCGGCCCCGGTAAGATCGACGTGAGACATATCTTGCCCTAATGGCAGCAGGAACCAGAGCCCAAGCACAGCCAGTACGACCCAAATAAAATCTACCGGCCGCCGGGATGAAAACAGCGCGACCGCCAGAGGACCGGTAAATTCCAGCGCGACCGCAATACCCAACGGCACCGTCTGAATCGACAGATAGAATAGATAGTTCATCCCGCCCAGCGACAGACCATAAAACAGTAAAGGCAGCCGCTGCTCTTTGGCAAAACACAAACGCCAGGGTTTGAAAAAGGCGATAAGGATAAGCGTTCCCAACGCCAGACGAAGCGCCGTTACGCCCGGCGCGCCGACAAGAGGAAATAACGATTTCGCCAGTGAAGCGCCACTCTGAATAGAGGACATGGCAATGAGCAAAACCAAAATGGGCAACCAGACTGGTAGTTTACGTGTTGACCCCGGCATCCTTTCTCCTGTCAAAAAATGTCAGTACGAGTAAAGGTGGCAGTGTAATGGAAATTCCCCGCGGCGGTTGAGGATTCGTTGAAAAAAAATTTCCAGGATTCCATAAAATGAACTTAAATTGATGGATAAATAGACTGTTGGTTTAGGAATAATCTGGATGAATGTATCGCGTCGCACACGCATTATTGGTGCAATCAGCCGGAAAAGTGATGTTAATTGAATAAGATAGCGCGATATGGAAACGTTCTGTTACATGAAAGGCGCCCTTAGACACCGTGAATCGCAAAGAGTTTCCCATTAATTTTTGATATATTTAAAACTTAGGACTTACTTGAAGCACATTTGAGGTGGTTATGAAAAAAATTGCATGTCTTTCAGCACTGGCCGCTGTTCTGGCTTTTTCCGCAGGTACTGCAGTAGCTGCTACTTCTACCGTTACCGGTGGTTACGCTCAGAGCGACGCGCAGGGCGTAGCGAATAAAATGAGCGGTTTTAACCTGAAGTATCGTTACGAGCAGGACGATAACCCGCTGGGCGTAATCGGTTCCTTCACCTACACCGAAAAAGATCGTACTAACGGTGCGGGCGATTACAACAAAGGTCAGTACTACGGCATCACTGCCGGCCCGGCTTACCGTCTGAACGATTGGGCGAGCATCTACGGTGTAGTCGGTGTGGGTTACGGTAAATTCCAGACGACCGATTACCCAACCTACAAACATGACACCAGCGATTATGGCTTCTCCTATGGCGCTGGTCTGCAATTCAACCCGATGGAAAATGTTGCTCTGGACTTCTCTTACGAGCAGAGCCGTATTCGTAGCGTTGACGTTGGCACCTGGATTGCTGGCGTAGGTTACCGCTTCTAATCACGTCGGTGAAAATGAAAAATCCGCCTTTCGGGGCGGATTTTTTTTGCCTGAAACGTGCATTATTTTAGTGAAAAAATATCGCTGCCCAGATGGTTATAGTCCACTTTCTGTAATTTGAAATTGGTGATATAAACGGGCCCGGCTTTCTGTTCCGAAATAAATCGATAGCGATTTTTGATCTCTTTAGCGCTAATTCCTGTCCATTGCGAGAAAAAACTCAGGAAATCGTTCGCGGAACGGCGAGCTTTAATGATCCGATGCGCTTTACTGTCGCTGGATAGCACCATAAACGGCACCTGGAAGTTTTGCTGGAATTTGTCGTCATGCGCCAGGTACTGTACCGCTTTGCCGCGTTCTTTAAACGCCAGCCCGTGATCGGAGAAATAGACGAGCGAAAAACTGTCGCCGCTATGACGAAGCTGAGTATAGAGCTGACGGAGCAAATCGTCGGTTTGCGTCATGGTGTATAAATAACAAGACGTCTCTTTCGACTGGACAAACGTCGCGTATTTTCCCTGAGTACGGTCGCAGGCCTGGGGATGCGATCCCATTAAATGCAACACAATCAACTGCGGTTGCGTGCGTTCTGTCGCCAATACCTGCGCCGTCATGGTTAACAGCGCGTCGTCGCGAGTATTTTTATCCGCTTCAAAATCGCCGTTTTTCAGGAAATGCGCTTCATCGGCGCGTTTGGCGATACTGGCGATGGCCGTGTCGTATTCGCCGATTTGCCCCTGATTGGAAAACCACCATGTCTGAAAACCGGCGCGGTTAGCTAGCGTGACGAAATTATCCTGATACTGTGGTTTGTTATCCACCACGCGATTGAGCGTTAAACCGAGCGATTTTTGCGTTGAGCCGCTGGCGGCGATGTAATCCATAAAGAAGTCGCCATTCACATGGCTGGCGAAGGGGGTATTATCCCAGTGGCCGCCGAAAGCGCCCATGGCATCCCGTCGCGCGCTTTCACCAATCACCACGACATAGATGTGATATCTGGGTTTCACCGCAGTAACCGTCCAGCTATCTTTTATGCCGGATAGCTGCGCCATACGGTGCTGCTCTTCAATGACTTCGTTGTTATTGACGATAACGTCTTTGGCGAAGCGAAAAACCGGATAGCCGGTATCAATAACCTTAAAAACGCCGCCCCACGCCAGATTTTGTACCGGCGCGACGAAAAATGCCGCGACGCTAATCAGCAGGCACAGGCTGTCGAGGCTATTCCAGCGCGGCCTGGCCTCTTCTTTTCGGCGGCGAAGCGCAATAATACCCAGCGCAAAAATAAAAAGTCCGGTCAGGTAGCTATACCACGGGAAGATGGTCAGGATTTCGCTCGACTCTTCCATATTGGTGGAGTGCAGCGCCAGCAGCGTATTAAAGTTCGGCGCGCCGTAAGCCTGGCCAAAGGGAAAATAGCAAGCGGCTACCAGCGAACAGATGCCGAGCAGCGCTTTTTGTCCGCGGGGCAGGTAGCGCCAGAGCAACAGCAACAGGCAGGTAAACGCCGCGGTATAAAGCAGGCTAAAGGGATAGCCGAGCGCGAGGTTAATCAGCAGCGACTGTAAAAAGTAGAGGCCCGCCCACGGGCTTACAGCCCGACGACGGGCGAGAAGTGAATCGATAAGGGTTGAATTCATATGCCACTATTGCAAAAACGCCATGTGCTAACCCTGGCGCGAAGGGTCATTACCTGCCTGATTATGCGTAAAAAAGGTATTGGGTTCGCAACGGCGAGTCGCAAAATATTCAGGGCTGCCAGAAGATAGAGCGTGCGGGTAAGAAGGTCAACCGCCGGAAAGAAAATGTTTTGCGAAGAGAATAGCAAAACCACAAAAAAACAGGGGAAATGGGCGCCATTTCCGTTGAGGATGCAAAATAAAGCGGCGTACCGCACCGCCGCGTTATTTCGTGGAAGGGTTATCCTGCTCCGGTTTGCCGTTGATCATATCGCACAACATAGAGAGCAGCATTAACCGGACTTTAAAGGGAGAGTGACTGAACACGCGTATACACCTCTTAAATTCGTTCATATAAACCTCCTGATGTTTCTATCCCATCGATCCGTGAGGGATGTCTGCATTACATACAGATATAGCACAGGCTATGTTTTATAGCTATTGCTAAAACGTTAATTTTTTGTGCCCGGACAACTCTGGTTTACAATGAGCGCTCTGTCAGCTGACGCGTTAACGCGTCACAGAAACGAGGAAGCAAAATGGGTCGTCGCGCAGGTACGCCAACAACAAAAAAAGTGACGCAATTGGTGAACGTAGAAGAACACGTTGAAGGATTTCGTCAGGTCAGAGAGGCGCATCGCCGTGAGTTGATAGACGATTACGTTGAGCTGATTTCCGATTTAATTATTGAGGTAGGGGAAGCGCGTCAGGTGGATATGGCGGCTCGGCTCGGCGTCTCCCAGCCAACTGTGGCCAAAATGCTTAAGCGCCTGGCATCGTTAGGATTTATTCAAATGATCCCCTGGCGCGGCGTTTTTCTGACGCCGGAAGGGGAGAAGCTGGCGCAGGAAAGCCGCGAGCGGCACCAAATTGTCGAAAATTTTTTACTGGTATTAGGCGTAAGCCCGGAAATCGCGCGTCGTGATGCGGAAGGGATGGAACACCATGTCAGCCAGGAGACATTGGATGCCTTTTTGGCCTTCACGCAACAGCATGGAACATCTGCAGAATGAATCTGGCCTTTTTACGGGCGCTGCGGCGTGACCGTTTTTTTCAGTTGTTGATCATTGTGGGGATGGCGTTAAGCCTGTTTATTCCTTTTGCGCCCCGCGCCTGGCCTGGCGCGATTGACTGGCACACCATTATTACCCTCAGTGGGTTAATGTTGCTCACTAAAGGCGTTGAGCTGAGCGGCTATTTTGATGTGCTGGGACGCAAGATGACGCGCCGATTTCATACCGAGCGGCAACTGGCGATGTTCCAGGTGCTGGCTGCGGCGGCGCTGTCGACCTTTCTGACAAACGATGTCGCGCTGTTTATCGTTGTGCCGCTGACGATAACGTTGAAAAAACTGTGCGCGATTCCGGTCAACCGATTGATTATTTTTGAAGCGTTGGCGGTGAACGCCGGTTCGCTGCTGACGCCTGTCGGTAATCCGCAAAATATTCTGTTGTGGGGACGCTCCGGCTTAGCCTTTGCTGAATTTAGCGGGCAAATGGCGCCGCTTGCCGTCATGATGATGCTGACGTTACTGCTCCTGTGCTGGTTTTGTTTTCCGGGTAGGGCGTTACAGTATCATACCGGTACGCGTTCGCCGCAGTGGCAGCCCCGTCTGGTGTGGAGTTGCCTGGCATTATATGTCGTTTTTCTTACCGCGCTGGAGCTCAGGCAAGAGTTATGGGGACTGGTGTTGGTGGCGGCTGGGTTTATTGTGCTGGCGCGCAGGGTGATAGTCAGCGTGGACTGGACGCTGCTGCTGGTATTTATGGCGATGTTTATTGATGTCCATCTGCTAACGCAATTGCCGGCGTTGCAGGGCGTTTTCAACCAGGTTGGCGCACTGTCTCACCTGGGGCTTTGGCTAACCGCTATCGGCCTGTCGCAGGTTATCAGTAATGTGCCCAGTACCATTCTCCTGCTGAACTATGTACCGGCCTCGACGCTGCTGGCGTGGGCGGTGAATATCGGCGGGTTTGGTCTGCTGCCGGGGTCGCTGGCAAATCTTATTGCTTTACGGATGGCGAACGATCGCCGAATCTGGTGGCGATTTCATTTCTATTCGCTGCCGATGCTGGCATGGGCGGCGCTGGTGGGATATGGATTATTGCAACTGATGCCGTAAGAGAAGCCCGATAGTGTCTATCGGGCTTCGCAGGCAGAGTCTGTCAGTTCAGACGAACCGGCATCCCGGAACGATCCTGAACTGCCTGTTGTACGACGGTCTGATCAACGTCAGGCTCGTTGGTGACGGCCAGGATACTCTTATTAAGCGTGATCGGCACCGCTTCCTTACCTTCAAACTGCGCTTCCGTCGTTGACAGCGGGTTATGCACCTCAATGTAACGGCTACCGTCCGGCTCGGTGGTGGCTTTTACCGGTTCATCGATAAACTGCACGCGGGTACCGACCGGCACATTTTCAAACAGGAATTTGATATCGTCGTTGCGCAGACGCACGCAGCCGTGGCTCACGCGAAGCCCGATGCCGAAGTTGGCGTTGGTGCCGTGAATAGCATACAGGCGACCGATGTACAGCGCGTACAGGCCCATCGGGTTATCCGGGCCCGCAGGCACGACCGCAGGCAGCGGCTCGCCGGCGGCGCGATATTCAGCGTGCATTTTTGCCGTAGGCGTCCAGGTCGGACCGGCTTTTTTACGTTCAACTTTGGTCGTCCAGTTGATAGGCGTGTCTTTACCTAACTGACCGATCCCAATCGGCAGGACGATAACGGTGTTTGTGCCTTTCGGGTAGTAATAGAGGCGCATTTCCGCGCTATTGATGATAATGCCTTCGTGTACGGTATCCGGCAGGATCAGCTGCTGCGGAATATTCAGCACGGTACCGCCCTTCGGCAGGAAGGTATCCACGCCCGGGTTGGCTTCCAGCATGTTGGACAGCCCCATCTGATACTCCGCGGCAAAATACTCCAGCGGCTGGGTATTGCCCTCAGGAACGGTGATGACCTGATTTTGCCCAATTAAACGGCTACCATCGGTAGGCAGCGGGTAAGTGACTGCTGAGGCTGTTTTACAAAAACCAACTACAGCGAAAGCCGCCGCGAAAAGCGTTGTTAATTTCATATTCATGTTATGCGAGATTCTGTGCCAAGCAGGCTAGTAGGTTGAGAATTCTGTCATGTTGGGAGCGCATTATAGGTGCATTCCAGTAAACAGGGAATTCAGATGTGTACGAAATCACGTTTTTTTCCCTTACGGTTCAGTGTAGCCCTTTGTACAGGGCGCGATCTTATTTCAGACTTGTGGCATAATAAGCGGTTTGTCACATCTTTTTTCAGGATAAGCCTGTGTTAGTTTCCAGCAACGTTACCATGCAGTTCGGCAGTAAGCCGCTGTTCGAAAACATTTCCGTCAAATTTGGCGGCGGCAACCGTTACGGCCTGATCGGCGCCAACGGTAGCGGAAAGTCCACTTTTATGAAAATCCTCGGCGGCGACCTGGAGCCGACGCTGGGCAATGTTTCCCTCGATCCGAATGAGCGCATCGGTAAGCTGCGTCAGGACCAGTTCGCTTTTGAAACATTCACCGTACTTGATACTGTCATTATGGGGCATGGCGAACTGTGGGAGGTCAAGCAGGAGCGCGACCGTATCTACGCCTTGCCGGAAATGAGCGAAGAAGACGGCTATAAAGTCGCCGATCTGGAAGTAAAATACGGCGAGATGGACGGTTATTCCGCTGAGGCGCGCGCGGGCGAACTGCTGTTGGGGGTGGGCATCCCGCTGGAGCAGCATTACGGTCTGATGAGTGAAGTCGCGCCAGGCTGGAAATTACGTGTGCTGCTGGCGCAGGCGTTATTCTCTAATCCGGACATCCTGTTGCTCGACGAACCGACCAACAACCTGGATATTGATACTATCCGTTGGCTGGAGCAGGTGCTGAACGAGCGCGACAGCACGATGATCATCATTTCGCACGACCGTCACTTCCTGAACATGGTTTGTACGCATATGGCGGATCTGGATTACGGCGACTTGCGCGTCTATCCGGGTAACTATGATGAGTATATGACGGCGGCGACCCAGGCGCGTGAACGTCTGTTGGCCGATAATGCGAAGAAAAAAGCGCAAATTGCCGAGCTGCAATCTTTTGTTAGCCGTTTTAGCGCCAATGCCTCTAAATCGCGTCAGGCAACGTCGCGCGCGCGGCAGATTGATAAAATCAAGCTGGAAGAGGTGAAAGCCTCCAGCCGTCAGAACCCGTTCATCCGTTTTGAGCAGGATAAAAAACTGTTCCGTAACGCTCTGGAAGTGGAGGCGCTGACGAAAGGTTTTGATAACGGTCCGCTGTTTAAAAATGTCAATTTGCTGCTCGAAGTCGGCGAGAAGCTGGCGGTACTCGGCACCAATGGCGTGGGTAAATCTACGCTGCTGAAGACGCTGGTTGGCGATCTGGACGCCGATCACGGCACCGTTAAATGGTCGGAAAACGCGCGTATTGGTTACTACGCGCAGGACCACGAATATGAATTCGAAAATGACCTGACGGTGTTTGAATGGATGAGTCAGTGGAAGCAGGAAGGCGACGACGAGCAGGCAGTGCGCAGTATTCTGGGCCGCCTGTTATTTAGCCAGGATGATATCAAAAAGCCTGCGAAAGTCCTCTCCGGTGGCGAGAAGGGCCGTATGCTGTTCGGCAAACTGATGATGCAAAAGCCGAATATCCTGATCATGGACGAACCGACTAACCACCTGGATATGGAGTCGATCGAATCGCTGAATATGGCGCTGGAGCTGTATCAGGGCACGCTGATCTTTGTTTCGCACGACCGTGAGTTCGTCAGCTCGCTGGCAACCCGCGTCATTGAAATTACGCCGGAGCGCGTGGTGGACTTCAGCGGCAACTACGACGATTATTTGCGTAGTAAAGGGATTGAGTAAGTTATTGTCTGTAACCCCGATAGCGTCGGGGTTACAGAATGTTAACAAGGTAATTTTTATTTTTTCCGAATGCAATGTGAAAATTATATATACTCTTAGAGCCTATCCCATTAGGGCTATTTTACTTGCCATTTTGGACCTGGGCAGTGCTCAAAATCCTCACGTACTACGTGTACGCTCCGGTTTTGCGCGCTGTCCGTGTCCAAACTGGCTGCGCCAATAACGCCTGGTGGGATAGGCTCTTAATATTCTATTTTAAAATTAAATGAAAGAAGAGGATCTATCATAAAAATTGCGAATATATTTTGTGGTAAACATATTGTAATGTTATTTTCTTTATAAGAATTCAAGTGCTATTTTATATTCCTTTATTGTTCAACAAAAGGAATAAATATGAGCATTTTGGAACGCTTTTTTGGCCGTAAAGAAAAAAACTCATCTAATATACAAGGTGTTTTAGTAGCGAATGCTGAAATTGATAACCCACTAAGTTTAGTTGTTGTATTTGATACTCTCCCGGAAAATAATTCAAAAGAACTCACCCGCTTGTTGCGTAATTATCATTCCAGTATGAAACAGGCAACGTGTGAACTTGTCCCTGAACTGGATTTTTTTGGTTTAGCAGGATGGGGTAAGCATGTAATATCGATGGTTGGATTTAAAACGCCTTACCCTCAGGAATCAATCGAACAATGCGTCGCGCCAGCTCATTATCCCCAGGAAGTAAAAGAGCAAGTACGGGCAACCAGTGCAAATATTATTTTATATTATAAGGGGTATGATACTTCACCTTTAGAGCAATATGTTGCGTTGGCTGTGGTTGCAGGTGCATTAAGTAGCATGGGGGCTGTCGCTGTATTAAATGAATCGGCTCACACTTCATTACCTGCGGGGGTATTTAAGTCTCAGGAGTTGGGTAAGCATAGTCTGGAAATGTTGCGTGAAGGTTTCCCGCTGACCTCTCTATTTTGTGGATTTGTGAAATATGAAGTTGAGGATATCGAAGGCGTATGGATGCGTACCTATGGTGCTGATTGCTTTGGGCTACCAGATTTCGCAGCACACGCACAAGGTCATCACGAAGGGCAAAAATATTCTGATATTTTCAATAATGTTCTGCGTTACCTGCTTGAAAGTGGAGCAGAAATGGCTGCCGGGCATACCATGCAAGTCGGTAAAACGACATTTATGAAACTGCGCGATCCCCTTGACGATGAATATTACTTACAGGGGCCTGGAACCACATTAGTGGTTGAACTGATTGAAGAAGATGAGTGTAATGCTCATTGAGAAATCGGGGCAATTGCCCCGACTCTCGTTAAAGTGTAAACGGCACTTTATTTTCCAGCACCGCCTGAATCACATTCAGTGCGCCTTCATGCTTATTATTATCGGTAGCGTAACGGGCGATTTGTTTAATGTTTTCTGCGGCATTGTCCATCGCAAAGGAATAATGCGCCATTTTTAGCATCTCTGCGTCATTGCCGCTGTCGCCAATCGCTACCATATTTTGTGGCGACAGATCCCAGCGTTTGAGTAACCGCGAAATACCGTTTGCTTTATGCAGGCCGGGAATAATCAGATCGATAAAGCCAAAACCACTTGTGACGGGCTTCATAATGCCATCGAGCGTAACGTGTAGTTTGTCGATCACTAACGGGATTTGTTCATCCGGTAGGTTGAGCGAAAACTTGAACAGTACGTCATCAATCTCCTGATAATCTTTTACGGGTTTCAGGCGATGGTTGTGTTTTGCCATCAGGGTAACGAGTGCTTCTGGCGCATTTTCGCTGACATATGCACTTTGCAGACCGCAGGCGACAAAATTAAGTTGCTTATCTTTCAGCAACTCGCCAATAACAATCCGCGATTCATGTCAGGTCAGTTCGCCGTAGAACAGTTGCTTGCCATGTTCGTAAACCAGTGCGCCGTTTTCCGCGACAAAAGAGATCTCATCCTTTAGCTCAGGAAAGAACGAAATAAGCTGGTAATACTGATTACCGCTGGCGACAACGAACTCAATGCCGCGCTTTTTCAGTTCCTGAAATTACGCCGGAGCGCGTGGTGGACTTCAGCGGCAACTACGACGATTACCTGCGTAGTAAAGGGATTGAAAGCTAAACACTGACGCCCGGTAGCGCTGTGCTTACCGGGCCTACGTATCCTGGCCGTAGGTTCGGTAAGACGGGTGCGCCCAGGCAAAGGGCACACCGCAGGTGAGCGGGAAGGGCGGTACGACCGTCAAACGTCCATACCTAATGCCCGCTTGCCGTGAATATTCAGATCGCGCAGCGTGAAGCGCCCTTCCCAGGTGGTTTCATAGTCCTCGCGCGGGAAATCGCCCGGTGATGCGCCTGTCTCCAGCGCCGCTTTCACCTTACGCGCATAGGCCAGATTTTTCTCACACATTGGCGCGGCAGGAATGTACATCACATTGCCCCAGCCCTGCTGATTTTCGACGGGGGCGACGGAGTGGATGACATCGCAATGCCACCACACGGAATCCCCGGCTTCCAGCGGCGGAATGCTGGTTAACGCCGCCATCAGTAAAGGATGCCACTGTTCAGAAATCGGCAGCACCCGGCCCGGCGCGACGCCGCATAATTCATCTTCCGGGACATCATCCAGCAGCGGGCGCAGCAGAATATACGCCATCGCCTCCGGGATAGGGACGACATGAAGCAACCCCTGACCGGGCAGCATATCGGAGAGCGCGGTCCAGCCCTGGAAGGTGCGAAATACCGAGCATTTTGTGGTGTTATCCACCGTGTACTCTTCAACGTCGGTACGGTGCGCCGCATTCCACGGATCGTACTGCTCGACGTTGCCGTTAAACACGCTGGCGAATACCTGCTGATAGGCTGGCAGCAGCCAGCGTTCCAGCGCGCCGGAGTCGGTATGCGCTCCCAGTCCTTTGGATGTGGTGCCCGGCGGGCGGCGACGGATGCGATCCGGGTAAATGATGCTGATATCCGGATTAAACCATCGCTTGCCGTCGTGCTCTACCTGCCACAGACGGTTGAGGAACGACTGCGCCAGCGCCATCTCTTCACTTTGGCGGGCCTGCATTTGCGCCTGCGACCAGTAGACAGGATAGATTTCAGGCCGGGAGGCGCTCAGCGTACCGAAAAAATTATCCCCCGGTCCTTTATACACCTCGTCAAAATGGTTCTTGTCCAGATAGTCGAGCATCGACTGGTCCCATGCCAGCGCCTGTTCGCGTGGAAAATGACCTTTAATCACCGCGCACCCGCGGCGCTTAACCTCGGCGCGGGTGGCATCGCTAATGTTGCCCATCGCCAGTTCGCTAAAAGGGATAATTGGCCATACCGGCTGCCCCTGCGCCTTCAGATCGTTAATTTCCGCCACCCGGGCTGCTATGGTGGCGCTCAAACGGTCGAACACCTCCTGTACGTCGCCGATTTGCGCGCGTAGCGCCTGCTTCATCTGACGAATGGCCGCTTTTGGGTCGGCGGGCAGCGTTTCGTGGGTAAAAGGAGTTGTCATATCAACCTCACCATCCTTCGTTCGAAAGTAAAATTAGTTACATCTGATACTTTAAGTTAAAATAAGGTTAATGCAAGTTTAAAATATTGCAGGAGCGCACAAAGAGGGAAGCGAGAGGAAAACGTAAGGTGGCCAGGACGCCTTAATGTCTTATGCGGCTATTCCTTTCGTTCAGCCACTTTTCATTCGAAATAAATTTGTGGTTCTGCTCACATTGTTATTAAAATGTTTCTGGTCGCAGTTACAGCCAGGAGCTTAAGTATGACCGTTAACGTTGTCGTTACCGATATGGACGGCACTTTTCTCGACGATGCCAAGCAGTACGATCGTGTACGCTTCATGGCGCAATACCAGGAACTGAAAAAACGTAATATCGAATTTGTGGTCGCCAGCGGTAATCAGTACTACCAGTTGATCTCCTTCTTCCCCGAGCTGAAAGACGAAATTTCCTTTGTCGCAGAAAATGGCGCGCTGGTGTATGAACATGGCAAGCAGTTGTTTCACGGGGAGCTAACCCGGCATGAATCGCGGATTGTGATTGGCGAACTGCTGAAGGATAAGCAGCTTAACTTCGTCGCCTGCGGTCTGAAAAGCGCTTATGTCAGCAAAAACGCTCCCGAGACTTTCGTGGCGCTGATGGCCAAACATTATCACCGCCTGCAGCCGGTAAACGATTATCACGACATTGACGATATCCTGTTTAAGTTCTCCCTGAATTTGCCCGATGAACAAATTCCGCTGGTTATCGACAAACTGCACGTATCTTTGGATGGCATCATGAAGCCCGTCACCAGTGGCTTCGGTTTTATCGACCTGATTATCCCGGGACTGCATAAAGCGAATGGCATCAGTCGTCTGTTAAAGCGCTGGAACAGGTCGCCACAGAATGTCGTCGCCATTGGCGACAGCGGTAATGATGCGGAAATGTTGAAAATGGCGCATTACTCTTTTGCCATGGGCAATGCCGCAGACAATATCAAAGCGCTTTCACGTTATCACACTGATGATAATAACCATCAAGGCGCGCTCAACGTCATTCAGGCCGTGCTTGACGGCACCGATCCCTTCTGATTAACAGGCCTGCGTAGGCCTGTTAAGCGTAGCGCCATCAGGCAGTTCGGACATATTGCCGATGGCGCCAGGGCAAATTACAGCATATGTTCGGTACGGGCGATGATATCGTCCTGCGCGTCCGGTGACAGCGCGGTGAAGAAGGCGGAGTAGCCTGCCACACGCACGACCAGATCGCGGTACTGGTCCGGATGTTTTTTCGCATCCAGCAGCGTTTCGCGTGACACGATGTTGTACTGAATATGCCAGCCTTTATGCACCTCAAAGAACGTCCGTAGCAGAACCATCAGTTTCTGTTTGTCGGATTCGTTTTCCAGCGTCGTTGGGTTCAGTTTCTGATTGAGCAGCACGCCGCCGAGAATGGAACCGGTAGGTAATTTGCCTACGGAACCAATCACCGCCGTCGGGC
Organism: Salmonella sp. SAL00672; assembly: GCF_046552175.1. Classification (NCBI taxonomy): domain Bacteria; kingdom Pseudomonadati; phylum Pseudomonadota; class Gammaproteobacteria; order Enterobacterales; family Enterobacteriaceae; genus Salmonella; species Salmonella sp. SAL00672. The sequence continues at coordinate 70,979 of NZ_JBGDUQ010000012.1, read as the reverse complement.
CGAGATGATCCGTACCTGATGCAGGGCTTGCGCCTTCCGCCAGCGGTGTATGCGCTTTGCGACCATCCGGGGTAGCCATAGTCGCGGCGCCAAACGGCACGTTTGCTGAGATAGAGGACGTACCGGCGTAATAGTTGCCGCCCACAGGGCCACGACCGTAGCGCGGGTTATGGTATTGCTTCAGCTCATCAATATAGGTCTGATAAGCGCGCGCCAGCAGGGTATCGACACTGTCATCGTCGTTACCGTACTTCGGCGCGCCGTTAATCAGACGCTGGCGCAGCTGCTCATGGGTCAGCCCGTCAAAGTCATCGGCCAGCGCGGCGGCAAGCTGCTGTTGACCGATAACGCCCTGTTCGAAGACCAGTTTTTTCACGGCGGCGAGGCTGTTGCCCAGGTTGGCGATACCGACCTGGAGACCGGATACCCAGTCATATTTAGCGCCGCCTTGCTTGATACTCTTCGCGCGTTCAATACAGTCATCTACCAGCGCTGAGCACAGAATATCGTGGACGTTCTCTTCCAGCATGGTGTCGACCACATACTCAATTTCGATCGATTTGCGCGTGTAGTAGCGAATTTGGGTATCCCAGGCGGCCATCACTTCGTCAAAATTGTTAAAGTTGCCTGCGGAGAGCGCCTTTTCCTGCGGCAGAAATACCTTGCCGCTGGTGGCGTCGCGACCGCCTTCCAGCGCCGCCAGCATGACGCGGGCGAAGTTAATAAAGCTCATGCCGGTGCAGCGATAACCCCATTTCCCGCCGACGGCGGTTTCGATACAGCCGATCGCCGCGTAATCGTAAGCGTCCTGTGGTTCGATCCCCAACTTGATAAATTCCGGGATGACGATTTCATCATTGTTAAACGCCGGCATCCCAAAGCCGCAGCGGATGACCTGGACGCAGGCGTCAAGGAAATCGTTACTCATTCCGGCGTGATAACGCACACTGAGGTTGGGCTGGGTAGAACGCAGACGTCCACAGGACTCCAGAATGGCGTAAGACAGCGGATTCACTGCGTCCATTGGCTGACCGTTGATGAGATTCTGACCGCCAATGGTGACGTTTTGATATAGCGGGCTGCCTGCGGAAGCTTTGGAGTGCGAACCGGAGCGGATCTTGTTTACTTCCAGCAGTTTCAGCCAGCAGCTGTGCAGCAGTTCAATGGCGTGCTCACGATCCAGCGTCTGGTTTAGTTCGACATCGCGACGATAATAGGGGTAAAGATACTGGTCCATACGACCAAATGACACCGAGTGACCGTTAGACTCAATTTGTAGAATCAGTTGGATGAAGTAGCACAATTGCAGTGCTTGCCAGAAGGTCTGCGGCGGTTGGTGGGCGATCACCTCGCAGTTTTCGGCGATGGTAAGTAGCTCTTTACGACGGCTTTCACGGGACTCTTCGCCTGCCATCTGGCGCGCCAGCGCGGCAAAGCGCGTGATGTGCTGGCTTACCGCATCCAGCACAATATCAATCGCCTTCAGGAACTGCTCGCCATGCAGATCTTCCAGCACGGTAAGGTTGATGCGTGAGCGGCGCTCGGCGACTTTATCGCGCAGGCCATCAAGCCCTTTTTCCAGCAGCAGCGGGAAGTTCACCGCCAGGTGCGCGTCACCGGAAGTCATATTACCTTCGGCTTTGATAATGCCAGTCGCCAGAAGCCCTTTTTGTTCATCGGTAAACATGCCGTAGCAGCGATCCTGGACGGTTTGACCGCGCCACCACGGACAGACGTCGTGCAGAATACGTTTGTTTTCTTCACTTACGGAAAAACCTGCGCCGGGCCGGTCTGCCAGGTCGTCGATCTCTTTTTCAATCCACGAGACGGTATATTCCGGGAAAATCGGCGCGGCGCGGACTTCACTTGCCTGGTTGCCGACGATCAGTTCATCGTGTTTTATCCAGATAGTGCGTTCCGCCAGGTGATGGGCCAGCGCCAGCGCGCGGCGTACCGGAATCGGTTTATCCAGATGCTGCTGATACATTTCGGTATAATGCTGCGCGCGCTCGGTACAGACCGGCGGTTTCACGATATGTACCAGCGCGGTTTTGTGCGCCTTAATGCGGTCACTGAGCGTGTCCAGTTTCAGTTGGGTCATGATAATTATCCTCGTAGGGTCGCGGTTAAACCTTTTTGGCAGGCGTACTTCTGGGCAAAATCAAGTAACGCCGGCGCATCCAGTGGTTTATCCGGGGCATGATAGGGCTGACTGAGTAAGTGGTATTTATTGATGCCCAGCGTGTGGTAGGGCAGAAAATGAATTTCCCCGACGTGCAGTTCGTCGGCGGCAAAGTCGGTAATGGCTTTAATGGTCTCCTCATCGGCATTAAATCCCTGAATCAGCGGGACGCGAATCACCATTTTTTTGCCCGCGGCGGCGAGTTTCCTGAGATTTTCCAGCACCCGCGAGGCGCTGCCATCGGTCCACTGCTTAAACGGCCCGTCGGCGACATGCTTCAAATCAGCCAGAAACAGATCGATATAAGGCAGTGAGGGCGCAATGTATTTCCATGGAACATGCAGACAGGTCTCAACCGCTGTATGAATACCGGCGTCATGGCTGGCTTTAAACAGCTCTGCCGCCAGTTCCGGCTGCATAAACGGTTCGCCGCCAGAAAGCGTAAGACCGCCGCCGCTGCGATCGTAAAAAGGTTTATCGCGCAGTACCGTCGCCATGATCTCATCCACGCTTTTTATTTCGCCGCACACGGTTAACGCCTGTGTGGGGCAGCAATGCGCCAGGACTGAAAAATGGGCGTCGGTCAGTTTCTCGCGATGGATGAGCAGGCCGTTTAGCGCGCGCTCAATGACGTCCGGCGCGGCTTGCGCGCACAGGTCGCATCCTTCGAGACACAGCCGCGCGTCGTATAACAGATCCTGAGCGCGGGCGCGGCTTTCCGGGTTCTGGCACCAGCGACAGCCCAACGAACAGCCTTTGAGAAATACTACGGTACGGATACCGGGGCCATCGTGGGTAGAATAGCGCTGAATATTGAAGATCATAAACGGCCTCTCTTATTTCATATAAAGATTAAATTACTTTCGAATGAAAGTTATCTTGATGTGCGTCAACGAATGGAGAGGTTCTGACAAAGAGGCGTTAAATGAGGTACAACATCACGGTTTGAGGTTGTGGTATGGCGTTTAAGATGATGCCGCGCTGCTTGAGCCGATCGTCAGTCGGAGCTTGGGTAAGCTGGCTTTGCGTCTGATGACAGTAATTATCTGTTGATACAGCACGGCCATAAACCGTGCTTCGGTATGTTTATCCGTAAAGTGGCTACTGTCCGCAGACTTCACAGCCGGGGTTGCGTATCAACTTCATTTCGCGGAACTGACAGGTCATCGCATCGTACATGACGATTTTTCCGCTAGCGGGCTGACCGTAATGCGCCAGCAGCTTAATGGCCTCCATTGCCTGTAGCGAACCGATCACGCCAATCAGTGGCGCCATCACCCCTGCCTCTACGCAGGTCAGAGCGTTTTCGCCAAACAGACGGCTCAGGCAGCGGTAACAGGGTTCGTTTTCCCGATACGTAAAGACGGTAACTTGTCCTTCCATACGAATTGCCGCGCCGGAGATTAGCGGCACTTTCGCGGTATAGCACCCGGCGTTAAGTTGATTACGTACGCTAACGTTATCAGTACAGTCCAGTACCAGCGAATGCCCGGCAATCAGGCTGGTCATAGCGTCGTCGTCCAGCCGCGCGTTAACGGGCGTAATGGTAATATGCGGGTTGATTCGCGCCAGCGCGTCGCGGGCGGACTCAACCTTTGGCTGCCCGACCGTGGCGTCGCTGTGCAAGGTTTGACGCTGGAGATTGGAAACGGAAACGGTATCAAAATCGAGTAGCGTCAGTTGCCCGACGCCAGCGCCGGCCAGATACTGCGTTGCCGCGCAGCCGAGTCCGCCCAGCCCGACCACTAATACCCGCGCATCTTTTAACGCTTCCTGCCCTTCAAAATCGAAGCCGCGCAGAATAATTTGTCGGTTATAGCGCAGCATCTCCTGGTCGCTAAGTTCCGCCATTACAGGCCTCCGAACAGAGCATTAAACGGCTCGACTTCCACCCATTCTCCCGGCTCAACATTGCCGCGTTCACGCTCCAGCACAATAAAGCAGTTGCCCAGACTAAACGAGCTGAAAATATGTGAACCCTGGTGTCCGGTGGTCGTGACCTCCAGTTCGCCGTTGGCGCTACGTTGCAGGATGCCGCGCTGGAAATCGAGACGCCCTGGCGTTTTCTTCAGACGAGATGTTGTGCGTACACGCTGGCGCGGCGGTACAGCGCTTGCCGTATTGCCGCCAAGCTTCGCCAGTAAGGGCTGAACCAGTTGATAAAAAGTGAGCGCCGCAGAGACTGGATTCCCCGGCAGGCCACAGAACCAGCTATTACTGAGCTTGCCGAAGGCAAACGGTTTGCCTGGCTTGATAGCCAGCTTCCAGAAGGCGATTTCGCCCAGCTCCTCAAGGATGGTTTTGGTATAGTCCGCTTCACCAACCGAGACGCCGCCGGAGCTTATCACTACATCGGCCTGGCTGTCGGCGTCGATAAACGCGGCGCGAAGCTTACCGGGATCGTCAGGAATAATGCCTAAATTGATCACTTCGCAGCCAAGCTGTTGCAGCATCAAATGTATAGTTAGACGGTTAGTGTCATAAATTTGTCCCGCCTCCAGCGGCTGGCCCGGAAGCTGGAGCTCGTCGCCGGTCGAGAACAGCGCTACGCGCACTTTACGTACAACCTGTGCATCGGCAATTCCCAGCGACGCCAGCACTGGCAGTTCGGCAGTAGTCAGGCGCGTACCGGCCGGAAAGACCACCGCATCCTGGCGAATATCCTCGCCGCGGCGGCGGATGTTTTGTCCGCAACGAACATCGGCGGTAAAACGCACGCCGTCATCGGTTTGTTCCGTCTGCTCTTGCATAACTACCGCCTCGCAACCTGTCGGCACCGGGGCGCCGGTCATAATGCGAATGCAGGTGCCCGCAGGCCACTCTCCCTGGTAAGGCTGACCGGCAAATGCTTTGCCGGCGACGGGCAGCGGCTTATCGGCGGACAAATCCGCCACGCGTACCGCATAACCATCCATAGCTGAATTATCAAAGCCGGGGACATCAAGGGGTGAAACGATATCGGTCGCCAGGATGCGGCCAAAGCAGTTCACCAGCGGCAACGTTTCTACGGCGGTGAGCGGGGTAATACGTGAAAGCATCTGGGTCAGCGCCGTTTCAAGCGGCATCAATCCGGCGGAAAATTCCATGAACATACTCCTGCGAGGCAAAATCGAATCCGGCTATTATGTCAGAAAACAGTGGCGGGCAGTATGCTACCTCGGTCTTAGAGACGGCCTTGCGCCTTTACATACCTTACGCATCTTTCTATATTCAAAAATCGAATGAATAACTCACAACAATTCTGATAGTTATAGTAAAAGTTGTGTGCCACCGTTAATGGACCCTAAAAATGAATAAAGCAGTGATTGCGATTCACGGCGGCGCAGGCGCGATTGCTCGCGCGCAAATGAGCCATGAGCAGGAGCTACGCTATATCCAGGCGCTGTCAGAGATTGTCGAAAGCGGGCAAAAGATGCTGGAAGCGGGTGACAGCGCGCTTGATGTAGTGACGGAAGCGGTGCGCCTGCTGGAAGCGTGTCCGCTCTTCAATGCGGGTATCGGCGCGGTCTATACCCGAGACGGAACTCATGAACTGGATGCCTGCGTGATGGACGGCAATACCCTGAAAGCCGGAGCCGTCGCGGGCGTGAGTCATGTTCGCCATCCTGTGCTCGCTGCCAGACTGGTGATGGAGCGCAGCCCGCATGTACTCATGGTGGGGGAAGGGGCGGAAAATTTTGCCTTTTCACAGGGGATGGCGCGCGTTTCGCCGGATATCTTTTCCACCCCGGCGCGTTACGAGCAATTGCTGGCGGCGCGTGCGGCGGGCGAAATGGCGCTCGATCACAGCGGCGCGCCGCTGGACGAAACGAAAAAAATGGGTACAGTCGGCGCGGTGGCGCGGGATAAATTCGGCAATCTGGCGGCGGCAACGTCTACCGGCGGGATGACCAATAAATTGCCCGGGCGCGTCGGCGACAGCCCGCTGGTCGGCGCCGGGTGTTATGCCAACAACGCCAGCGTCGCCGTTTCCTGTACCGGAACGGGAGAGGTCTTTATTCGCACGCTCGCGGCTTACGATATCGCCGCATTGATGGAATATGGCGGACTCAGCCTTGCCGACGCCTGTGAGCGCGTGGTGATGGAAAAATTACCGGCGCTGGGCGGCAGCGGTGGATTAATCGCCGTTGATCACGAAGGTAATGTCGCGTTGCCGTTTAACAGCGAAGGGATGTATCGCGCCTGGGGATATGCCGGGGATACGCCTACCACAGGAATTTACCGGGAATAAGGAGCCGCAGGTGCCGCACAGCGATGAACTGGATAGCCGCGATGTTCTGTCCGTCAGTGGCCTGAATATCGCGTTTCACCACGAAGGGCAACAGGTAGACGCCGTGCGTAATGTGTCATTACGCCTGAAGCGTGGAGAGACTCTGGCGATTGTCGGCGAGTCGGGCTCGGGAAAATCGGTGACGGCGCTGGCGTTAATGCGGCTGATTGAGCAGTCGGGCGCGAACGTGCGCTGCGGCGAAATGCTGTTGCGTCGGCGTAATCGCCAGGTGATTGAGCTGTCTGAGCAGAGTGACGCGCAGATGCGGCGTGTGCGCGGCGCGGATATCGCCATGATTTTCCAGGAGCCAATGACCTCGCTCAACCCGGTATTTACCGTTGGCGAGCAAATTGCCGAATCTATTCGTTTGCATCAGGGCGCCAGCCACGAAGAGGCGCTGGCGGAAGCGAAACGTATGCTCGATCAGGTACGGATCCCGGAGTCGCAGGCGATTTTATCGCGTTATCCGCATCAGCTTTCCGGCGGGATGCGCCAGCGAGTCATGATCGCGATGGCGCTATCCTGCCGTCCGGCGGTATTGATTGCCGATGAACCCACCACGGCGCTGGATGTCACTATCCAGGCGCAAATTCTGCAACTTATCAAAGTGTTGCAGCAAGAGATGTCGATGGGCGTGATTTTTATCACCCACGACATGGGCGTCGTGGCGGATATCGCCGATCGCGTACTGGTGATGTATCAGGGCGAGGCCGTGGAAACCGGCAGCGTAGAGCAGATTTTCCATGCGCCGACGCATCCTTATACCCAAACGTTACTGGCGGCCGTCCCTCAGCTTGGCGCGATGCGCGGCCACTCGCTGCCACGCCGTTTCCCGTTGATTTCCGCTGACGAACCGGCCCTTTATGAATCGCAGATTGAGCAAGACACGGTGGTGGAAGGCGAGCCTATTCTCCAGGTTCGGGGGCTGGTGACGCGATTCCCGCTACGTAGCGGTCTCTTTAACCGCGTTACGCGTGAAGTTCATGCCGTTGAGAATATCAGTTTCGATCTCTGGCCCGGCGAAACGCTATCGCTGGTGGGCGAGTCCGGTAGCGGAAAATCGACGACCGGACGCGCGTTGCTGCGGTTGGTTGAATCCCGGCAGGGGGAGATTATCTTTAACGGCCAGCGCATTGACTCGCTGTCTGCGGGCAAACTCCAGCCGTTGCGCCGCGATATTCAATGCGTTTTCCAGGACCCTTACGCCTCGCTCGACCCGCGCCAGACCGTGGGGTATTCCATTATGGAACCTTTACGGATTCATGGCCTGGGGCAGGGGGACGCTGCGGCAAAGCGCGTGGCCTGGTTGCTTGAGCGTGTCGGATTACGTCCTGAACATGCCTGGCGTTATCCGCATGAGTTTTCCGGCGGTCAACGTCAGCGCATCTGCATAGCTCGCGCGCTGGCATTGAATCCTAAAGTGATTATTGCCGATGAGGCGGTCTCCGCGCTGGATGTTTCCGTTCGCGGGCAGATCATTAATTTACTGCTCGATTTACAACGGGAAATGGGGATCGCCTACCTGTTTATTTCGCATGATATGGCGGTCGTGGAGCGAATTAGCCATCGCGTGGCGGTGATGTATCTTGGTCAAATTGTTGAGATGGGGCCGCGGCGCGCCGTTTTTGAAAATCCGCAGCATCCTTATACGCGTAAATTGATGGCGGCGGTGCCGGTTGCCGATCCCTCCAGACACCGGCCGCGGCGCGTTCTGCTATCAGATGATATACCCAGCAATATTCATAAACGTGGCGAAGAGACGCCCGCCGTTTCATTACAGTTGGTCGGGCCGGGACATTATGTTGCGCGGCCGCTGCAGGATAATGCGCTCTCGCGCTTATAACATTCAGACAGGCAGGGTTTCAGGAGAACAACATGACGCAATTTATTACGCATAAATGGCTGGCGGCGCTGGGACTGGCCTCATCCATTGCGGCTTTTCCGGCCCTGGCGGCCAAAGATGTGGTGGTGGCGGTAGGGTCTAATTTCACCACGCTCGATCCGTATGACGCCAACGATACACTCTCGCAGGCGGTGGCGAAGTCATTTTATCAGGGGCTGTTTGGCCTGGATAAAGACATGAAGGTAAAAAACGTCCTGGCGAAAGGCTATACCGTTTCTGATGACGGTCTGACCTACACCATTACCCTACGACGGGGGGTGAAATTTCAGGACGGCGCGGATTTTAATGCGGCGGCGGTAAAAGCGAATCTCGATCGCGCCAGCAATCCGGATAACCACCTCAAGCGTTATAACCTGTATAAAAATATCGCAAAAACGGAAGTCGTCGATCCGGCAACGGTAAAAATTACCCTGAAACAGCCGTTCTCCGCTTTCATTAATATTCTGGCGCACCCGGCGACGGCGATGATCTCGCCGCAAGCGTTGGAAAAATATGGCAAGGATATTGGTTTTCATCCGGTCGGCACTGGTCCATATCAGCTTGAAACCTGGAATCAGACCGACTTTGTCAAAGTGAAAAAGTTCGCCGGTTACTGGCAGCAGGGCTTACCCAAGCTGGATTCTATTACCTGGCGTCCGGTTACTGACAACAATACCCGCGCGGCGATGCTGCAAACCGGCGAAGCGCAATTTGCTTTTCCTATCCCTTATGAGCAGGCCGCGTTACTGGCGAAAAATAAAAACCTCGAACTGGTCGCCAGCCCGTCCATTATGCAGCGTTATATCAGTATGAATGTGACGCAGAAGCCGTTTGATAATCCTAAGGTGCGTGAGGCGTTGAATTACGCTATCAATCGTCAGGCGCTGGTTAAAGTGGCGTTTGCCGGATACGCCACGCCGGCGACGGGCGTGGTGCCGCCGTCGATAGCCTATGCGCAAAGCTATCAGCCGTGGCCCTATGATCCGGCTAAAGCGCGCGAACTGTTGAAAGAGGCGGGGTATCCAGACGGTTTTAGTACCACGCTGTGGTCATCGCATAACCATAGCACCGCGCAAAAAGTGTTGCAGTTTACCCAACAGCAACTGGCGCAGATTGGCATTAAAGCCCGGATAACCGCGATGGACGCTGGCCAGCGCGCTGCGGAAGTTGAGGGCAAAGGGCAAAAGGAGAGCGGCGTGCGAATGTTCTATACCGGCTGGTCGGCGTCGACGGGCGAAGCTGACTGGGCGTTATCGCCGCTCTTCGCATCACAAAACTGGCCGCCGACGCAGTTTAATACCGCTTTTTACAGCAACAAGCAGGTCGACAGCGATTTGGCGGCGGCCTTAAAGACCAACGATCCGCAGGAGAAAACACGATTGTACAAAGAGGCGCAGGATATTATCTGGAAAGAGTCGCCCTGGATACCGTTGGTGGTGGAGAAATTGGTTTCTGCGCACAGTAAAAATTTGACCGGTTTCTGGATTATGCCGGATACCGGTTTCAGCTTTGACGATGCGGATTTGAAGTAAGTAATGCGATGGGGCTGGATGGCGCGCGCGTTGTCCGCCATCCGGTAAAAGGTTCGTGTGATGCTTAACTATGTTCTCAAGCGCCTGCTGGGATTAATTCCTACGCTGTTGATTGTGGCAGTGCTGGTGTTTTTATTTGTTCATTTGTTGCCCGGCGACCCGGCGCGGCTGATAGCCGGACCGGAAGCCGACGCGCAGGTGATCGCGCTGGTTCGTCAGCAGCTGGGGCTTGATCAGCCGCTTCATGTCCAGTTTTGGCGTTACATCACCCATGTTTTACAAGGCGATTTCGGGACGTCAATGGTTTCCCGCCGCCCGGTTTCTGAGGAGATCGCCAGCCGCTTTTTGCCGACGCTGTGGCTGACGATAACCAGTATGATATGGGCGGTTCTGTTTGGCATGGCGATCGGCATCGCCGCCGCCGTGTGGCGTAATCGCTGGCCTGACCGGTTAGGAATGACGCTTGCCGTGACCGGCATTTCTTTCCCGGCTTTTGCGCTGGGAATGTTGTTAATGCAGATTTTTTCCGTGGATCTGGGCTGGCTACCGACCGTGGGGGCGGATAGCTGGCAACATTATATTTTACCCTCCCTGACGCTTGGCGCGGCGGTGGCATCAGTCATGGCGCGTTTTACGCGCTCCTCGTTTGTCGATGTCCTGAGCGAGGATTACATGAGGACCGCGCGGGCGAAAGGCGTCAGTGAAACGTGGGTGGTGTTAAAACATGGCCTGCGCAATGCGATGATCCCGGTCGTCACCATGATGGGACTGCAATTTGGCTTCCTGCTTGGCGGATCGATCGTCGTTGAAAAAGTGTTTAACTGGCCGGGGCTTGGGCGATTACTGGTCGACTCCGTCGACATGCGCGACTACCCCGTGATTCAGGCGGAAGTGCTGCTGTTTTCTCTGGAATTTATTCTTATCAACTTAGTGGTGGATGTCCTCTATGCCGCCATTAATCCGGCTATCAGGTATAAGTAAGGATGCGATTATTTAACTGGCGCCGTCAGGCGATTTTACATGCTATGCCGGTGGTAAAACCCGACCAGATACGCACGCCGTGGCGGGAGTTCTGGCGTCGTTTTCGCCGCCAGCATGTCGCGTTGGTCGCCGGGGGATTCGTACTGGCGTTAATTCTGGTGGCGATTTTTGCCCGTTGGCTGACACCCTACGATGCGGAAAACTATTTTGACTACGATAGCCTGAACAATGGCCCCTCTTTGCAGCACTGGTTTGGCGTTGACTCGCTGGGAAGAGACATCTTTAGCCGGGTTCTCGTTGGGGCGCAGATCTCACTGGCTGCGGGCGTGTTCGCGGTATTTATCGGCGCGATAATCGGTACGGTGTTGGGATTGCTGGCGGGATATTATGAAGGCTGGTGGGATCGTTTTATTATGCGCATTTGCGATGTGCTGTTCGCCTTCCCCGGCATTTTGCTGGCGATTGCCGTTGTGGCGGTGTTAGGCAGCGGTATTGCTAATGTGATCGTTGCGGTGGCGATTTTCTCTATTCCGGCGTTTGCTCGTCTGGTGCGCGGAAATACCCTGGTCTTAAAACAGCAGACGTTTATTGAGTCTGCCCGCAGTATCGGCGCCAGCGACACGACGATTTTGTTTAGCCATATATTGCCGGGAACGGTCTCGTCAATTGTGGTTTTCTTTACGATGCGTATCGGTACGTCAATTATTTCCGCGGCAAGCCTGTCATTTCTCGGATTAGGCGCGCAGCCGCCAACGCCGGAGTGGGGAGCGATGCTCAATGAAGCGCGGGCGGATATGGTCATCGCGCCGCACGTAGCGCTCTTCCCGGCGGTGGCGATTTTCCTGACTGTGCTGGCGTTTAACCTGTTAGGCGACGGGTTGCGCGATGCGCTGGACCCGAAGATTAAGGGGTAAGCCAGCCCGGTGGCGTTGACGCCTGGCGGGCCTGGAACGGGCTCGCCAGGCGCGATAACACATCCGGCACCCGCGCCGGGGGAGGTGGCGTTAAACCCGACTGCCCCACAAATCATATTCGTCGGCGTTTTCCACTTTCACGCGCACGATATCGCCCGGCTTGACGTTGGTTTCGCCGTTCAAATAGACCGCGCCGTCAATTTCCGGCGCATCCGCCATGCTACGCCCGATAGCGCCTTCTTCGTCAACCTCATCGACGATCACCAGAATTTCGCGGCCCACTTTTTCCTGCAAGCGCTCAGCGGAGATTTGCTGTTGCAGTTGCATAAAGCGGTTCCAGCGCTCTTCTTTCACCTCTTCCGGCACCTGATCCGGCAGGTCATTCGCGCCTGCGCCTTCCACCGGGCTGTACTTGAAGCAGCCTACACGATCGAGGCGCGCCTCTTTCAGGAAGTCGAGCAGCATCTGGAAGTCTTCTTCCGTTTCGCCGGGGAAGCCGACAATAAAGGTGGAGCGTAGGGTCAGTTCCGGGCAGATTTCGCGCCACTGCTTAATGCGCGCCAGCTGGCGGTCAACGGAACCGGGACGTTTCATCAGTTTAAGAATCCGCGGGCTGGCATGTTGCAGCGGAATGTCCAGATAGGGCAGGATTTTGCCTTCCGCCATTAGCGGAATCACATCATCAACGTGTGGGTAGGGGTAGACGTAGTGCAGACGTGTCCAGACGCCCAGTTTTGATAACTGCTCGCACAGGCTCACCATACTGGTTTTCACCGGTTCGCCATTATGGAATCCGGTGCGGTGCTTCACATCTACGCCGTAGGCGGAGGTATCTTGCGAAATCACCAGAATCTCTTTGACCCCGGCATCAACCAGACGTTTCGCTTCGCTTAATACGTCGCCAATCGGACGGCTGACCAGATCCCCGCGCATCGACGGGATGATGCAGAACGTGCAGCGGTGATTACAGCCTTCAGAAATTTTCAGATACGCATAATGGCGCGGCGTCAGTTTTACACCCTGTTCTGGTACGAGGCTTAAAAATGGATTGTGCTTCGGCTTCGGTACGTAATGATGTACGTGCTGCAGAACTTGCTCATAGCTATGCGGCCCGGTGATTTCCAGTACTTTCGGATGCACTTCGCGGATCTGATCTTCTTTTGCGCCCAGGCAGCCGGTGACGATTACCTTACCGTTTTCGTTCAGCGCTTCGCCAATGGCTTCCAGCGACTCTTGTACCGCGCTGTCAATAAAGCCACAGGTATTAACGATAACCATATCCGCATCGTCATAGCGTGGCACAACGTCATAGCCTTCGGTACGCAGCTCAGTCAGGATGCGTTCCGAATCAACGAGGTTTTTCGGACAGCCCAGGGAAACGAAGCCGATCTTTGGCTGGTGGGTTACATTACTCATAGCTTAAAAAGTGTTCATTTATTGGAATGGTCAGGGCAGGGATTCTACAGATATCCGAACAAAAATTGTATCGCAATCTCATCGGGAGCGGCGGCATCAACCGTTGTGGTTATCAGCAAAAGGTGAAAAAGGGCAATTCTAAGAAAATTCTTGATCTCTGACACCCCTTTGTCTAAAAAACGACCATACTATTAAGTTGAACCCTGGTAGAAAAGAGGAGGAAAAAAGGTATGGTCGTTGACAGGCTGAGAACCGATCTTCTCAACAAGCTGATAAACGCGCGTATCGATCTTGCCGCTTATCTGCAATTGCGAAAAGCGAAGGGGTATATGTCAGTCAGCGAAAGTGACTCTCTGCGTGACAATTTTTTTGAACTGAATCGCGAGCTCCACGATCAATCCTTACGGCAGGGACTGCATCTCGATCAGGAAGAGTGGAACGCGCTGCGCCGTGCCGAAGGCGCGCTTGCAGCCGCCGCCGTTTGTTTAATGAGCGGACACCATGATTGTCCGACCTTTATTGCCGTCAACGCAGATAAACTTGAAAACTGTCTGACAACTTTGACGCTGAGTATTCAGAGTCTGAAAGCACATTCACCGCTTACACAGGTCTGAATAAGGGGGAGGCGACTCCTGAGGAATCCCCAGCAAACCAGGACAGGCATAGTGTTATGTGATCTAATTGATTGCGCTAACACTTTCAAGGAAATCATCACTATGCCTGCTCGTTCATTATGCCAAAAATCCTTTAAAAATATACTGGAGCCTTTGCACCTTTACCGCCGTCAATCTCTGATTGAGGCTACCAGTGTAGTGATTAACGGTGCATCTCTTACACTTATTCAGTATTGGGCGTGATTTGTCAGGAGTAGCATCGGTCAGGCACAAGATAAAACGTATCGATCGACTTCGGGGAAAGTCTCACTTGCAGAATGAAGTTTCAGATACTTTTTCAGCGTGTTACTAAAAAATCACGGAGGGAATGACCCGGGTTGTCATGCTCTCCTATATGCCAGCCTGTTTTCCGCCAAAGGTGACTAAATTCGGTTCACCAGACAATCGTTGATGTTCTTAGGGAACGGTATAGTCGAATTCACTCCTGAAACAGGTACGGAATGTCGGCCGTTTACTATTCTGAAACGTTATTTATATCAAATAATTAAATTTTATTTTTATCTTTGTTATTGTAACAATAAATTACATGTTTCTTTCTGTTATCAGCGAACCTGAACCAATTTTAATGGGGGGTTAGATAAAAGCTAATTCAGAAAATTATTTTTTTAAGATATATTGAATTATCAGATGCTCCATTCAAATGAGAGACGAGAATGCAAACGTTAGAACGGTTTTTTCTTTTCGTTACGGGGGACCAACCTGAACGATTTGAAAAAGCAAATAGCAGTTGTGCTGATAGCGTAATCCTTGATTTAGAAAATGCGGTGTCATCTGAGAAAAAAATAATTGCCAGAGAAAATGCTCTGAATTTCATGAGTAATGATGAAAAAGTACTGATTGCTGTACGTGCAAAAATTGTAATAACTTCACGCCTGGCTGGATCATATCCTTCTGTTGACGGTATCACAACTGAATTTATGAAAAACGAGTTGACAATACAAAATGCTATTCACTCCTGTAAAATGGGGTTCAGTGGCAAGGTATGTATTCACCCTCCACAAATTTCACATGTAAACAGAGCATTCAGCTATTTAAAACAAGAAATCGAGTGGGTTCCCCAGATTATGCGACTGGCTCAATATCCCCATGGAGCGTTCAGTCATGAAGGGCAAATGGTGGATAAACCGTTACTGGAAAAAGCAAAAAGGATTTTGGCTCATAGCATTTAGTAAATATATGAAGGAGTCACCAATGAAAGCTTTAGTTTGTGTAAAACAAGTTGTCGATCATAACGTTAGAATTAGAATAAAGCGAGATCATTCTGATGTTGATATTTCTGATTCAAAACTCAGTATCAATCCATTTGATGAAATTGCAGTTGAAGAAGCAGTACGTTTAAAAGAACGGGGATTAATCAGTGAGGTTGTTGTAGTGTCTATAGGAAACACAGGTGTAGGGGATGTATTGCGTACAGCACTGGCAGCAGGGGCAGACAGGGCAATACACATATTAACAAAAAACTCTCTTACACCACTAATTGTGGCCAAAACTATCACCGCTATTACCCGGAATGAAAAACCCGATATTATATTATTAGGCAAGCAAGCTATTGACGATGATTGTAATCAGGTAGGCCAAATGCTGGCAGCATTACTCGATCTTCCCCAAGCCACTAATGTTAGTGAAATTACTATTTCTGATAATTCATTAACTGCTGTTCGTGAGGTTGATGGAGGATTAGAAACGTTAAATTTATCCCTGCCTGCAGTACTCACTACAGATCTACGTCTGAATACACCGAGGAATATCAGCTTGCCGAATGTTATTAAAGCCAAAAAGAAACCTGTTAAGGAGATAGATTTCGATTCACTTGGTATTAACCCGTCATCCAGATTGACTATTATTAAAGTTGATGAGCCAGCAAGAAGGAAAGCAGGCATAATCGTTCCAGATATTAACACGCTGCTAGATAAATTAAAAAACGAAGAAAAAGTAATTTAAGGAGGAAAATATGGCTTCTTTAGTTATTGCTGAACATAACGGCAATACTCTTTTACCTTCAACACTCAGTACTATCACTGCGGCAAAAGCCATTAATAGTGATATAGATATACTTATGTTAGGATATGGTATAGAAAGTATTGCAGTTAAAGCCAGTCATATTCAGGGAATATCCACTGTATTTGTTGCTGACAGCCCACTATTCGAACACCTTCTGGCAGAGAATGTGGAAAAACAGATCAGCTATTTTTTGAATAGTGGGAAAAATCATTATCAGTCCATTCTTTTTCCTGCAAGCTCTTTTGGAAAAAACTGTGCGCCACGCTTAGCAGCAAAACTTGATGTATCTCAGATTAGTGATATTACGCGTGTCATTGATCAACATACCTTTGAACGTCCAATCTATGCGGGTAACGCTATTGCTACAGTACACAGTGATGATGAATATAAAGTGATAACTGTTCGTCCTACCTCATTTGCGGCTGCGGTTGCGGAAGATGAGGGAAAAGCCCCCATTGAATTTACAGAGGTTGTTCTTGGTTCAGATCAGGTAAAATTTATTAGCCAACATGTTAATAAAAGTAACCGTCCAGACTTACAATCCGCCAGAGTTGTAGTATCAGGTGGACGAGGAGTAGGAAGTGCACAGGCATTCAAAGAACTTGTTGATAACCTGGCAGATAAATTAGGCGCTGCCGTGGGGGCAAGCCGGGCTGCTGTAGATGCTGGTTATGCACCAAATGATTATCAGATTGGCCAGACCGGAAAAATCGTTGCGCCTCAACTTTATATTGCTCTGGGAATTTCTGGCGCCATACAACATCTTGCCGGGATGAAAGAGTCAGGCGTCATTGTCGCTATTAATAAGGATCCTGACGCTCCTATCTTTTCTATTGCGGATTATGGTTTGGTAGCTGATATTTTCAAAGCTGTACCTGAACTTATCGATAAATTATAAATCATATTTTTTCCTCCTTAAAGGTAACTTTTATGCAATATACTGATATTCAAATTTGGCAGCCTGGCATTCTGCGCAACACCGATTATCTTAACCCCGGTCCCGCTAAGCTGCTGGCCGCCACTCTGGATAAAGACATCAAAATCTTTAAAGAGGGGGGGGCGTTCTGCCAGAATTATGGCACTGGCTCTATTTTCTTCCTGTCGACCGCCAGTCAGATCTATCTGCTGATGGTCATCCGATAAAAGGTCATTTTCTACCCCCTGTTGGCGCTGGTTTATTGAGGAAAAAATTATGAAAAGTATTGAAAAGGATAAATATCAGGATATTCGTGATGCGGTTCGTTCATTATGTAGTGAATTTGATGATAAATATCACCGTAAGATAGATGAAGCAAAAGCCTATCCTGAAGAGTTTGTTAATAAACTAACCAAAGCTGGTTGGCTGGCTGCGCTCATCCCGGAGGAATTTGGAGGGTCAGGGCTTGGTTTAACTGAAGCATCTATTATCATGGAAGAGATCAATAGATCGGGTGGAAACTCTGGAGCCTGCCATGGTCAGATGTATAACATGAATACGTTGTTACGTCATGGATCCGATAAACAGAAAGAATTCTGGCTGCCAAGGATAGCTACTGGTGAATGGCGCCTGCAGTCGATGGGCGTCACAGAACCCACAGCAGGTACAGATACCACCAGAATTAAAACTACAGCTATAAAAAGAGAAGACCGGTATGTGATAAACGGACAAAAAGTCTGGATTTCACGTGTTCAACATTCAGACTGGATGATTCTTCTGGTTCGAACTACTCCGCTTGCAAATGTAAAACGTAAATCCGAAGGGATGTCTATTTTCATGGTTGATATTAAAGAAGCTATGAAAAATGGAATGACAGTACGACCTATTCCCAATATGGTCAATCATGAAACCAACGAGCTCTTTTTTGACAACCTGGAAATTCCCGAAGAAAATCTTATTGGTGAAGAGGGTATGGGTTTTCATTACATACTTGATGGTTTAAATGCAGAGCGTACCTTGATTGCGGCAGAATGTATAGGCGATGGATATTGGTTTATGGATCGTGTTACCCGCTATACCTGCGAGCGTGAGGTTTTTGGTCGTCCCATTGGTCAGAACCAGGGGGTGCAGTTTCCTATTGCAGAAGCATTTATTGCAGTGGAAGCGGCTAATCTGATGCGTTTTAAAGCGTGCGAGCTTTTTGATCAGCATCTTGATTGTGGAGCACAGGCTAATATGGCGAAATACCTTGCTGCGAAAGCCAGCTGGGAAGCAGCCAATGCCTGCCTGCAATTTCATGGTGGATATGGTTTTGCCTGTGAGTATGATATCGAACGAAAGTTTAGAGAAACACGTTTATATCAGGTTGCTCCCATATCTACCAACCTGATCCTGAGCTATATCGCTGAGCATGTGCTGGAGATGCCACGTTCATTCTGATGTCAAATCAATTGGAAAAATATTATGAAACAGTTACCTCTGTCCGGAGTCATTATAGTCTCGATTGAACATGTCATTGCCGCTCCCTTCTGTACCCGACAGTTGGCTGATTATTTCTCGCGGGTAACTATAATAGAATGCCAAGAAAATAGGGACTTTTCCTGCAATTATGATGAACGGCTTAAAAATGATTTGTGTATATTCTTTTTCATCTGAGGGAGAAAGCTAAATATAAATGTTATGGAATGCTTCATCATCACCAACATTTTTTTAATAGTTGATAACTGGCTATATAGTCTTATAGACACCTTTTTCTAAGGTTGAACATTCCTATACCATTTCATCTGTTTTATCACTATGATATTTATTTCATTGGTTACAATATGAATGCAATTTTATTTACATAATATAGCTGTTCCTACGGTGCTGAAAAATTAAGGAGTTAATAATGAACGATACACTTTCTAATACCCAGCAATCACGTGAGACAATAGAATGTGATGTTCTTATTGTGGGAGCAGGACCCGCCGGATTATCTGCAGCTCTTAAACTTAAATTACAGGCAAATGACGCAGGAAAAGAACTGTCCATTATCGTCCTTGATAAAGGAGCTGAGCCTGGTTCTCATATTCTCAGTGGGGCAGTCATGGATCCCCGAGCGCTGAATGAACTAATTCCTGATTGGCAGGAAAGAGGCGCACCCATTAAACAGCCTGTTACTCAGGATAAATTACTGTTACTGACGAATGAAAAATGTATTAATTTGCCGGATGCATTGATTCCTGATAATTTTCGCAACCATGGAAACTTTATCGTAAGCCTCGGTAATCTCATTAAATGGCTCGCCGGTCAGGCAGAAACGTCAGGCGTGGATATTTATGCAGGCTTTTCGGCAACTGAGATACTGTATGATCAGGATACTAACATTATCGGTGTAGTAACTGGTGATATGGGACGTCATCGGGATGGCAGCAAGAAAGAGGGGTTCCTGAGTGGAATAGAAATTCTGGCAAAATATACAATTTTTGCCGAAGGGGCCCGCGGTAGTCTGGCTAAAGAACTGATCAAAAAATTTCATCTTGATACAGGCAAAGCACCCCAGAGTTTTAGCATAGGCATAAAAGAGTTGTGGGAGGTTCCATCAGACCAGTCCCATCCGGGGCTTGTAATTCACACCACAGGTTGGCCTCTGGATAAAGAGTCGTTCGGGGGTGGGTTTCTCTATCATCTTAATGATAATAAAATTGCACTAGGTTTGGTTGTGGGACTTGATTATTCAAATCCCTGGTTAAGCCCTTTTCAGGAAATGCAGCGCCTGAAAACACACCCTTCTATACGCAAATACATTGACCGGGGTAAGCGTATTGGTTATGGCGCAAGAGCAATCAATAACGGCGGGATTGCGTCTATGCCTGATCCCTGTTTACCTGGTGGTCTGCTGATTGGTTGTAATGCCGGTACGCTCAATGCAAGTAGAATCAAGGGCATCCATACAGCTATCAAAAGTGGCATGATAGCGGCTGACGCTATATTTAATGCTTTGCTGGACAACAGGAAAAACGACATACTGACAGAATATCAAACATTACTGCGACAGAGCTGGCTTTGGCAGGAACTGGAAAATGGTAGTAATTTCAAACCCTGGTTTAAAAAAGGGCGTGTGATAGGTTTTATCATGACTGGCATTGAGCATTGGCTGCTTCCCCGAATGGGTATAAAAAAAATCCCCTGGCGTGTAAAAAATAACCGACCGGACAATATCACTCTGCAACCGGCCAACAAAAGCCAGAAAAAACTGTACGACAAACCTGACGGTAAACTGACGTTTGATATTTTGTCATCCGTCTATCTCAGTAACACCTGGCATGATGACGACCAGCCAGTACATTTGAAAATCAGTGATCAGAATATCCCTATATCCATTAATCTGGATATTTATGGTGGCCCCGAAGAACGATATTGCCCTGCCGGAGTATATGAATTTTTACAGGATAGTGAAACACAAAACATGCGTCTGCAAATAAATTCACAGAACTGTATTCACTGTAAAGTTTGTGACATTAAAGATCCTAAACAAAATATAACCTGGACTACGCCTGAAGGTGGCAACGGACCAAATTATACAGGGATGTAACGCTATCACTCAGTCTGAGCTGTGAGCATAGTAACCAGTTTTTGTGTGAAACCGGGTAATTTGTCAAAGCTTCTGGCGCAGATTTGTAATTTTCTTAATGACCAAAATTCATCAAGATCAATAATCGAAAATTCATGCAACTGACGCAAACGGGATGCAGCAGAGTGAGGCATTATACCAATGCCCACTTTTGCTTCAACCATACGGCAAAATGTTTCAAAGTTGCCGACCTGTATTCTAATTTTCAGTTTAGATGGTACTAGTTCTGCCTTTTTTCGGATAAATTCAAACATTCCTGTCCCTTCAGGCAGGCTGATTTGTTCATATTGAATTAATTCATGAAAGGTCACGCTTTTTCTGTCAGCAAAGGGATGGTCTGTCGCGGTGATAAGCACTAGCCTATCAGTACGGAACGGCAGTATTTCAAGATTATCTGTTGTAATATTACCAGCAACAATTCCGAGATCAGTTTTCCCCTCAATAACAGAACGTACAATTTCCGGACTTGGATACTCCCTGAGATCAATATTCACATCGTTATATAGTGTAAGGAAATGGCTCAACAATGGGGGGAGATACTCTGCAATAGCAGTTATACTGGAAAATATTCTGACATGTCCTTTGATGCCTTTAACATGCTCCTGCATATCGCTACGTAACATTTCCATCTGATTCACAATAAGGCTGGCGTGGTGTTTAAATGTTTCACCAGCAGAGGATAACGTTATCCCCTTGCTACTACGATACAGCAATCTCAGATTGATACTCTGTTCAAGATTACGTATACGCACGCTACCAGATGCGGCAGACATGTAAGTTTTTTCCGCTCCACGTGTTAAGCTCCCTTCTTCACTGATAGCAAGGAATAATTTTAAATCTTTTATATCAAAGTGCATCGTTGTGGCTCATAATTAACGTATAATACAGTGTGCTGCTTTTTTATAGACTCAGTCAGACTGAGTATTTCGGCCTATCCGAATTCCTGTCACGTCGAGATAACTACAAAATGTAGGCTGACGGTGTCACCGCCCTACCATGATCCGGGGCGGATCTGGTAGGACGCTGGTGACCGCTGACAGGGGGTCAGGTCAGACATATTGTCGGAACCGTTGTAACGTAGATGCTAATACCTGCTCCCCGTGGTCATCAGGTTAACCCGTTTACAGCGGTTTTTTCAGCCCCGGCAGATTTATCATAAACTGATCACCGTAAATATGTGGAATCAGCCAAGTAAAGAACAGATTGGCAAACGCCACCACAAACAATGATACGCCTCCATAGGTCAATAAAGCGCATACAAGAATAATCATCGGCATGGCTTTGTTCTGGCCCACCATACAGGTCACAGCACTGACAATTGAGTAGTAAAAACCAGCAAATTCAATCAGCTTGCCAAATACTGCACCCAGCAGAAAGACAGGAAAATAAAGTTTTACAAAACCGATCAACTTATCCATAAATATATCACTGAAAACCGGGGCGACCGTCACTGGACGGGTGAACAGAACTGCGCCAAGTGCTACCAGCGGAGCAAAAAGGATCACACTGTAACCACGATAAGCGACCAGCATCAGTAATGAATACATTCATTGTCTTATCTCGCTTGCATGACTACCCATTTTATCCATGTTATGCAACAGCTTGTGTCATATTTTTCTGATCTCCATTTTAGATCAGACAGGCTATTACTCAGGGATTCCGGCGCGAAGAATGGAACATACTCTAAAAAGTACTTGGCGGATTCAAGTCGGTATCACTCCGTTAATAATCTTTATTCTCGACCCGCTGCATGTTGATTTTACGGTTAAACGCCGTTCTCTTATTCATCGCAGGAGTAAACCATCATGACATGCAGTGAAATCCCCAGAAAACGATCATGTATTCAATCGGTGATTATCGTTTCGAATACCGACTTTTATCGCAGGATTTATGATGGCTAAAGTCGATGTGAAATGCCCGTTTTGCGCGCAAACGGCATCCGTTAAAAAGTATGGTCCGGGGAGTGCAGGGCACCAGCATTACCGCTGTCAGGCATGTTGCCGCAGCTTTCAGGTCGACTATGAATACCGCGCCTGTCAGCCCGGCATGAAAGAGCAGGTTGTTGATCTTGCCATGTACAATGCCGGTATTCGTAATCCGCAGGGACTGGCAGTCAATCCCTGGAGCGGCGCGCTATGGCTGCATGAACACGGTCTGCGCGGTGGCGATGAAATTAACATACCGAAAAAAGGCAAAAATTATGGCTGGCCGCTGGCCACATGGGGCGTCAACTATAGTGGTCTGAAAGTGCCGGAAACCAAAGGTGAAATTGTCGAAGGAACGGAGCAGTCGGTTTACTACTGGAAGGATTCTCCGGCAATTAGCGGGATGGCCTTTATATCAGCGACGTTTTTGTGCCGTGACGGCATAAACTGTTTATCGGCGCGCTAAAAGATAAAGAGGTTATTGTGATGCGCGTCAATGGCAATACGGTGACGGAAGAAGACTGTATTTTTAGTGACAGAAAGCAACGTATCTACGATGTGCGTGTCGGACCTGACGGCTACTTATATGTGTTAACCGATGAGTCCGACGGGCAGTTACTCAAGGTAAGTCCTTCACTTGAGGCCGCGGCTACGCGTTAGGTGACTGGGATCATCACCACTTTGCGAAAAGCTGGGCGCTCGGTAAGCTGCTGATACCAGCGCTCCAGATTCGGGCGCGGCGTCCATTTCAGACCCACGTTCAGCAGGTTATAGACGAAAGGCGCAATAGCGATATCGCCGGTGCCAAAGTTATCCCCTGAGAACCACGGCTGGTGGGCCAGAGCGTCATCAAGAAGCGCAAACAGGCTATCACACTTTTCGATACCGGCTTCAATTGCCGCCTGGTCGCGTTTTTCCGGCGGGGTTCTGACCAGTCCCATCAGGATCACACGGTGCGCCGGGCTTAACGTTTGATTCGCCCAGTCCATCCATTTTTCGCCCTCCGCACGCCGCGCCGGATTATCAACCCATAGCCGGTTCTGGCCGTATTGCGCCGCCAGATAGCGGACAATGGCATTGGATTCCCACAATAACAGGTCGGTTTCATCATCTTTAAGCAGCGGCACCAGCCCATTAGGATTCATCGCCAGATAGTCGGCATCCTGGTTAACGCCGAATTTTCCGCCTGCCAGAATTTGATCGTATGGCAGTTCCAGCTCTTCAAGCGTCCACAACACTTTTTTAACATTAGTCGAGTTGTTCCGGCCCCACAGCGTAATCATATTAACCCCTTCCGTTTTATCAGGATGATGACAGTAATCGGCCTACCGTGAGATAAACCTAACATTTACACAATGGTCTGTAAAAAAATCGTTATGAAGGAAGCGTAACGGGATGTTATTGCATAAACTTTAAAAACTTTACCAAGTTACGGTTTCTTTAACGTCGTGAGTGCGTTATTACTCACCGCACTTATTACACGGTGGTGTGACGTGTGTTTTTGGAATGGATACTCGGGTGGTACTATGACGCAATACGCTTCTTCCCTTCGTAGCCTCGCGGCAGGTTCGGTTCTCTTATTCCTTTTCGCTTCGCCTGTAAAGGCAGAGGAACAAACGATCGCGCCGCCGGGCGTTGATGCGCGAGCCTGGATCTTAATGGATTACGCCAGCGGTAAAGTACTGGCGGAAGGCAACGCCGATGAGAAACTCGACCCTGCCAGTTTGACAAAAATTATGACCAGCTACGTGGTGGGCCAGGCGCTGAAGGCAGGGAAAATCAAGCTGACCGATATGGTAACGGTGGGCAAAGATGCCTGGGCGACGGGGAACCCGGCGCTACGTGGGTCGTCGGTGATGTTTCTGAAGCCAGGCGATCAGGTGTCGGTTGCGGATCTTAATAAAGGCATCATCATTCAGTCAGGTAATGATGCCTGTATCGCGCTTGCCGACTACGTCGCCGGAAGCCAGGAGTCCTTTATCGGCCTGATGAACGCCTATGCGAAACGACTGGGGTTAACCAATACAACCTTCCAGACGGTACACGGTCTTGATGCGCCAGGGCAGTTCAGTACCGCTCGCGATATGGCGCTGCTCGGCAAGGCCCTGATTCACGATGTGCCTGACGAATACGCCATTCATAAAGAGAAAGAATTTACTTTTAATAATATTCGTCAGCCAAACCGCAACCGCCTGTTGTGGAGTACCAATCTGCATGTCGACGGCATGAAAACGGGGACAACGGCTGGCGCTGGGTATAACCTTGTCGCCTCCGCCACTCAGGGCGATATGCGCCTGATCTCTGTCGTGCTGGGGGCGAAAACGGACCGTATTCGTTTTAATGAGTCAGAAAAACTGCTGACCTGGGGTTTCCGCTTCTTTGAAACGGTCACGCCGATTAAACCTGACGCGACATTCGTGACGCAGCGGGTCTGGTTTGGCGATAAGCGTGAGGTCAATTTGGGGGCGGGCGATGCGGGGTCTGTGACGATTCCGCGTGGGCAGCTTAAAAACCTGAAGGCCAGCTTTACGTTGAACGAACCACAGCTCACGGCGCCGTTGAAGAAAGGGCAGGTTGTCGGCACCATCGATTTCCAGCTTAACGGAAAATCCATTGAGCAACGCCCGTTAATGGTGATGGAAAACGTCGAGGAGGGGGGATTTTTCAGCCGGATGTGGGATTTTGTGCTGATGAAACTCCATCAGTGGTTTGGCAGTTGGTTCTCGTAAAATAACTCCGTTGCCGGGTGCGCGTCGCATCCGGCAAACCTGCGGTTAATACATCAGAGTAATTTGTTGCGCTTTAGCGTAGGCCACAAAGGCCTCGTCGGGACGGCGGTCGCTGATAATCGTATCAAAGCGTGATAATTCCCCCATCCGCGCCGGACGTACCTTGCCGAATTTACTGTGATCCACCACCAGTACATGGCTCTGTGCCATTGTCATTGCCCAATGTTTTACCGGCAGCTCTTCCAGATTAAAGCAGGTAGCGCCTTTACTGGTATGAACGCCGGCGGCGGAATAAAACGCGATATCCGGACAAATATTGTTTAACGTTTCATGGAAATCAAGCGGTTTGAAAATGGCGTTGCTGGCGTGAAACTCCCCGCCGCTGAGGATAGCGCGGCAATGGGGTTTGTCCTGCAGCGCCAGAAAGGTATTAAGTGAATAGCACACCGCCGTAAAGGGAAGGTCATTATCAATGGCTTCAATGATCCACGGCGTGGTGGTGCCGCAGTCAATAAATACCGTCTGATGCGCTTGTACCAGGCCCGCAGCCAACTGAGCGGCTCGGCGTTTTTCTTCCACCAGACGAGATTTTTGATCGCTTAACAGATAATGACTGGCGCTGCGGGGCTCCAGTACGATATAGCCGCCCAGCAACACGACAGGCGCGCTTTTATGGTTCAGGTCGCGACGAATGGTCATTTCAGAGACGCCCAACAGGGTCGCGGCTTCTTTAAGGTGAAGTTTATCGCTGCGTTTTAAGGCCTGCAGCAATTGACCAATACGCTCGTCGCGTCGCGTTTCCATAGTTCCCCTGGAGAGTTAAATAAGCGCTCCGCACCATACAGAGCGCTTAATATTACTCTTTTTTTCGCTATTTAGTCACGTACCCAGCCTTTTCGAATGGGCAATGCGAAACAGAAACGGTAACAACGTTGCAGCGCCTGGTAGAGCGGCGCGCCGTACCATTGCCAGATCAGCTGTGCGCTCAGGCAGCCAAGCATCGCTACCAGCAGCGCGCCAATCATATCTAACGGCCAGTGTACGCCGAGATAGACGCGCGACCAGGCGATGGTCATGGCTATCGCCATCATCACGATGCCTGACCAGAGGCGGTGCCAGAACAAAAACGCCAGCGCAAAGGTAAAAATCACCGTACCGTGATCGCTGGGGAACGAGTCATCGGCGGCATGATGCAGGAAGTTATAGCCGATATGATCGACAAACGGACGGTCGTGCGGGAAAAGGTGTCCCATTGTCCAGGAGACCGCCAGACTGATAATCAGCGCGATGCCGATTTTAACGATCAGCTGACGCTGGGCGCAGACCCGATCGCGGGGACCCCACAGCCAGAGTACCACGGCTAAGAGCGGGACGATGTTGATGACATCTTTGGCGATAAAGATAGCGAGCGAAATCGTCCACTGCGCGGAATCAGGCGTGGCGTTAATAAAATAAAACAGCGAGTTGTTAAGGTTTTCCAGCATAACATCCAGGCTCGGAGCAATGAAATCAAAAGGGATAGCCAGCTCATCCCCGTGCAAACTGAGCATAAATGCAGCGTAACAGGGAGGAAAAGCAGTATTGTCTTATTTGGCGGCAACATGAAGAGATTTAAGACAATGGCATAAAATAACGCCGCAAACTTAAATTAACCTTAAAGTACGCAAGCGCTAAGCGGCTTTCTGTAAAAATGTGCGCTATTTCCCTTGCAGCCTCATAATTCGCTATCTC
Organism: Salmonella sp. SAL00672; assembly: GCF_046552175.1. NCBI lineage: Bacteria > Pseudomonadati > Pseudomonadota > Gammaproteobacteria > Enterobacterales > Enterobacteriaceae > Salmonella > Salmonella sp. SAL00672. The sequence continues at coordinate 44,213 of NZ_JBGDUQ010000012.1, read as the reverse complement.
AGTTCCCCGACTTTCATTACACTCTGCGCGGTTTTTATTGGCGAAGAGATGGTATGCAGAATCGTTTACAATCAGGCGGCAGGCTGGGACGTCAGGCGCTGCTTTTTCCTCTCTGTCTGGTGCTGTACGAATTTTCTACTTATATTGGCAACGACATGATCCAGCCGGGTATGCTGGCGGTGGTTGAGCAGTATCAGGCGGGCCTGGACTGGGTTCCGACGTCCATGACCGCTTATCTGGCGGGCGGTATGTTCTTACAGTGGCTGCTTGGCCCGTTGTCTGACCGGATTGGCCGTCGTCCCGTGATGCTGGCGGGCGTCGTGTGGTTTATTGTCACCTGCCTGGCGACGTTACTGGCGAAAAACATCGAACAATTTACCTTCCTGCGTTTTTTGCAAGGGATTAGCCTGTGTTTTATCGGCGCTGTAGGGTATGCCGCGATTCAGGAATCCTTTGAGGAAGCGGTGTGTATAAAAATTACCGCGCTGATGGCGAACGTGGCGTTAATCGCGCCGCTACTGGGACCACTGGTTGGGGCGGCATGGGTGCATGTTCTGCCGTGGGAGGGGATGTTTATTTTATTTGCCGCACTGGCCGCTATCGCCTTTTTCGGACTACAGCGCGCAATGCCGGAGACCGCCACGCGGCGGGGCGAAACGCTGTCATTTAAGGCGCTGGGCCGGGATTATCGGCTGGTGATAAAAAACCGGCGGTTTGTCGCAGGGGCGTTAGCTCTGGGATTTGTCAGCCTGCCGCTGTTGGCCTGGATTGCGCAGTCGCCGATTATCATCATTAGCGGCGAACAGCTCAGCAGCTATGAATATGGTCTGCTGCAGGTGCCCGTTTTTGGCGCGCTCATTGCCGGTAATCTGGTGTTGGCGCGTTTAACCTCCCGACGTACGGTTCGCTCGCTGATCGTGATGGGCGGCTGGCCTATCGTCGCGGGGCTGATCATCGCCGCGGCGGCGACGGTGGTTTCATCCCATGCTTATTTATGGATGACGGCGGGATTAAGCGTATACGCTTTTGGCATTGGGCTGGCGAATGCCGGACTGGTGCGTCTGACGCTCTTTTCCAGCGATATGAGTAAAGGAACGGTCTCGGCGGCGATGGGAATGCTACAAATGCTGATTTTTACCGTTGGCATTGAAGTCAGTAAACACGCCTGGTTAAGTGGCGGCAATGGGCTATTTAGCCTGTTTAATCTGGCAAACGGTATTCTTTGGCTACTGCTGATGCTGGTCTTCTTAAAAGATAAGCGGACGGGGAATTTGCAAACAGTCTGAGAGAGCGGCTACGCCTGATAAGCTTTCTGTTATCAGGCGTAGAGAGGCATCCGCTAGACGTTGAACGGCGGCTCGTTGTTTAATACGCTGTCGATGATATCCAGCACGCCTTCCTGATTGTTCGATCCGGCGCGGTATTTCGCCGCCGCCACGACCGCTTCGCTGGCGTGCGACATGGCAAAACTAAACCCGGCCTGACGCAGCATCTCAATATCGTTGCCGCCGTCGCCGAATACCACCACTTCACTATCATGAATGCCCCAGCGCTGCTGTAACAGACGCAGGCCGTTGGCTTTATGCACGCCGGGAATTATTAAATCAATACTGCCATAGCCGGTATGAACGGGGACCATGATATCGCCAATGGCGTCGTGCAGCGCCGCCTGTACTTCCGGTATCCGTTCATCGGTAATATTAAGGCCGAATTTGAAAAAGACATCGTTGATATTATTAAAATTATCCACAAACTCCAGACGATGATAATACATTGCCGCAACGGCTTTTAACGCATCGTCGTAGCGTTTCAGCGTGTAGGCGCTGTTTTTTCCACAGGCGATGATCTCCACATCGGCGCGTGTGAGCAGGTGTTCGACAACCGTCTGGAAGTCGGCTTTTGTCAGCTCGCCGTTAAAAATATCCTCTCCTTCGCTGACCACCCAGCCGCCGTTTTCCGCGACAAAAGCGATTTCGTGCGCAATTTCCGGAAAGAACGAGATTAACTGGTAATACTGGTTGCCGCTGGCCACGACAAAGCGAATGCCTTGCCGCTTCATTTGTTGGTACTGCGCCATAAACCGGTCACGGTTATAGGTTTTTTGATCGCTCAGAAACGTGCCGTCCATGTCGACGGCGATTAATTTAATACTCATGCGTTATGCTCCATCACCGGTTGCGGAGTCGATACAGGTTTGGCGACGGCCTTCGCCACCAGCGCCGCCAGAATAACCAGCGCCAGCACAACCATCATGGCGCTGCGTAATCCATAGTGCTCTCCCAGATAGCCCAACAGCGGCGGCCCGACCAAAAACGCCAGATAGCCGGTCGTGGCGACAACGCTCACACGCGTCGGCGCGTCGGGACCGGTATCGCTGGCGGCGGAAATGGTCAGCGGGAAGCCGAGCGAAGCGCCCAAGCCCCAAAGAATGACCGAGACGCCGGCAACCCAGTCGCTATCGACAAAAATAATCAGGCCAATGCCCAACGCTCCCATCAACGCGCTGGCGCGAACAACCGTCACCCGGCTATAGCGGTCAATAAACCAGCCGCCGGTAAAGCGGCCAACGGTCATACCAAGCGTGAAACCGGCGTAGATCAGAGAGCCGGAGGTTGGGCTAAAACCGTGTCCGTCTACCATCAGTAGCGGTAGCCAGTCATTCGCAGATCCTTCGGCGAATGCCATTGCCAGCACCACCACGCCAATAAGCAAAAGCTGGATGTCCCGATAAAAAGGTAATCCTTTTTTCTGAAGGTGAGAATCTTCCGATGCGTTTTTACCCGTACCGTCAGGGATCGCCCGAATGGCGATGAAAATGGGCGCGATCGCCACGGCAGCCGCGAGGATGATATGGATGTTAGCCGGGACGCTTAATGCGGTTAACGCCATGCCGACACCAGCGCCCGCCAGCGTGCCGAAACTGTAAAAACCATGCATCATCGGCAGAACGGTTTTATTCAGCTCGCGTTCGACCGCCGCGCCTTCGACATTAATCGCCACTTCGGCGGCGCCAAAACTGGCGCCGAAAACGGCTAATCCAAGGGCAAAAATCAGCGGCGAGGCGCACCACAGCGCGACGCTAAGAATAACCATCCCGCCTACTGCGCAGGTCATCGTCGTGCGAATAACCTTCCGGGTGCCAAATCGTTTCACCAGCCAGGCGGAACAAAGAATACCGCTCATTGAACCGATAGAAAGCCCGAATAAGACCGCCCCCATTTCCGCGGTAGAGACGGAAAGAATATCCCGAATAGCAGGCGTTCGGGTTGCCCAGGAGGCCATCAGCAGTCCGGGTAAAAAGAAGAACATAAACAGCGCCCAGGTACGGCGTTTTAAGGCGTTACGTGAGGAGAGGACGGTCATAGCGTCAGGCCAGAAAATAGAAGCGAGAGGTAAACATTAGCAAGCTTGTGTACATTTGTACATATCGTCGTCATACTTCGTTGTGCAGACAGTTTTTGCTGTCTGTTTTTTCAGCGTAAGCGGCAGGCTACTATCGCCTGCATCCTGAATGAGATGTGGAACTCATCATGAAAGAAAATGCCGTAAGACGCGCCAATGATCCTAAGCGACGGGAAAAAATAATTCAGGCCACACTGGAAGCGGTAAAGACCTATGGCGTTCATGCCGTGACGCACCGGAAAATCGCCGCTATCGCTCAGGTGCCGCTTGGCTCGATGACCTACTATTTTGCCGGTATGGATGCGTTATTGAGTGAAGCTTTTACACTTTTCACCGAGAACATGTCGCGTCAATACCAGGACTTTTTTGCGCAGGTGACGGATGCGGAGGGGGCGTGCCAGGCGATAACGGAAATGATTTACGGCTCGCAGGTTACGACGCCGGATAATATGGCGTTAATGTATCAGTTATATGCCTATGCCAGCGATAAGCCAGCGTTAAAAATAGTCATGCAAAACTGGATGCAGCGTAGCCAGAATACGCTGGCGCAGTGGTTTGACGCGCAGACCGCCCGCGCGCTGGATGCGTTTATCGAGGGGATGACGCTGCATTTTGTAACGGATCGAACGCCGCTGGCGCGTGAAGCGATTTTACAGATGGTAAAGCGAATCGCCGGAGAGTCAATGTCGTGTCACTCTGCGTCAGGCAACAAAAAACCCACCAACCTTGAACCGAAATGGCGGGGTTGATGGGCTCCACAAAATGGGGACATCAAAGAAAAGCAGTGGCAATAGGTATGACTGATGCTTTAACGAAAAGTTCGACCTATTGGCAAAATTTTTTCACTTAAAGGCAAACTTCAGTTTTATCCTAACCCCGGCCAGATGATGACAATAAGCGTCCCCGCCAGCGTGAGCAGAACGTTGGCGATGGCGTAAGTCCCCGCATAACCCAGCGCTGGAATATTACTGCGCGCCGTATCGCTAATGATTTCCATCGCCGGGGCGCAGGTACGCGCGCCCATCATGGCACCGAACAGCAGCGCCCGGTTCATGCGCAGCACATAAGCGCCAAACAAGAAGCAGATCACCACCGGTACCAGGCTGACGACAAGCCCGGCGATCAGCATTTGTCCGCCGACCGCGCCCAGACCGTTGCTGATACCGCTGCCGGCGCTTAAACCAACGCCTGCCATAAACACCATCAAGCCGAATTCTTTCACCATATTAAGCGCGCCCTGCGGAATATAACCAAAGGTAGGATGGTTAGCGCGCAGGAAACCGAGCATGATCCCGGCGAACAGCAATCCGGCCGCGTTGCCGATACCGAAACTAAAATTGCTGAACTGGAAGGTAATCATCCCGATCATTAACCCGATGATAAAAAAAGCGCAGAAGGCAAGCAGGTCCGTCACCTGACTATGAATCGAAATAAAACCAATGCGATCGGCGATGGTTTTTACGCGTCTGGCGTCGCCGCTCACCTGTAACACGTCGCCTTTATTCAGCACGACGTTATCGTCGATAGGCATTTCGATTTGGCTGCGGATGACGCGGTTAAGGAAGCAGCCATGATCGGTCAGCTTGAGCTGAGCGAGGCGGCGACCGACCGCATTGTGGTTTTTCACCACAATTTCTTCCGTCACGATGCGCATATCAAGCAGATCGCGATCAAACACTTCCTTACCATTACGGAAGCTGGGATCGAGCCTGGCGTGCGCGTCCGGATAGCCGACCAGCGCAATCTCATCGCCCATTTGCAGCACCGCATCGCCATCCGGGTTCGCCAGAATACCGTTACGGCGAATACGTTCGATATAGCAGCCTGTCTGGCGGTAAATACCCAGCTCGCGCAGGTTTTTACCGTCAGTCCAGGCCACCAGTTCCGGGCCAACCCGATAGGCGCGGATAACCGGCAAATAAACCTTGCGATTAGCATCGGTATCCAGACCGCGCTCGCGAGCAATTTGCTGGGCGCTGGTTTGCAAATCCTGATGCTGTAGTTTAGGCAAGTAACGCGCGCCCACGATCAGACTGACCAACCCAATCAGATAGGTCAGGGCATAACCCAGGCTCAGATTATCAAGAGCGGAGGAGAGTTGGGTGCTGGCGATGCCGGAATGTCGCAGGGTATCGCCTGCGCCAACCAGCACGGGCGTGGATGTCATTGAGCCGGCCAGCATACCGGCCGTCAGGCCGATATCCCAGCCGAATAGCTTACCAAGGCCTAAGGCGATTAGCAGAGCGCTACCGACCATGACCAGGGCAAGCATCAGATAATTTTTACCGTCGCGAAAAAAAATCGAAAAAAAGTTGGGGCCAGCCTCGACGCCGACACAAAAAATAAACAGCATAAATCCCAGATTTAGCGCGTCGGTGTTAATACTAAAGTGTTGCTGCCCTAATAATAGAGAGACCACTAAAACGCCAATGGAATTACCAAGTTGGACTGAACCCAGACGTAACTTGCCAAGACACAGGCCAAGAGCCAGGACCACAAATAATAACAGGATGTAATTCCCATTTAACAAATCTGCGACGTTTATATTCACGGAGACTAACTTCTTGTTTACGAGTAAGCTGTTGAAAGAAATGGTAATTTACGCTACTGTTTTTATCATGAATTAAGGGTGCAATCGTATTGCATACAGCATCCAAATAAAAACAACACAACAATATATCCTGCTAGTTTAATCTTATTGCGTACTAACGGCTATAAGAATCGTGCAGGTGTGTTTTTGGCATGGAATGCCACATGACTTTATCTGACTGGATGCCTCACGGCGGAAAGCGTGTTCGATAGAGAGTGTCAGGAGGAACGATTGAAACATAAACACGGGTGGGCAAGCGTTGTCTGCTGCTTTGTACTCTTTATTGTGGTATGTCTTTCATTAACTATGCATGTACAAGGCGCTTTTCGCGCGGCAGGGCATCCTGAGATTGGACTGTTATTTTTTACGTTGCCTGGTGCGGTGGCCAGTTTTTGTTCTCACCGACGCGAGGTGATCCGACCGCTGATCGGGGCGATGCTGGCGGCGCCGTTTTGCCTGGTGTTAATGCGCGTGGTATTTATGCCTACCCGATCGTTTTGGCAAGAACTGGCGTGGTTATTTAGCGCCGTATTCTGGTGTGCGTTAGGCGCGCTCTGCTATTTGTTTATTAGCAGCCTGTTTAGCCACCGGCGAAAAAAACGCCGATAGCGCCCTCCGTCAGAGGGCGTTGCCAGAGCAATCAGGCGAAAAGATTCAGATTTTCTTTTGCCCATGCTTCAAAATCCGTACAGCCGCCGATATGTTTTTGATCGACAAAAATCTGCGGTACGGTTTCTACAGGTTTACCTACGGTTTTTTCCAAATCCGCTTTAGTAATGCCTTCAGCATGGATATCAATATAGCGGTAGTTGAAATCGTCGCGTTCTTTGCTCAGTTTTTCCGCCAACTCTTTTGCACGCACGCAATAAGGGCACCCTGGACGGCCAAAAATAACAGTAAACATATCTCTCCTCGAACATAAAGCCAGACGGCGAACAGGTGTTATCATGCCGCGATTTACGGCAGATGAAAAGCAGGTTACGCCTGTTCCTTTGATAACCCAGGGCTATATCTGTTAAGCACGCCGGACCAGAACGTTCTACACTGTGCGTCAGTTAACCGGGAGGCTTGATATGCGCACGATTGGCGTGTTACCCAAAAGCGTACTGATACTGGAATACCTCGGTATGATTTTGCTGGCGCTTGCTCTGCTATCGCTTAATCATTACCTTACGCTGCCCGCGCCGTTCAATACGCCGCTGGCTGGCGTATTGATGGTTTTCCTCGGCGTCGTGTTGATCCTCCCCGCCGCGGTGGCGATGATGTGGCGTATTGCGCAGTTACTGGCGCCGCAGTTGATGAAACGTCCACCCGACATTTCTTCCCGTTCAGATAGAGAAAAGCATAATGAGTCCGACCATTGAACTTCTTTGTGGCCATCGTTCTATTCGCCATTTCACCGATGAACCCGTGACTGACGCGCAGCGAGAGGCCATTATTGCCGCCGCGCGCAGCACGTCCAGTTCCAGTTTTTTACAGTGCAGCTCTATTATCCGTATTACCGATCGGGCGCTGCGCGAGGCGTTAGTGCCCCTGACGGGCGGGCAAAAGCATGTGGCGCAGGCCGCTGAGTTCTGGGTATTTTGCGCCGATTTTAATCGTCATTTGCAGATCTGTCCTGACGCGCAGCTGGGGCTTGCCGAACAACTGTTGCTCGGTGTCGTCGATACGGCGATGATGGGGCAAAACGCGCTGACGGCGGCGGAATCACTGGGGTTAGGCGGCGTGTATATCGGCGGCATCCGTAACAATATTGAGTCTGTTACCGAACTATTAAAATTGCCGAAGCATGTATTGCCGCTCTTTGGCCTGTGTTTGGGATGGCCTGCGGATAATCCGGATCTGAAACCGCGCCTGCCTGCCGAGCTTGTGGTTCATGAGAACCAGTATCAACCGCTTGATGAAAAGCTGCTGGCGCGCTATGACGAGCAGTTGGCTGAGTATTATCTGACCCGCGGCAGTAATACGCGACGCGATACCTGGAGCGATCATATCCGTCGCACCCTGATTAAAGAAAATCGCCCATTTATCCTTGAATATTTGCATAAACAGGGCTGGGCGACGCGCTAAAACCTGCGGGCCAGTGTATGATACGCGGGCTTTTCAGGGTTTTCAGCGAGGTGCAGGGTGAAAATTGCCATATTGTCCAGGGATGGAACGCTCTATTCTTGCAAACGTCTGCGCGAAGCGGCGATGCGGCGCGGCCATCTGGTCGAGATACTCGATCCTCTTTCCTGCTATATGAATATTAATCCGGCTGCGTCGTCGATCCATTACAAGGGGCGTCGTCTGCCCCATTTTGACGCCGTTATTCCCCGTATTGGTTCGGCCATTACCTTTTATGGTACCGCTGCGCTACGTCAGTTTGAGCTACTGGGTAGCTATCCGCTGAATGAATCCGTCGCTATTACCCGCGCGCGCGATAAGCTGCGATCGCTACAACTTCTGGCGCGCCAGGGGATCGATCTCCCCATTACCGGGATCGCCCATTCGCCGGATGATACCAGCGATCTTATTAAGATGGTTGGCGGGGCGCCGCTGGTCGTGAAGCTGGTAGAAGGCACGCAAGGGATCGGCGTGGTATTGGCGGAGACGCGTCAGGCTGCTGAAAGCGTTATTGATGCGTTTCGGGGGCTGAATGCCCATATCCTGGTTCAGGAATACATTGCCGAAGCTAAAGGATGCGATATTCGTTGTCTGGTCGTCGGCAATGAGGTTGTGGCGGCGATTGAGCGGTGCGCGAAAGCCGGTGATTTTCGCTCCAATCTTCATCGTGGCGGGGTGGCCAGCATCGCGACGATCACGCCTCGTGAACGGGATATCGCCATCAAAGCCGCACAAACGCTGGGGCTGGATGTGGCGGGAGTCGATATTTTACGCGCCGCGCGCGGGCCGCTGGTGATGGAGGTGAATGCCTCGCCGGGACTGGAAGGTATCGAAAAGACTACGGGCGTAGATATCGCGGGGCGAATGATTCAGTGGATAGAACGTCACGCTACACCTGAATTTTGCCTTAAAATCGGCGGCTAATCGCAATCGTGGATTCCGCCGTAGTACGAAGCACGCTTTTTGCGTAAGCTGTGCCGGTAATTTTTCATCGTCATCGTAAGAGGTAGCACATTATTATGATATCACTGGTCGTTCCCACTCTGGATACGTTGCGTCAATGGCTCGACGACCTGGGCATGAATTTCTTCGAATGTGATACCTGCCAGGCGCTGCATTTGCCGCATATGCAGAATTTTGACGGCGTCTACGATGCTAAAATCGATTTGGTGGACAACACCATTCTTTTTTCCGCGATGGCGGAGGTCAGGCCTTCCGCGTTGCTGCCGCTGGCGGCCGATCTCTCTGCTATCAACGCCAGTTCGTTGACGGTAAAAGCCTTTCTCGATATGCAGGATGATAATCTACCAAAACTGGTTGTGTGCCAGTCTTTATCCGTTATGCAAGGAGTCACCTACGAACAGTTCGAATGGTTTGTTCGCCAAAGTGAAGAGCAGATTTCTATGGTGATCCTTGAGGCCGGGGCGCATCAGCTTCTGTTTAACGCGGAAGAAGACGCGCAAAAAACCAGCGCAGTTGACCATTTTCTTCACTAATCCCTTCCGATAATCAGGCAGTCGCTGCCAGCGCGGCTGCTGTTTACGTTTTTTTATGCTGCTATTAACCTTTATTTAAAGAATTATTCACCTCCTTTCTGACCATTTCGCTTTATCACATAGACAAAATCTGCATAAAAAATTGATAAAAGGCGTTTTTTAATCTGGGCTATAGCCTCAAACCTTAGCTAAAGTTATTCTTGCGAAGCTTCTATAGCGAGCTTGATGGCAGGGAGGGCGACCTCTCTTCTTCATTTGTATCAAATGAAAAGGTATGCACATTTCAGGCATGTTTTAAACCACGCCTAATGGGTTCATTTGTTAACGGATTTCAGAAGGAAAGCGATGATGACCGCCTTAAAGAAAAAATGGCTATCGGGTCTGGTTGCGGGTGCTCTGATGGTCGTCTCTGTCGGCACGCTCGCTGCCGAACAAAAAACGCTGCACATTTATAACTGGTCAGATTATATCGCGCCGGACACGGTGGCGAACTTTGAAAAAGAGACCGGGATTAACGTTATCTATGATGTCTTTGACTCTAACGAAGTGCTGGAAGGCAAGTTAATGGCAGGCAGCACCGGGTTCGATCTGGTGGTGCCATCGGCCAGTTTTCTTGAGCGCCAGCTCACCGCGGGCGTTTTTCAGCCGCTGGATAAAAGCAAACTTCCCGGCTGGAAAAACCTCGATCCTGAACTGCTGAAACTGGTAGCGAAGCACGATCCTGACAACAAATACGCCATGCCCTATATGTGGGCCACGACGGGCATTGGCTATAACGTTGATAAAGTGAAAGCGGTGCTGGGGGATGATGCGCCAGTGAATAGCTGGGATTTAGTCCTCAAGCCGGAAAATCTGGAGAAGCTAAAAAGCTGCGGTGTCTCTTTCCTTGATGCGCCTGAAGAAATTTTTGCCACTGTGCTGAACTATCTGGATAAAGATCCGAATAGCAGCAAAGCGGATGACTACACCGGCCCGGCAACCGATCTGTTGTTGAAGCTACGGCCAAACATTCGCTATTTCCACTCCTCGCAATACATTAACGATCTGGCTAATGGCGATACTTGTGTAGCCATTGGCTGGGCGGGCGATGTCTGGCAGGCCGCTAACCGGGCGAAAGAGGCGAAAAATGGCGTCAATATCTCTTTCTCGATCCCCAAAGAGGGGGCAATGGCGTTTTTTGATGTGTTTGCCATGCCGGCTGACGCCAAAAATAAAGACGAGGCCTACCAGTTCCTTAATTATCTGCTGCGCCCTGATGTGATTGCCCATATTTCCGATCACGTTTTCTACGCCAATGCGAATAAAGAGGCGACGGCGCTGGTCAGCCAGCAGGTGCGCGATAACCCGGGAATTTATCCGCCGGCGGATGTGCGGGCCAAGTTGTTTACCCTGAAAGTGCAGGAGCCGAAGATCGATCGCGTCCGCACCCGCGCATGGACGAAGGTGAAAAGCGGTAAGTAATTTATTAACGGTATGGCCTGATAAGCGTGCGCTATCGGGCATTCCACCGTTTGTATCGTTTGATTGTGTTATGCCGGAGAGCGCCTTGTGAATGATGTCCCCCACCGCCCGCAGGTGAAAACCCGTAAAGCGCTGACGCCGCTTCTGGAAATTCGCAACCTGACGAAGTCATTCGACGGGCAACATGCTGTCGATGATGTCAGTCTGACTATCTATAAAGGCGAGATTTTTGCCCTGCTGGGCGCGTCAGGTTGTGGAAAATCGACTCTGCTACGGATGCTGGCAGGTTTTGAACCGCCGAGCAGCGGGCAAATTATGCTCGACGGCGTCGATCTGGCGCATGTTCCGCCGTATCAGCGTCCGATTAATATGATGTTTCAGTCCTATGCGTTGTTTCCGCATATGACGGTAGAGCAGAACATCGCTTTTGGTCTGAAGCAGGACAAACTGCCGAAGGCGGAGATTACCAGCCGCGTCAATGAGATGCTGGGTCTGGTGCACATGCAGGAGTTTGCAAAACGTAAGCCGCATCAGCTTTCCGGCGGTCAGCGCCAGCGCGTGGCCCTGGCGCGCAGCCTGGCGAAACGTCCTAAACTGCTCTTGTTGGATGAACCGATGGGCGCGCTGGATAAAAAATTACGCGACCGGATGCAGCTTGAAGTGGTGGATATCCTTGAGCGCGTCGGCGTGACCTGCGTCATGGTGACGCACGATCAGGAAGAAGCGATGACGATGGCGGGGCGCATTGCCATCATGAACCGTGGAAAATTTGTGCAAATTGGCGAACCGGAGGAGATTTACGAGCATCCGACGACCCGCTATAGCGCCGAATTTATCGGATCGGTAAATGTTTTTGAGGGCTTACTGAAAGCGCGTGAAGAGGACGGTCTGGTCATTGACGCGCCCGGTTTGGTTCATCCGTTAAAAGTCGATGCGGATGCCTCTGTCGTTGATAATGTGCCGGTATATGTGGCGCTACGTCCGGAAAAAATCATGCTGTGTGAGTCGCCGCCTGCCGATGGCTATAATTTCGCCGTCGGCGAAGTGGCGCATATTGCGTATCTCGGCGATCTGTCTATTTATCATGTGCGGCTAAAAAGCGGGCAGATGATCAGCGCTCAACTGCAGAATGCGCACCGTTACCGGAAAGGGTTACCGACCTGGGGCGATGAAGTGCGTTTGTGCTGGGAAGCGGATAGCTGCGTGGTCCTGACGGTATAAGGGGGAAACATGAGCACACTTGAACCTCCGGCACGCATCAGTAAACCTGGCGGCGCGGCGCTATGGTTGGCGCGAATGCAAATGAAACATGGGCGTAAGCTGGTTATTGCTTTGCCCTATATTTGGCTCATTCTGCTGTTTTTACTGCCGTTTCTTATCGTCTTTAAGATAAGCCTGGCGGAAATGGCGCGGGCGATCCCGCCGTATACCGATCTGCTGGAATGGGCTGACGGTCAGTTGTCGATTACGCTCAACCTCGGCAATTTTTTGCAACTGACCGACGATCCGCTCTATTTCGAAGCCTATCTGCAATCGTTACAAATTGCCGGTATTTCCACAATCTGCTGCCTGCTGTTGGGCTACCCGCTGGCGTGGGCGGTGGCGCACAGCAAGCCCTCCACGCGCAATATCCTGCTGCTGTTGGTGATCCTGCCCTCGTGGACGTCTTTTTTAATACGCGTCTATGCCTGGATGGGCATTTTGAAAAACAACGGCGTGCTGAACAATGTGTTGCTGTGGCTAGGGGTTATCGATCAGCCGCTGACGATCCTGCACACTAACCTGGCCGTCTATATCGGCATTGTTTATGCGTATCTGCCGTTTATGGTTCTGCCCATTTATACCGCATTAACGCGTATTGATTATTCGCTGGTGGAAGCGTCGCTGGATCTCGGCGCCCGACCGCTGAAAACATTTTTTAGCATCATTGTCCCGCTCACCAAAGGCGGAATCATCGCCGGCTCGATGCTGGTTTTTATCCCGGCGGTGGGCGAGTTTGTGATCCCGGAACTGCTTGGCGGGCCGGACAGTATCATGATTGGTCGCGTCCTGTGGCAGGAGTTTTTCAATAACCGCGACTGGCCGGTGGCTTCTGCGGTCGCCATTATTATGTTGCTGCTGCTGATAGTACCGATCATGTGGTTCCATAAACATCAGCAAAAAAGTGTGGGGGAGCATGGATGAATAACTTACCGGTCGTTCGCTCGCCCTGGCGCATTCTGATTCTGGTGCTGGGGTTTACTTTTCTCTATGCGCCGATGTTAATGTTGGTGATTTACTCGTTTAACAGTTCGAAGCTGGTGACGGTGTGGGCGGGATGGTCGACGCGCTGGTATGGCGAGCTCTTTCGGGATACCGCCATGATGAGCGCAGTGGGACTAAGCCTGACAATTGCCGCCTGTGCGGCGACGATGGCGGTGGTGCTCGGTACTATTGCTGCGGTGGTGATGGTGCGATTTGGACGATTTCGCGGCGCAAACGGCTTTGCGTTTATGATCACCGCGCCGCTGGTGATGCCGGATGTGATTACCGGGCTGTCGCTGCTGCTGCTGTTTGTCGCGCTCGGTCATGCTATCGGCTGGCCCTCCGATCGCGGGATGCTGACCATCTGGTTGGCGCACGTCACTTTCTGTACCGCCTATGTGGCAGTGGTGATCGCTTCGCGATTACGCGAACTGGATCGTTCGATTGAAGAGGCGGCGATGGATCTTGGCGCGGCGCCGTTGAAGGTCTTTTTCGTCATTACGTTACCGATGATCATGCCAGCGGTGATCTCGGGCTGGCTGTTGGCCTTTACGCTTTCCCTTGACGATCTGGTGATTGCCAGCTTCGTTTCCGGTCCCGGTGCCACCACGCTACCGATGCTGGTTTTCTCCAGCGTGCGCATGGGTGTGAACCCGGAAATCAACGCGCTGGCGACGTTAATCCTCGGCGTGGTAGGAATCATCGGATTTATTGCCTGGTACCTGATGGCGCGAGCGGAAAAACAGCGGATTCGCGATATCCAGCGTGCAAGACGCGGCTGAAGCCACTAAAATCTTCCACTATGGCAATGCGTTGCCGCGCGAGTCGCGGCATCATTTTCAGGGAAGACATTCATTGGGATTTATAAAGCAATCAACCTCATCACATGCCCGTTTAAATGTGCCTACGCTGGTGCAGGTTGCGGCTATGGCGATTATTTTGATTCGCGGTCTCGATGTGCTGATGATTATGAATACCCTCGGCATACGCGGGATGGGCGAGTTTATTCATCGCAGCGTGCAGACGTGGAGCTTAACCCTGGTCTTTCTGGCCAGCTTAGTGCTGGTCTTTATTGAAATTTATTGTGCGTTTTCGCTGGTGAAAGGCCGTAGCTGGGCGCGCTGGGTGTACCTGGCGACACAAATTATTGTGAGCGGATATCTGTGGGCGGCGTCGTTAGGCTACGGGTATCCGGAGTTGTTTAGCATCGCGGGAGAATCGAAGCGTGATATCCTGCATTCCCTGGTCATGCAAAAACTCCCCGATCTTTTAATTCTGTTTCTGCTGTTTATTCCCGCTCCCAGCCGTCGGTTCTTCCGGCTGCAATAATGTGTATAATCGTCGCCCCGGATAATATGAAGGTTTTTTGGTATGCAGTGCGCACTCTATGACGCGGGTCGCTGCCGTTCCTGTCAATGGATTACGCAGTCGGTTAACGAACAACTTTCCGCAAAAACAGCCGATTTACATCGTTTGCTCGCCGGGCTGCCTGTTGAACAGTGGTGCGCGCCGACTGGAGGCCCGGAACAGCATTTCCGCAACAAAGCGAAAATGGTCGTGAGCGGTAGTGTAGAAAAACCGCTCTTCGGGATGCTGCATCGCGACGGTACGCCGGTCGATCTTTGCGGTTGCCCGCTGTATCCCGCCTCCTTTGCCCCCGTATTCAGCGCGCTAAAACCTTTTATTGCCCGTGCCGGACTCACGCCTTATAACGTGGCGCGAAAACGCGGCGAACTGAAATACCTGTTGCTGACGGAAAGTCAGTTCGATGGCGGTATGATGCTACGCTTCGTGTTGCGTTCAGAAACCAAACTTACGCAACTGCGCGCGGCGTTACCGTGGCTGCGCGCGCAACTGCCGCAGCTCAGAGTGATCACCGCGAATATCCAGCCGGTACATATGGCGATTATGGAAGGGGAGACGGAAATCTACCTGACGGATCAGCAGGCGCTGGCGGAACGTTTTAACGATGTGCCGCTGTGGATTCGTCCGCAAAGTTTCTTTCAGACCAACCCTACGGTCGCCAGCCGATTATATGCAACGGCGCGCGACTGGGTAGGGCAACTGCCGGTACGCCATATGTGGGATCTTTTTTGCGGAGTGGGCGGATTCGGCCTGCACTGCGCGACGCCGCAGATGCAATTAACCGGTATTGAGATCGCGCCGGAGGCGATTGCCTGCGCGAAGCAATCCGCTGCCGAGCTGGGATTGACCCGCCTTCATTTCCAGGCGCTGGATTCCACCCAATTCGCCACCGCACAAGGCGAAACGCCCGACCTGGTGTTGGTGAATCCTCCCCGCCGCGGCATTGGCAAGCCGTTGTGCGATTACCTTGCACAAATGGCGCCGCGTTTTATCATTTATTCGAGCTGTAACGCGCAGACGATGGCGCAGGATATTCGTCATCTGCCGAACTACCGTATTCAACGTGTTCAGCTTTTCGATATGTTCCCGCATACCGCGCATTATGAGGTTTTAACGTTACTGCGCAGGTCAATATAATCTATTCACAATATTTATTTTTATCCCTTAACTATTTCATAAAAATAATAAATACAATCAATTGATTATTTAATTCAATTGGTTGTATTTATATATTACCCTATTTTTGCAAATCAAATCACAAATAATCACTTTAAATCTTTTAATGACTACTTTTGATTATTACAGTGCGTGTAAGGCAAAATCAGACAAGGTGGTTTATCGGGTAACTTTCAATAGCATCAGCGAAGCAATACGTAACGTCAGTAAAGGGGTCAATCATGACAACGAATAGGCACGCTTATGGAGGGCGTTCAGACGATGTTTGCCAAATTTATAGATGTTATTCAAACGTTTTTAACTGAACCGGCAATATTAATTGGGATATTAGTCGGTGTTGGCTATGCGCTGGATAAAAAGACGCCTATAAAAATTATCACCGGTATGATCAGCGCGATGGTCGGTTTGATGATGGTGTTATTTGGCGGCTTTCAATTTTCAGCCACTTTTAAACCGGTTGCAGAGGCAGTCAGCAAGGCTTATGGCGTGCATGGATACTTAATGGATTCATACGCCATGAAAGCCGCGACGCAAATAGCGCTGGGCGATAATTTCGGCTATGTAGGATACGTTTTTGTACTGGCGTTTTTTACTAACCTGTTATTAGTTTTATTTGGCCGTTATACCGGCGCAAAAGGTATATTTCTTACCGGTAATACCGGGGTCTCTCATTCACAGGCAGTACTATGGTTAATCGTCTTCTGGCTGGGGTTCGGTTGGGTACAATCCATTGTAATTGCCGGGGTATTGACCGGGGTCTTTTGGGCGTTTTCAACTACGCTTATTGTTAAACCCATCGCCAAAGTGACCAATAACGCCGGTTTTACCATTGCGCATAACCAGATGCTGGGACTGTGGTTTTTCTCGAAATTCGCGCATAAATTCGGCGATCCGGAAAAGCATGACGCCGAAAACCTGAAACTTCCCGGTTGGTTAGCCATTTTTAACCACAACGTGACGGCAATCGCCATTGTGATGACGCTCTTCGTTGGCGGTTTTCTATTGGCGACAGGGATCGATAACGTACAGTTAATGGCGAAAGGCAAACCCTGGTATATCTATATTATCAATCTGGGCCTGCAATTCTCTATGTATATGGTCATCTTGCTGCAGGGCGTGCGGATGATGGTAGGCGAAATTAACGGTTCGTTTAAAGGATGGCAGGATCGTTTTATTCCTAACGCCATACCGGCTGTGGATGTTGCTGCTTTATTACCTTTTTCGCCGAACGCGGCCACGCTGGGATTCGTCTTTTGTACCTTCGGCACGATTTTTTCCATGGGCATTCTGCTGCTCATCCATAGCCCTATTATGGTATTGCCTGGTTTTGTTCCGCTCTTCTTTTCCGGCGGTCCCATCGGCGTATTAGCCAACCGAATGGGGGGATATCGTTCCGTTATTATTTGTACTTTCCTGTTAGGGATTATTCAGACTTTCGGTACGGTATGGGCCATTCCTTTAACCGGGCTGGCAAAAGAAGGTGTGGGCTGGACGGGAATATTTGACTGGGCGACTCTGTGGCCTGCAATTTGTGAATTACTGAAATTTATTGCTTCAACGTTCCATCTTGGTCCTTATTCCATTTAATTGATTCGGTTTATATAAAGGATTTTATTATGAAAGATTCTGTAAATATTTTATTCGTATGCGGTTATGGTGTAGGCAGTAGCGTAATGTTACAGACTGTTGTTAAAAAAGCGTTAGCAAAATATGACTTCTCTTTTGATATGGAGCATACGGCAGCGGGAGAGGTCGGTGGATTTACCGACTGGGCAGATATTTATGCGATTTCGAAAAAATTGCTTGATGTTGTTAGCCTCGATCCTAAACACGGACAATATCTCATTCCCATTGAAAATATCATGGATGGCGAATCAATAGGCAAACAGATTTACGATGTGGTAGAGAAAAATTTTCCGCACCTGCTCAACAAATGAGGGTGAGTCATGAAAGCGATTATTCTGCTGTTTGACAGTCTGAATAAAAACTATTTGCCGCCCTATGGTGATTTGCTAACGAAAGCGCCTAACTTTCAACGCCTGGCGGCACATGCCGCCACCTTTGACAATAGTTATGTCGGCAGTATGCCCTGTATGCCAGCCCGTCGGGAACTGCACACCGGGCGCTATAATTTCCTGCATCGTGAGTGGGGGCCGCTGGAACCCTTTGATGATTCCATGCCGGAATTATTGAAAAAAGCGGGGATCTACACCCATCTTATCAGCGATCATCTGCATTACTGGGAAGACGGCGGCGGTAACTACCATAACCGCTATAGCTCCTGGGACGTAGTACGCGGTCAGGAGGGCGATCACTGGAAGGCGAGCGTTGGCGAGCCGCCCATTCCGGAAGTACTGCGCGTTCCACAAAAACAAACCGGAGGCGGCGTTTCCGGGCTATGGCGTCATGACTGGGCGAACCGCGAATACATCCAGCAGGAAGCCGATTTTCCCCAGACGAAAGTTTTTGACGCCGGGTACGATTTTATCCATAAAAATCATGCCGAAGATAACTGGTTATTGCAGGTTGAGACGTTCGATCCGCATGAGCCGTTTTATACCACCGAGGAATATTTATCGCTCTATGACGATGAGTGGCAAGGCCCGCATTATGACTGGCCGCGCGGCAAAGTCAGTGAAAGCGAGGAGGCGATAGCGCATATTCGCTGTCGTTATCGGGCCCTGGTTTCCATGTGCGACCGCAATCTGGGACGTATCCTTGATCTGATGGATGAACACGATCTCTGGCGCGATACGATGCTGATTGTCGGTACCGATCACGGCTTCTTGCTGGGGGAGCACGGTTGGTGGGCTAAAAATCAAATGCCCTATTATAACGAGGTGGCGAATAACCCGCTGTTTATCTGGGACCCGCGCAGCGCGGTATGCGGAGCGCGACGGCAGTCGCTGGTGCAGATGATTGACTGGGCGCCAACGCTACTGGATTATTTTCAGCAACCTATTCCCGCAGATATGCAGGGCCAACCGCTGGCGAAAGTCATTGCCAGTGATGAACCCGTCAGGGAAGGCGCGCTGTTTGGCGTGTTTAGCGGACATGTTAATGTTACCGACGGACGCTATGTTTATATGCGGGCCGCGCAGCCGGGGCGTGAGCATGACATTGCGAACTACACGTTAATGCCGATCAAGATGAATGCGCGTTATGACGTGGATGAACTGGGAAAATTATCTCTGGCACCTCCGTTTAACTTTACTAAAGGGCTTCAGGTATTACGTATTCCGGCCAGGGAAAAATATAAAGGTGTGAATAGCTTTGGTCATCTCTTGTTTGATCTCAGAGACGATCCGCAGCAGCAACATCCTATTCATGATGAGGCCATCGAAGCAAGGATGATCAACTTACTTATCCGTTTGATGAAAGAAAATGATGCTCCGGCGGAGCAGTATCGCCGTCTGGGTCTGGATGTTGTCTAAAAACGTAACAATGTTGTAAGCCGGGTGCGCGTTAGCGTCACCCGGCAAGTATTAGTCCGAATCGCCTGTTGATGCAGGCGTTTGAGACTGATGACAAACTGTAGAATGCTCAATGGCGCTGCGCTTATCAGGCCTGGATAGTTTCCGATGGCGGCCCGTGGGCTGAATAAGGTATTTATACTGCCATTTCGCAACACGGTGGGCTAATCACATACGTCTTACTGCGGGAACCACTGATCGCTGATTTTCTGATAAGTGCCGTCCGCTTTAATGGCGGCCAGCGCATTATTCAGTTTTTCCAGCAACGCCTTATTGTCCGGGCGCACCGCGATGCCAAGTCCGGTACCGAAGTATTGCGGATCGGTCACTTTCTCTGTTGCCGGACCCAGTTGCGGATTCGTTTTCAGCCACTCATTGACCACTGCGGTATCGCCAAAGACGCCGTCAATACGGCCATTTTTCAGGTCGATAATCGCATTCTGGTAGCTGTCGTAGGCCACGGTTTTGACCTC
This sequence comes from Salmonella sp. SAL00672, assembly GCF_046552175.1. Classification (NCBI taxonomy): domain Bacteria; kingdom Pseudomonadati; phylum Pseudomonadota; class Gammaproteobacteria; order Enterobacterales; family Enterobacteriaceae; genus Salmonella; species Salmonella sp. SAL00672. The sequence continues at coordinate 24,427 of NZ_JBGDUQ010000012.1, read as the reverse complement.
CGGATGTTTATCCTGGAGATATTTTTGATGCGTGGTGCCATTTTCCATACCGATACGCTTACCTTTTAGATCGGTAAAGGTTTTATAGGTGTCTTTTTTGGCAATCACCAGCGCGGAGTTCGCATAATAGGGATTGCTAAAGGCGACCTGCTTACTGCGCTCCGGGGTAATGTCCATTCCGGAAATGACGGCATCATATTTTCTGAATTTCAGCGCCGGGATAAGACTATCGAAAGCATGATTGGTAAAAGTACATTCTGCCTGCATTTGCTTACATAATGCGGTTGCCAGATCGATATCGAAGCCCACAATTTTATTACTCGCATCCAGGGATTCAAACGGGGGATAGGTGGCGGAAACCCCGAAATTGATTTTTTCAGCGGCGATGCTGCCAGTGGCGAAAGAGGCGAGTAATGCAGCCAGAACTAACTTTTTCATGATGTCACTCCCGTAATCTTATGATTATGCGCCGTGTCTGCGGCATAGATTTACAATGCCATTAATTGAATTTGTATGCAATAAAAATGATTAAATATTTTGAAATGGATAAAAAAAGACGGACAAGTTAACCACTTGTCCGTCAGATTTATTCAAAATTATGCATCGTAGGTTTGATAAGCGCAGCGCCATCTGATCATTGTCGAACGGCGGCGAGAATGCCTTATCCTGCCGGGTTAATTGCGCCGCTCAAACGCCAGGGCTTTACGCTCAATCAAACGCATCATCAGCGTCAATAGACCGTTGACGACTAGGTAAATTACGCCTGCCGCGCCAAATACCACCACATCGTAGGTACGACCATAGAGCAACTGACTGTACCCCATGACTTCCATCAAGGTGATGGTATAGGCCAGCGAGGTACTTTTGAAGACCAGTACCACCTCATTAGAATAGGAGGAGAGGGCGCGTTTAAACGCATAGGGCAACAAAATCGCCAGCGTATCTTTCTTACTCATCCCCAGCGCGCCGCAGGACTGCCACTGACCTTCCGGAATCGCGCGAATCGCGCCATAAAATAGCTGCGTGGTATAAGCGGCGCTGTTTAGCGACAACGCGATCAGTGCGCACAGCCACGGTTCAGACAGTAGATGCCAGAGTAGCGGATACTCTTGCAGTGTCGGGAATTGACCGGGTCCGTAGTAGATCAGGAAAATTTGCACCAACAACGGCGTACCGGTAAACAACGTGATATAGCCGCGCACCAGCCACACCACGAACGGCGTTTTTAGCGTCAGGATGATGGTAAAAACTAACGCCAGCACCAAAGCGACGGCAATAGAAGCCACGGTCAGCGTCAGGCTGGTGTGTAGCCCTTTTAGCAGTTCAGGTAAATACTCAAGCATTAGTCCGGCCTCCGCTCAAAACGTGTCGCGCGCAGGTCTATGCGTTTGAGAATGTACTGACTGATCAGCGTAATGACCAGGTAAATAGCCGCCGCAATAATGTACCAGTTAAACGGTTCCTGGGTGCGTGTGGCAATACTTTTGGTCTGCAACATCAGATCGTTAACGCTGATAAGGCTGACCAGAGCCGTATCTTTTAGCAACACCAGCCACTGATTACCCAGCCCTGGCAGGGCGTGACGCCACATCTGCGGCATCACCAGACGGAAAAAAATCGCCGTCTTTGATAATCCCAGTGCCTGACCCGACTCCCACTGACCAGACGGAACGGCTTTCAGCGCGCCGCGTAGCGTCTGCGACGCATAGGCCGCATACAGCAGGGACAACGCAATCACGCCGCACAGGAACGGACTGACGTCAAAGTTCTCAATCTCCATTTGCACCGGGATCTGCGTAAAGCCGAGATGGAGGGTAAACCCGTCAGACAGCGTAAGCAGGAGTTGCGAGGAGCCGAAATAGATAAACAGCACCACCAGAATTTCCGGCAGGCCGCGCAAAATAGTGACCAGCGCGGAGCCTATCCAGGCAATCGGGCGCCATTTTACGGACTCCCAGACGGCAAAGAACATGGCTAACGCGAGGCCAATGATCAACGCGCAGACGGCAAGGCCGACGGTCATCCCGGCGGCGCTTGCTAAAGGAAAAAATTCGTTCATCAAAGATTACTTCTGGAACCATTTGTTATAGATGGTCTCGTAAGTCCCATCTTTCTTCACTTTTTCCAGCGCAGTATTGAATTTCTGCTGCAGCTCGGTGTTGCCCTGACGTACCGCGATACCCAGGCCGGTGCCGAAATAATCTTTATCGGTGACTTTATCGCCGACCGGCGCCAGCTTAGGATTGGCTTTCAGCCATTCGGTCACGACCGCCGTGTCGCCGAAAACAGCGTCGATACGGCCATTTTGTAGATCCAGCTTCGCGTTCTGATAGCTGTCATACGGTACGGTGGTGATTTCCGGATGCTTATCCATGATGAATTTCTGGTGCGTCGTACCGTTCTGTACGCCGACTTTCTTGCCTTTCAGTTGATCAACGCTGGTGTATTTGCCCTGCTGACCCACGAACAGCGCGGAGTTGTCGTAATATGGCGTGGTAAACAGCACCTGCTTTTCACGTTCCGGCGTGATATCCATTCCCGCCATTACAGCGTCGAAGCGGCGGAATTTCAGGCTGGGGATCAGGCTGTCGAACGCCTGATTGGTAAAGGTACAGGAGGCGTTGATCTCTTTACATAGCGCGTTGGCCAGGTCGACGTCAAAGCCGACAATCTTGTTATTAGCATCCATCGATTCGAACGGCGGATAGGACGCTTCGGTCGCAAAACGAATGGTCTGGGCTGCTGTAGCGGAAAGGCTAAAGCCTGCAATTAGCGCGGCAATCAGAACTTTTTTCATTGTCATTGTCCCGAATCTTAGTGAGAGAGATAGTTTTTGAACGCTTCGGTCTGAGGGTGGGCAAAGCAACCCGCATCACCGTGCTCGACGATGTGACCATTTTCCATATAAATCACACGACTGGCGGTCTTACGCGCCACTTCGACTTCATGCGTAACGATCACCTGAGTAATGTTCGTTTCCGCCAGCTCATGAATAATGCTGACGATTTGAGCGGTAATTTCCGGGTCCAGCGCGGCGGTCGGTTCATCAAACAGCAGCACCTGCGGCTCCATCATCAGCGCGCGGGCAATCGCGACGCGCTGCTGCTGACCGCCGGAAAGGTGCAACGGATAACGATCGCTATAGGGCTTCAGACGTAGACGCTCCAGCAGCTTTTCTGCGCGCGCCAGCGCCTGATCTTTTGTCAGACCCAGTACGCGGCAGGGCGCTTCAATCAGATTCTGCACAACGGTGAGATGCGGCCAAAGATTATATTGCTGAAAGACCATTCCGACATTTTGACGTAGCTCACGAATCGCCTTATCGGACGGCGTTTTCGTAAAGTCAAAATGGTTCCCGGCGATAGTCAGAGTGCCGGAGCGCGGCATCTCAAGCAGATTGAGTACACGCAGCAGCGAACTTTTACCCGCCCCGCTTGGGCCAAGCAACACCAGCGTTTCGCCTTCGGGGCAATCCAGCGTGATATCGAACAGCGCCTGATGCGCGCCGTAAAAGCAATTAATGCCGTTTAATTGAATACTCATTGACACTCGTATACAGGCAGTCTGATAGCTATTGAAGCCGCAGATAGTACCTTTCGCAGAATAGTTATGCAATATTTATGCGTTAAAAGTTAAATATATCCCACATTCTTCCCTAAACATAGCACAAAATAGCAGGAGGAATAGTAGGTAAGAAGAATTGTCGGCATCCCGGGCAGAATGCCAGACAATTTACGGGGTTATGGGTGCAAAAGCGGGGGAATACTGGCTGTTAACGGTTTTCTATTGACTGGCGCAGCGTACCGGCAGGGGCATGGACATCTCCGCCCAGATAGCGAACGTCGTCAATCACCCAGCATGAGCCTTCGTGAATCATAAGCACTTCATCCTGCCAGCTTTGATCGCCCTGTTTTAACGCTACCCGCAGAGGAATGTTGCGCGCATCTCGGTTCGGAATGGTTGATGCGCTGGCGACGTTGGCGCTATCCGGCAGCGTAGCGCGGCTGGAGAACAGATCGCCGCTCATCAACTGGCGGTGCTCCGTATCGCGGCTGGCGTCGGTCAACAATTTCGCCAGGTTATCACTCAAGTAGGGGCGAAGCGCGGCGATATCATTGCTGTGGTGTTGAATACGGTAGTCGTAAAATTGTTGAGCCACGCTGTCCGGGCCGCCTTCCACACACGCGCCGATACGCGGGCCATTATCTTTGTAGGCGGGAGTGACGGTCGTACAGGCGCTAAGCAGAAGCGCGCACGGGATGAGCAAAGAGAGTTTAGAATAGCGCATGATGATTTCCTTATAGGCGATCGAGCAAAAACCGATCTACGATAATCAATTATATCCTTTCAATGATAGCGTATCAGCTTGATAATGCGTTTGAGATCGTGTGCTTAGCTAACCCGGGAGATTCACTATGCAGTTTTCAACAACCCCAACGCTGGAAGGACAAAGCATCGTGGAGTATTGCGGTGTGGTGACGGGCGAAGCCATTTTAGGCGCCAATATTTTCCGCGATTTTTTCGCCGGCATTCGGGATATCGTCGGCGGACGTTCCGGCGCGTATGAGAAAGAGCTGCGTAAAGCGCGTGAAATCGCTTTTCAGGAACTTGGCGAGCAGGCTAAAGCGTTGGGCGCCGATGCGGTGGTAGGCATCGATATTGATTACGAAACTGTCGGCAAGGATGGCAGTATGCTGATGGTCAGCGTCAGCGGAACGGCGGTGAAAACGCGCCGATGAAAGCGCTACTGTGGCTGGTGGGTCTCGCGTTGCTGTTAACAGGCTGCGCGAGCGAAAAAGGAATTATCGATAAAGAGGGATATCAGCTTGATACCCGACATCGGGCGCAGGCGGCCTATCCGCGCATTAAAGTCCTGGTGATTCACTATACGGCGGAAAACTTTGACGTTTCGCTGGCGACGTTAACGGGCCGCAACGTCAGTTCGCATTACCTGATTCCCGCAACCCCGCCATTATATGGCGGTAAACCGCGCATCTGGCAACTGGTGCCGGAACAGGATCAGGCCTGGCATGCGGGCGTCAGTTTCTGGCGAGGCGCCACGCGTCTCAATGATACGTCTATTGGCATTGAGCTGGAAAATCGCGGCTGGCGAATGTCCGGCGGGGTGAAATCTTTCGCGCCGTTTGAATCCGCGCAAATTCAGGCATTGATTCCGTTAGCGAAGGACATTATCGCGCGCTATGACATCAAACCGCAGAATGTGGTGGCCCATGCGGATATCGCGCCGCAGCGTAAAGACGATCCCGGCCCGCGCTTCTCGTGGCGCGAGCTGGCGGCGCAGGGGATTGGCGCCTGGCCTGACGCCCAGCGTGTGGCGTTTTATCTGGCTGGACGCGCGCCGTATACGCCAGTCGATACCGCAACGGTGCTTGCGTTACTCTCGCGCTATGGCTATGAAGTCAAAGCCGATATGACGGCGCGCGAGCAGCAGCGGGTGATTATGGCGTTCCAGATGCACTTCCGTCCGGCGCAATGGAACGGTATCGCAGATGCCGAAACGCAGGCGATTGCCGAAGCATTACTGGAGAAGTACGGCCAGGATTAACGCGGTAAATTTCCGTGATCGCGCAGCCAGGCGGCGGTGCGCTCAATGCCTTCGTCCAGCGTGACGATGGGCTGGTAGCCCAGCTCGTCCTGCGCGCGAGTCGTATCGAGCGTAAAATCAAAATTCAGTTTTGACACGCCGTAATGCGTTAGCGGGGGCTCTTTGGCGGATTTTTTGCCGAAGCGCTCCATACTGCGGGCGATCATATCCAGCATCGGGTAAGGCACAGAGCGAATGCGGCAGTCGATAGTCAGTTCATCAATTAACTTTTGTACGATGCTGCGTAAGGTACGGTTTTCGCCGTTAGTGATGTTATAAGCGCGGCCAGAAGGCAGATGATCGCAGCCCGGCTGGCTGGCCAGCCACATGGCGTGGATCGCATTTTCATAGTAGGTCATATCGACCAGCGCGCTGCCCCCGTGCGGTAATAAGACGCTACCGTAATGGTGCATCATATGCGCCAGACGTGGGATAAATACTTTATCGTGCGGGCCAAACAGGCTTTGCGGACGCAATACCGTAAAACGTGTTTGCGGATTGGCCTGCGCCAACAGATTAATCACCTCTTCGCCAGCGGCTTTGCTGCGGGCGAACTCATTGGCAAACCGATGCGGACGGAAATCTTCTTTGATATCACGGTGATGGTGGTAATCAAAATAGAGCGAGGGAGAGGAGATATGAATAAAATTGCGCACGCCCCAGGCGACCGCCCATTCTCCCAGACGGCGGGTGGCGCGAACATTCGCCAGATCGAAAGCCTGTTGGGTTCCCCAGGGCGAGGTAAAGCTGGAGCAGTGCCACAACGTGTCGATCCCGGCAAGCATCACTTTAGCCTGCGAGGAGACCAGTTCGGTTAAATCCGCATGGACGAATTCCGCGCCCATTTTTTCAAGCAGCTTGCCCATCGCTTCATTGCGACCCGTCGCTCTGACGCTGATGCCTTTATTGCGCAAAAATTCAACCGCGTTTCGACCTAAGCCGCTGGTGGCGCCGGTAACCAGTACCTTCATATCAATCCACTGTGTTTAATAAACCGTCGTGCGCATTCTTCCGTGAATTACGTCGGTATGCAATGGGAAACACGAAAGAATACAGCAACTTTTTCTCATTTTTCTGTGATTTGTTCTGCAAGTCGGGCAATACGCCTTGCCATTCCCCGGAAAATAAACAGGTGCGCCGGGATCATCAGTAGCCAGTAAATCAGGCCCGGCATTCCGTGTGGATGCCACCAGGCGCGCACGTCAATTTCGCGGTAGCGGCCTTTATCGTGCAGCGTGAAGCTAAGCTGCCCCAGGCCCGGCGCTTTCATGCCAAACAAGAGCGTGAGCTGTTTTTCTGGTTCGACAATGATCACTTTCCAGCTATCTACCGTATCGCCAGGCTTGAGCAAGGTATGCGACGGGCGGCCTTTCGCCAGTTTATGCCCCACCAGACGGTCCATCGCGGCGCGCGTCTGCCACAAAATATTGCCGAAAAAATAGCCCTCTTTGCCACCCAGCCGATTTACGACCTGCCATAGCGCCGATAGGCTGGCCGGGGTCTGCGCGGTAAAGCCCGCCTGCTTTGGAAAATAGCCGTATTCGGGACGCCAGCGGGCGAAGGCCAGCGCGTCGTAGCCCCAGTCGCTGGAGTTCACCAGTTTTTCTTCTTCTTTCAGCGTGCGGCGAACGGCGTCATCAAAGGTGATAAGCGTTTGGGGGATCAACTTTTTTAACGCGGCGTCATCGGCCAGCAAATCGTGCCTTAATCCCTGGATTAACGCTTTTGCGGTAGTTGGCGGCACGGAGGTAATGACGTTTAAAAACCAGACCGAAATCCAGCGGGTCGGAAAAGGCACCGGGATCAGCGGACGCCGTTTACCGCTGACGGCCATAAAACGTTCAAACTGCTGCTGATAACTTAATACCTGCGGCCCGGCGGCTTCCAGAATACGATGCTCGTGCGCAGGGTGCTCCAGTAAGCCGACCAGGTAGTAGAGTAAATTTTCCAGGGCGATGGGCGTGGTGCGCGAACGCACCCAGCGCGGCGGCGTGAGTATTGGCAGGTTGTAAACCATGTCGCGCATGACTTCGAAGGCGGCGGAGCCTGCGCCGACGATGATCCCGGCGCGTAATTCCGTCACCGGTACGCCTGCGTCGCGCAGCGTGTCAGCCGTAAGCTGGCGGGCGCGCAGGTGATCGGATTGCTCATGCGTCGGCGCCTGCAATGAACTGAGGAAAATAAGTTGTTTAACCGGCGTCTGGCGCAGCGCGTCGCGCACGTTGAGCGCCGCCTGACGCTCATGGGCGATAAAATCGCCGCCTTCGCCCATGCCGTGTACCAGATAGTAAACGGTATCAATGTCGCGAAGCAGCGCGGGTAAATTTTCCGGCCAGTGCAGATCGACCTTATGACAACTGACGTTGGCGAGGCGCTGTTTTTCCAGACGTTCGATGCGTCGCGCCGCCGCTCGCACATGATGCCCTTGCTGACTTAGCGCAAAGACCAGGTGCTGGCCGATATAGCCGCTGGCGCCGAGAACCAGAATGCGTTGCGCCACGTTGCTCTCCTTAGCGGGCTAAAAAGGCGCGCCAGTGGGCGACGACGTCGGTAAGCTGTTCGCGAGAGACATCCAGATGCGTCACCAGACGCACAATCGGCGCGGCGTTAATCAGGATATTCCGTTCCCGCAAATAGTCGCCAAGCGCGGCGGCCTGTGCTTCGCCAACGCGAACAAACAGCATATTCGTTTCGTGGCGCATGACCTCCGCGCCCGCTTCCCGAAGCTGCTGCGCCAGCCAGGCGGCGTTATCATGATCCTCTTGCAGACGCGCCACGTTATGCTTCAGCGCATACAGTCCGGCCGCTGCCAGAATCCCGGCCTGACGCATTCCGCCGCCGACCATTTTACGCCAGCGCGTCGCGCGTTTAATGTAGTCGCGGTTACCGACCAGCAGCGAACCGACCGGCGTTCCGAGACCTTTTGACAGGCAGATGGTAAAAGAGTCGCAATACTGCGTAATCTCTTTTAACTCACAGCCGTAGGCAACCACCGCGTTAAAAATTCGGGCGCCGTCAACGTGCAGCGCCAGCCCACGTTCGCGGGTAAACGTCCAGGCGTCTTTCAGATACGCGCGCGGCAGCACTTTCCCGTTATGCGTATTTTCCAGACTGAGCAAGCGCGTACGCGCGAAGTGGATGTCATCCGCTTTAATCTTCGCCGCCACGTTCTCCAGCGGCAGCGTACCGTCCGCGGCGGCGTCGATGGGCTGCGGCTGAATGCTGCCGAGCACCGCCGCGCCGCCAGCTTCATAGAGATAATTATGCGCGCCCTGACCGACGATATACTCTTCGCCGCGTTCACAATGGCTAAGCAGCGCGACCAGATTGGCCTGGGTGCCGGTGGGTAAAAAAAGCGCCGCTTCTTTACCGGAAAGGTCGGCGGCGTAGCGCTGAAGGGCGTTAACAGTAGGGTCATCGCCGTATACGTCGTCCCCGACCGGGGCGGTCATCATCGCCTCGAGCATGGCGCGGCCCGGTCGGGTAACGGTATCACTGCGTAAATCAATCATGGCACATCCCTGGATTTTAAAAGGTGATGTGCACTGTTTTACCTTAGCCAGTTCGTTTTCGCCAGTTCGATCACTTCATCGCCGCGGCCGCTAATAATGGCGCGTAGCATGTACAGGCTAAAGCCTTTCGCTTGTTCCAGTTTGATCTGCGGCGGGATCGCCAGCTCTTCTTTTGCCACGACCACGTCAACCAGTACCGGGCCGTCAATGGAAAACGCGCGCTGTAGCGCACCGTCCACGTCTGCGGCTTTTTCCACGCGAATACCGGTAATGCCGCAGGCTTCGGCGATACGCGCGAAATTGGTGTCGTGCAGTTCGGTACCGTCGGTAAGGTAGCCGCCGGCTTTCATTTCCATCGCCACAAAGCCCAGCACGCTGTTATTAAAGACGACGATTTTTATCGGCAGCTTCATTTGTACCACCGAGAGAAAATCGCCCATCAGCATACTGAAGCCGCCATCACCGCACATCGCGATAACCTGCCGACCCGGCGCGGTGGCCTGAGCGCCGAGCGCCTGTGGCATGGCGTTGGCCATTGACCCGTGGTTAAACGAGCCCAGCAGGCGGCGCTTGCCGTTCATTTTTAGATAGCGGGCCGCCCAGACGGTCGGCGTGCCGACATCGCAGGTAAAAATAGCGTCGTCAGCGGCGAAATGGCTAATTTGTTGCGCCAGATATTGTGGATGGATGGCTTTATCGCTGAGTTTGGCTAAGTCATCAAGTCCCTTACGGGCGTCCCGATAGTGCTCCAGAGCTTTATCGAGGAATTTACGATTGCTTTTTTCTTCCACCAGCGGCAGCAGGGCGCGAAGCGTGGCTTTAATATCGCCCACCAGCGCCATGTCGACTTTGCTGTGCGCGCCAATACTGCCCGGGTTGATGTCAATCTGAATGATTTTGGCATCGCTCGGATAAAAGGCGCGGTAGGGGAACTGGGTGCCGAGCAGGATCAGCGTATCGGCGTTCATCATGGTGTGGAAGCCAGAAGAAAAGCCAATCAGGCCGGTCATTCCCACATCATAAGGGTTATCGTACTCAACGTGCTCTTTGCCGCGCAGGGCATGAACGATTGGCGCTTTTAGTTTTGCCGCCAACGCGACCAACTCCTCATGCGCGCCCGCGCAGCCGCTACCGCACATCAATGCGATATTGCTGGAGTAGCGCAGCAGTTGCGCCAGTTTTTTCAGCTCTTCCTCCGCCGGCGTGACGACGGGGTGCGGGGCATGGTACCAATGAGTGACGGCGTTTTCAGGCGCAGGTTTCAGCGCCACGTCACCCGGAAGTACGACCACGGAGACGCCGCGGTTTAGCACCGCTTTGCGCATGGCGATGGCGAGTACCTGCGGGATCTGCTCCGGGCTGGAAACCAACTCGCAATAGTGGCTGCATTCACGGAACAACTCCTGCGGGTGGGTCTCCTGGAAATAACCGCTGCCGATTTCACTGGACGGAATATGGGCGGCGATCGCCAGAACAGGGACGTGGTTACGGTGGCAATCAAACAGGCCATTGATCAGGTGCAGGTTGCCCGGTCCACATGAACCGGCGCACACTGCCAGCTCGCCGGTAAGCTGCGCTTGTGCGCCGGCGGCGAAAGCGGCGACCTCTTCGTGGCGGGTTGGCATCCATTCAATGGTTCCCATACGATTAAGACTATCGCTCAGGCCGTTCAGGGAGTCGCCAGTGACGCCCCAGATTTGTTTTACGCCAGCCTGTTCCAGCGTTTTGGCGATAAAAGCAGCAACGGTTTGTTTCATGGTTCTCCATCTCCTTAAATGTGATAACGGTTACAAGTTTAGTTGAAGATGACGATGACGTTTTTCTTTGGCGGAGAGAGGGGCGAAAGGATGAAGCGAGTGGTAAATCGCCCGGTGGCGCTAGCGCTTACCGGGCCTATAATGGAGCGTTTACCGATTATGCGAGAACAAGATCGCCCTGCGGATGGCAGGAGCAGGCCAGTACGTAACCTTCGGCAATCTCCGCCTCGCTCAGCGTCATGGTGCTGCTCACCGTATAGTCGCCGGAAACGACTTTGGTTTTACAGCAGCCGCAAACACCTGCCCGACAGGCAGCGGCAACCGGTACTTTATTACTCTCCAGCGCCTCCAGCAGCGTCGTACCGATCGGGGCATAAAATTCCTGCGCTGGCTGTAGCTTGGTGAATTTCAGGCCGCTGGTTGCCGTTTCCGCCACCGGCGTGAAGAACTTCTCTTTAAAGAAGCGCGTTACGCCAAGCGCTTTCACTCCCTGTTCGACGAAATCCATATAGGGCGCCGGGCCGCAGGTCATGATGGTGCGCGATGCCAAATCCGGTACGCTCTGTAACAATTCCGTGGTCAGACGGCCCGCGACAAAACCTTCCGTGGCATGATTTTCCGCCACTAGCGTGACCGGATACTGTCGCCACTCGTCGGCAAAAATCACATCATCCGGCGAACGGACGTTAAAGATGACCTGCACGTCGGCCTGCGGGCGGTATTTCGCCAGCCAGCGACGCATCGACATGATTGGCGTTACGCCACAACCGGCGGCGAGCAGCAGAAACTTATCTTCTGTTTTATCGTCACAGGTAAAATCGCCCATTGCATCAGACAGCCAGATGTAATCGCCGCGCTTGATGTCATGGGTCAACCACTGCGAACCCGTGCCATCGTCAATCCGACGAACGGTCAGCGTAATATATTCACTGACGCCCGGCGTAGACGAAAGGGTGTAGGCGCGCAGCGTTTCCGCTGAATTGCGCACGCTCACCAGCGCATACTGCCCGGCGCGGTAAGGGTAGTAGTCATGGCATAATAGCGCAATTGTCCATACATCCGGCGTCTCCTGACGGATGTGATGCACCTGCATTCGCCAGGGGCACTGTGAGGTTGGCATCGTCATCATTGACCTCCTTACGCGCTCAGCAATTGCTTCATGTCTTCTTCAACGGTGGTCACGGAACGCAGACCGAACTTCTCGTTGAGGATAGCCAGCAGATCCGGCGTGAAGAAGCCCGGCGCGGTCGGCCCGGTGACAATATTTTTCACGCCTAATGACAGCAGCGTCAGCAGAATCACGATCGCTTTCTGCTCAAACCAGGAGAGCACCAGCGATAGCGGCAGATCGTTGACGCCGCAGCCCAGTTTTTCCGCCAGCGTCACCGCCAGGATAATCGCGGAGTAAGCATCATTACACTGACCGGCATCGACCAGACGCGGCAGCCCTTCGATGTCGCCGAACTCCAGTTTGTTGAAACGGTATTTACCGCACGCCAGAGTCAGGATCAGGCAGTCATCCGGCACGCTGGTGGCGAAATCGGTAAAGTAGTTACGCTCGCCGCGCGCGCCGTCACAGCCGCCGACCAGGAAGATGTGGCGCAGTTTTTCACGACTGACCAGATCGATGAGCGTATCGGCAGCGCCGAGCAGGGTCTGACGGCCAAAACCGACGGTGATAAGATGCGGAATTTCGCTGTACGGGAAGCCCGCCATCTGCTGCGCCTGGGCAATGACCGGCCCGAAGTCATCGCCTTCAAGATGGCTAACGCCCGGCCAGCCGACGATGCTACGGGTCCAGATACGGTCGTCATAGCTGCCCACGGTCGGGTCGATAATGCAGTTAGAGGTCATCACGATTGGGCCAGGGAAGCGGGCGAATTCGACCTGCTGATTCTGCCAGCCGCTGCCGTAGTTACCGACCAGATGCTTGAATTTACGCAGTTCCGGATAGCCATGTGCGGGCAGCATTTCACCGTGAGTGTAGACGTTAACGCCGGTGCCTTCGGTCTGCGCCAGCAGGTTGTAGAGATCTTTCAGATCGTGACCGGAGATCAGAATGCACTTGCCTTCAGTCGCTTTGACGTTGACCTGAGTCGGCGTTGGGTGACCGTATTTGGTGGTTTCACCGGCATCCAGAATGCTCATCACTTTGAAGTTCATCTGGCCGATTTCCATTGCGCACTCCAGCAGCGCGTTCATATCAGCAGGCCAGGTGCCGAGCCAGGCCATGATTTTGTGGTACTGGGCGTAAATGTCGTTGTCGTATTGACCGAGAACGTGCGCGTGCTCCATATACGCTGCCGCGCCTTTCAGACCGTACAGGCACAGCAGACGCAGGCCGAGGATGTTCTCGCCAATGGCGGCTTTGTCTTTATTCGGGGTAAATTCCGCCGCCTGACGTTGCAGTTCGCCCAGATCGTCGCTAACCAGTTGCAGATCGGCCATCGGATTGTCGCAATGCGCATTGGCATCCACGCTCAGGCACTGCGCTTTCAACGCTTCACGCAAGGCAATCGCTTCACGGGCGTAGCCGACGATACGCGGAGAGTCGAAGTTAACGTTGGTCAGCGTGGAGAAAAACGCGCGCGGCGCAAAGTTATCAACGTCGTGATTAATGATGCCATATTCACGGGCCTTCACCGCCCAGGCAGACAAACCTTGCAAAGCCGCAATTAGCAGATCCTGCAGATCGGACGTTTCAGCCGTTTTACCGCACATTCCCTGCGCGTAGGAGCAGCCGTTTCCGGCTGGTGTACGGATGGTTTGTTCACATTGCACACAAAACATGGTCACACCTTTTAAAGTTATATTTAATATACATGTTTAAGATTATGCCTGTGAACAAAGGGATAAAAGGGATTTCTGCCATAATGTGCAAGGAGATTGATTTAGCGCAATTTTGGCGGCAGATGCCTACCGCCAAAGAGGTATCAGGCCGAGAAGAACGCCATTAAGAGGGGTACCAGCAGGCTGAGGATAAAGCCATGTACGATAGCCGCCGGAACAATCTCTACGCCGCCGGAGCGCTGTAATACCGGCAACGTAAAGTCCATTGAGGTCGCTCCGCACAGGCCCAACGCCGTTGAGCGGCTGCGGCGAACCAGGCCGGGAATAAGCATAATGGCTAAGAGCTCGCGGGCCAGATCGTTAAAAAATGCCGCGCTGCCGATAACCGGTCCAAACGACTCCGTCAGCAAAATACCGGAAAGAGAGTACCAGCCGAAACCTGACGCCATCGCCATGGCGGTTTTTAGCGGTAAGTCCAGGATAAACGCATTAATCACGCCGCCCAGTAATGAGCTTGCCACGACAACGACCGCGACCATCATTCCCCGGCGGTTAAGCACAATTTGCTTTAAGGTCATGCCGCTATTTCGTAGCTGAATCCCCACCAGGAACAATAAAAAGATCAGCGTATATTCACTGGCTTCGGTGGCGTGCTGTAAAACAGAGAGTCCGCTCAGGCCGATGACAAACCCCAATACCACTACGCCGCACAGTTGCAGCGACTCCAGCGCCATGGCAATACGCGAAGGCAGTTTTTCCTGCTGATGATGGTGACGCCACGGGAGGATACGTTCCAGCCACAATAAGGCGGCGATATTACACAATAAAATAATCGTAATACTGACGGCGGAATAATGAAAAATCGCCACCAGATTACTGGCGAGGTTATCCAAAAACGCCAGACTTATTCCCATAAAAAAGAGAATAAGGTACACGATCCAGCTCAGTAGCCGGTTAATGAGTTGTAATGCGGCTTTATGTCGCAGTGGAATGAGATAGCCCACAATCAGTGGAACCAGAATGATTAAAAGTCCTGAAAACATGAACAGCCGGGCCCTTTTTTATTGTTTGAATAGCGCACATGACACTACCGAATTCCAGACTATCAGTAAAGTGACACCGTCAGCCGTACATTTATCAGACAGTTGCCCCAGGCAAAGGGGGGAATATCACGCCAGCCGGAAGCATTTGCCGTTATACTGCGGTGAGTTTAATGGAGTGGTGACGTTTTTCTGGAGGAAGCATGATTCTCGAACGCGTTGAAATAGTAGGATTTCGCGGTATCAACCGACTATCGTTGATGCTGGAGCAAAACAACGTGCTGATTGGGGAAAACGCCTGGGGCAAATCCAGCCTGCTGGATGCGCTGACTCTGTTATTGTCGCCGGAACTCGATCTCTACCATTTTGTCCGTGAGGATTTCTGGTTTCCGCCTGGCGACATAAAAGGACGCGAGCATCACCTGCATATTATTCTGACTTTTCGCGAAACGCAGCCAGGGCGGCATCGGGTACGTCGTTATCGGGCGCTGGAAGCATGCTGGTCGCCTTGCGAGGATGATTTTCACCGTATTTTTTATCGGCTAGAGGGCGAATGCGGCGCCGATGGCAGCGTGATGACGCTGCGCAGTTTTCTCAATAGCGATGGGCAGCCATTGCCGGTGGAAAATATTAACGATCAGGTGCGCCACCTGGTTCGTCTGATGCCAGTGCTACGTTTGCGCGATGCGCGCTTTATGCGACGTATTCGCAACGGTACGGTGCCCAATGTGCCGGATGTTGAAGTCACGGCCCGACAGCTGGATTTTCTGGCGCGTGAGCTGGCGACCCGGCCGCAAAATTTAACCGACGGGCAGATTCGCCAGGGACTGTCCGCGATGGTGCAACTGCTTGAACACTATTTCTCAGAGCAGGGCGCAGGACAGGCGCGTCACCGACTCATGCGCCGACGTTCGCAAAATGAGCAGCGTAGCTGGCGCTATCTGGATATTATTAATCGGATGATCGACAAACCGGGCAGCCGGTCGCATCGGGTGATCCTGCTGGGGCTTTTCTCCACGCTGTTACAGGCGAAAGGGACGCTGCGATTACATAAAGACGCGCGACCATTACTGCTGGTGGAAGATCCGGAAACCCGTTTACATCCCATTATGCTTTCAGTCGCCTGGCAATTGCTCAATCTGTTACCGCTACAGCGGATAGCGACAACCAACTCAGGCGAACTGCTTTCGCTAACGCCGGTGGAACATGTCGTACGGCTGGTGCGCGAATCTTCCCGCGTCGCCGCCTGGCGTCTGGGCCCGGGCGGGTTAAGCGCGGAAGATGGACGGCGCATCGCCTTTCATATCCGCTTTAATCGCGCGTCGTCGCTGTTTGCGCGTTGCTGGCTACTGGTGGAAGGCGAGACGGAAACCTGGGTTATTAATGAGCTGGCGCGTCAGTGTGGACATCATTTTGATGCGGAGGGCATTAAAGTCATTGAGTTTGCTCAGTCTGGCCTGAAACCGCTGGTGAAGTTCGCCCGCCGTATGGGAATCGAGTGGCATGTCCTGGTGGATGGCGACGAAGCGGGGAAAAAATATGCCGCGACGGTCCGCAGTCTGCTTAATAACGATCGGGAAGAAGAACGCGAACATCTCACGGCGCTGCCTGCGCTGGATATGGAACATTTTATGTATCGTCAGGGCTTTGCCGATGTTTTTCACCGGGTTGCGCAGCTTCCGCCTAATGTGCCGATGAATACCCGGAAAATTATCACTAAAGCTATCCACCGCTCGTCAAAGCCGGATTTGGCGATTGAAGTCGCGATGGAAGCCGGGCGGCGGGGAATTGACGCCGTGCCGCCGCTGTTCAGAAAGATGTTCTCGCGCGTGGTTTGGCTGGCGCGGGGCCGGGCGGATTAACGTTTGAATGTGGCCGGAACCTGTTCGACGACGCTATCGAGTAACGCATAGCGGCGGCGATACTCGGCCCGTTTTTTACTGGCGATCTCCGCTTCGCTTTTTCGGGCGATCGCCAGCGGCAGCGTATAGTAATTCCCTTTAATTCTTTCACCGCCTAACGATTCCCAAAACGCGTCATAGTCGGCATGCATTTGCGTCTTTTTATCCATGTATCGCCAGCTACGATAAACGTGCGCATCGTTACTCACGGCTATAATCTTTTCTGCCTGAAAGACTTGCGCAAACTGACAGAGAGCCTCCATCACGATGCGTTTGGGAAAAAGACCATGGCAGGCTTTGGTCGCCTGCTGGATAATTTCGTGAGGGACGTCGTTTGCCGCGCCCTGTAATCCGCCGATAAATAGTGTGCGTTGTTGGTTAAAGCGACACAGGGTAAATGTGATCTCTGCCAGAATACGTAACTGTGCGTCGCGAACAACAATAGTGCTTTCACCTTCTTTATCCAGTGAGACCAGACTGACTAAATCAAGTTGAAACAACTCGCCGGTTTTAGTTTCAAATTTAGCAAGATTCAGGCCATACTGACTTAAATAGCTAACTTGTTGTTCCCGCGATAAAAGTTGGCGCATCTGTTGATAATGAAAACACAGCGCATCTAAGGCGAAATCGCGTTTAATATTTACAGCCATATAAGGACGATGTAGCCGAATAGGCAAACGCGGCTGACGAGCAAGTAACGTATTTAACTCCGGCCATTGGGTGAGATTGGTCAGTAATTGGCTGGTCGCACGCGGCATGACTAATGAGCGGATTAAAAACTTGCGACGAAAGCTGGCTTTACGCCAGAATTTTCCTGGCTGTAATTGCCCGCGCGTCAGACGAATAAATAATTGTAAAGGAGAGATGTAATCTGAAGTGTACCAGGTATTATCTGTAAGCTGTGTCATGATCGTAATCCGCGACATAAGATTGTCGAGATTGAACCACAGGAAACATTAACCAATCGTCAATACAGCCGGCGCTATCTTTATTGCGTCAGGTTTGTTTAGATACGGTTTACTTTCTGGTTAAAATTTTGCCGTCAGGGTTTCTATGCGTGCTAAGGGAAAGAAATTTAAAAAGCGTTATCTGGTCATTATTTTAATTCTTTTAGTGGGGGGGATGGCTGGCTGGCGAATGATAAATGCCCCGCTGCCAACTTATCAGACATTAATCGTGCGGCCAGGCGATCTTGAACAGAGTGTACTGGCGACTGGAAAACTGGACGCGTTGCGTAAAGTGGATGTCGGCGCGCAGGTGAGCGGCCAGTTGAAAACGCTGCTGGTCTCCATTGGCGATAACGTTAAAAAAGATCAGCTACTCGGCGTGATTGACCCAGATCAGGCGGAGAACCAGATAAAAGAGGTCGAGGCCACCCTGATGGAGCTGAACGCGGAGCGTCAGCAGGCAGCCGCTGAGTTAAAGCTGGCGCGGGTTACGCTGGCGCGCCAGCAGCAGTTAGCTAAGACTCAGGCGGTATCGCAACAGGATCTGGATACCGCGGCGACGGAGATGGCGGTTAAACAGGCGCGTATTGGCACCATAGATGCCCAGATCAAACGTAATCGGGCCTCGTTGGACACCGCGAAAACCAACCTGGAATATACCCGTATTGTCGCCCCCATGGCGGGGGAAGTGACGCAAATCACTACCCTGCAAGGACAAACGGTGATTGCAGCTCAGCAGGCGCCCAATATTCTGACGCTGGCGGATATGAGCACCATGCTGGTAAAAGCGCAGGTCTCGGAAGCGGACGTGATCCATCTTCGGGCGGGGCAGAAAGCATGGTTCACCATTGCAGGCGATCCGCAAACGCGCTATGAAGGCGTTTTAAAAGATATTCTGCCGACGCCGGAAAAGATCAACGACGCTATTTTTTATTACGCCCGGTTTGAAGTGCCGAATCCCAAAAGAATCTTGCGTCTTGATATGACCGCACAGGTTTATATTCAACTCATGGATGTCAAAAATGTACTGATTATTCCTCTCGCCGCGCTTGGCGAACCGGTGGGCGGCAATCGTTATAAAGTGGCGCTGTTGCGTAACGGCGAAAAACGTGAGCGCGAAGTGGTCATTGGCGAGCGTAACGATACAGACGTGGAAGTGGTTAAAGGTCTGGAAGCGGGCGATGAGGTGATCATCGGTGAGAGCAGGCCAGGAGCGACGCCATGACGGCATTGCTTGAACTGCGCAATGTGAGTCGCAGCTACCCCTCCGGAGAAGAGCAGGTGGCGGTGTTGAAAGATATCTCCCTGCAAATCCACGCCGGGGAGATGGTGGCGATCGTCGGCGTTTCCGGTTCTGGAAAATCAACGCTGATGAATATCCTCGGGTGCCTGGATAAACCGACCAGCGGCACTTATCGGGTGGCGGGGCGGGACGTCTCGACGCTGGACCCGGACGCGCTGGCGCAGCTGCGGCGTGAGCATTTTGGCTTTATCTTTCAGCGCTACCATCTGTTGTCGCATTTAACGGCAGCGCAAAATGTTGAAATCCCCGCCGTCTACGCCGGCATTGAACGCAAAAAACGCCAGGCGCGCGCCAGAGAGTTGCTTTTGCGGCTGGGATTAAGCGATCGCGTCGATTACCCACCTTCACAGCTTTCTGGCGGACAGCAGCAGCGTGTCAGTATTGCCCGCGCGCTGATGAACGGCGGACAAGTGATTCTGGCGGATGAGCCGACCGGCGCGCTGGATAGCCATTCCGGCGAAGAGGTGATGGCAATTTTGCGCCAACTGCGCGATCGCGGACATACGGTGATCATTGTGACGCACGATCCGCTGATTGCCGCCCAGGCGGAGCGGATTATTGAAATTCACGATGGCAAGATTGTCCATAATCCGCCCGCGGAGGAAAAGAAACGCGAACAGGGCGTTGACGCTGCCGTAGTTAATACGGCTCCCGGCTGGCGGCAATTTGCCAGCAGCTTTCGCGAAGCGCTGTCAATGGCGTGGTTAGCGATGGCCGCTAACAAAATGCGTACTTTACTGACCATGCTGGGAATTATTATCGGTATTGCGTCGGTGGTGTCGATTGTGGTGGTCGGCGACGCCGCAAAACAGATGGTACTGGCGGATATCCGCGCTATGGGCACTAACACGATTGATATTCATCCAGGCAAAGATTTCGGCGACGACAACCCGCAGTATCGACAGGCGCTGAAATATGACGATCTGGTCGCTATTCAGAAACAGCCGTGGGTTAACTCTGCGACGCCCAGCGTTTCAAAGAGCTTACGTCTTCGCTATGGCAATATTGATATTGCCGTAAATGCTAATGGCGTCAGTGGCGATTATTTTAACGTTTACGGCATGTCCTTTAGGGAGGGGAACACCTTCAATGCTGTACAGCAACAGGATCGCGCGCAGGTGGTGGTGCTGGATGCCAACACGCGACGCCAGCTATTTCCAAATAAAGCGAATGTCGTAGGGGAAGTGGTGCTGGCGGGTAATATGCCGGTTATTGTTATTGGCGTGGCGGAAGAGAAACCGTCCATGTACGGCAATAGCAATCTGTTGCAAATTTGGTTGCCCTATAGCACGATGTCAGATCGCATAATGGGTCAGTCATGGCTTAACTCGATCACCGTTCGTGTGAAAGATGGCGTTGATAGCGATCAGGCTGAACAGCAGCTTACCCGCCTGCTCACCTTACGCCACGGTAAAAAAGACTTCTTCACCTGGAATATGGACAGCGTCCTGAAAACGGCTGAAAAAACCACCTATACTCTTCAGTTATTTCTGACGCTGGTGGCCGTCATTTCGCTGGTTGTCGGCGGCATCGGCGTTATGAATATTATGCTGGTTTCCGTCACCGAGCGAACGCGTGAAATCGGCATCCGTATGGCGGTAGGCGCGCGCGCCAGCGATGTGCTACAGCAGTTTCTTATTGAAGCGGTGCTGGTTTGCCTGGTTGGTGGAGCGCTGGGGATTAGCTTGTCGATGTTCATCGCATTTATGCTACAGCTTTTCCTGCCCGGCTGGGAGATCGGTTTTTCACTGACTGCGCTGGCGAGCGCGTTTTTATGTTCGACATTTACCGGGATACTGTTTGGCTGGCTACCGGCGAGAAACGCGGCGCGACTGGACCCGGTGGATGCGCTGGCAAGGGAGTAATCTCGCTGACGTCATTTGTCGGCCTGATAAGATGCAACAGTGTCGCTATCAGGCACTGGCGTTAAATAAAAATGCCAGCCGATCGGGCTGGCATTTTGCCTCCTGGATGTACACAATGAGACAGAGGAGCTATGCAACGGCCTCTGCTTCGATGGGCACGATGACGCTGGCGTGATTGCCTTTTGGCCCCTGGTGGACATCAAACCGGACAGACTGTCCGGCTTTAAGCGTTCTGTAACCATCCATTTGAATGGTGGAATAATGGGCGAAAATATCCTCGCCGCCGCCTTCAGGGCAGATGAAACCAAACCCTTTGGCATTGTTGAACCACTTTACAGTACCCGTTTCCATGCTTCGACATCCTTCGTAAATCTTATATAAGTAAGATGGAATGAACCGGTGACGGAGTGGGGGCTGTTCAAAACCTCACCAACTCTCGACATTACAATTTAGAGAAATCAGGCGAGGCGTCAAGCATCAGGCAGGGGGGATCGGGTAAAAATGAATCAAAAATTTGAAGCAGTTAACGCTATTGCCGGGAATGTGACAGATGTCGCGGATGGTACTGATAGATGTTAGTTATCTATCAATTGAGGTAGATTGATTGTGTGCATAGACTCTGGTCAGCGGCAGATTTTCCTGCCGACAACCGTAACCGATAATGACGACTGACAATGAGTAAGACGAACGATTGGCTGGATTTTGACCAGTTGGTGGAAGATAGCGTGCGCGACGCGCTAAAACCGCCATCTATGTATAAAGTGATATTAGTCAATGATGATTACACTCCGATGGAGTTTGTTATTGACGTGTTACAAAAATTCTTTTCTTATGATGTAGAACGTGCAACGCAATTGATGCTTGCAGTTCACTATCAAGGCAAAGCCATCTGCGGCGTGTTCACCGCCGAGGTGGCGGAAACCAAAGTGGCGATGGTGAACAAGTATGCAAGGGAGAACGAGCATCCGTTGCTGTGTACGCTGGAAAAAGCCTGAATGCAGGTATAAAAATTGGGGGAGGTGCCTATGCTCAATCAAGAACTGGAACTCAGTTTAAACATGGCTTTCGCCAGAGCGCGCGAGCACCGTCATGAGTTTATGACCGTCGAGCATCTGTTGCTGGCGCTGCTCAGCAACCCATCGGCTCGCGAAGCGCTGGAAGCATGCTCCGTGGATCTGGTGGCGCTCCGTCAGGAACTCGAAGCCTTCATTGAACAAACCACACCCGTACTGCCTGCCAGTGAAGAAGAGCGTGATACGCAGCCGACGTTAAGTTTCCAGCGTGTCCTGCAACGTGCCGTCTTCCATGTTCAGTCTTCCGGGCGTAGTGAAGTGACTGGCGCGAATGTGCTGGTGGCTATCTTTAGCGAACAGGAATCACAGGCGGCTTATCTACTGCGTAAGCATGAAGTGAGCCGTCTGGATATCGTGAACTTTATTTCTCACGGGACGCGAAAAGACGAACCGAGCCAATCTTCCGATCTCGGCAATCAGCCAACTGGCGACGAACAAGCTGGCGGGGAGGAACGTATGGAAAACTTCACGACGAATCTTAACCAACTTGCTCGCGTGGGCGGCATCGATCCGCTGATTGGTCGTGAAAAAGAACTGGAACGCGCGATCCAGGTCTTGTGTCGTCGCCGTAAAAATAACCCGCTGCTGGTGGGGGAATCCGGCGTTGGCAAAACGGCGATTGCCGAAGGGCTGGCCTGGCGTATCGTGCAGGGCGATGTGCCGGAAGTGATGGCCGATTGCACCATTTACTCTCTGGATATCGGTTCGCTGCTGGCGGGCACCAAATACCGTGGTGATTTTGAAAAACGGTTTAAGGCGTTGCTGAAACAGCTTGAGCAGGATACCAACAGCATCCTGTTTATCGATGAAATCCATACCATTATCGGCGCTGGCGCGGCGTCGGGCGGACAGGTGGATGCGGCAAATCTGATTAAACCGCTGCTTTCCAGCGGCAAGATCCGGGTGATCGGCTCAACGACCTATCAGGAATTCAGCAATATTTTTGAGAAAGACCGCGCATTAGCGCGCCGTTTCCAGAAAATTGATATTACCGAGCCTTCGGTGGAAGAGACGGTGCAAATTATCAACGGCTTGAAACCTAAGTACGAAGCGCACCACGACGTGCGTTATACCGCGAAAGCGGTGCGTGCGGCGGTCGAGCTGGCGGTAAAATATATCAATGACCGCCATCTGCCGGATAAAGCCATTGACGTGATTGACGAAGCGGGCGCTCGGGCGCGTCTGATGCCGGTGAGCAAACGTAAGAAAACGGTCAACGTGGCGGATATTGAGTCCGTAGTGGCGCGAATTGCGCGAATTCCTGAAAAGAGCGTCTCGCAGAGCGATCGCGATACGCTGAAGAACCTGGGCGATCGTCTGAAAATGCTGGTCTTCGGCCAGGATAACGCGATTGAGGCGCTGACCGAAGCTATTAAGATGAGTCGTGCGGGTCTGGGCCATGAGCATAAACCTGTCGGCTCATTCTTGTTCGCCGGGCCAACTGGCGTAGGGAAAACTGAAGTTACGGTACAGCTTTCAAAAGCGCTGGGTATTGAGCTGTTGCGCTTCGATATGTCTGAATATATGGAGCGTCATACGGTGAGCCGTTTGATCGGCGCGCCTCCGGGATACGTCGGTTTCGACCAGGGCGGGCTGCTGACGGATGCGGTGATTAAGCATCCTCATGCGGTGCTGCTGCTGGATGAGATCGAAAAAGCGCACCCGGATGTCTTTAACCTGCTGCTGCAGGTGATGGATAACGGTACGCTGACCGATAACAATGGCCGTAAGGCGGATTTCCGCAACGTGGTGCTGGTGATGACCACCAACGCCGGCGTGCGAGAAACCGAACGTAAATCTATTGGTCTTATTCATCAGGACAACAGTACCGATGCGATGGGCGAGATCAAGAAAGTGTTTACGCCGGAGTTCCGTAACCGTCTCGACAACATTATTTGGTTCGATCATCTGTCTGGCGAGGTGATTCATCAGGTTGTCGATAAGTTTATCGTCGAGTTGCAGGCTCAGTTGGATCAGAAAGGCGTCTCCCTGGAAGTCAGTCAGGAAGCGCGCGACTGGCTGGCGGAAAAGGGCTATGACCGGGCGATGGGCGCACGACCAATGGCACGTGTGATTCAGGATAACCTGAAAAAACCGCTGGCCAATGAGTTGCTGTTTGGATCGCTGGTTGACGGCGGACAGGTCACCGTCGCGCTGGATAAAGAGAAAAATGCGTTGACGTATGGCTTCCAGAGTGCGCAAAAGCACAAGCCGGAAGCCGCGCATTAATCTTCGTTTCACTGCCGTACAAACCGGGCCTTAGCGCCCGGTTTTTTTATGCCGGCTAATAGTTAGCCTGATGGCGTTGTGCTCGCGGTAGGCGGACAAGGCGCTTGTAAATTGCGTCATCATCCGGTAATCGACGGGTCACATATAAGCAAAAAGCCCGTACTTCTGTACAGGCTCTCAACTTGAATATGGCGGTGAGGGGGGGATTGACTCGCTGCGCTCGCCCTTCGGGCAGCCCGTTCGCTGCGCGCCCGGTCTGTCCAACTGGCTGCGCCAGTTGTCGAACCCCGGTCGGTGGTTCTCATCCCCCCTTGGTTTGGGGGGATACATTGACTAGTCCTGATATAGGTTGACAGTTTTTTGTCTGTAAAACGCCTGATGAACATCATCGGGCGTTTTGTATTT